>JAYZFK010000088.1:0-93534 GCA_036336835.1 Myxococcota bacterium | reverse complement strand
GGCCCTCGGCTGCTGTTCATCGGCGGCAGCGGCGGCGATCTACGCCACAAGCCCGGCGTGTTCGAGGGACCGCTCGTCCGGGAGTTCGAGGTTCTCTCCTACGACCAGCGCGGCCTCGGTCGCACGGATCGGCCGGCCGGGCCGTACTCGATGGCCGACTACGGAGAGGACGCCGCGGCCCTGCTCGACGTGGTCGGCTGGGACCGCTGCCTGGTGATGGGCGTCTCGTTCGGCGGCATGGTCGCCCAGGAGCTGGCGGTCCGACATCCACAGCGCGTCGAGCGGCTCGTGCTGGCGTGCACGTCGAGCGGCGGTGCCGGCAAGCCATCCTACCCCCTTCACGAGCTGCAGGCGCTTCCGGAAGCAGAGCGGCTGGCACGCTCGATCGAGCTCTCCGACGTCCGCTGTGACGCCGCCTGGCGCAAGGCCAATCCGACCGCCGCCGACGAGATGCTCGCGCTGGCCAGGGCACGCGCGGCGACCGGCGAGCACGAGCCGGGCCGCGAAGAGGGCTTTCGCCTTCAGCTCGAAGCGCGCGCAGGTCACGACACCTGGGACCGACTCGCCAGCCTTGCGGTACCCGTCTACCTCTGCGGCGGTCGCCACGATGGCATCGCACCGCCCGCCAACCAGCAGGCCATGGCCCGACAGCTTCCGAACGCAGAGCTCGAGCTGTTTGCCGGCGGCCATCTCTTCCTGATGCAGGACCGTACTGCCTTTCCCAAAATCGCCGAGTTCCTGCGCGGCGCGCGGGGCTAGACTGGACCGCACGCGGTGTCCGCGCGCACGGCCTCGAGCCTGCGAGGTGTGGTGCCACCCAGGGGGATCCGCATGGTCACCGCAACCACGTCTTCTGCCGTCCTGTCGCCGGAGTTCTGGAGCGACAGCCCCGGCGTCATCGCCAAACTGCGCGAACACGACCCGGACCGCTTCGACATCGAGCGCGACACGCGTGATGTCATCATGTTTGGGCGCGGGCCCCACTTCTGCCTGGGCGCGAACCTGGCCAAGCAGGAGCTGCGCTGCATGATCGAGGGCGCACTCGAATTCCTCCCGCCGAACGCCCGCCTCCGCGAGGACCTGGTGCGTTGGAGCGACATGGTGATCATGCGCCGCATGGAGAATCTGCCCGTCGACTTCGGCGGCTGAGGCGCAATGCCGGCTCCCGGGCGCTCATGATCGACTACCACCCCTTCAGCGAGCGGGTGATCGACGACCCGTTTCCGGTCTACCGACAGCTGCGCGACGAGGCTCCCCTCCACTACGTCGAGGAGTTCGACTGCTTCTTCCTGTCGCGCTTCGAGGACATCTGGCGCGCGCTCGAGGCCCAGGAGGGTCGCTTCACGAACACGCGGGGCACCACGAGCATCGACCTGTTGCTCGACCAGACTTCCGCCAATCAGCGCCTCGGCGAGTCGCTCTCGAGTCTCGACATGCCGCAGCACCGCCAGATGCGCACTAGCATCATGAAGCACTTCTTCCCGAGCGCCGCGCGCGGGCTGGAGCCGCTGGCGCGCGAGCTCGCGGGCGGCTTCCTGGACGAGATCTACGAACGCGGGGAGTGCGACGCGATCCGCGACTATGCAATGCGGCTCTCGGTTCGCATCGCCTGCTCGATCATCGGCATCCCGCTCGAAGATGCCGACATGCTCGCGGGCAACGTGGGCCTCTTCTTCCAGCGCGAAGCGGGCCAGCGCGGACAGACCCAGGCCGGTCAGGACGCCACCAGCACGCTGTCCGACTACCTCGACAAGTGGATCGACGAGGCGCCGTCGCGGCGCGGCACTAGCGCGCTGATGGCGGATCTCCTCGACACGCGGATCGACGGCAGGCCGCTGCCGCGCGAGGACGTGCTGTCGACCCTGCAGCTGCTGGTCGTGGGCGGGACCGAGACCCTGCCGAAGGCCTTCGCCGGCGCCGCCTACCGGCTGTGGCAGCACCCCGACCAGCGCGCCGAGGTCGTCGCGAGCCCGGCGCTCTCGAAGGACGCCTTCTGGGAGGCGCTGCGCTACGACATGCCGACCAACATGCTGGGCCGAACGGTGCTCGAGCCCTACCCCGTTCACGGCCAGACGATCGAGCCGGGACAGAAGCTGATGTTCCTGTGGCACTGCGCCAATCACGACGAACGCGAGTTCCCCGACCCCGACCGCTACGACATCCACCGCAAGGCGGAGCGCATCCTCTCGTTCGGCCACGCGACGCACCGCTGCCTCGGCGCGAACGTCGCCCAGATGGAGGGACGCGTGCTGATCGAGGAGCTACTCGCCCGGATCCCGGATTACGAGGTCGACGAAGAGCGCGCCGTCCGGCTGCGCTCGGAGTTCTTCAACGGGTGGGGCGCACTGCCGATTCGCTGGACCCCGCGCTGAGCGATCAAGCAGGCACGTCGCCGACCAGCGTGGTGCGGTGGATCACCCGGTCCGCGTCGCCGTAGTCGGCGATCGCATAGTGCATCGTGCAGCGGTTGTCCCATATCCCCACGTCGCCCTGACTCCAGCGCCGCCGGCAGATGAACTCGGGCTGCACCATGTGGGCGTAGAGATAACCGAGGATCGCATTGCTCTCGGCACGCGAGACGTGCCGGATGTGGGAGGTGAAGGTGGGGTTCACGAACAGGCACTGCTTGCCAGTCACCGGGTGTGTCCGCACGACGGGGTGCTCGGCACTGGTCAGGACCCCAGGGCCCGGCTTCTCTTCGAGGGGGCTGTATGGCGAAGCCGTCTCATCCGAGCGCTCGACCAGCACGGCGCCACCACTGCCCCGGATGTCGTGTACGGCGGTCAACTCGCCCAGGTAGCGCTTCATCGGCTCGGACAGCGCGTCGTAGGCGAGGTAGAGGTTGGCCCACATGGTGTCCCCGCCGAACGCGGGCGCCTGCTTCATGTAGAGGATCGACCCCTTGGGTGGCCGTGGGTTGATGGTGATATCGGTGTGCCAGAGGTCGGCACGCCCGCCGGCCCGCCCGGAGAGCACCACCACCTCGGGGTGGTCTTCGAGGGTCGGGAGGTAGGGCGGGTGCTCGGTGAACACCTCGCCCAGTGCACGGCTGAACGCGAGGTGCTGGTCGGCGTCGAGCTCTTGCTCCGGGAAGAAGATGACCAGATGGTCGCAGAGCGCGCGATCGATCTCGTCGATCGTCGCGGGAGCGAGCGGCTCGCGCAGGTCGAGACCGTGCAGCTCGGCACCCAGAGAACCGGCAATGGGGCGAATCTCGAAAGCGGTCATGCATTGCCTCCCGAGTGGGCTTCCTGCGGGTCGCCAGTGAAATCGAACGACGGGATACAGCTTATCACCCAGATCCTACGATGAGCCGACCTCGGTCCCGCGCCCAGCGAGGATGCGTCTCACAGGACGGGACGCCCCGCTTCGTAGCTCTCCATCAGGCGCAGTGTCTGCCGGGCGACCAGGTTGGGTTGCAGCAGCCCTCCCGACCCCACCCGGCCTCCAGAGGCGAGCGCGCCGCGCGAGCCGTTGACGCCTTCGATGAACTGCCAGAGCACGGCATAGTATTGGACCACGCGGATGTCGACAGTCCGACCGGTCGCGGCCTGGTAGCGCTTCGCGAGCACGTCGAAGGGGATCGTCTTGGCCATGATCTCCGGCTCCTTCCAGCGCGAGAGCGGCATGCAGATGAAGCCGAGGTCCTGCATCGGCGGACCGAGCGTCGCGCGCTCCCAGTCGAGCACCGCGGCAATGCGGGTGTCCTGCCAGAGAAGGTTGCCGAAGCGGTAGTCGCCGTGGACGATCACCAGATCCTCTTCGCGATCGCACGGCGCATTGCGCTTCAGCCACTCGCCCATGTCGCGCCACAACGGGACGCCGACGCCGGCCGACCGGGCCTGCTCGAGCAGCGGATCGAGATAGCGGTCCACCAACTGTGCCGCGCGCTGATCGGCGGAGCCTCGCGGCCCCAGCATTTCCTCCACGCCCGTGCCCTGCCAGCGGAAGCGCTGCAACGCTGCGAGCGTGTCGATCATCTCGAGCCCGAGCGCCTCGCGCTCACGCTGCCAGACCGGCCAGCGCTCGACCTTGGTGATGTCGTGGGACTCGCCCTCGACGAAGCCCGTCACGCTGAACGGACGCACGAACACGGACGGATCCTCGGTCCACGCGAGCAGCTCCGGGACCGGGACGTCGCTGGCGGACAGCGTCGAGAAGATCGCCACGTCGCGGCTCACCAGGTAGGGCGCCAGCGGGCCCGTCGCCGGGGCGCGCTTGATCGCGACGCGCCGGGTCTGCCTGCGCCCAGCCAGCGACAGATCCAGGGTGACGAGGAACGTCTCCCACGAGGCACCACCCGTGGGCCGCGCCGTATCGGTGATGCGCAGATCGATGGAGCCGGGAAACGCCTCGCGGCTCAGGAACTCGGCAAGCCCATCCCAGGGCTCACCCGTTTCGCCGGGTCTGGTGTCGCCGCTCACCCGTGCATCCCCTCCGGCCGCGTCAGGCCTCGGACCGTTCGAACGCCGCCAGCTGCGGAACCAGATGCTTGCCCGCGGTGCGGATGCTCTTCATCACCGTCTCGTGCGGGACGGGACCCATCTGCATCAGGCACATCAACCGATCGACACCGCATTCGGCGTAACGCTCCAGCTTGCGCCGACACGTGTCGACGTCGCCGATGATGACCGCGTCGAAGGGCTCGAGGGCTTCGCACACCTCGAGC
Source organism: Myxococcota bacterium (assembly GCA_036336835.1). Classification (GTDB taxonomy): domain Bacteria; phylum Myxococcota_A; class UBA9160; order UBA9160; family UBA4427; genus JAYZFK01. The sequence goes on along the minus strand of JAYZFK010000088.1, from coordinate 88,865 downwards.
GGATCGAGGTCGTGACCAGCCTGCTGACGGGTCTCGTCGGGATCGCCGCCGAAGGTCTCCCACTCTCGCGGCAGCGAGCGCGCCAGGCCGAGTTCCAGCCGGCCGCGGCTCACGCTGTCGAGGAAGGCCGCCCGTTCAGCAATCTGCATCGGGTGATGGATGTCGAAGGGCGCCAGAACGCCCGAGTGCCCCAGGTGGATCTGCTCGCTGTGTTGGGAGATCAGCGTGAGCATCAAGTCGGACGTCGAGCAGTCGCTGAAGTGGCCCGTGTCGTGGTGCTCGACCGACCACCAGCAGCCGTCGCCCAGCTCGTCGGCGAGCACGACCTGCTCGAGGGCCTCTGCATAGAGCTGAGGCTCCGGCATGCCCTCCGGCTTCTGCAGCTCCGAGGACATGTCCAGGATCATCGCGCCTCCCCGAGCTGCGGATGATACGGGCGTGCAACGCGAGAGTGGGCTCCAAATCCGTAGCGAGCCTTCATATCGCGCAAGCAACGCAGCCGGCGCGCGTATACTCCTCGGAGAATCGCAGCTCAAGGAGCGTCCGATGCCTTCGAGCGAGCGCTTCGCCTCGGCGTACCAGGCGAAGCTGTGCAAGACGGAAGCGGCGGTTGTGGCGCTTCCGGATGACAGTCCGGTGATCTTCGGCACGGGTCTCGCGGAGCCGCAGCGGCTGCTCTGGACACTGGCGAACCGCCTTCGCGACGGGGATCTGGCGCGCCTGCGCCTGTTCAGCGGGCCACCCGGCTACCACGCGGCCGACTCCCTGTGCGCTCCCGACATCGCACACAAGGTCGAGCGCATCTGTCAATTCGTCGGGCCGACCGGGCGCGACAACGGCTTCAGCCTGGTCGGACGCTGAGCGATCGCGCCCGTGTTCTACGAGTCGATCGGCGCACTGCTCGGCCAGGCGGCGGAGAGCCTGGCGGCCGACGACCCGGACCTTCCGGTGGACGAGCGCAGCCAGCGCGCGCGCCGCCAGATCATCGTGCTGTTGGGACGAATCAGCGTGATCTGGCCCAGGCTGTTCCAGGCGCTCGACGAAGAGTCTGCAATCCTGGAGGCAACCCGGCACAGCGCCGTCGAGGCTGCGCGAGCGCATGGCCTGGAGCTGCCCGACGCGTGCGAAACCGACGAAATTGCCGATCCGCTCGCGCGCTACCGGCAGCTGCTCCGCGCGCTCGACGAGCTGGTCATTCTGCTCCACGAGCACGGCCGAGCATCCTGGGCACAGGACGCTCTCCGCTCCCTGCGCCGCGGGTTGGCCGATGCGGCCGAAGTCCAGGGTCAGCTGGTCGACGACATGCTGGCGGCGCGCGTCGGCAGGGCTTCGTAGGCTCCCGCAATGCCCGGCCAGGTGCGCACGGAGAGAGAAGAACCGATCGGCTGGATCGTCATAGACCATCCCGAGCGCCGCAACGCACTGTCGCAGAACATGTGGGGCGAGCTCGGCAAGGCGGCGCGCGGCTTCGACGCCGACGAGAAGGTCCGAGTCCTCGTGCTGCGCGGCGCCGGCGACGAGGCGTTCGTCTCGGGCGCCGACATCTCACAGTTTCCGCGGAGCGCCGGCGGCGAGACGTCCCGCAACCTCCAGGCGGGAGGCGGGAATGTCTTCGTCGAGCTCGCGCAGATCTCCAAGCCCGTCGTCGCCATGATCCACGGCTACTGTATTGGGGGCGGCGTCGCACTCTCGCTCTCGGCGGACCTTCGCTATGCCGCGGACGACGCCCGCTTCGCGATTCCCGCCGCGCGCCTCGGCGTCGGCTACGACGCCGACGGCATCGAGGACCTGGCGCGCCTGGTCGGACTGGCGAACGCGACCGAGATCTTCTTCACGGCACGGCAGTACGACGCGGACGAAGCGCTCCGGATGGGGCTGGTGAACCGCGTGCTCCCCAAGCACGAGCTCGAGGGTTTCGTCCGCGATACCGCGCTGCGCATCGCTCGCAATGCTCCGCTCAGTGTTCGCAGTGTCAAGCAGATCAGTCGCGAGCTCCGCAAGCCAGCCGAAGAACGCGACAGCGCGGGCATCCAGGCCTCCGTTCGCGCCTGCTTCGAGAGCGAGGACTTCGCAGAGGGGGTCCGGGCCTTCCTCGAGAAGCGTGCGCCGCGCTTTCGGGGAAGCTGAGTTCCGATCGGGAGGAGTGGACCGATGAGCGCAGAGCAAGCCCGAGTCGAGCGAGACACCCGCTCGGGACCGCTTGCGGGCCTTCGGGTCGTCGATCTCACCGTCGCGCGTGCCGGTCCCACCTGCTCGCGCCAGCTGGCGGACCTCGGAGCCGACGTGGTCCACGTCGGGAACCCGCTGCGCGGCGGCCTCGCGGGATCCGACAACCACAACCTGCATCGAGGCAAGCGCTCGGTACTCCTCGACCTGAAGAGCGAGGGCGGGCACGCGGCCTTTCTGCGTCTGGCCCGCGACGCCGACGTGCTGGTCGAGAACTATCGTGCCGGCGTCAAGCATCGGCTGCGCATCGACTACGAGAGCCTGCGCGAGCACAACCCGCGACTCGTCTACGCGAGCATCTCGGGCTTCGGGCAACAGGGGCCCTACCGCGATCGTCCGGGATTCGACTTGGTCGCCCAGGGGATGGGGGGACTGATGAGCGTCACCGGCCCCCCCGGCCAGGGGCCCTGGCGCGCCGGCATCGCGATCTCGGACACCGCCTCGGGAACCTTCCTCACACAGGGCGTCCTGGCCGCCCTGTTCGCACGCGAGCGCACGGGCCGCGGGCAGTGGGTCCACACCTCACTGCTCGAATCGATGGTGAACTTCATGGACTTCCAGGCGACGCGTTGGCTGATCGACGGCGAGGTGCCGGGACAGGCGGGAAACGATCACCCCACCATCTTTCCGATGGGAACCCTGGCGACACGGGATGGGCACATCAATGTCGCCGCAGTCATGGGGTGGCAACGCTTCCTCGCCGCCATCGATGCCGAAGAGATCGACGACGATCCACGGTTCTGCGACGACACGCTGCGGTCGCGCAATCGCGAGGCTCTCCAGCAGGTGCTCGAACGCAAGCTCGCGTGCCGAACGTCGGCCGAGTGGACCGAAATCCTCAACGCGGTCGACATCCCCTGCGGACCCGTCTACGCGATGGACGAGGTGTTCGCCGATCCGCAGGTCGTCCATCTCAACCTGACGCGCAGCGTCGAACACGCGAGCGACGGAACGGTCGAAGTCCTGCGACACCCGGTGACACTCAGCGAGACTCCCACCGGTGTGAGCAGCGCCGCTCCAGTGCCCGGCGCCCACACGCGTGAAGTCCTGGCCGAGTGCAACTTCACGCCGGCCGAGATCGACGCGCTGGTCGAGAGCGGTGCGGCGGCGTGCGAGGGGCGGGGAACACTGTTCGGCTAGCATTCCGTCGTCGTGTCGACAACCTGGAGTCGTCATCTCGCCCTCGGGCTGATCGCGCTGGCGATCGCTGTGGGCTGTGGCGACGCGAGGGACGCCGAGCGCGCCTCCACAGCAGATGCGACGCCCTCCTGCCCGGACTGCACGTGGCGTCCGCAGCCGGCGTGGTCCGCGCAGCTCCACCTCCACGGATCGTGGAGCGAGGGAATCGGGAGCTTCAGCTCACACGCGCACGAGGCGGCAGCCGTTGGGGCGGATGTCATCTGGTGGAGCGACCACGACTTTCGCATCACCGGCTACCGCCGGATCGACCACTTCGACTTCGAGCACCCCGAGCAACCCGCCGCCCAGGGCGAGACGTGGCGCGCGGTATCGCCCGCCGACGGCCGGCTGAAGAAGACGCTGCGGACGAATCGCCGCGCCCACCCGAACGGCCGACAGGCATTCGTGCCGGGGGGGGCGGACCGCAGCGCGAGCCTGGCCCTGGAGCTGACCAGCCAGTCCGAGGATTTCGAAGAGCACATCGTCGAGCTCAGCGTCACGCGGAACCTCTACCGGCGCTCACTGGCCACCGGAGTGCGGATCGTTCTCTCCGTTGCTCCGGACAGCCTCGTCTCGGATACGGGAGCCGTCCTCGAGATCCACCTCTCGGAGCACCCCATCGCCGGCGAGCTGAGGCGCCTTCGGCTGCGTTACCTCCTCGGGCTGGAGGGAGGGGAGCCGAAGCGGCAGGGCACGACTCTCGTGGTTCCGCTGGCCTTGACAGACGGGGGATGGAACGAGCTGGTGCTGCCCGTCAGCGCCGACGTTCGAGCGGGCTTTCCGGAGCTCGACGGGGCGGACAACAGCCTCAACGAGCTTGCACTCGGCGTCCAGTCTCGGCAGGGCGCGACGGCCCGCTTCCGCTTCGACGACCTGGAGATCCAGCAGACCCACTCGGGCCGCGACGCCTTCGCCCGCTACGGCGAGATGGTGGCGGCGGCCGACCAGAGGACGCCCGGCCTGGTACAGCTCGAGGGGCTCGAGATCTCCGGGATCGGCCATCACCTGAACCAGTTCGGCGGCGCCCCGCTCGTCATCGACTACGAGCAGGCACTGCTGCGCGCGCAAGGCGACGGCCCGATCGTCACCGACGCGGATTGGAACACTGTCCGCAATCGCTTCGCACATTGGGCCGTGGAGCAAGTGCATCAGAGGGGTGGCCTGGTCTCTCTGAACCACATGTTCGGGGCCATGCTTCCGGGAGCGTCGGTCCGGGTCGACCGCGAGCCCGCGGAGGTGCTGGCGGTGCTCCTGGAGCACGAGGTCTTCGGCGCCGACCTGCTCGAGGTGGGCTACCGCGACCGGGGAGGACGCGGACTGGCCGATCATCTGGAGATCTGGGACGAGCTGGCGCGGCGCGGCTTCCTGCTCGTAGGGACCGGAGTGAGCGACTCTCACGGTGGCCCGCTGGCGCGCTGGGCGACGTTTCCCAACAACTTGCTGACCTGGATCTACGCGGACTCGCCGACGATCGACGAACTCGTCGAGGGACTCCGCGCCGGAGCTGCCTACTTCGGCGACATCCTGCTCTACGACGGCCGGCTCGACCTGGTCTCGGAGCGCGGCGGCCGCATGGGCCAGGTGGTCGTTGGCGACCGCCCGGAGGCGCGCATCTGGATCCTCCTCGATGCGCTGGAGCCGGGCGACATCGTGCGGGTCGTCGAGTCCGACGGGACCGTGACCCCCTTCGTCGCACACGGGCCCGCCTTCCGGATGTCTCACGATCTGCGCCTGGACACGCCCTCGACGTTCGCGCGCGTCGAGGTCACGACGCCGGCGGGACGCGCAAAGATCCTGAGCAATCCGATCTACTTCGTGCGCAGCCTGCCGGCCAGGGGGCTTCCCGGCGAGCGGGTGGTGATCGACCTCGGGGGTGTCAGGTCTCGCGGACTGCGCGCTTTTCACGTGACCGACGCGCGGTTGGCCTCGGACGACACCGGCGCGCGACGGCTCGAAATCTCCGGACACGGCCGTGGGGGGCGGATCGAGCTCGAGTCTCCCCGCGACGCCAGCTTCAGCTCGGTCGAGCTGGCGGGGCTGACCGGGCACTGGGACGCCCAAGCGGAACGCCTCGCCCTGACGGCGCTGGAAGGGAGCGGAAGGATCGTGATCCACCTCGCGGACCGGAGCCCCAGCACCGGTGATCCATGAGACGAGCCGAGTGAACGACGGAATTCGAAGCTGGCTCGAGGCCACCGCGGGCGGAACGCTCGCGTCGGTGGTGCGTTCCGCGCAGGGTGCCTCCCGCGAGCAGTACTTCGTCGAGGTCGAGACGCCGCGCGCTGAGCCGCGCCTCATGGTGCTGCGCTGCGAGGCGGGCAGCTCGTTCAGCGACACGGACTTCTGTCCCGCGAAGGAGGCCGCGATCTACCGCGCCCTCGAGACGACGCCGGTGCCCGTGCCTCGGGTGGTGGGGCTGGCACCCGAGGGCGCCGCGTTGCTGATGGAACGCGTCCCGGGGACCAGCGATCTGGCGGTGCTCGATGAGGCCGAGCGCGATGCCACGATGCTGAGCTTCATCGACGCGCTGGCTGTGCTCCACACGCTCGACGTCGACGCACTCCCGCTCGAGCAGCTGTGCAAGCCCCGGTGTCCCGAAGACCACGCGCGTCTCGATCTCGAGACGTGGGCGAGCCTGACCGAGCAGTACGTCGCATCGCTCGATCCGCTCCTCGGCTACGCCGCTGCCTGGCTGCGCGCGCATTCACCCAGCGAGGTCGCGCGTACCGTGCTGGTGCAGGGAGACACCGGGCCGGGGAACTTCGTGTTCCAACAAGGCGAGGTCACGGGGATCGTCGACTGGGAGCTCGCCCACGTCGGCGATCCGATGGACGATCTGGCGTGGCTCGACTACCGCAACCGCATCGGGCTCGACCGGGCACGGCTCCACCAGCGTTACAGCTCGCGAAGCGGGATCGAGATCGACGAGGACAGCATCAGCTTCTACGCCGTGGCCGTGCGCTATCGCTGCGCGGTCACGACCTCGCTGGCCGTCAGCCGCGGCGGCGGGGCGCTCGGACTCCCGCCGTATCTCCCCGCCAGACAGCGTTTCCTGGTCGACGTCGGCCGCGAGCTGGCGCGCTGCGCGGACATTCGCGAGCCGCCGGTCGAGCTGCCCCGGGCGGATGCAAACGAGCGCACGGCCTGGTTCGACTGGCTGGAGGGCGCGATCCGCGCAGGCGCGAAGGGCATCGCAGACGCCGAGCTGCGAGCCGCCACACGCAACAGCCGGATCGTGCTCCACTACCTGCGCGCACACGACCAGCTCGGCCCGGAACTCGCCGCGCTCGATCGCGCAGACTGTCGGGCATCGCTCGGCAGCGAACTCGGCGGCCGCGAGCTGCTGGCGGTCGCCTCCGATGCGGGCGCAACGGGCGACGATCAAGTGCTCCGCTATCTGCTGCGACGCACCCAGCGGTCGGGTGCGCTCTGGGCCGGCCTGCACGATCGCTGAGCGAGGAAGGAGAAGCCGCGTGGGCGTCGGCGACGAGCACCTGGTCGGACCCGAGGACGACGACTTTCACCCCTGTCCCGACGACGACTGGTGGTGGCACGAGACCTGCTGGTACTGGTTCTTCGTTCCCGAGCGAAAGCTCGGCGGCTGGCTGTACAACTACGTGCGACCCAGCATCGGCGTCGCGGGTGGCGGCTGCTGGGTCTGGGACGAGCGCTCGTACTCGATTCTCGACGCACCCTACTACGCCAACTACTCGAACCTCCGGTTGCCCGATGAGCGCGACCTGCGCAACTTCCGTTTTCCGAGTGGCACCCGCGTAGAGATGCTGGAGCCGCTGAAGCGCTACCGCCTCCGCCACGAAGACCGCGACTGGATCCAGCTCGATCTCGAGTTCGACGCCATCATGGCGCCGTGGGTATCCGCCGAGACCGGGTCGCACCCGCCGCGTGAGCGCAGGGCCCACCACTTCGATCAGGTCGGGCGCGTCACCGGTGAGCTGGTGCTATCGGGCGAAGCCCTTGCCGTCGACTGTCTCGCCATCCGCGACCGCACCTGGGCCCGGCGCCCGGAGCGCTGGAGGACCGAGCCGGTCGGCTACACGAACGCAGCGGCCTCGGCCGACACGGCGTTCCTGTTCGCGGGCTGGGATGCGCTGCGGCGGGGTTATCTCGTCCTCGACGGCGTGCGAGCCGATCTCGCCGCGGGTACGCGTCGTCTCGAACGCGACCCCGAGCACGGCTACATGACGCGCATCTTCGTGGAGGCGAGCGACACCCAGGGCCGCCGACTCGAAGCGCAGGGAGAGAGCCTGAGCCGCATGGCGATGAAGATCCCGGGAGTCCACGGGGTGGTGTGGACGAGCCTGGTGCGCTGGACGATCAACGGGATCGAAGCGTGGGGAGAGGATCAGGACGCCTGGCCGATCCAGTCCTGGCTGATGTTTCGCCGCGAGCGCGATCGCTAGGCGAGACCGAGCAACGCCGCAAGCTCGCGCTTCACGATCTTGTTCATCGCGTTGCGCGGGAACGCGTCCACGAAGCAGATCTGCTCCGGGCACTTGTAGCGGGCCAGCCGGTCTCGACAGTGCGCCATGAGCTCGGCTTCGAGCACACTCTGCTCGCCTCGCGCGCCGGCCTCGAGCTGGATCACTGCCGCGACCCGTTCGCCGAGGCGCTCGTCGGGCGTACCGATCACGGCGCACTCGGCGACGCGCGGATCCTCGTGGAGCACCCGCTCGACCTCAGCGCTGTACACGTTCGCGCCGCCGCGCAGGATCATGTCGGCCTTGCGGTCCGAGATGTACAGATTGCCCTCCTCGTCGAGGTAGCCGAGGTCGCCCGTGTGAAGCCAACCGCCGCGCAGCGCCTCGGCGCTGGCCTCGGCGCGATTCCAGTAGCCCAGCATCGGCGTATACACGCCGGCCCAGGGGCCTTCAGTCGTGGGTCCGACGCACACCTCGCCCACCTCGCGGGGCGGCAGCAGCGTGCCCGACTCGTCCTCGATGCGAAGCACCTGGTGCGGATGCGGCTTGCCGACGCTTCCGGGGATCCGCGGCCGCTGCGGATCGGTGTGGCTGACGGAGGTGGGTGCCTCGGTAAGTCCGTAGCCCTCCTGCACCTCGATGCCGAAGCGCTTCCGGTAGAGCTGCTTGAACTCCTCCGGACAGTTGGCGCCGCCCACCCCCGGTTGGGTCAGCGACTCGAGGTCGCCGGGCGCGACGTCGGGATGGGTGAGCAGGTCGTGGAAGGTGGTCGGGACACTGGCGAAGGAGACGATGCGCTCGTCGCGAATCCATGCAGCGATTCCGACCGCGTCGAGTCGATCCATCAGCACGCATTTGCACCCGACCTGCGCCGACAGCACCGGCCCGAGCACCATCAGATTCAGCACCGTCAGCGGCAGACACACGCCGACCGTCGTCGCGGAGGTCGCCCGCCCCTTGTAGGCCGCGATGGCACCCGGCAGCAGCAGGTTGTGCTGGCTGTGCACGGCACCCTTGGGCACCCCGGTGGTGCCGCTCGTGTAGGCAATGGCGGCGGGTGCGCTGGGGTCGACGTCCAGCGCGGGCCGCGTCTCGTCGGCGGCCGAGGCCAGCAGCTCCCGGAAGCCGCAGCTCGCCTCGCCGGGACGCACCTCGATCACGCGCGCGAGCGAGGGCAGCTCACTGCGGCGGCTCGACAGCTGTTGGCACGCCGCGGCGTCTCCGAGGAACAGACGCACGCCGGCGTCGTGCAGGATGAACTGCTTCTCAGGGCCCGCCAGGTTGCGGTTGATGCCCGCCCAGATTGCACCAATGCGCATGGCCCCGAGGAACGCCACCACGATCTCGGTCTGATTCTCGAGTGACATCGCGATGCGATCGCCCTCGCGCAGACCCGCGGCGAGCAGCGCGTGGGCCGCGCGATTGCTCTGGCGATCGAGCTCCGCGTAGCTGTAGCGAGCGTGCCGGCCGACCAGCGCCGTGAACTCCGGCGCCTCGCGCACGGCGCGGTCGAGCACGTCTGCGACCGAGCCCGCTGCGTCGCCGGGGATCCGGGACCGGCGCGGCGCCGCGATCAACCCGTGCGCGGCAAGATCCAGTCTACTCATCGACGACGGCCTGCTAACGCTTGCGACGCAAGAGACCCCTGAAGAGCGGCTTGCGCTTCTCGCGGAAGGCGTTGAGCCCCTCTTCGAGATCGTGGCGTCCCATGCTGCGGTTTACGTGCATCGCATAGAGCTGGTACGGGAGATGCCCCTCGTAGGCCTGGCGCAGCGCCGTCGTCACCAGGTGCTTCGTGACGCGCTGGGCGATCGGCGGCCCGGCGGCGATCTCGTCGGCCAGCTCGCGGACGCTGTCGCCGAGCTGTGCCGCGGGCACCACTCGGCTCACCAACCCGAGGCGCGCAGCCTCCTGCGCATCGATCACGCGGCTCGTGTACAGCAGTTCGAGCGAGCGCGACGTCCCGATGGCTGCAGGCAGAAGCACGGCGAGACCGTCGACCACCGGCAGGCCCGTTCTCAGGTACGAGGTCGAGAAACGCGCGCGGTCCGACGCAATGCGAATATCGCACTCGAGCGCAAAGGCCAGGCCACCGCCGGCGGCAGTGCCGTCGATGGCCGCGATCGAGGGCTTGGCCATCTGCAGCAGGTGTCCGACGGTCCAGTTGCGCCAGGCCGCCTCGGGGAAGCGCGTTCGGGGGCTGCGGTCGTCGCTGCTCGAGCGGTCCATGCCCACCGAGAAGTGCTCGCCCGCACCCGTCACGATCACGACGCGGACGTCGTCGTCCTCCTCGGCCTCGAGCGCAAACCGCTCGACCGCCCCGAGTACCGACTGGGTGAGACCGTTGCGCCGCTCGGGCCGGTTGAGCGTGATGGTCGCGACGGGGCCGTCCTTCTCGTAGAGAACCTCTCCGGCCTCGGTCATGCTTCGCTCCTCACTACAGCCGGCGAGTCTACCCAGTGCCAACGGACAGGCGGAGATTACGCTGCCCGCGCCGAGGTCTTCCCCCGCGGCCGCAGCCCGTGGGTCTAAGATCGTACGACACGCGCTGCGACAGGAGGCAACCAATGGTCGATTCTTCCAGAGTGGCCCTGGTCACCGGAGCCAGCCGGGGCATCGGGCGGGGCTGCGCGCTCGCGCTGGCAAAGGCCGGCTTCGACCTGGTGCTGTGCGCCCGGACCGTCGTGGAGGGCACGCCGCTCGAACACTCCTCGACGGTCCGGAAGTCCGACACCAGCCCGCTGCCCGGCAGCCTCGAGACGACCGCGGGCGAGGTCCGTGCGCTGGGCCGGCGAGCCCTGGTCGCCAAGCTCGACCTGCTCGTCGCCGCGGACCTCGAGCGCGCGGTCGAGGCGGCGGTCGGCGAGTTCGGACGCCTCGACGTGGTCGTCAACAATGCGCGCTACATCGGCCCGGGCCACATGGACCTGTTCGTCGACACTCCGATCGGGGTGTACCAGGACCACTTCGCGTGCAACGTGCTGGCGCCACTGCAACTGGTGAAGCTGGCCCTGCCCCACATGCACGCGCAGGGTGGCGGCGTCTTCGTCCACATCACGTCGAGCGCCGGAAGCAACGAGAGTCCGGCCCTGCCAGGTGACGGCGGCTGGGGGCTCGGGTACTCGATCAGCAAGGCGGCGTTCAACCGCCTGGCGGCGGGGCTCGGCAAGGAGCTCAAGCAGTACGGCATCGCCGTCATCAACCTGGAGCCGGGCTTCGTCGGCACCGAGCGCATGGCGCAGGACCTGAAGGAGTTCGGGTTCGACGCGGGCAGTGCCCTCCACGTCGACGTGCCGGGCTCGGTCTGTGCCTACCTGGCCTCACACCCGACACCGATGGCGTTCTCGGGCCGCAACATCGATGCGCCGAGCTTCGCGATCGACGTGGGTCTGCTCGACGGCCGATCTCTCCCCGACCCCTACGGACCCACACACTGGGGGCTCTCATCGCGGGGATCGCTAGGAGGCTGACCGATGCCCACCCCTCCGCGCGTGCGCTGGACCTTTCACGGTACCGCCGCGGTGCACTCCTACGACGCAGCACTCGCCTGGCTGGGTCGCTTCTGTGGTTGCCGCGCCCTGGAGTACACCGACAACTCCGATCCGCTCGTGGCGCGCAAGGGCGGAGTGACCTGGATCGGCGACAACGGCCTGGAGCTGATGGAGCCGAACGACCCGGACGGTGCGCCCGGTCGGTTCCTGAGCCGTTACGGACCCGGGCTCTACGCGCTGGCCCTGCAGGTGGAGGACCTGACGGAGGCAGCCGCATGGCTCGGCGATCGCGGTGCCGGCATCGTCGGCGAGACCCAGCGCGGCTTCATCTTCACCAAGCCCCAGCACACCTGCTCGGTGTATCTGGAGTGGGCGGACAAACACTTCGAGTTCGACCCGCGCTTCGGCGCGCCACTGCCACCACCCCCGACCGAGGCGCTGATCGACGTCCCCCGCATCGCCTACTGGGGGGCACTGGTTGCCGATCCCAAGGCTGCGCTCGACCGGCTCCAGGAGCTCTGGCCGGCGCCGGTGCTGTGGGAGCGCGCCGGCGCAGATGGAACGGAGCCCGCCGCGGCCCTGTCGATCGCGGACGGCGCGCTCGTGCTCTACGGCCTTCCGGAGGACCCGGGGCAGACCCGCGAGCTCTGGGGGCTCGACGTGCACCGGCCGCGCCTGCACGTGATGGCCCTGCGAGTGCGCGATCTGCGCGCCGCGGCCGACACGCTGGAGCGCGAAGGGGTGCGCCGGCTGCGCGGCGAGCCAACGGACGGCGAGTTCCTCACGCACCCCGCAGACACCTGCGGCATCCCGATCGCCTGGACCGACCGGGACATCCCGGGCGACCCCAGAGGACCCTTGCGGTAGCGTACGACCCCCTTCCCCAGGCGAGACATGGACCGACCCGTCGACTGCCCCACTTGCGAGTCCTCGACCGGCGCGAGCTGGCTGCTCGAGAAGAACGACTGCGTGCTGTACCGCTGCGCGGACTGCACTCACATCTTCGTGCACCCCGTGCCCGACCGCGCTGCGCTCGCCCGGCTCTACTCGTTCGAGAGCGGCTACATGGTCGGCGCCGACGAGGTCGCGCACGCGGCGGTCCCACCGAAGTTCGTCGAGCGAGTCGAGCGACTCTGCTCGCGGCGCAGCAGCGGTCGTCTGCTCGACGTCGGCTGCTCCTTCGGACAGATGCTGCGAACGGCGCGCGATGCCGGATTCGACCCGGTCGGCGTCGAAACGAACCCGGATACCGCTGCGATCGCGCGCGAGCTCGGGTTCGAAGTCGTGGAGGGAGAGCTCGAGCAGGCCGGATTCGAGAACGCGACGTTCGACATCGTCCACCTCGGCGACCTGATCGAACACGTCCCCGACGTCTTCGAGCTGCTCACCGAGGTGCGCCGCGTGCTGCGGCCCGATGGGCTGTTGATCCTGTCCACGCCGAACCACGCTGCGTTCTTCCCGCGGGCCACCTGGATCTTCGGTCGGGTGTTCGGCGTTCCCTGGTCGCACGCGACACCGCCCGACCACCTGCACCAGTTCAGTCTCTCGAGCCTCGCGCGGCTGTTCGATCGCGTCGGCTTCCAGACACTCGACACGTTCTTCGAGCCGATCGAGCTCGGCTACGAGATCCGCGCGACCGGAGCCCCGTCGAGTCTGCGGCGCGCGATCCGAGAGCGCCGGCCACTTCCGGCCGTCCGCCACGCCGCCGCCAGCGCACTGGCTGCAGTGGGCTACACGCTGCTGGCCTCCGCGGAACGTCTGCTCGGTCGGGACCGTCCGCGCGCAACCATGACGGTCACGGCACGGAGCGCGGCCGCGGGCCCCTAGCGCGACGAGCCGCGCTCCGGGCGCTCAGTTGCCGAAGTCCCAGGATCCGCCCGCGCGGTACTGCTTCAGCACGTTCTTGGCGATCAGGATCTTGTGCACCTCGTCCGGACCGTCGGCGAGTCGCAGTGTGCGGGCTCCCTGGTACATGCCGGCCAGCGGCAGGTCTCCGGTGACACCTGCCGCGCCCCATACTTGGATCGCCCGGTCGACGACGCGCGAATACGCCAGCGGGACGTAGAGCTTGAGTGCGGAGATCTCGGTGCGCGCGTCGGCACCGCTCTCCATCTGCTCGGCGCAGTGAATCGTCATCAGGCGCGAGGTCTGGATGTCGACGTACGACTCCGCGATGAATCCCTGGATGAACTGCTTGTCCTGGAGCAGACCGCCGTGGACCTCCCGCGTCGTCGCACGCTCGACCATCATGTCGAAGGCGCGCCACATCTGCCCAACGGAGTTCATGCAGTGATAGACGCGGCCAGCGCCGAGTCGATCCTGCGCAGCCCGGTGCCCGGAGCCCGTCTGCCCGAGCTGGTTTTCGAGTGGCACGCGCACGTCTTCGTAGATGATCTCGGCATGGTCGCTCGACCGGCCCCAGACCTCGATGCCGCGGACGATGTTGACGCCCGGGGTATCGGTGGGAACGATGATCTGCGTCATCTTGTCATTGCGGTCGCCCGACGCATCCGGATCCTCGGTGCGACACATCACGATCAGGAAATCAGCGGCCATTGCGTTCGACGTGAACCACTTGTGGCCGTTGATCACCCACTCGTTGCCTTCTCGCCTGGCCGTCGTCTTGATCGAACGCGGGTCGGATCCCGCGTTGTCCGGCTCGGTCATCGAGAACCCGGATTGCATGGTGCCCTCGGTCAACGGCACCAGCCACTTCTCGCGCTGCTCCGGGGTGCCGTACTTCAGCAAAATCTTCTGGTTGCCCGAGTTGGGTGCGACCACTCCGAAGAGTGACGCCGCACCGATCGCATAGGCGAGGACCTCGTTCATGTACGCGTGCTCGAGAAACGTGAGGCCGCAGCCTCCGTATTCCTCGGGCAGGTGCGGCGCCCAGAGCCCCGCCTGCTTGACGCTTTGCTGAATCTGCTGGCGCAGCGCACGGGACTCGGCCTTCTGCTCGTCCGAGACTCCACCATCGCGCCGCCAGCGCCACAGCCGGTTCTCGTTGGGGAGGATCTCCTTGTTGATGATGCCGGCAGTCTGGAGTCGGATCTGATTGATCTTGTCGGGCAGGCTGGCTATCGCTTGCACGTTCATCGGCATTGCGTCGACCTCTTCTGTCCCTCGGAGATTCGCCTGCGGGACCTCGGCCCGGACTGTAGTGCAGCAGTCCGGCCGACCGCAGGGGTCGGCCGGAGCGAAATCCCTGGACGAAGGCAGCGTCACGAACCAGACTGCGGGGCCGGAGGAGCCATGCGTACTGAGCTCTGCGACCTGTTCGGCATCGACGTACCCATCTTCGCATTCAGCCACTGCCGTGACGTGGTGGCCGCCGTGACCAACGCGGGTGGCATGGGTGTGCTCGGCGCCCTCGCCTTCTCGCCCGAGCAGCTCGAGATCGAACTCGCGTGGATCGACGAGCACGTCGGCGGCAAGCCCTACGGCGTGGACATCGTGATGCCGGCCAACTACGCGGGCAAGGATGAGGGACTCGGCCGGACCGAGGAGACGGGCAAGGTCGACGCCGGCGCGTTCAAGAAGCTGATCCCCGATGAGGTCACCAACTGGATCGAGACCGTGCTCGAAGAGTTCGAGGTCCCACCCCTGCCCGAGCAGCGGCCGCAAGGCGGCGGCGGCAACCAGGGCCTGCTCGGCTGGACCGACGGCGGCGCGCGCAATCAGCTCGACGTGGCGCTGAAGTTTCCGGTCAAGCTCCTGGTCAACGCGCTCGGACCGCCGCCCAAGGACATCATCGATCTGGCGCATAGCATGGACATCAAGGTGGCGGCACTGACTGGAGCGGTGAAGCATGCTCTCCGGCAGAAGGAGCAGGGCGTCGACATCATCATCGCTCAGGGCACCGAAGCTGGCGGCCACACCGGCGAGATCGGGTCGATGGTCCTGATCCCCGACATCGTCGATGCCGTGGCACCGAGTCCGGTGCTCGGGGCCGGCGGCATCGCGAGTGGCCGGCAGGCCGCGGCCGCGCTGGCGCTCGGCGCCCAGGGAATCTGGACCGGATCCTGCTGGCTCACCGTCGAGGAGAGCGAGATGACGGGTGGCAGGGTGATGGAGAAGCTGCTGGCCGCGGGCTCGGAGGACGCCGTGCGCTCGCGTTCGTTGTCGGGCAAGCCGGCGCGCCTGCTGCGTACCGCCTGGACCGAAGCCTGGGAGCGCGAGGACTGCCCCGGCGCCCTCCCCATGCCGTTGCAGTACATGGCATGTGCCGAGGCCCAGGCCCGCATCGGTCTGGCCGCGCGCAAGGAGAACGCCAAGGCACAGGAGTTGGTCGGGATTCCGGTCGGCCAGGTCGTGAGCCGAATGAACGAAGTGAAGAGCTCCGCCGAGCTGGTCTACGAGTTCATCGACGATTTCATCGCGACCGTCGAGCGTCTCGACGGGCTGCTGGAGGCCGCGCAGCAGCGAGGCTAGCGGACACGGCAGGAGTCGAAATGCAGCTCTCCCCCGAGCACCGGTACTTCCTCGTCCTGCACCAGGGCATCGTGCCCAGCGGCTTCAACCTCGTCCTCAACGGCTTGATCGCGTGGCTGCTGTTTCGTTCGGCCAGCTCGATCCCGCTGTGGGGCGAGTCGGGAATGGGCATCGACCTGCTGGCCACCGCCTTCCTGCTGCCCTTCCTCACCTGCTTGATCGTGAGCCGGTTGGTCGGCGGGCAGGTGCGCGCAGGCAAGCTCTCGCCGCTGCCAGAGCGGCAGGTGCCACAGGTCGGCTGGTCCCACCGCCCGGTGCTGACACGCGGCCTGCTGCTGGGCGCGGGGGGAGTGTTGCTGGGCGCGATCCCGCTGCTCATCGCGCTCAGCCTTGGCAACGCGCAGCCCTTCGCCGTCGGTTCCTTCATCGGCTTCAAGGCGGCCTGGGCGGCCCTGTTGGCCGCCGTCGCAACGCCGATCGTGGGCTGGTGGGCACTGGCGCACGCCTCGCGGGAGCCCGCCTGAGCTCGCCACCGGCCGACGCGCGGCGCGGCGGTTGTGTGCGCGCGCGCTCCGCGCGGGGTGAGGATGTTCGTGAAGAGGCGGCCAGGAGCGGCACACTCATGCGAGATCTCAGCGGCAAGGTGGCAGTCATCACCGGCGGAGCGAGCGGCATCGGTCGCGCGCTGGCGGACGCGTTCGCCGACGAAGGCATGAAGCTCGTGCTAGCCGATGTCGAGAAGCCCGCTCTCGAGGCGGCCGTCGCGGAGCTCGAAGCCGGCGGCAGCGAGGCATTCGGTGTGCCCACCGACGTGCGCGACCCGGAGCAAGTGCGCGCGCTCGCCGATGCGGCCCTCGACCGCTTCGGCACAGTCCACGTCGTCTGCAACAACGCCGGCGTCGCGCCCCTGGGGCCTGTACTCGAAACCAGCTTCGAGGACTGGCGTTGGCTCGTCGATGTGAACCTCCTCGGTGTCGCCTACGGTTGCTCGGTCTTTGCCCCCATCCTCATCGAGCAGGGCGAGGGTCACATCGTCAACACGGCGTCGGCGGGAGGCCTGATCGCCGCACCCGGTCTCGGAGCCTACGTAGCGACCAAGCACGCTGTTGTGGGTCTGTCCGAGACCCTGTTTCTCGAGCTGGCCGACACGGGGGTGGGGCTCTCGGTGCTCTGCCCCGGTCTGGTCGACACCAGGATCTTCCAGAGCGAGCGCAACCGGCCGGGCGACGACGGCGGCCCCGCGAGCTACGGCGACTTCCAGAGCCGCGCCTGCGACATGCTCTCGCGGCTCGGAACCCCGCCCGCACGGATTGCGCGGAGCGTCGTCGAGGCGATCCACGAGGAGTTGCTCTTCATCCTGCCCAACGAAGAGGTCAAGCCGCTCGTCCTCGAGCGCTTCGAACGCGTCGTGGCGGGCGAGAATCCATCGAGAGACCAGGTGCACGGCATCGGCGATGCCTAGCGACGCCGCCTCGAGATCCGTTCCGCCAGAGCGACCCTCGTTTCGATGCGAAGCCAATCCGCTCCGTCAGACTTCCGGTCCCCGCGCCGGGCGGCGTTGCACGTGTTCGGGCTCTGGGGCTTCTGGGTCGCCCAGCCGCTGTACGATCTGATCTCGCTGAACCTGGCCTTCCTGATCGCGCACGGGGCCGACGCCCTCACGCTGGTCCTGCTCGTCCTGACCCTGAGCTTCGCCGCCCCGGCCGTACTTTTCACGCCCATCGGACTCGCCAGCCTGGCGGGCCGACGCACCGGCTGGGCCGCGTACGGCGTCGTCGCCGGCGGCCTGTTCGCCGCCATGACGCTGCTGTTGTCGCGCAACACCGCGCTGCCAACGGCCGGGGCCGCGCTCGGCCTGGCCCTGGCGGTCGGCGCAGCAGGAGCCGCGGCGTCGATCCGACTGGCAGCCTGGAACCGGATCCTCAGCTGGCTCAGCGTCGCTGCGCTCGCCTTCCCAGTGCTGTTCGTGCTCCGATCGCCATTACTTCGCACGGAGCCGGTCGCCGAGTCGGGCCCGGTGGTTGCGATCGCATCGAATACATCGACCGTCCTGGTGGTACTCGACGAGTTCCCGCTGACCTCACTGCTCGACGAGCAGGGCGGCGTGGATCGCCTGCGCACCCCCAACCTTGCGGCCTTCGCCGACCAGTCGCTGTGGTTTCGCGAGGCGACCGCGGTCGCCTCGGATACGAATCTTGCCGTCCCCGCGATTCTCACCGGGCGCTACCCGCGGGCATCGGTAGCGCCGATCCTGAGCCGGTATCCGGAGAACCTGTTCACGCTGCTGCGCGGCAACGGTCGCATGGAGGCCTTCGAGGAGATCACCCGTCTGTGCCCCAAGAACGCCTGCAACAGGCCCCGGCCGGCCGGACCGCGGATGGAGCAGCTGCGCACGCTGCTGCTCGACACCGCGATCCTGTATCTGCACCTGATCGTACCGCCGAGCCTGAGCACATCGCTGCCGCCGATCGACGGCAGCTGGTCGGGGTTCGTCGAGGGAGCCCGCGCGCGGCCCGATCGCGCCGCCGACATCGACGCGCCCTACCGCGGCCGCTGGCGCGGGTTCGGCGATCTACTCAGAGCAATCCGGGAGCAGCCCGCAGCCCGGCTCTACTTCCTGCACCTGCTGGCGCCGCACGCGCCCTGGAACACCCTGCCTTCGGGCAAGGAGTTCGGTCCCGTCGAGCTCTTCCCCCATGGATTCGAGGCCAACCGCGTGGGACCGGACCCCTGGGAAGCGACGCAAGGCCTGCAGCGGCATCTGCTGCAGGTCGGCTTCGTCGATCGGATGCTGCTCGATCTGTTCGACGCGCTGCGCGCGGCAGGGCTCTACGACCGTGCGCTCGTCATCATTGCCAGCGATCATGGCGCGAGCTTCGAGCCCGGGCAGAACCGCCGCTATCTCAGCGCGAGCAACTTCGCGGACCTGCTCGCCGTGCCGCTCTTCGTCAAGCTGCCCCGCCAGCGTGAGGGCGAGACCGTCGATCGCCTCGTCGAGACGATCGATATCCTGCCGACGATCGCGGACGTACTCGGAATCGAGATCCCGTGGGAGATCGACGGGCGGTCGTTGCTCGACCGAAGCACCCCCGAGCGACACATCAAGCACGCCTACCACGGCAAGCGCCTCGAGTTCGACCCGCGCGCAATCGCGCTCGGGCGCGAGCAGACTGCGGCGCGCATCCGTTCGCGCTTCGGGACCGGCATCCGGGGGCTCTTCGACATCGGGCCCTATCCCGAGTTGATCGGTCGAGCCATCACATCTCTCGAGTTCGACGAGCACCCCGAGCCCAGCGTCGTGTCACTCGACCAGCCGCAGCGTTTCGACAGCGTCGATCTCACCTCCCGATCGATTCCCGTCCACATCACCGGAACGCTCCCGCTCGAAGAGAGTCGCAACGAGCCGATCGCGCTCGCCGTCGGGGTGAATGGCAGGATCGCCGCAATGACACAGAGCTACCGCCACCCGCGCGGCGCGGTCGCGTTCAGCGCACTGATTCCCGAAGCCGCGCTCACCCCGGGGCGCAACCGGGTCGAGATCCTGCGCATCCTCGAAACCGAGCGCGGGCTTCGACTCCGCGCCCTGCCGCGCCGCGACGAGCAGCTCGCGCTGATCGGGCGCGCCCAGAGTGAGCTCATCCGAATCGGAACGCGAGAGATTCCGATCGTGTCCGGCTCCGTCACGGGGACGGCTGTGCTGAGTGGCGGCGGCATCACCGGCGTGGCAGCTCGGAGCGGAGAACGGCAGCCCGTCGACGAAATCGTGCTCTTCGCACATGGCGAGGCGATCTTCCGCGGCCGACCCGGTGGACTGCCGGACCTGATCGACGAAGTCGAGGGCGCGAGCTTTCGCATCTCGCTACCCAGCGACTGGGCCGATCGCAATCGGCCCGGACGCGGAGGGCTGCGCATCTTCGGCCTCGCCGACGAGATCGCCGGCGAGATTTCGATCCAGTACCCGCAGCCGCGCACCAGGCCGGGTCGCTAGTCGTCTGCCAGGATCTCGCGAGTGACGGCGTCCGCAACGCGTTTCATTCCGATCGCGTTGAAGTGGCAGCAGTCGTCGACGTACAGCGTCTCGTCGACTCCCTCGAAGGTGCGCACCAGGCTAGTGAAGTGAGCACCTCGGGAGCGGAGCCGGGCTCCGGCCTGCTCGAGCAACGGATAGCCCAGCTGGACGGGCTCGCGATAGGGTTGGTCGGCTCGCCAGGCGGTGCGTTCCTCCTCGGGAGTCAGTGGCTTGCCGCCGTCTGCATACTGATTTGGCTGGAGGAAGTGGAAGTACTCGATGCCCTGGGCGGCGCACAGGCCGCTCAGGGCCAGCGAGCTTCGCTCCCACGCCCCGACCAGCGCGGCATATAGCTCGGCGGTCGTGGCGTACTCCGCCCTCGGACCGCGAGCCTGGTAGCTGGAACGCGCTTCCCCCTGCAGCTCGAGAAGCTGCTCTTCGAGGAGGGCGATCTCGGAGGCAGCACGCCGGTCCAGCGCCAACCAGACCGCGGAAGCTGTAAAGCTGTAGCGCAGCAGCGGCGAATCGAAGCGCGCCGCGGAAGCAGCGCGGGCACGCCGCGTCTCGGCCTGCTGCGCCACTAGGCGCTGCGCGGCACCGCCCAGCCGGTCGACCCGGACCTTCCAGCCCCGAGGATACAAGGGGAAGACGCCGGCCCGGGTGTGCTCGGTAGCCGGCAGGACCAGTTCGTTGAAGCCGTCGAGATTGACCACCAGGTCGATCGGGGCACCGAGCGCAATCAGCCAGGCGACCGCCATCAGCTGTTGGGGCTGCTTGTAGCCCGGCAGGGCTGCCGAGACGACACGCACACGCTTGCCCGCGAACCGCCCCCTGCCCTCGAGTCCGGCACGCAGCTCCGGGGCCGCCGCATCCGCGAGCAGATGTGCCACCGATCCTCCGACCAGCAACAGGACCACCTCGTCTGACGCACGCGGAGCGAGCAGGCTGCTGCGATTGCGGGGAAACCCGAGCTCGATCGCCTCGGAGCTGAACCCCGGGAGTGCGGCCGTGGGATGCTGATCGGGGTCCGCGACGTATCCAAGGTAGGGATGCAGCGCGTCCTCGAAGCGCAGACGGTGGCGGAACCAGTCCCCACCGGAGTCCGGTGCCTCGAGCAGCGACCGCCGCTGCGCCGCCACCGCGCCCGGACCAGTCGGCTCGCCCTTGAACCACCACAGCGCAATCGCACCCATCGCCTCGAACCACAGGAAACAGCCCACCAGCAACAGCAACGCGAAGCTGGATCGACGCGTCGTGCTCGACCTGCTCGAATGCATCAACCGACCCGCGCGCTCTGGCCGCCGTCGACCGCCAGCGCAACTCCGGTGATGAAGCCCGCCTCATCGGAGGCGAGGAAGAGCGCCGCGTGCGCGACGTCCCAGGCGGTTCCCATCTTGCCGCGCAGGGGCACCTGCGCGTCGCGTTGGCGGATCAGCTCCTGCTTCGGGATCGCGCGCGCCTGGGAGATGCCCTCGATCGCCATGGGCGTGTTCATCAGACCCGGCATGATGACATTGGCGCGGATGCCGTACTTGGCGTTGCCGATCGCGAGCGACTGGGTGTAGGCGTTGATCCCCGCCTTGGAGGTCTTGTAGGCGACGATGCCTGTGGAGCAGACGGCTGCTACTGACGAGATGTTGGTGATGACGCCACCCCCCTGCGCGCGCATCACGGGTAGCACGTGCTTGCACGGCAGCACGACGCTCTTGAGGTTCACGCCGAGGATCTCGTCCCAGGCCGCCTCGTCGACGTGCGCGGGACCCGCGTCGCCGCCGCCGATGCCGACGTTGTTGTGGAGAACGTCGACGCGGCCCCAGATATCGACGCAGCGCCGGATCAGCGTCTCGCAGTCGGACTCACACGTGCCGTCGGCCTCGACAGCGACCGCGCTGCCGCCCTCCTGCTCGATCGCCTTCACCGTTTCCTCGGCAGAGTCCAGGCGCCGATCCACGGCGACGACGCGGGCGCCCTCGCGCGCGAAGAGAATCGCCGTGGCGCGGCCGTTTCCGATGGTGTCGCCTGGCGTCTGTCCGGCGCCCACGACGATCGCGACCTTGTCGTTGAGCCGTCCAGCCATCGGCCCCTCCCTGGCTGCGATGTTACCAGCGCGGCCGCTCCCGGCGCGGGTTCCTTCCGCGCACACTGGGGGTACCATCCCGCTTCCGAGAGGCGGGTGGCCGTGAAGTTCGGAGTCCTGCAGTTCTTCAGCTGGCCGGGGAAGCGGATTCCGCTCCCCGAAGTCTACGAGCGGGCCTTCCGGCGGGCCGAGGTGATGGAGCGGACGGGCTACGACGCAGTCTGGCTGGCCGAGCATCACTTCAGCACGTACAGCGTCTGCCCATCGATCCACATGATGGGCACGCACATCGCCGCGCGCACCGAACGGCTGCGCATCGGGACTGCGGTCTCGCTCGCCCCCTTCTACCACCCGCTGCGGCTGGCAGAGGAGGTGGCGCTGCTCGACGTGCTGTCGAATGGCCGGGTCAACTGGGGAGCGGGGCGCGGATTCGATCCCATCGAGCACCGCTGCTTCGGCGTCGGCAGCGACGACAGCTACCCGCGCTTCCGGGAGAACGTCGATATCGTGCTGCAGGCGTGGCAGAACGAGCGCCTCACGTATCGCGGCCAGTTCCACCAGTTCGAGGACGTCGAGGTGCTTCCCAAGCCCGTGCAGCAACCGCACCCACCGGTCTGGCTGGCTTCGACGTCGGTCGACGCCGTGTCGTGGTCGGCACGCAATGGGTTCACGATCCTGATGGATCCTCACTCGTCCCATGCCGACATCGCAACCAAGCGCCGGACCTACCAGGAAGAGCTCGAGAAGGCCGGGCACAGCATGGCCGGTCGGGAGATCCCGATGGCGCGCAACATCGCGCTGGGCAACACGCAGGCCGAGGCCGAGCAGGTGGCGCGCCGAGGCGCCAGCTTCATGTTCGGCTCATACCTTCCAGTGGGCGTGGGCGCCGTCGCTCAGAAAGCCGCCCCGCCCAACGCCGCAGCAGCGCACGGTGACCCGGTCGAGCAATATGTCAGCGATGTGGTGATCTGCGGAACCGCGGAGAAGGTGATCGACGATCTGCAGGAGCTCGCCGAGACGCTGCCCCTCGAGTACCTGCTGTGCACGCCGCTGTCCCACGCCTCCTTCGAGATCTTCACGGAGCAGGTGCTGCCTCGATTCCTGTAGCCCCAGGGCTCGCCGACCGACCGCTCTGCTTCGCGAAGAGCCGCTCCAAATGCGTCAGATCGTCGGCTTCTCTCGCTCCAGCAGCTTCACGAATTCCTCTGCAGGGACCGGCCGGCCGAACAGATAGCCCTGCAACGCGTCGCAGGTCTGCTGGCAGAGCAGCTCCGCCTGCTCCAGAGTCTCGACGCCCTCGGCCACGACCTCGAGGCCGAGCGTGTGTGCCATGGCCGTGATCGCCGCCGTGAACGTCGCCGCTTCGGGGTCCGTCGTGATCCCGGCCACGAAGGAGCGATCGATCTTGATCTGATCGATCGGGAACCGACGGATGTAGCTCAGCGAGGAGTAGCCGGTTCCAAAGTCATCGAGAGACAGGCTGATGCCCGCGTCGGCCAGCGCACCGAGCGTGGCCACCGATGCGTCGTCCTCCTGCATCACGGCGGTCTCGGTGATCTCGAGGACGAGCTGGTCCGGGCTCAGATCGTTTGCGCGCAGGCAATCGAGGACCGTTGCAGCGAGCGACTGCTGGAGGAGCTGACGAGCCGACAGGTTGACCGACAGTCGGACCGGGGCATAGCCGGCGGCCCGCCACGCAGCGGCCTGGGCACACGCCTGTCTCAGCACCCACTCGCCTATCTCGGCGATCAGTCCCGTCTCCTCGGCGATCGGAATGAACTCGGCCGGCGAGATCAGTCCCTCGCCAGGCAGGTTCCAGCGAAGCAATACCTCGGCCCCGCGCAGCTCCGCGCTGAGTGCCTTCCGTATCGGCTGGTAGTGCAGGGTCAGCTCCTGCGCCTCGAGCGCCCGCCGGAGCTGGTTCTCGAGGTGGAGCCGCCGCGACGCGACCTCAGTCATCGGCTGCGCGAACAGCCGGAAATCGTTGCCGCCGTGCTTCTTGGCCTCGTACATGGCCGTGTCCGCGCTGCGCATCAGGGCCTCGGCGTCGGCACCGTCACCCGGAAAGACGGCAATGCCGATGCTGGTCCCCGCGTGAACCTCGCTGCCGTCGATTTCGAAGGGCTCCGCCAACGCGCGCAGGATTCGCGCAGCGACGGCGGTCGCGTCAGCCTCCTCCCCGATGTCGCCGAGCAGGACCGTGAATTCATCGCCGCCGAAGCGCGCGACCGTGCCCCGAGGACCCCGCGTTCTGTCGCGCGCGACAGAATCGCTGAGCCGCACGCTACCGACCAGGCGCTCGCCGACATCGCAGAGCAGCCGGTCTCCAGCCTGATGCCCAAGCGTGTCATTGATCCGCTTGAATCGATCGAGATCCAGGAAGAGCAAACCGATCGACCGACCTTCTCGCTTCGCGGACTCCATCGCCGCCTGGATCCGTTCGCGCATCAGATAACGGTTGGGGAGCCCCGTCAGGCCGTCGTAGAAAGCGAGCGTGTGGATCCGCTCCTCCGACCGCACCCGCTCACTCATGTCCTTGGCAATGCAGACGACGCCGGATTCGGCCCGGTCCGGCGCGCCGCGAATCGGCGATCCGGACATCAGCACCGGAACCTCACGAGCGTCCCGGGAGCAGAGCTTCACCTCGAGGCTGTGAAAGGGAGCCGTCCGCCGCGCTGCGTCCTCGAAGAACGCGCTCGCGAACACGCTGTCCGCGCATCGATCGACGAGTTCTTCCGCTGCGAAGCCGAGCACATCCGTTACCGGCTGGTTGACCTGACGGATACGTCCGTCCTCGCGGACGACGAAGAGCATGTCAGGAATCGATCCAATGATGCTGCTGATGTCGGCACTCGCTGCGGCGTTCTGCTCCTCGAGCTGGTGCCGTCGAGCGATCTCGGCGATCTCGCGGTTGGCTACGGCGAGTCGAACCTTGAGAAGATCCAGCCTGACGGGCTTGGCGATGTAATCGTTGGCGCCCGCAGCGAGTGTTCGCCCGAGGGTCTCGGGATCAGTGCTGGACGTGACGACGAGGATATAGGCCCGATCGCCTCCGGGGCGCGCGCGGAGCCGGCGACAGACCTCGAGGCCATCCACGCCTGGGAGACCGAGATCGAGCACGAGGAAGGGGACCGGTTCGCGGGCGTGGTGGTCGAGGGCGGTCTCACCGTCGGCACAGGCGGTGACCTCATACCCCTGCCCGGTGAGCAGACGCTCCAACATCCGGCGCGTGGTCGGATCGTCCTCGACCAGCAACAGGCGCACGCTCTCCCCTCCAAGTTGAAGCCTCAATCGACTGAAACACGGCACAGCATGAGAGCGCCTGGCTCGACTCAGTAGTTCACCGGACTCGGACTCGCGGGAAACACGGCGGCGTGTCCGGATCGACGCGGTGCGCAAGCGTCCACTCTGAGCTTGGGAGCGTGGCGTACGCACTAGCAGTGTGCGGAGCGCAGGGGACGGAGGGCGATCGCCATGCGTGCTCCGGTCATCGAGAACGTTCCACTACGCAACATTCGGCTACTGGACGCCTCGAGCAGCGCGGCTTCCGCACGGTGGCGGCCGCAGACGAGACGAGTGCCTGATGAAGCCGGTCGAGATCGATAGCCCGAGCTGGAAGCTCGTCCTGTTGCAAGCGACCAGCGAACGCAACTCACCAGCAGTATGCGGTGCTCCCAGGGAAGACGGTTTGCATCGGACGGCGCCGTCGCGCGCCGATCGAGACAATCCGGTGGTGGCAAATGCGTATGAACACGCAGCGCCACTCCTCGAGAACCTCGAACAGGCTTCGTAGCTTCCTGGGAAGGCTCAGAAAAGATAACAATTCAGGCAACGCGATGCTGTCATGTCATTCGACGGTGCCGCCGACAAATTCAACGCGTCTGTGTCGACGAGGACACCGGACGCCAAAGGGTCGCAATGCAAGACACCAGCAAACACGACGACCCGCGCATCGTCTTCGACCGCGACCTCGCACTGACCAGCCTCGGCAATGACGTACAGCTGATGTCGGAGCTGACGGAGCTCTTCATCTCCGACGTAGCAAACATGGTCGAGAAGATCCGCGACGCAGCCCGCGCGGGCGATGGCCCGTCGCTTGGACGCGCTGCCCACCAGCTCAAGGGAGCCGCGAGCAATTTTCACGCTCAGCTCACCGTCGAAGCCGCGCAACGGTTGGAACGCATGGGGCATGCGAACGATCTGAGCGGCGTCCCGAAGGCGCTCGAGGCTCTTCTCGGTGAGATCGATCGCCTCAAGCGCGAGCTCGAGAAGCTGATCCAGGCGTGACGGCTTTCCTCGCAACGCAGCCGAGAACAAGGTGCCACTCATGAAGATAGTGGTGGTCGATCACTGCTCGGCCATGCGCGAGATCGTCCGACGCACTCCGAGGAAGGCCGGATACGGCAGTCACGACGCCGAAGGGGCTCCGGACGGCAAGCAGGCGCCCGATACGATTTCGGCACCGCCCCAGGATTCGGTCGACGGCGCTTCCGGCGAGATCTCGCTCATCGCGGCACGACCCGGTGGCGATGCGACGTGAACCACCGCAACCGACGCGAATTCACACGCTCCCCTTCGCGCCTCGATGTTGAGGTGACGAGCGGCACGGCCAGCATCACGGGATCGCTGCGCGACGTGAGTATCGGCGGAGTGTACGTGCTCTGCGAACATCCGTTTCCGGAGACGACGCACGTCTCGGTCTCGCTCGTCCTCGGCACAGCACCGGACGAAAGGATCGAGGCCGCGGGCCGGGTACGGCGAGTGGATTCGCACGGAATGGCAATCCAGACCGAGGAAATCGGCGTTCGAAGCTACCAGCACATCGAGCGGCTGGTCCTGCTCAACAGTGAGACCCCGGCCGCTGCTCAGCGCGCCCTGCACGGAACTAGAAATCGATTCCCAGCCCGATCGTGAGACGCAGGTCGTTGCTGGCAGGGCGCACTCCATCGCTAGCGCGAGCCGGCTTCATAATCCAGTCCCACACCGCTGTCACGTCGAGGTCCAGCGGTCCCCAGACCTCGATCGAGATGACCGATGTCATGTGGTGGTTGGTCCTGTCGAAATCCGTCGCGACGAGCTGGATCTGGTACGAGGTGTCCCAGTCGATGCGCGAGGTGAGCTCGAACTCGGTGCTCGTACTCAGTGACAAGGCAGCGTCTTTCGACTCCTTCGGCTCGCTCGCAAGCGCTGTATCGAACTGAGTCCCCTGAAAGGAGACTCCGCCACCGACATTCCAGGTGACCGGGCCGCGCTTGATCAGGTCGTAACCGAGGCCCAGGCCGGCGGTCGTACGGAGCGCGGTGTTCTGAAAGGGATCTCGGAAGAGCTCCACGTTAGGGATGGTGAGGAACAAACGACGGGTCAGGTAGTAGTCGAACTGCGCGGTCACCCGGTGGTTGTCTGCCGTCGTCACGCCGCTCAACGTGCTGATCGAGCCACGATACTCGACGGAGCCACGCGTTAGTGCGGTCTCACGCTGTATCTTCGAGTGACTGGTCAGATCCGACTGGTCCGAGTTTCCACTGCGCGCCGTGAATCCCAGACTCAGCTCGAACGACCAGAAGTCGCTCTCCTTCAGCCCCCCGGCGATCATGCTGACAAGAGCAGCCCTGTGGAATTCGGAGACTTTCGTCCCATCGTCGATGCGCAGGACACCGGCGACCATTCCGGCCGTGCCGGTCAGGATGACTTTTTCCTCGGATCCAGCCTCCTGCAGTCGGTAGGTGTGCATGTGCGAGGAACGCAGCTCAGTGACATCCACCCAGTCGATCTCCACATCGTCGAGCTCCTTGCTGTCGAAATAGACCGTACCGTCCGACACGCGATCGAGTGCGCCGCGCATCCACTCGCCGCTCGTCAGGCGAAGCCAGTCGCGCAGCTTGTCGTTGCGGACGGGGGGGGCCCACCGATCGGGGACCGACTCGAAGACAGGTGCGACTGGCAACCGGGGCGCGCCTGCGTCACCTGCCTCGGACTCCGCGAACCCGGTCGCGCTTCCGAGCACGATCAGCAGCGGCACGACACGGCAGGATCGGCGAATCATCGATATCGGTCCTCCTCCGGGGACAATCTCGCGAAGGCTCACACCCAATCCTCTCTCGCAATCCTGGCGAATCCACGAGCGCCGAGAGACCCGTGCGCGAAGGCGTCAGACTCGCGGGCCAACTCCCGGAGCAGCGTGAGTCCGGTGAGCCCGATCGCCTCGTTGCAGATCGAGTCTTCCTCGCGATCAGGTCATCGGAGACCTGCGCCAGGCTGCAAGGGAGCACGCGGATCAGCCCGTAACACTCCGAAACCGGAGCGGCCAGCACGATGAGGCCCGGTCTCATTGCTCGGTAGGAATGTGTCTCGGTGCCAGCTCGCCTCCCCTGCCCGCTTCGGCGAGATGGTACAGCAGGCACGCGGCGAAACGGGCGCACCCGGAGCGACGCAGTCGTCTCGCGAGACGTCGAGGAGGCCGGCGGGTGCAGCGGGCCGCCGTCCTGGAGCCGATCCCCGCCTCCATGCGAGGAAGTCTTCACGTCTCGCCGCGGGAGTCACCGGCTCGGTTCGTCGCTCCGGTCCGGCGCGAGCGCAGCCGCGAGCCGCCGAAACGCCTCGGGCTCGAGCGTCTCGGCGCGCGCCCGGGGATCGACGCCGACGGCCTCGATCGCGGCGTCGCAACGCTCGCCGAATCCGCCGCCCCGAAGCGCGTTTGCGAGCGTCTTGCGCCGTTGACCGAACGCCGCTCGCACCACGCGCTCGACAGCGCGCAGCTCGGCGCCCGAGAGCTCCGCCTCTCGCCGCGGCGTGATGCGCACGAAGGACGACACCACTTTCGGCGCCGGAAAGAACACGCCGGCCGGAAGCTGCGCTACGACCTCGAGCTGGGCGGCGAGCGAGTGCAGGACGGCGAACGATCCGTAGTCGCGCTCGCCCGGCTTCGCCGTGAGCCTCAGCGCAACCTCGCGTTGCAGCATCACGGACCAGCTGCCAAAGCACTCGCGCAGATCGAGCAGTGCGCGCAGCAACGGCGTGGCTGCCGAGTAGGGCAGGTTCGCAACGACCTTCGCCCGGTCGCGCGGCGTGGTGCCGATCAGCGGCGCCAGCCGGGTCTCGAGCGCGTCCGCGTGATGCAGCTCGACGCCCGGCGGCAGCAGCGACTCTTCGCGCAGTGCCGCGACGACACCGGAGTCGACCTCGAGCGTGACGACGCGGGAAGCGCGCTCGGCGAGGGCGCGCGTCAGCGCGCCGAGCCCGGTCCCGATCTCCAGCACGACGTCGCCCTCGCCCACGCACGCGAGCTCGGCGAGGCGACGCGCCTGGGGCTCATCGATCAGGAAGTTCTGGCCGAGCTCTCGGCGCAGCCGGAGCCCCCGCCGCGCCAGCAGGGCGCGCGTCTGCGCGCGATTCACGCCGGCGCCGAGCGCCAGGGTGCCTTGCCCACCGACACCCGCGAGAACGCGTTCAGATCCAGCGCGTCGCGCACGCCGAGCTCGAGCAGGCGCCCACCGGCCGCCGCGATCATCGCCGCGTTGTCCGTGCACAGATCGATCGGCGGAAACACCACCCGAAAGCCGTCGCGCTCGCCGGCCCGCCGCATCTCGTCGCGCAGATGCCCATTGGCGGCGACCCCACCCACCACGGCGACCGCGCCGATCCCCTCGTCGGCCAGCGCGCGACGTGTGTGGCGTACTAGCGGCTCGATCGCGGCAGCCTCGAACGAGGCCGCGAGATCGGCGACGTCGCGCCGAGCCAGGTCTCCGCGGCGCTCGACCTCGAGCGCCACTGCCGTCTTGAGCCCGCTGTAGCTGAAGTCGTAACCGGGCACGCCCCGCATGGCACGCGGGAAGGCAACCGCCGCCGGGTCGCCCTCGCGCGCGGCGGCCGAAACGGCGGGACCCCCGGGATAGGTCAAGCCCAGCAGCTTGGCGACCTTGTCGAACGCCTCGCCGGCTGCGTCATCGCGCGTCTGACCGAGCAGCACCGGCTCGGCCGACTCTTCGACGCGATACAGCGCCGTGTGCCCACCCGACACCACGAGTCCCAGGTAAGGCGGCCGTAGCGTCGGCTCTGCGAGCTCCGCGGACATCAGATGCCCGATCAGGTGGTGGACGCCGACGACCGGCACGCCCAGGCGATAGGCGAGCGCCTTGCCGAAGGAGAGACCGACGAGCAGCGATCCGACCAGGCCGGGGCCTGCGGTAACCGCCACACCGTCGACCTGAGACCCCTCGAGTCCGGCCTCAGACAGGACTCGCTCGACGACGCCCGAGACCGCGCGCACGTGGTCGCGCGACGCGAGCTCGGGCACGACTCCGCCGTAGGGCGCGTGCACCGAGTCCTGACCGTGCACGACGCTCGCGACCAGCTCGCGCACGTCGCCATCTACCAGGACGATGGCCGCGGCCATTTCGTCACACGAACTCTCGATGCCCAGGATGCGGCGCATGACAGTCGGGCGCGACGCGGTCAGCCGTTGCGGCGCTCGAGCTTCTCCTGCTCGGACTTGCAGTCGATGCACAGCTCGGCCACTGGCCGCGCCACCAAACGCTTGACGCCAATCGCCTCGCCGCAGCTCTCGCACTCGCCGTACTGGCCGAGCGCGATGCGATCGAGCGCCTCGTTGATCTTCTTCAGCAGACCGCGCTCGCGCTCGCGCACGCGCCCGGTAAACGCGAGGTTGATCTCGGATGACGCGGTATCGATCTCGTCGGGGAAGTCATCGGGGTCCAGATGGATATCCCCGGACAGCGCCTTCTTGGCGTTGCCGAGCAGCTCCTCGCGCTGCTGGCTGAGAATCTTCGTGAATTTCTCGAGATCGCGCTTCTTCAACGGCTCACCCCTTTCGCCATGCGGTGGGCCCGAGCGCCCTCCGCACCAATCTATCGCTCAGCCCGCTCGGGCGACCTGCAGGCGGCGACGTGCCTGATCCACCAGTGCAGAATTCGGGTACTCGGAGAGAAGCCGCTCGAAGGCCTTGATGGCAGCGGGCTGGAACGAAGGCCCGAGCTCGAGCAGCGCCTCCCCCTGACGGAACAGCGCATCCGGCGCCTTGTCTCCGTCCGGGTACTTGTTGACGACATCGTCGAAGCGCAGCACCGCATACTTGAAATCGCCACTCTTGAACAGACAGTCCGCCATCCAGAACATCGCGTCATCTGCTTCGGCCGATTCCGGATAGGACTGGAGAAAGCTTCCGAATTTGTCGACGCATTGCTGGTGGTCTCCACTGCGCCAGACCGCGTAGGCATCCCGGTAGGCGCGGACCTCCTCCGACAGCAGAGGCTCCTGCGACGGCGTGACGGGCGACGCCACCGCGCTCTGATCGGCCAGCTTCTGCCGCGCCTTGCGGGCATCCACCCGCGCGTCGGTCGCGAGCTTCTCGGTGACCTCGAGTCGGCCGCGCAGCTCGCCGATCTCGCGGCGCAGCAGATCGATCTCGGCCGCTGCGTTGGCGACGGCCTCGCGCGCCCCCTCGTCCGATCCGCCTCGCTCGATCCGGATTACGCGATCCTCGAGCTTGCGGAACTCGGCAACCGTCACACAGCCGCTGGTGACCGCGAGCAACCCGACCGCAACGAGGCTTTGCGCGGTCCTCAGAGCGCCTAGCTGCATGGCTCCTCTCCTTCCCGCCCGTCCGGGGCAGGCCCCACCTGATCTCGATCGGCCCGGAACCTTAGCAGCCCACTCGAGCGCGACCCGCAGCCCCCCTGAAACGGCGTCCCGTTCCTTCGCGGAGCCCCTATTCGGGGTAGGGTCCCCAGGCCGGGTAGGTGTTCTCGCCCCCATCGCGGGTGAGCCGCGTCAGGTTCTCACCGCTGCGATCCACCCGGTACAGGTCCGCCCGGCCGCGGCGCGTGGAGCTGAAGATCAGGCGGCGGCCATCGGGCGACCAGCTCGGCGACTCGTCGCTGCGAGGGTGCTCGACGATCGGAAAGCTCACCTCGCCAGTGGGATCGATCAGCCAGATATCGAACTGCGCGCCGATCCGGGTCTGGTAGGCGATCCAGCCCCCGTCGGGCGACCAGGCGGGGTTCGAGTTGTAGCCGCCCTGGAAGGTGAGCCGGCGCTTGTTGGTCCCGTCGGCATTCATCACGAAGATCTGGGGCGAGCCCGAGCGGTCGGAGACGAACGCGATCTGCTCGCCGTCGGGCGACCAGCTGGGAGACACCTCGATCGACGGGCTGAAGGTGAGACGTTTGACCTTGCGGCCATCGCGCGACACCCGAAACAGCTCGGCGGCGCCGCCGATGCTCGAGACGATCGCGAGGCTGCCTCCCTGGGGATCGAAGGCCCCGCGGTACCTCGGCTGGCCGGCGAGCACATCCGGCAACAGGGCCCCCGCGCGCACCGCGCGCGAGCGCGCGGCGACGTACAGCCCCGGCTGCTGGCCGGTCACGTAGGCCGTATAGAGAAGCCCGGTGCCGCCCGGCAGCCAGGCCGGGAACGCCTTGATCGACCGGCCGCGGGTCGCCAGACGCAGGTTGCTGCCGTCGGCGTCCATCAGCGCCACCTGGCGACCGCCGGTGCGCGTCGAGATGAAGGCGATTTCGGTTGCCGAGGCGCCGCGCGTACCCGTGATCGCACCCACGATGTCGTCTGCAATGCGTCGCGCGTAGCGGGGCATCGTGGCCGCCGGTCGGAGGTACCGCTCGCTCAACAGGCGCACGCAGCGCGCCACGTCCCAGACCCCGATCCGAACCCGCACCCGGCCATCGCGCTCCTCGAGCACGCCTTCGACCAGGATGTCCGCCCCGCCCGCTCGCCAGTCTGCACAGTCGGTTCGGCGGGCGCCGTGCAGCCTGGCGGTCTCCACCGGACCGAGGAAGGCGGCGTCGGGCAGCGTGACGATCGACGGGGTGAACTCGAGCCCGGCGCGCAGCGCCTCGCGCAGTCTCTCGGGCGCGAGCGATGCCGCGCCGGGGCCCTCATCGCCGAAGCGCTGCAGAGCAACCCGGTACGCGGTGAGACCGCCGGGTCTCACCTCGATCATTGGGTTGGGCGTCTGTGCAGCGGCCGGGCCCGCCAGCAGCAGCGCAATCGTCACGACGAGTGCCCACCGCTTGTGGCGATCGAGCGAGTTCAAGGTCGGAGCTCCTCGACGGGTGGATCCCGAGCTAGTCGGTCGGATTGAACAGGAATGGCCAGTCGCCGGATGAGGGCGGAGGCGGCAGCGGACTCGCCTGCAGCACGGCGCGCACCGCGTTGTCGTCAAAGTGCAGGTCACCGGACGAGCGTTCGACGCGAGGCTCGCCGAGCACGCTGCCGTTGCTCATGACCGTCACCAGCAACAGTGTACGCAGCTCCGAGTCGCGGTACTCGGTCGGCGTCACCCAGCTGCGCGCCAGCGCCCGGTTCACTGCGACCTGCCAGGCCACGAGCTCCGGATCCACGCGGCCGCTGCCGCTCGTACGGGCCGCGGTCGGCTCAGCGTCGAGCACCTGTTCGGCGACCGGCTCGGCCTCGCCGAGCTCGTCGCGCAGCGACGACAGCGCGTCGTCGTAGTCGAGCGGCGGCGGCTTTGGCGCGGGCCTGGCTCGCGCCGTGGGGGCCTCGCGCGGCAGCACCTTCGTCTTCTGGCGAGGCGGTGGCACCACCGCCGGCCGGGGTGGCGGCTTGGGAGCCGGCGGCCGTGCGGCGGGCCTGGCGGTCGGCGCCGGGGCTCGCGCGGGCTGTGGCAGGCCGGCCAACAGGTCGACCGAAACCACGGCCGGCAGCGGTAACGGCGACGGCGACGGAAGCCCGAACAGCAGCAGCACGAACAGTGCGTGCCCGATCGCGGAGGCGATCAGGCGACGACGGATGTCGCGCCGCTCGCGCTCGCTCCGCTCCTCGACCCATTCGTCGATCCGGAGGCTCGCCGTACTCACCGTCGCGCCGCCCCGCTCACTCTGGCTCGGTCACGACGCCGAGCTGTTGCGTCCCCGCCTCCCGGGCAGCGGCCATCCCCTTCACCACTATCCCGTAGGGGGCGTCGCGATCGGCACGCAGATAGAGATCCTTGTTGCCGCGCGCGTCGAACAACGCCTCGAGCTTCGTCTGGAGCTCCTCGAGCGCGACCTCATTACTTCCCAGCAGGTAGGTGCCGTCCTGCTTCACCGTCAGGATCAACGGATCGTCCTTGACCCGCAGCGGCTGGGTCGTCGTCTGGGGCAGATCGACGTCGATGCCCTGCTGCATCATTGGAGCGGTCACCATGAAGATCACCAGCAGGACGAGCATCACGTCGACCAGCGGTGTCACGTTGATCTCGCTCATGGCGCGGCGACCACCGCGCGGTCCGACCGACGCAGCCACGGCCTAGCGCCTGCCCGCCTCGGTCGCCTGCTCGGCGAGCACGTCGAGGTCGCCCTCGAACTCGCTTCGGAACAGGTCGATCGATTCCGCGATCGCGTCGAGACGGGCGACGAAGTTGTTGTAGAAGACCGTGGCCGGAATCGCAGCGAACAGACCGACCGCGGTGGCGATCAACGCCTCGGCGATGCCGGGCGCGACCACGGCGAGACTTGCGCTGCCGGTGCGGCCGATGCCCTGGAAGGAGCCGAGGATGCCGATCACCGTGCCGAACAGCCCGATGAACGGGGCCGAGCTCCCGGTCGTGGCCAGGAACGGCAGCCCGCGCTCGAAGCGGCGCGCCTCGCGGGCGGCGACCCAGCTAAGCACCTTGCGCACCCGGCGCACCTGCTCGACCTCGAGCCGCTGGACCGGACCGTCGCCCTCGCGCTTGCCGAGCGCCTGCAGCTCCGCGCAGCCCGCCAGGAAGACGGTGGCCAGCGGGCTGCGGTCGAGCTCGCGCGCGGCCTCGAAGGCGTGGGCGAACGGCTCATCGCGATAGACCTCGATGAAGGCCTCGCTATCCTGCTCCGCGCGCCGCAGTTCGCGGTACTTGTGCGCGATGATCCCCCACGACGCGACGGACATCACGCCGAGCATGATGAGGACCAGCTTGACGAGCAGGCTGGCCTGCAGAATCAGTCCGATAACATCGAGATCCACGAGACGAGCCCCCCCAGACAGCCTCGAAGCTTGATATCGGCCAACGGGGGCCGCGCCACGAGTCTAAGTAAGGCCCCACTGAGCATCAAGCGAGCGTCCCGCCCGCTCGATGCAGCGAATAGGAGGACCCGGCATGCAGGTTTCGGTGCGCGCCCAGGCGCTGAGCAAGGCCAGAGCCGACTGGCTCGTGATTCCCGTGGCGCAGCTCACAGCGGCGCCCGGGGGGTCGAAAAAACCGCAGCGCCTGCCCCCGGCCGTCGCGGCGCTCGACCGCGCTTGTGGGGGACCGATCGCAGCGCTGGTTGCCCGCGGAGACTTCGCGGGCAAGCGCGGCGAGACCGCCGTGCTCTATCCGACAGGCAAGGCGACTCCGGCACGCCTGCTGCTGCGCGGGCTGGGTGAGGAGAAGGACCTCGAGGGCCAGCGCCGGCGCATGGCCGCCGGCAGCGCCGTCAAGCGGGTCCGCGGGAAGCGGGCCACCACGGTGGCCCTCGCCATGCCGAAAGTTCGCCGGATCACGCCGGCGGCCGTGGCGCAGGCGCTCTGCGAGGGCGCCGTACTCGGGGCCTACCGCTTCGACCGGTACAAACAGCAGAAACCCGACTCACCGAGCGGCCCGCGCTCGGTCACGCTGCTGTTCGAAGGCGGCGAGCTGCGCGCCGTGCGCCAGGCGGTGCACGACGGGCAGATCCTCGCCGACGCGCAGAACCTGGCGCGCGATCTGTCCAACGAGCCGGCCAACGAGCTGCCGCCCGTCAAGCTCGCGAGCGCGGCTCGCGCGGTAGCGCGCAGGACCGGACTGCGCTGCCGAGTCCTCGATGTGAAGCAGATGGAAAAGCTCGAAATGGGAGCCATTCTGGCCGTTGGCCAGGGCAGCGCCAACCCGCCGCGCATGATCGTGATGGAGCACGTTCCGAAGCGGAAGACCCGCAAGACGCCGACCGTCTGCCTGGTCGGCAAGGGGATCACCTTCGACACCGGCGGCATCTCGATCAAGCCGTCGGGCAACATGCACGAGATGAAGCACGACATGTCGGGTGCGGCCGCCGTCGTGGGGGCGATGCAGGCGGTCGGCAAGCTCGCCCTGCCGATCCACGTGGTCGGCGTCATCGCGGCGGCCGAGAACATGCCCGGGGGGCGCGCCTACCGCCCAGGGGACGTCGTGCGCTCGATGTCGGGGAAAACGATCGAAATCCTGAATACCGACGCCGAAGGCCGCGTCGTACTGGCCGACGCGCTCCACTACGCGCGAAGCGAGTTCCGGCCCGATGCCATGGTCGATCTCGCGACGCTGACCGGAGCGTGCGTCGTCGCACTCGGGCGCTGGGCAACGGGGGTCTTCAGTCGCGATGACGGACTGGCGGCCGCGCTCGTGCAAGCGGGCCAGACGACGGGAGAGACGACGTGGCGCATGCCGCTGTTCGACGAGCACGAACGCGCGATGAAGAGCACCGTGGGCGACCTGAAGAACGCCGGCGCACGCGATGCGGGGGCCTCGACGGCGGCCGGCTTCCTCGCCGCGTTCGCGGGCGACGGCCCGTGGGCGCACCTCGACATCGCAGGCACGGCCTGGGGGTCCAAGGCCGACGGGTGCAACGTCGCGGGGGCCACCGGTGTGGGCGTGCGCATGTTGCTCGAGTGGCTCCGCACCCGGTCCTGACACCGGGGTTGAAGCGTCTCGAGCCACCCCGTACCCTGCGCCGGCGCGCGATCGCAGCCCGGCCGAACCGGACTTTCGTGCCAACCCGACCGACGCCCGCCCCCGACTCGGGGACATGCGATATCCCCGCCAACGATGCAGGCTCCGCCGCAAGCGCAGCCCAAGCCTAGGAGACCAAGACGATGCTTCGCACACTGCTCGCTGCCGTGGCCGTGCTGGCCATCACTCTGCCTACCGCCGCCGAGGCAGCCGATGCCGAGGCGGGCAAGGTCTCCTTCCAGGCGAACTGCGCCTCCTGCCACGGTCCCGAGGGCGCGGGCGATGGCCCCGTTGCAGTCGCACTCGACCCCAAGCCGCGCAACTTCGCGGAAGGGGACTTCCAGTACGACACCGACGGCGACGGCACCAGCGGCACAGACGCGGATCTCAGCGACATCATCACGCAGGGTGCGGCAGTGTTCGGTGGCAACGCGATGATGGCGCCGCTGCCGCACCTGTCGGACGAAGAGGTCGCGAACATCATCGCGTTCGTCCGCACGCTCAAGCAGTAGCCGCTCGCCACCCGGGCCGCACCCCCGGCCTCGCAGGCCCCTGGACGCGCTCTGCCCAGACAGCCGAGCGGGATCGGCGTGGCCGATTCCGGCGGGCTGCCCTGCGCTACGGTGACACCAGCGCCCTGCGCTCTATCGCGCCAAGCGAGAGGATCGCGCGTGAGCCGCGAACCCGACGATATCCACGACGACACGGACGACGACGCCGAAGACGTCGCGCGCGGCACAGACGATGTCGAACCGAACCTGCCCGTCGTGGTGGACCCCGAGAGCGCGCTCGTCCCGACGCCACTCGGCGGCGAGCCGGGCCAGCTCGAGTCGGGAGACACACTCACTCGCTACATGGCCCAGCTGCGCGGCTATCCGCCGATCTCGCGTGAAGAAGAGCAGACGCTCGCGCGCCGCTGGGTCGAGCACGGCGACGTGGATGCGGCGCGTCAGCTGGTCGTCTCCAACCTGCGGCTGGTCGTCAAGATCGCGATGGAGTACCGACGCGCCTGGACCAACACGCTCGACCTGATCCAGGAGGGCAACGTCGGACTGATGGAGGCCGTCCAGCGCTTCGATCCCTACAAGGGCGTCAAGCTCTCGACCTATGCCGTCTACTGGATCCGGGCGTACATCCTCAAGTACATCCTCGACAACCTCCGCAGCGTGCGGCTCGGCACGACTCGCGCACAGCGCAAGCTGTTCTACCGCCTGAACAAGGAGCGGAGTGAGCTCGAACGACAGGGCTACGAGGTCACGCCAAAGCTGATTGCCGAGCGCCTCGACGTGACCGAGCAGGACGTCGTCGACATGGAGCAGCGCCTGTCGCGGCCGGACCTCTCGATGGACGCTCCGGTACGCGACGAGGGCGGCAGTGCCACTTACGGCGACTTCATGAGCGGCGGCGAGGCCGGCGCGGAGGAGCAGATCGGCGACAGCGAGCTGCGCAGCGTCTTCCTGGAGCAGATCAAGGCCTTCAAGCGGCAGCTCGAGCCGCGCGACCTGCAAATCCTCGAAGAGCGCGTGCTGGCGGAGGAGCCGCGCACCCTGGCCAACATGGGCGAGGAGTTCGGCATCACGCGCGAGCGCGTCCGCCAGCTCGAGGTCCGGCTGATCAGCCGACTCCGAGAGCACATGAAATCGAAGCTGGTCGATTTCGAGTACTACGCACCCGACCGCAACACATGAACCGCGCAGGCCGTGCCCCGGCACTGCTCGCGAGCGCGCTGCTCGCCTGCGGCAGCGGCGGTCTCGCCGGCGGCGATGGCGATCGGCCGTGGGTCTCGATCCGCGGTACGCAGGTCTCGGTCGAGCTGGCGCGTACGCCCGCCGAGCAGGTCCAGGGGCTGTCAGATCGCCGGGAGCTGGCCTGGGGCCAGGGCATGCTGTTCCAGTACCCGAGGGCGAGCTTCCAGCGCTTCTGGATGAAGCGGATGCATTTCGCGATCGACATGGTCTGGATCCGAGACGGGCAGCTGGTCGAGATCTCGCACCGTGTCCCTCTGCCCGCGCCCGGCACCCCAGATTCCCGGCTGCCGACCTACGGAGCGCGCGAGCTGATCGACAGCGTGCTCGAGGTCCCGGCCGGCTTCGCCCAGGCCCACGGCTGGCGCCGCGGCGACCGCGTCGAGCTCTCGCCAGCCACGCAGCGCTGAACGAGCCAGCCGGATTCCGCTCCCAGCGGAACCCGTGATTCAAGCTGGACGACCCAACTGCCGCTCTAGTCCTCGTGAGCGTGGAAGAAGCCCGCACCGCGATGCTGTTCTGTCCGCCGCTGCCGCCGCTGCGCGTCGATCCCGATTCCCCGGTGGCGATTGGCCGGCACCCGAGCTGCGAGCTCGCGGTCCCGAGGAGCGACATCTCGCGGCGCCACGCCGAGGTGCACTTCCGCGACGGCCGTCAATGGGTGCGCGACCTCGGCAGCACCAACGGTACCTTCGTGAACGGCGAGCTCATCGAGAGCGAGCGGGCACTGAGTCCCGGCGATCGGATCGAGATCGGCTCCAGCACGATCACCTTCTGTCAGATCGACGCCGTGCAGGGAGATGCGCGCGCGACGGTCGGCGAGGAACGGACGATCGTGGCCGAGCGCGTCGAGACGCGCGAGGCCTTTCAGGGCGACCTGGCCGAGATCCCCCCGTTCGCGGTGCTCCAGATGCTCGAGCTCGGCGCCAACACCGGGCTGCTCGAGATCCGCGGAACCTCGGGAACCGCGCGAGTGTGGTTCGTCGCCGGCCAGCCCGTGCACGCCGAGACCGAGAAGCTCGCGGGCTTCGAGGCCGCGGTCACGCTGGTGAACATGACCCAGGGCGAGTTCCGCTTCGACCCACAGCCCCACGACGGCGAGGTGACGATCCGCGCGAGCGTCACCGACCTGCTGCTCGAAGCCTGTCGCCAGCGCGACGAAGGCGAGTCCACGGGCCCCTGATCCCCTGGTTCGTCTCCCGGCTCGGTCTCAGGGAGCGATCGTGGGGAACTCGTCGAGCAACCGGCGTTGGATCGCCGCATCGAGACCTTCGGTGTCGACGCCCAGCGCTTCGTGCAACGCCTGATCGATCGACCAGCCCTGGCCCAGCCGGCGCAGCAGCCCGGCGCGCGCGGCGACGTCGGTGCGCTCTTCGATCCACCCTGCGGCGACGATCGACTCGAGATACGCCGCGCGTGCATCCTCGCCCTGCAGGCCGCCGAAGCTCGGCGCGATCCGCCGCAGCGGAATCCAGTCTCTGCCGGCGATCCGCGTCCGCAGCGAGGCGCGCTCGCTGCGCGTCGAAGCCGGCACCCGCTTGGCGCGCCGCTCGGCGAGCTCTGCGAGTCCCTCGTTGAGCCAGTACGGACGATCTCCGCCGGTCTGCTCGCGGTACAGCGCATGGGCGTACTCGTGGTAGAGCAGCGCCCGGAGCGGCTCACCCGGGTCGGCTGGCGACGACACGTGGATCCGTCCATCGAAGAAGCCGACCGTCTGGAACGAGAAACGTTTCTGATGTGCGCGCAGGTACGAAGCGCGACCGTAGAACACGACTCCGAGCGGCTCCTCGGGCACCACACCCAGCTGCTGTGCGACGTCGCTGTGAGCGCCCTCGAGGTACTTGATCACGGTGTCTGCGAATTCCGGCCGTATCTCGAGCTCGGCGTCGAGCTCGAGGCGGAAGTTCTCGCCTGTGTACTCGATCAGCCGGAGCGGGCCACGCTCGCGCTGCGTGTCGGCAAGTGCCTCTTCCTCGTCGAGCCGCGCCAGCCGGGCTCGCGCCGCCGCGCGAAAGGGGCCATCTCGCTCGGCACCGGCGCGGCTGAGATACTCGAGCAGGTGGCCGCGCGCACTCGCATAGCGCCCGCGCTGCTGATCGAGGTGCGCCAGATACCAGTGCGGCTCCGGCCGCGCGGGATCGAGCCGCAGCAGGCTCCGCAGGGTCGCGGCGGCCCGCGCCTGCTCACCGCGCGCGAGATCAGCGCGAACGCCTCCGAGCAGTCGGACCACGCGGTCGTCGTCCGAGCCCGAGCTGCCGGGCGGCGTCGTCAGCGGCGGCCCCGCCACGCCGTCGTCCCACAGCGCGTCGAGCCGATCCCGGGTCGCCAGGCCGGTCTCGCCCCGCACGGCGTCCGGGACGCCACCCGGATCGTCGGTCAGGTGAGTCAGGCCGTGTTCGTCCACCCAGACGAAGCTCGCGGGATCGGAGCTCGCGGGATCGGAGCTCGCCGCCTCGGAATCGGCGACGGCGGCAGAGAGCGCCAGCAGAGCGAGCCAGGCGCAGAGAGGCCAGTGCGGTTTCACCAGGCTCTCATCGGCGAGCGCTCAGCGCGTCTTGACGGCCTCGGCAGCCAGATGGCCGAGTTCGGGAAGGATCAGCCTCTCCATCGCCAGACGGACCGCGCCGGACGAGCCGGGCAGTACGAAGATCACCCGGCCGCGCGCCAGCCCCGCCAGCGCGCGGGAGAGCAGCGCCGCCGAGCCGATATCCTCGTAGGAGAGCGTCCGGAACAGCTCACCGAAGCCGGGCACCTCGCGCTCGAGCAACGGCTGCACGCTCTCGGGGGTCACGTCGCGCGGCGCCACGCCCGTGCCGCCTGTCAGGATCACGGCCCGCACGCCATCGGCCGCGAGCGCGGCCGCGAGCGCCGTGCGGATCGCGGCGGGGTCGTCCTTCACGATCTCTCGCGACGCGACTGCGTGGCCCCCTCCCTCGAGCAACTCGGCGACCAGCGCGCCCCCTTTGTCCGTCTCGAGCGTGCGAGTGTCGCTCACGGTGACCACCGCCGTCGGCACCGAGAGCAGCGCATCGCGGCGATGGTGATGCCGCTGCGAGGCAGGAGAGTGGGTGTCGCTCATGCGTGATCGTCCACCCAGTAGTGCCCGTCGGTGGCGACCTCCTTCTTCCAGATCGGCACCGTCCGCTTGAGCGTATCGATCGCGTAGCGGCAGGCCTCGAAGGCC
Organism: Myxococcota bacterium; assembly: GCA_036336835.1. Classification (GTDB taxonomy): domain Bacteria; phylum Myxococcota_A; class UBA9160; order UBA9160; family UBA4427; genus JAYZFK01. The sequence goes on along the minus strand of JAYZFK010000088.1, from coordinate 47,407 downwards.
GCCGCCCGGTGGGGCGCGGCGGCGACGATGACCACTGCGCTGTCGCCGATCTCGAGGTGTCCGGTCCGGTGCGCGATCGCAACCCGCGTGCCAGGCCAGCGCTGCGCGCACTCGTCGGAGATGCGCAACATCTCGCGCTCCGCCATCTCGCCATAGGCCTCGTACTCGAGGTACTCGATATCGCGGCCGCGGGCGCGGTCGCGCACGGCACCGACGAAATGGACCACACCGCCCGCGTCACGACCCGTTACACGCGCCGCGACCTCCGCCAGAACGAGCGGCTGGTCGGAGATCGTGCACAGTCCGACCCCTCCCGAGACCGGCGGGAGGAAGGCAACCTCATCGCCCGGTGCGAGCACGCTGTCGAACTCCGCAAGCTCGAAGTTGACCGACACCGCGAGCCGCTCGCCTAGCTGATCGAAGACGGCGTGCTCGGCGGCCAGCTGGCCGCGCAGATCGCCTACCGTGGCGCCCTCGGAGACCTCCAGGCCGATCTCTCGGGCACCGACCGCATCGCGCACCGACCCGAACAGCTTGACGACCACCTTCATCGGGGACCGAAGCTAGCAGGCTGCGGAGCGCCGGTGACGGGCGTCACAGCACGAGCCCACTGGTGCAGCCGATTGGCTCGGGCATGGAGATCCAGACAGACCGGCCATCGCGCGAGGCCATCGAGGCGGTACTCGACCGGATCCGCCCGGGGCTGGTGGCCGACGGCGGCAACCTCGAGCTGCTCGACGTCGGTGTGGACGGTGTCGTGCGGGTGGCGTTCCAGGGCGCCTGCGCAACCTGCCCGGCTCAGACCGCAACACTTCGCGTCGCGGTCGAGGAGCCGTTGCGCCGGGCGGTACGCGGCGTCACGGCGGTCGTCTCAGGCTGAGCCCGCGTCTTCACTCGGGCCCCTTTGGGAGCCAGTTACTTCGGGTGGTTGGTCGCGTTCGATGACTTTGTGGCGCTCGCGCTGGCCTGCCCGGCGTCGGGCCCGACCTCGGGCTTCGCGGGTGCCTTCGCCGTCGGACCGGGCCGCTCCATCTTGAGCTGGCCGTTCAGCAGCGCGCCCTCCTCCATCACGAGGTTCGGCGTCGTGACGTTGCCAGTCAGGCAGGCCGTCTTGTACAGCACGAGCTGGGAAGTGGCAAAGACGTCCCCAGTGACGACACCGCTGATCACCACGGAGGGCGAGTGGATATCGGCCTCGATCTCACCGGTCTCGCCGACGATCAACGTGTTCTCACTGCTGATCTCTCCGCTGAAACGGCCGTCGATGCGAACCGTGTCCTTGAACGAGAGCTTGCCATCGAACTCCGACCCCTGATCGATGAAGGCGGTCAGATTACCGAGGCTGTTGCTCCTGCCTCCGCTGGTCGTCGTCGACTTCGGCCCCATCCCGTCGTCCCTTCGTCCGAAAGCCATTCTCGCTCCCTCCTCGCGCTGGAGTCATCCCAGGCGCTCCCACCGGAAACGATCGGCAGACGAGGCCGCGCACTTGAGTGGCAGTTCCGACCGCAACCGGGCACGCCGATGCGTCGGTTCCCGACTCACGAACCCCGCGGGCGAGATGCTACGTTGGCCGGCGCCATGGCGCAGGCAGCTCCGGAGCCGATGACCCTGTTACGACGCTCGCTCGAGAGGCGCCGGATCCACTCGGGGTACTTGCTCGCGGGCGACGCAGACGCCGCCCGCGAGGCTGCGCTCGAGTTCGCGCGGGCCCTGGTGTGCAGCGCGAGCGAGTCGGCCCGCCGGCCCTGTGAGACATGTCGCGCTTGCGTTCGCTCGGCCGGTCCGGCGACCGACGAGAAGCCGATCGAGATCGACGGCACCGGCAAGCGCGGGCCGCTGTTCCGCCATATCGGCGATCACGCCGATCTGTTCTGGGTCGACCGCGGCCGCGACTCGACCCGCGTGCGCGTCGAACAGGTGCGCGCCCTGCAAGCCGCCCTGCGCTTCGGCTCGCACGAGGGCGGCCATCGGGTGGTGGTGATCGCGGACGCCGAGCAGATGAACGACGCGGCGCAGAACGCTCTGCTGCGGCTGCTCGAGGAGCCGCCGCCCGAGACCACGCTGCTGCTCTCGACCGCCAGTGTCAACGGGCTGCTCGTAACCATCCGCTCGCGCTGCCAGCGCGTGGTCTTCCCGGTTCCCCGGGCAGCGCCGTTGCGCAGCGACGCGGCGCCCGAAGCCGTTCGCGCGATTGCCCTGCGCCTCGACCGCGCGTCGCAGGCGCCTCTAGCAGAGCTACTCGACTGGGCCGAGGAGTATCGCGGCGAGCGCGCCCTCGCGGCCGAAGGCGTGCAGCTGCTGCTCGCGACCAGCGCCGAGTGGCTGCGCGAGCGGGCGACCGCGGCGGCGCGCGAAGGCCGGCGTGACCTGCACGGCGAGCTCGCCGCCTTCCGCACGCTGCAGCGCTGTCGCAAGGACCTCGCGCAGCGCAACGCAAACCCCCAGATGGTCGCCGAGCGCGCATTGTTCGCGCTGCAAACGGCCGCCGGGGGCGCACGATGAGTCGCAAGATCTTCTACGTCACCACCCCGATCTACTACATGAACGGCGACCCGCACATCGGGCACACGTACACGACGTGCGTGGCCGACACGCTCGCGCGCTACCACCGACTGTGCGGCGAGGACGTGTTCTTCTTGACCGGCAGTGACGAGCACGGCGAGAAGATCTTCGAGGCGGCCGAGCGTGAGAACGTGACTCCTCGCGAGATCACCGACCGCTATGCGCAGGTGTTCCGCGAGACGTGGAACGCCGTCGGCATCCGCTTCGACCGCTTCATCCGCACCACCGACGAGGATCACGTGCGCGCGGTTCAGCACTTCCTGCAGCAGGTCTACGACGCTGGAGCAATCGAGTTCCGGGAGTACGAGGGGCTCTACTGCATCGGCTGCGAGCGTTTCCTGACCGACCGCGACATGCAGGACGGACTGTGCCGCGATCACGAGCGAGCGCCCGACCCCCGCTCGGAGTCCAACTACTTCTTCAAGATGACCGAGCACTTCGCGTGGCTCGAGCAGTACCTGCGGGACCGCCCCGACTTCATCCGCCCCGAGCGCTACCGCAACGAGGTGCTCGGCATGCTGCGCGAGGAGGCGGGGCTCGGCGACCTGTGCATCTCACGACCCAAGTCGCGACTCGAGTGGGGGATCGAGCTGCCATTCGACGACGGCTTCGTCTGCTACGTCTGGTTCGACGCCCTGGTCAACTATCTGACCGGGATCGGATGGCCGACCGACGAGGGTTTCGCGGCCGCCTGGGAGAACGCCGAGCACTTGATCGGCAAAGACATCCTGAAGCCGCACGGCATCTTCTGGCCGACGATGCTCCACGTGATCGGTCTCGAACCGCCGCGCCACATCAACGTGCACGGGTACTGGAACGTCGACGAGCGCAAGGTTTCGAAGTCGCTCGGCAACATGATTTCGCCGCGCGTGATGGACGAGAAGTACGGCTTCGAGGCCTTCCGATACTGCCTGCTGCGCGAGATGAGCTGGGGCGTGGACGCAAACTTCACCGAAGAGGCACTGATCGCGCGCATCAACGCGGACCTGGCCAACAACCTGGGCAACTTCGCGAGCCGCACGCTCAACATGACGGGGCGCTTCGCGGATGCCCGCGTTCCGGAGCCGGGCACGATCGAAGATCCGGAGCGCGCACTGCAGGAGGCCTTCGGCGAAGCCGCCGCCTCAGTCGACGAGCACGTTCGCGGCATGGAGCTGCACCGGGCACTCGAGTCTCTGCAGCGAGCGATCGACGCCGGCAACCGCTACCTCGAGCTGCGCGAGCCGTGGAAGGCGGCGAAGGATCCCGCGCTCGCCGAGCGGGTGCGCACCACGCTGTACCACGCCTGCGAGGCGCTGCGTCTGGTGACACTGCTGCTGTCGCCGTTCATTCCGAGGAAGTGCGACGAGCTGTGGTCGCGGCTCGGCCTCCCCGGCACGCCCGAGGGCCAGCGGCTGCCCGAGGCCGCCGGCTGGGGCGGCATCGCCGTGGGCTCGACCACCACCAAGGGCAAGCCGCTGTTCCCGCGCATCGACACGTCCGAGGCCTGACGCCCGGATGTGGCTCGACTCGCACTGCCATCTGACGGCCGACAAGTTCGCCCACGACCGCGACGAGACGATCGCGCGCGCACGCGAGGCCGGTGTCGAGACCCTGGTGGTAATCGGCTCGGGCTACGGCCTGGCGGGCAACGCCCAAGCCGCCGCACTCGCGCAGCGCGACGACCGGATCTTCGCAACCGCCGGCGTCCACCCGCACGAAGCGTCGGAGCTCGACGACGCGGGCCGGACCGCCGTGCGCAAGTGCCTCGCGCTCGACGAGGTGGTCGCCGTCGGAGAGTGCGGGCTCGACTACCACTACATGAACTCGCCGCGCGAGGCACAGCGCAGTGTCCTCGCCGAGCAGATCGCACTGGCCCGCGAGCTCGATCTGCCGGTGTCGATCCACGTGCGCGGCGACGACGAGAGCGCCTACGACGAGTTGCTCGAGATCTGGCTGGCCGAGGGCGGCGACACCCTCGAGGGAGTGCTGCACTGCTACACCGGCTCGCTGGCCTTTGCACGGCGCGCCGTCGAGCACGGCCTCTACGTGTCGTTCTCGGGCATTCTCACCTTCAAGCGCAGCGACGCCTTGCGCGACGTCGCGCGCGGACTGCCGCTCGAGCGGCTGATGATCGAGACCGATGCACCCTTCCTGGCACCGGAGGGCCACCGCGGCCGTCGCAACGAGCCCGCGTGGGTGCCGATCGTCGGGCAGACGCTTGCCCGTCTTCACGACGTTCCGGTCGAGCAGGTCGCAGCGTTCACCACCCGCAACGCCCGCGCACTCTATCGCCTGGCGGGGCCTTCGTGAGCGCGCTCGACGCACCGCCAGTCGGCCTCGCTGAAGGTCAACCGGTCGACTCGTCAGCCGCTGAGTCGTCCGAGTCTTCGGCCGGGGCGACGAAACGGCTCTCGAAGTCGGCCTGATCGCGGGGCAGGCTCTCTGCCAGCCCGGTCTCGAGCCGGAACACCTCGTCGCGGCCCGGTCGCATCGCGACGATGCCGCGGCGCGGGTCGAAGTGGCCGAGGAGCAGCTCTGCCAGCACGGCGGGCGCGTCGTCAGGTGCACCCGCGCGGCCGAGCACGCGAATCCGGGTGGTTGCAGGCGACAGGCCCAGCGCGGCGAGTTCGGCCGCGCCCAATCCGTCGGCCAGGATCTCTCCGGCCTTCAGGTTCGCGAGCGTCGCCACCAGGTCGCTCGCGACGCCCTCCCGCAGCGGAGGCTGGGAGGTCCAGCTGACACCGTCGCGACGGACCTCGACACGGACGCTGGCCGCGTCCGCCAGCTCGGACGCAAACACGAGCTCGAGCGACGCGGCCTCCGAGCTGACGAACCGGGCCAGCTCACGGTCGCGGTACTCGACGAGCTCGCGCGGAAAATCGTCGATGCGGTCGCCGGCGAGCGCGTACAGCGTCTCGTGCGAGCCGCGGGCCAGTCGCTGTTCCTCTCGCCACACGCGTCCGAGCTCGAAGCGGATCGTGCGCGTCGCCGCACCCGGTACGTCCGACGACAGCTCGAGCGAGACCGCGAAATCCGGCGGGTCGAGACGCGCCTGTGCGTCGTCGAGGGGCTCGTCGATGAAGCCGTCGGTGCGCAGGTAGACGAGATCGGACAGCAGCGCTTCGATTCGATCGTCGTCGGCGGGACCGTCGAGCGGCTCGCGCAGCCGCCAGCTCTCGCCGTCGCGCTCGACCACCACGCGCCCGCCGGGCCAGCTCGCCGTAATCCGCCGCACCGACGCGAGATCGAACGCGAGAACGCGCCGGTCGCGCAGCTCGAGCAGCTCTTCGGACAGCGCGTTGGTGCGCCACGTCGGAACCGTGAACACCGCATCGTCGACCCCGCGCGCCACGTAGGTGTTGGATCCCAGGGGCGCCTTGTTGCCGATGCGCAGCGCGTAGCGACCGCCCGACGTCGCGAACTCGACCCTTCGCGCGTCCTCGGCGAGGCCGTAGACCGAGAGCGGCTGGCCGGACTCGATCGCCTGCTCGTGCGTGAGATCGGCGAGCGCACCGGCCATCGCATCGAGCGCAACCGCATCGGCCGGGAAGTCGAGCGGAGAAGTAAGCCACCAGCGCTCGTCTCGGCGCTCGGCCCGCGCAGCCACGTCGTCCGTCGTCTCGAGAGCGATCCAGTCGATCGAGCTTGCCTCGAGGTTGGCAAACAGCCGCTTGTCGGCTTCGGCGACTCGCTTGCGTTCGGCCTCCCCCTCGATCTCGTAGAACCAGATGAAGGCGCCCAGAGCGAGCGCCACCAGGGCGAGCACTCCCGTGCTGCGCGGGTTCACGGCTCAGCCGCCTGTGCTGCGGCGCGTCCACCAGGTGAAGACGCCCAGGATGGCGATCGCCTCCGGCAGCACGAACAGCGACAGCATGCGCATCCGGGCGAACTGCTCACCCGAGAGCTGGAAGCGGGAAGCCCGAGCCGTGTTGGGACGCACGCTGATGTGCTCGGCCTCACCGAGCAGCCAGGCAACCGAGTTGACGAACAAGTCGCGATTCAGAAACCCATCGATCAGCTCGTTCGTCGCGAAGTCCGAGTCGCCGAAGACGACGAGCCGCGGCTCGCGCTCGCGCTCGCCGCTGGCGCCGAGGTTGGGCGTGCCCGCGACCGCCAGCGAAATCGGCCCGAGCGCATCGGCATCCTCGTCGTAGGCCGCCGTGCCCTGCTCGGTCCAGGTCGTGAGATCGGTCTCGGCCCACGACGCATCGCCCGTCCACACCAGGCTCACGAAGTCGTTTGCCTGCTCGCCAGGACGCAGGCTGCGCGCCATGTGGAACAGCGACGGCTCGGCGAAATCCCGGGTGATCGGGTGGTCCGACGCGTAGTCCGCTGCGAACGGACTGGTGACCCGGCCGAACAGCGCCAGCGAGCGGTCCAGTACGACGTCCTGCCCGACTTCGACACCCCAGCTCTCGAGATCGGCCGCAACATCCGTGTTGGAACGCGGATCGAGCAGCACCAGCAGTGCACCGCCGCCCTCGAGGTAGCGAGCGAGCGCTTCGTGCTCGATGTCGAGCAACGGCCGCGTGGCTCCCGCGATCACCAGCGCGTCACAATCCTCGGGCACCGAGCCCGTCTGCGCCAGCAGCACCGTCTCGACTTCGTAGGTCTCGTTGCGCAGCGCCGTGGCGGCGCGCGCGAATCCGCGCGCTTCCGCAGCGCCCTCGCCGAGTACCACGCGCTCGTTGTGGCCCTCGCTGAAGCAGACCTGCTTGCCGCCGCCCCGCGTGAGCTTGACGATGGCGTTGGTGACGCCGCTCTCGTCGAAGTCGGTCACCTCGACCGAGGCTGCGCCGTATGCCACGCGGATCAGCCCGCGCCGCAGGTCGGTGTCCTGCAGGCCGTACGCCTCGACGAGGTCCGGTCGGGTGTTCGGGTCGGCGAACTCGAGCTTCACACGCTCGCTCGCATGGGCATAGCGTTCGAGCAGCGGTCGGAAGCTCGCCTCCTCGAATACATCCGACAACAGCAGGACGTCGACGTCCTGCTCGAGCGACGAGAGCACCTGCCGGGTCTGCTCGGACAGCGAGTGGACGTGGTCCTCGGTCCAGTCGAAGCGCGTCGAGTACTGATCCTGCTCGGACAGGAAGGCGACGCCGGCAAGGATCGCGAGGCCCAGTGCGGCCGAGAGCAGCGCGCTGGTGCCGTACCGCCCTGCCCGGCGCCCCTCTCCCGACTGCATGCGCTCGCGGAGGTCGTCGAGACTCATCCCCGCCGCAGCCAGCAGCAGCACCGTGCCGAACAACAGATGGCCCCACAGCCAGGCCGGATCCGTCAGCGGCTGGAACATCCAGATCAGCAGCTGCACCAGCCCGAAGCCCAGGAACACGGCGCCGAGGCCGCCGAGGAGTGACGCAAGACCTGTCATCTCAGCGCCACCTCACCGATTCGACGGCCGTCTTGGTCAAGAGCAGGAAGCCCGCGATCACCACACCGAAGTAGACGAGGTCGCGGCTCTCGACCAACCCGGTGAGCATCCGCTCGAAGTGATCGCCCGTCCCGATCCAGCGCATCACCTCGACCAGCGCCGACTGGCCGCTCAGCGCATCGCTCGCGAGCCCGAAGACCACGAGCTGAGGGATCATCAACCCGACCAGGAACAGCAGCCCCAGCGTGACCAGGAAGGCCACCAGCTGATTGCGCGTCAATGACGAGGCGAAGCCTCCGATCGCGACGTAGGTCAGGCTCACCAGGAACAACGCCAGCACTCCGGCCAGTGTCTTGCCGACCTCCGGGTCCCCGTAAGCGAACAGCATGCCGGGAAAAAACGCCGCCACCGCGGTCATGACCGCGGCGAAGGTTCCCCCTGCGACGAACTTGCCGAGCACGATCTCCCAGATCGTGAGCGGACTGGTCAGCAGCAGCTCCTCGGTTCCGTTGGCTCGCTCCGCCGCGAACAAGCCCATCGTTATCGCGGGAAACGCGAAGATCGACAGGAACCACATCGAAAACAGGAACGATCCGATCAGGTGGTCATTGAGGTTGAGCAGCTCGAGCTGCTCGACGGCGCCGAATTGCTGCAGCCGCGACACTTCGGAGTCGAACGCGATCACACTTGCCAGGAAGAAGGTCGCAGCCAGCAGAGCCCACAGCGCGAGCACCACGTACGCCACCGAAGAGGTGAAGAACGAACGCAGCTCGCGACCGGCGATCGCTCCAACGTGCTTCATGCGTTCGCCTCCGGCAGCTCGGCCTCGTCGCCCGAGGTAACGCGGCTGAACACCTCCTCGAGGCTGCCCTGCTCCGAGAGCAGGCTGTCGAGCGGCTGGTCGAGCGCCTTGCGTCCGCGGTGGATCAGGATCACCCGGCTGCAGATGGCAGACACCTCCGGCAGGATATGCGTCGACAGCAACACCGTCTGGCGCTGCTCGCCGTGGCGCGGCGCCGCCAGATCGGCGATCAGACCGCGAATCTCGCGGATCTGGATCGGATCGAGACCAACGGTGGGCTCGTCGAACACGAGCACCGGCGGGTCGTGCACGATCGCCTGCGCCAGCCCGACGCGCTGGCGGAAGCCCTTCGAGAGGTCGCGAATCACCCGGCTCCGGACGTCGGCCAGGCCACAGCGCTCGAGCGCGTGCGCGACCGCGTCGCGACGCTCGGCGCGAGCCACCTCCTTCAGGCTCGCGACGTAGCTGACGTACGACTCGACGGTCATCTCCGGGTACAGCGGCGGCAGCTCGGGCAGATATCCGACACTGCGCCGCGCGTCGAGCGGCGCGCTGAAGATGTCGTGGCCGGCGATCCTCGCGCTGCCGTCGCTCGCCGGAAGGAAGCCCGTCAACATACGCAGCGTGGTGGTCTTTCCGGCGCCATTGGGGCCGAGGAAGCCGACGACCTCGCCCTTGCCGACCTCGAACGAGATGCCATCGACGGCGACGATATCGCCGTAGCGTTTGCTGAGGCCACGGGCTTCGATGGCCGCTGCCGGAGCGCTCATCCCGCCCATCCCTGCAACCTCTGCGACTGAAATCGAAGATATCGCGACATCGCTGTGGGCCTCGTCCTCTGGCCCAGCGGATCTTGCCGGGCGGCGCGCAATATACGAAGGCCGCGACCCGCGTCAAGCCGTGGCGAGGGCAGCCGGGGGTGAGACACCACCGGTCGCAAGCGGTTCTGCGGCGAGGGGGACTCGCCGCTGACGTGGGGCCCGGGATACACTCGGATGCCATGTCGCATCGATGCAGCGGCCGACGCGCCGATCGCCACTCCTTCGAGCGACGACCCGGCTTGGCTTGCGCTGTCGCCGCGGCCCCGCTCAGCAGTCGCCGGTGTGAGTCGTCCGCTTGCGGATCGCGCTGATCGTCGAGCGCTTCGAGTCGGGCGGCGGCGGACTCGAGCACGCCGCATGGCTCACCGCGCACGCCCTCGCCGAGGCGGGCGAATCGGTCACGGTGGTCGCGCGGCGCGCCGAGCGCTCGCATCAGGTCGCCGTCGTGGAGCTGCCCGTCTCGACGCTGTGGCAGCCCGCGCGCGTCCTGCGCTTCGCCGGTCGGGCCGCGGCCTGGATCGCCGATGCGCGGCGCGGGGGGCGCATCGATCTCGCCCACGCCTGGAGCCGCGTTCCGGGTGCGGACGTGTTCCACACCGGCGAGGGCAGCCACTGGCACTACATGCGCCGCAGCTACGGCGAGCGCGGCGCGCGCTGGCGGCGAGCGTCGCCGCGCCACGCAGCACAGCTGCGGCTCGAACGGCGGATCTTTGCCGAACCCGGCCTCCACGTGCAGTGCGTCTCGGCGTTGGTCGAACGCGAGCTGGCGGAACGTTTCCGGCTGCCGCGCGAGCGGCTGCACCGCGTCCCCTACGGCGTGGACCTCGCGCGGTTCGCACCGGGCGACGGGTCGGAGCGCCGCACGCTGGGCAGCGAGCTCGATCCAGCGTGCCCGAGCGACGCACCGCGCTTCCTGCTCGCAGGCTCCGGCTGGCGTCGCAAGGGCCTGGACACTGCGCTGCGCGCGCTCGCCGGGATGACGACGAGCCGGGCGCGGCTCTGGGTTGCAGGGCGCGACGACCGGCGGCCGTGGCAACGGCTCGCAGCCCGGCTCGGCGTGGCAACGCGGGTCCGCTTCCTGGGCCCGCGGCGCGATCTCGACCGCGTCTACCGCGCCGTCGACGCACTGCTGCTGCCGACGCGCTACGACGCCTTCGGCATGGTCTGCCTGGAGGCCGCGGCCAGCGGACTACCGAGCGCGCTGAGCGCCACCGCGGGCGCCGCCGAGCTGCTGTCCGGAGCAGCCGTCGTAATCGACGATCCCGAGGACGCGGCGGGCTTCTCGCGTGCACTCGACCGGCTGTGCGACCCCGCCGCGCGCAAGCCGCTCGGCGAGCGGGGTCGGGTGATCGCGAGCGAGAACGACTGGCGGCAACAGACCGAGCGCCTGCGCGCGTTGTACGCGCGCGTTCCGGGAAGCGTGACGTGAGCGCGACGTTGTACTGGCTTGCCGGGGACGAGGCCCTGCGCGCGACCCTGGAGGCTGCAATCGAGGGCTCGACACCGGGCGCGGTGATTGCCGAGACGCCACGCCGGCGCGTCGTGCAGCTGCACGCCAGCGAGGCAAGCCACCCGCTGGTGCTGAAGCACTTCCGCGCCCGCCCCGCGACCTCGGCGGGCGTGACGAGTCGGGCAAGCTGGAAACGCGCGCTGGGCCGCAGCGCCGCGGCGCGCGAGTGGCGGGCACTCGACGCCCTGGCCGCGCAGGACCTGCCGGCACCGACCCCTCGCGCCCACGCCCGACGCGGTGACGAGGAGTGGGTGGCGATGGACTTCGTCTCGCACCGCCCGCTCGCGGACGCACTCCGCACCGCCTCAGCGGCCGACCGACGCGAGCTGGTCGACGGGCTCGGGCTGATCCTGCGCCGGCTGCGCATCGCGGGCATCGCGCACGGCGATCTGCATCACGGCAATGTCCTGCTGAGCGACGATGGAGAGCCCGTGCTGGTCGATTGGCAGCGGGCGCGGCTGACGCGCGCGCTACGCGCCCACGCTCGCGACCTCGCCTCGCTGGAGTTCTCGCTCGCTCGCCTCGGTCTCTCCCGAACCGACCGCCTGCGTCTGAGGCGTGCCGCGCTCGGCGGCGCGGCGACGCGCGCGACCCTGCTTGCAGCGGGCGAGCGCGTCGAGGCGTTCGCCCACGATCACTACCGCGGTCGCACCCGGCGCTCGCGCAGCGACGGAGGCGGTCAGCTGCGGGTCGATCCCGTGCTCGGACCCGGCATGCGAGCACGCGACTTCAGCAATGACGCCGTGCGCGAGGCATGCGCCGCCCACACGGCCGCACTCGAGGCCGGTGCCGCGAACGTGCTGAAGGACGATGCGCGCGCGCGCGTCACGCGGCTGCGCGCGGGCGGCCGCGCCCTGATCGCCAAGGAGGTAACCAAGGCCGGCCTGGGCAGGCGGCTGGCCGATCCGCTGCGGGGCTCGCCTGCGGAACGCGGCTGGGTCGGCGGGCACGGGCTACTGGCGCGCGGCCTCGGAGTCGCGCGTCCGCTCGCCTGGCTCGCGCGCGGGGGCAGCCGCGGCGGGTCGATCCTGTTGCTCGCCGACGTCGCCGAGCGAGGCTGCCTGGAGGCGGCTGCACCGGCTGCGATCGATTCCGACGGCCTGCTGCGACTGCTGCTCGGGCTCCACCGGCGAGGCGTCGACCACGGTGATCTCCAGGCCTCGCACGTCTACGGCCTCGCGACGGGGACGCCGGTGCTGATCGATCTGGAGGGCGTGCGCTTCCGGCGCCGGCTCGACGACGACGCGCGGCTGCGCGCACTGGCCGAGCTGAACGCCTCGCTGCCAGAGGCCGCGTTGCCCGCGACCGAGCGTTGCGAGCTGTTCCGACGGTATGCGGCGGCGCTGCCGTTTGCGATGCCGCGCGAGCGCGCGCTGCGCGAGCTGGTGCGCCGCTCGCTCGCCCGGCAACACGCCTGGGGGGGACGCGACTGCGAACTCAGCTCCGGGTCACGCTGAGCCACTGATAGTAGCTCGACGAGCTGGAAACGCGGCCGCCCTGCCCTGACGAGAATTGCAACAGCTTGTCGCTCTGCGACGAATTCACGATCTCCTGGAAGCCCTGGATCTTGCGCTCGGGATCCTCGGGGTTGAGTCCGTGGAATACGATCTCTACGCGCTCCTTGGTCTCGAGCACGTTCAACACGAGCGTCGCGAGCGTGAACAGCTTGGCGATCCCCTCGACGGCCTCGACCGAGAATCGGGGGATACCCACGTCTTGCAGCGAGATCGAGTAGTCGAGACGCATTCGACCTCCTGTACGCCCCAACGAATCGGGGCGTGATGGCCCGCAGGCTAGCAGGCCCGTAGCAGCGAACCCGCCGCGCAGCCACGTGATGCCCAGACGATGGCCGCACACCCGGACGCCCGTCGCGCGCCCCACTCAGCCGCAGCTCGCCGACGACGCCGCCCCGCGCTCAGGCGCGCAGGAAGCAGCGCGCGCGGCCGGTCGCGATCGGGTACTCCCCGGGCGCCTCGCGCGTGCAGCGCTCCAAGGCCAGCGCACAGCGGGGGTGGAAACGGCAGCCCGGCGGCGGCGCGAGCGGCGACGGCACCTCGTCGCTGCGGTCCGCCGCCGCGGCGATCGGGGGACCGTCGACGCGCGGTACTGCCGCCAGCAGCGCTTCCGAGTAGGGGTGGCCGGCGCCGGCAAACAGCGCCTCGGCCGATGCCGTCTCGACGATCTGGCCCAGGTACATCACGGCGACTCGATCGGCGAGGTGGCGCACCACCGCGAGGTCGTGGGTGATGAACAGGATCGCGATCCCGAGCTGGCGCTGCAGCTCGCGCAGCAGCTCGAGGATCTGGGCCTGGATCGAGACGTCGAGCGCCGACGTCACCTCGTCGCACAGCAATAGCTCGGGCTCGACCGCCAGCGCCCGCGCGATACCGATGCGCTGGCGCTGCCCGCCGGAGAACGCGTGGGGAAAGTGCGTCCGCAGCGTGGGATCGAGCCCAACGCGCTCCATCAACTTGCACACCTCGCGATCGAGCTCGCGCCCGCGCAGCCTCCGGTGCACGAGCATCGGCTCGCCGATCAACGCCGCCGCGTTCATCCGCGGATTGAGGCTCGCGTCCGGATCCTGGAACACCATCTGCACGCGGCGCCGAATCGGCTTCCAGGCGCGGCGCGACAGCCCGACGAGCTCGCTGCCAGCGAGTCGGACCGAGCCGTGCCGCACGCGCACCAGGCCGCCGATGGCGCGTGCGAGCGTCGACTTGCCGCAGCCGGACTCCCCGACCAGCGCCAGCGTCTCGCCGGCCCGAAGCTCGAGCGAGACGCTGTCGACAGCCCGCAGCCGCGCCTCCCCGACGCGGAAGTCGACCGACAGATCCTCGACCGCGAGCAGCGGCGGCCCGCTCATGCGAGCTCCTCCAGCCCGGCGATACAGCGGCGGTCACGGCCTTCCGCGATGCCCTCGAGCGCCGGCTCGGCCTCGCGGCAGGCGGGTCGCGCCAGCGCGCAACGAGGCTCGAAGCGGCAGCCCGGCATGGGCGCCGCATCGAGACGCGGAGGCAACCCGTCGAGGCTCGCGAGCCGGGCGGCGCGGGCCCCGATGCGCGGCGTCGAACGCAGCAGCGCGCGCGTATAGGGATGGTACGGACGATCGAACAGCGCGCGCACCGGCCCGGACTCGACGATCTGGCCGGCGTACATCACCAGCACCCGGTCGCACAGGCCGGCAACCACGCCCAGATCGTGCGTGATCAGCAGCATCGACATGCCGCGCTCCGCCCGGAGCGCGGCGAGCAGCGCCAGGATCTGTGCCTGAATCGTCACGTCGAGTGCCGTCGTCGGCTCGTCGGCGATCAACAGATCCGGCTCGGCGAGCAACGCCATCGCAATCATCGCTCGTTGGCGCATCCCGCCCGACAGCTCGTGCGGAAACGAGCGCAGGCGCGCGCGGGCATCGGGAATCCCTACGCGTGCGAGCAGCGCCTCGGCCCGACGGAGCGCCGCGCGACGCGTCACGCCACCCTGCCAGACGGCACCCTCGATCAGCTGGTCGCCGATGCGCAGGTAGGGGTTCAGGCTCGTCATCGGATCCTGGAAGATCATCGCCATCCGCCTGCCGCGGATCGCGCGGCGCTCCGGCTCGGCGAGCGCGGTGAGGTCGATACCGTCAAGCCGAACCGCACCGCCGGCAATGCGCCCGCGCGGGCGCGGTAGCCGGCCGAGCAGCGCCAGGCCAGTGAGCGTCTTGCCGCAGCCCGACTCGCCGACCAGGCCGAGCACCTCGCCGCGCTCGATCTCGAACGACACCCCGTCGACGGCGCGCACCGGCCGCGCGTCTGGGTCCTCGGCGTCGATCTGGACGCGCAGCGCGTCGACCTCGAGCAGCGGTCCGCTCACGCCTCGCCCCGCGGATCGAATGCGTCGCGCATCCCGTCGCCCAGGAAGTTCAAGCTGAACAGGGTCGTCGCCAGCAGCGCACTCGGCGCGGCCAGCAGCCACCAGTAGGACTGGATCGGATTGACCACGTCGACGCCCTCCGACACCAGCTGCCCCCAGGAGAGATCGACGCCGAGACCGAGGAACGACAGGAACGACTCGAGAATGATCACCGCGGGCACCGTCAGCGTGGCGTACACGATGATCACACCGAGCAGATTCGGCAGCACGTGACGCAGCAGGATTCGCGCGTCGCCCGCCCCGCTGCTGCGTGCCGCGAGAACGAACTCACGCTCGCGGAGCGCGCGCGTCTCGCCGCGCACGCTCCGCGCCATCGTCAACCACTGCACCAGGCCCAGCGCGACGAACACCGGGAGCGGCTCGCCGCGCGCCGTCTCGCTGAACAGCAGCATGATCAGGATGACGATGAACATGTACGGCAGGCCGTACAGGAAGTCGACGAGGCGCATCATGGCCTCGTCGAGCCAGCCGCCGTAGTAGCCCGCGACCATCCCGTAGAGCACGCCGATCGTGACCGACGCCGCCGTCGCGACCAGGCCGACGAGCAACGACGTCCGTCCTCCCACCAGCACGCGAGCGAGATAGTCGCGGCCGAGCGAGTCGCGGCCGAGCCAGGCGTCCGGGCCGGGCGCCTCGAGGTGGCGCACCGGATCGGTCGTCTGGGGGTCGAGCCCGAGCAGCATCGGCAACACGAAGCACAGCAGGCTCGTGCCGATCAGCAGCCAGCCACCGGCCATGGCCGCGCGGTTGCGCCGCAGCCGGGCCCAGGCGCGCATCCCCGGCCCGACTTCGAGTGCTGAGCGGCGAGCGGCCTTCACACCGCCTCCCGGTCCGCGTCTCGGACCCGCGGGTCGAGCCACGACTGCGCCAGGTCGACCGCAAAGTTGAACAGCGTGATCAGGGCGAAGTAGATCGTCGCCGTCCCCAGCACCACCGAGTAGTCGCGGTTGATCGCGCCCTTGACGAACCACTGCCCCATGCCGGGCACGCCGAACAGGATCTCGACCACGAAGGAGCCCGTCATGATGCCGGCGGCCGCCGGACCGAGGAACGACACCGCGGGCGCGACGGCCGCGCGGAAGGCGTGACGAAACACGATCTCGCGCTCCGGCAGACCCTTGGCCCGCGCGGTGCGCACGAAATCCTGCTGCATGGCCTCGATCGTGCCCGCGCGGACGAGCCGCGCGATGTAGGCGGCGTACGGCAGCGCCAGTGTGATCGCCGGCAGCCACAGATGGCGCAAGCTCCCCCAGCCGGCGACCGGCAGCCAGCCGAGCTCGAGCGCGAACACGACGATCAGACCGGCCCCGATCACGAAGTTCGGCAGCGAGATGCCGACCATCGCGAGCGCCATGCTTCCATGATCGGCCAACGAGTGCGGCTTCAGCCCGGCACGCAGGCCCAACAACAGCCCCAGCGATGCCGCCAGCACCAGGGCAAGCCCGCCGAGCGCGAGACTGACGGGCAACGCCGGCCGCAGCAGATCCTCGACCCGTCGGCCCTGCACCTTGATCGACGGTCCGAGCGTCCCCTCGACCACGAGCCGGCGCAGGTAGATGCCGAAGAACTCGGTCGCGTCCTCGGGCACGCCATACTGCGCGCGCAATAGCGCTTCTACCTGAGGCGAAGCAACGCGCTCGTTGGCGAACGGGTTGCCGGGCGCTTTGTACATCAGCAGCGTGGTGACGTAGATGAGCAGAACGAGAGAGGGCAGCAGGAAGGCGATGCGGCGCAGCAGCAGCACCCCGCCTGCGACCCAGGACAGCGCCGCGACCGGGACGAAAACTGCCGCCGCAAACAGCCACGACGCGTCGTATGCGCCCGTCGCGCGAACACCGAGCGCAACCGCAAGGCCGAGCCAAAACGAGCCGACGACGCGGACCGCCGCGCGCGACAGCCATACCGGAAGCGTGACGACACCGAGACCGGCGAGCAACAGCACGAACTCCAGCCCGCTCACCCGCCGAGCCTCGGCCGGCGCGCTGCGCGGTCGATCCAGATCCCGCGCAGCGGGTGCCAGTTCTGCAGGTTGACGCCGCGCGCGCCGTCGGACTTCACCGTCTCCATGTAGAATCCGCGCACTTCCGGCGCGACCAGCCCGCTGTTGACGTAGAAGTAGACGGGCACCATCGGCAGCCCATCCTGGAGCAGGATGGCTTCCGCCTCGCGCAGGATCTCCATCCGCAGCCGAGCGAGCGCGAGGCGCCGCCCGTCTGCACCGGCCGCCGACTCGACGGCCGCGATCGCGCGCTCGACTCGCGCAGCCCTCTTCCAGCCAATGGCGGACGCTTGGCCCGAGCGCACGAAGGCATCCACATCCGCTGCGGCCGCGACCAGCCGGTCGAAGCCTGCATGACTCCAGCCGGTATTGTTGTTGCCGCCGCCGGTCAGCCACATGTCGAGAAAAGTGTTCGGGTCGACGTAGTCACCGGTCCAGCCATAGCGCGACATGTCGTAGTCCAGGTTGCGAACGGTCGTCAGGAACGACTGCCACTCCTGGTTGTACGCGCGGACGTCGAGCCCCAGGTTGCGCCGCAGCTGATCGGCGACGACCTCGGCGATCTTCTTGTGGCCCTCGCTGGTGTTGTAGAGGATGCCGATCTCTTCGATACCGCGGCCCTCCGGATGGCCCGCCTCGGCGAGCAGCCGGCGCGCTCGCTCGACGTCGAGCCCGATCGGCGAGTCCGGCGGCGGGTAGCCGACCATCCCGGGCGGCACGAACCGAGTCGCCGGTAGTTGCCCGAGCCGCAGCACTTCTTCGACGATCTCCGTGCGGTCGATCGCCAAGTTGATCGCGAGCCGCACGCGAGCGTCGTCGAAAGGGGGCCGCGTGGTGTTCAGTTTGTAGAAGTAGACGCTGAGGCCGGCCTGGGCGTAGAAGTCGTCGCGCTGGCGCAGCACGTCGACGAGATCGCTTGGATAGCTGCCCGGGAGCCAATCCGCGCCACCCGTGAGATACAGGTTCAGCGCAGTCGCCTGATGCTCGGTCGGCAGCACGTCGACGCGTTCGAGACGCACCTCGTCGCGGCCCCAGTAGTTCGGGCTCTTGACCAGCCGGATCTTGTCGTTGATCCGCCAGCTCTCCAGCCGGAACGGTCCGTTCGTGACGATCTTCTCCGGCAGGAACCAGTCGAGCTCGTTGCCCGGTACATCGATCACCCAGCGAGGTGAGGGCAACATCGGGTAGAACGCCGTCAGCGTGATGAAGTACGGGGTCGCTGCGTCGAGCTCGACGACGAGCCGTTTGTCACCGGTTGCAAACACCCCGCCATCGACCCCGAAGCGCCGGCTGGCTTCCTCGAACACAGCGCGCCGCCGCTTCGCCTCACGTCCGACGGTACGCGCAGCCAGCTCGAGCGAAATCTCGCCGCTCTCCGCCGCCAACAGCCGAGCGATCTCGGGATCGGGCGACGCGTTGGCCAGGTCTGCCAGCTCGTGCTCGGCCGCGAAGCGCTGCCACTCGACCGCGGCGACCCGAGGACCGGTCGCTTCGCGCAGCGCGGGCAGCGCCGTCTCCACGACCGCCTCCAACCGATCAGCCTGCCCCCCGTACAGGTTGTACTCCTCTGCGAAGCGGACGAAGTGCAGGATGTAGGCGTACTCGGCGGCAAAGCTCGGATCCTGTAACCGCCGCCAGGACCACGCGAAGTCTTGCGCCGTCACCGGCGTGCCGTCGCTCCAGTAGGCGTCGTCGCGAAGCGTGAACTCGTAGCGCCGCCCGTCCGCCGAGACGCTCCAGTGCTCGGCCGCGCCCGGCACGGGATCCATCGAGCGTTCGTCGTAGCGGGCGAGTCCCTCGAAGATGGCCGACACGACGCGGCCACCGGGCTGGCCCGTCAGCCGTTGTGGATCGAGCGTCGTCGGCTCGGTGCCGTTCACGAAGCGGAAGTTGGCCGGCGCCTCGACGCTTGCCCCGAGCGTCAGGGCCACCGCGGCCAGGGCCGCCAGCGCCACCAGCCCGAGCGCAGCCAGCGTGCGCATCATGGCTCGAATGGATCTCCCACGTCGTCTCCACCGCCGAGCACGCCGTCCGGGCCGAGGCTACCGAGATCGTAGCCGTCGCCATCCGCACCGGGCGTCCGGTAACGCCATGCGCTTCCCCACGGATCGATCAACTCGGCTCGCGCATCGGCAAACAGCGCGGGCAACCGCCAGCCGAGGTCCGCGAGCCGCGCGGGAGGGGCGCCGTGGATCGCGCTCACCTCGGCCAGCGCCTGCTCCAGCCCCACGAGCTGGTGACTCGCCTCGCGATCCCGCTCAGCGGCACCGATCGCCCGCGACACCACGACGCAGGCGACGAGCGCCGCCACGGCACCCCAGCTGCGCGAAGCCGGCGCCCGCGCACCCGACTCGGTACGCCGCCAGAGCGCCAGGGCAGCGCCCCCCACGATCCCACCAACGGCGAGCTGGCCCGACAGCACCCCGAGCGCGCCGAGCAGGAGCGCGCCCACGGCAAGCCGCGGCAGCACTGGACGCCGCGCCCGAGGCGGCGCCGCCGCAGCCGGAGGCGCGGCCGCCCGCTCGCGCTCCGCCGCGAGCGCGAGGCGCGAGGCGAGCGGCGCAGCGGCGCCGGGCCCACTGGGCGCGCGCGCTGCGGTCGCGTCATCGATGCGCCGTTCCAGGCGGACGTACCAGTCCGACTCCCGGGCCAACCCGTCCGCGTGCCAGCAGCCCACGCGGTGCCCGCCGCCAACGGCCAGACTCGGCGGCGGCTCGCTGCGGCAGCGATCCATCACCGCGGGACAACGCGGGTGGAAACGGCAGCCGGGCGGCGGGGCGAGCGGCGACGGCACATCGCCCTCGAGCACCGTGCGGCGGCTGCGCCGAGTGGGGTCGGGCAGCGGGATGGCGGACAGCAGAGAACGCGTATAGGGATGCGCCGGATGCGCGAACAGCTCGTCGGCCGGTGCGCTCTCGACGATCTCGCCGAGGTACATCACCGCCACGTCGTCGGAGATGTGGCGCACCACGGACAGATCGTGCGAGATGAACAGGTAGGCGAGCTGCATGCTGCGCTGCAGGTCGATCAGCAGATTGATCACCTGTGCCTGAATCGAGACGTCGAGCGCCGACACCGCCTCGTCGCAGATGACGAGCTTCGGCTCGAGCGCGATCGCGCGCGCGATGCTGATGCGCTGGCGTTGCCCCCCTGAGAACTCGTGCGGGTAGCGGTTGATCCAGGCCGCCGGCACACCGACGCGCGCGAGCACCTCGACCACCCGGCGGTCTACCTCGGGCCCACGGGCGATCCCGTGCACCTCGAGCGACTCGCCCACGATGTCGGCCACCGTCATGCGCGGATTCAGCGAGCCGAACGGATCCTGGAAGATGATCTGGAACTCGCGCCGCAGGCCACGCAACGCGGTCTGCGGCGCGTGGGTGATGTCGCGGCCCTCGAACTCGATCCGCCCGCCGGTCGGCTCGAGCAGGCGCACGATCGACTGTCCGACGGTGGTCTTGCCGCAGCCCGATTCGCCGACCAGACCGAGTGTGCGACCGCTGCGCAGCGTGAACGACACGCCGTCGACCGCCTTGACCTGCGCCACGACACGCCCGAACACGCCCGCCGTCACCGGGAAGTACATCGCCAAATCGTCCACGCGCAGCAGCGGGGCGTCGCTCACGCGCCATCCTCCCCCGGCCGTGTCACGTGCAGCAGATCGATCTCCGGCTGCTCGTCGATCAGCCAGCAGGCCGAGCGGTGCGAAGCCGCGCCCGAGCGCCGGGCGCGCTCGCGCTCGGGCGGTGCCTCGCGGCGGCAGCGATCGCGAACCAGCGGGCAGCGCGGGTGGAAGCGACAGCCCGCGGGAAGGGCAGCGGCGTCGGGCACGCTGCCCTCGATCGGCTGGAGTCGTCCGTCGTCGTGCTCGAGCCGCGGGATCGAGTGCAACAGCCCCGCGGTATAAGGATGCCGCGGCCTGGCGAACAGCTGCTCCACGCTTGCGCGCTCGACGATCTCGCCGGCGTACATCACCACCACGCGTTGGGCCATCTCGGCCACCACGCCGAGGTCGTGTGTGATCAACACGATGGACATTCCGAGCTCGCGCTGCAGTGCGCGCAGCAGATCGAGGATCTGCGCCTGCACGGTGACATCGAGCGCCGTCGTCGGCTCGTCCGCGATCAGCAGCTTCGGGTCGCAGGCCAGCGCCATCGCGATCATCACACGCTGACACATTCCGCCCGACAGCTGGTGGGGGTAGTCGTCGATTCGCTCTTCGGGCGAGGGAATGCCGACCCTGGCGAGCAGCGAGATCAGCTGCTCGCGCGCCGCCTCGGCCGCGAGGCCGCGATGCTCGATCAGCGTCTCGGTGATCTGCGTGCCGACCGAGAGCACCGGATTCAGGCTCGTCATGGGCTCCTGGAAGATCATCGCGATGTCGTTGCCTCGGATCTCGCGCATCCGCCTGGCGTCGGCCGCCAGCAAGTCTTCTCCGGCAAACTGGATCTCTCCCGCCGTGACCGCGCCCGGTGGGCTCGGCACCAGCCCCATCACCGACAGCGCGGTCACTGACTTGCCACAGCCCGACTCGCCGACCACGGCGAGCGTCTCGCCGGGAGACACCTCGTAAGTCACACCATCGACCGCCCGGACCGTGCCCAGCTTGCTGACGAACTCGACGCACAGACCCGCGATTCGCAGCAGCGGCTCGGCCTCCGCGCGTTTCGGGGCCGCACTCACGAGCGCAGCTTCGGATCGAGGGCATCGCGCAGCCCCTCGCCAACGAGGTTGAGCACGCTCACCAGGGCAAAGATCGCCATGCCGGGGAACAGGATCAGCCACAGGGCGTTCTCGGTACGCCCGGCGCTGAGCGTCATGCCCCAACTCGGCGCGGACAGATCGCCGAGGCCGAGAAAGGCCAGGCTCGACTCGGTCAAGATCGCAGCCGCGACGCCAAACGTCGCGCTGACCAGCACCGGCGAAATCGCGTTCGGCAGGATGTGGCGGAAGATGATGCGCCGGCGCGGCACGCCCAGCGCGAGCGCGGCCTGCGCATACTCGAGCGATTTGTGTTTCAAGAACTCGGCGCGAACCAACCGCGCGACGCCGGTCCAGCTGGTAATGCCGATGATCACCATCACATGGAAGATCGATCGCTCCTCGACGAAAGCGGCCAGCGTGAGGATCAAGAAGAAGCTCGGGAAGCAGATCATCACCTCGATCAGCCGCGAGATGACGACGTCCATCCAGCCACCGAAATAGCCGGCGATCGCGCCAAGGAAGACGCCGATCGCTACGTAGATCGAGACTGCGACCACCCCGATCGTCAGCGACACGCGCGTGCCGTAGAGCATACGTGCGAACACGTCGCGCCCTTCCTTGTCGGTGCCAAACCAGTGTTTGGCGCTCGGCGGCAGCACGCTGCGCGCCGGATCGGTCTCACGATAGTGGAAGCGCCGCATCGGGAAGATCGCCAGCGGCGCGTCGACCGAAGCCCCGCTCTCGATCTGCGCGAGCTGCGCGTTCCAGTCCACGATGCGCGACGTCGTGTGCAACGGGTTGTCGACCGGCCCCCAGGCCTCGACCTGGACCGCGGTGAACAGCAGGAGGTGAAACGCGCAAATCCGGCGCAGCCAGCGCCCGCGCACCAGCGGGAAGGCGACCCCGTGCCGCCTGCGCAGCACCAGGTAGAGCACCGCGTAGGCGGGCGAGAGCACCATCAGGAGGTTGAAGAACACGTCGACCGCGTTCTCGAACAGCAGGCGATTGAACAGCGCGCCGAACCAGGGAAACCGCAGCCCTTCCGCGTCGCGCCAGGTCAGTGGCTGACCGAGCGACAGCAGCGGCGCGTAGATCGCGAGCAGGCAGAACATCAGCAGCACAAACAGACCGACCATGGCGACCCGATTCTGGGAAAGCTCGGTCCACACGATCGAGGAATAGGCGACGCGCTGGCTCTCGACCGCGCCCGCGTTCTCATGCGCCGCGCTCATTCGAAGCGGATCCGCGGATCGACCAGCGCGTAGCTGAGATCCGTGAGCAGGATGCCGATCAACACGAGCAGCGTCGACAACAGCTGCACCACCATGATCGCGTTGTAATCGCGGGCGTAGATCGATTCGATCACCCACTGCCCCATCCCCGGGATGCCGAAGATGTACTCGATGATCACGGCGCCTCCGAGCGCAGCGGGGAGCAGCCCAGCGAGCAGCGTCAGGATCGGAAGCAGCCCGTTGCGCACCGCGTGCCGCCCGATCACCTGCCACTCGGGCAGACCCTTGGCTCGGGCGGTACGCACGTAGTCGGACTGGATCACGTCGAGCAGGCCGGTTCGCATGTAGCGCGACAGGCTCGCGAGCGAGCCGTAGGTGGCGCACAACATCGGCAACGCCATGTGGAAGGCGATGTCACCGATCTGGCCGGCGCTGGTCCGCGACATGAAATCGGGGTCGCGAAAACCGCCTGTCGGAAACCAGCGCAGGTTCTCGTAGTCAGACCCGAAGGAGAAGAAGAACAGCAGCAGCGTCGCGACGAAGAAGCTCGGCAGCGAGTAGAGCATGAACAGCACGACGGTCGCGACGCGATCGGCGGCCGAGTCCTTGCGAACCGCCGAGAAGATACCGATCGGGATCGCGATCAGATAGGCGAGCAGCAACGAGCCGACGGACAGCGTGAGCGAATACGGCAGCTTCGAGATCAGTGTGCTCAGCACCGGCTGCTTGGTCACCAGGGAGACGCCGAAGTCGAGCCGAATCAGGTTGTGCCAGTAGGCGGCGAAGCGGGTCTCCAGCAGCAGGATGCGCAACCGATCGCCCAGGTCGTACTCCCAGCGCTCGCGGTGCTCCTCGTACCAGCGCATCCAGGCCTCGAGCACGATCCGCTTCTCTGCCTCCGGCGTCTCCGGCAGGTAGCGAAGCTCGCGGATCGCGACGTTCTCGAACTCGATGGCTCGGTTGCGCGCTCGCAGCTCGGGCGAGGGATCGGGGTGATACGGCTCGATCAACGGACGGCGCGCAGCGCGGCGCAGGAAGAAGACGGTGAGATCGCGGCGGGCCAGGTCGCCGGCGGCGTCGGCGCGGCGAACGATCTCGACGAGCTGCGGGACTGCATAGCCACCGTATCCGTCGAGCCGCTCGCGAGCCGCGATTCGGCCCGCCGCATCGGCCGGAACGCGTCCCGAGAGCACGTCGATGTCGGCCGAGACGGCAGCAACCGAGAGTCCAGAGAACGTGTTGAACATCACGGGCTTGTCGAGGTGAAACTGCTCTCGGAAGATCCGGTGGGACTCCTCCGTCTGCTCCCCGCGAACGTCCTTCTCGATGTCGGTTCCCTGCTGGGTCGCACCGGGACGGCCGGGAGCCAGGTTCAGCACGGCAAAGACGATCAAGGTGATCCCGAGAAAGGTCGGGATCATGAGCAGCAGTCGCTTGACGAGGTAGACCTTCACGCGCGGCTCCCCGTGTCGCCGCCTAGCCCGGCTCGATCCACCACGGTCCAGAGTCGATCTGCGGTGCCACCTTCGGGAAGCGCACGCCCTTCACCTCCGACCACCAGCAGTAGATGTTGTGCGGAATCCGGAAAAAGGTATACGGCTGCGCCGCATAGATGCGGCGATGGATTCCGCGGTACCGGGCCACTCGCTCGTCGCGATCGAAGGTGGCGCGCAGCTCGAGGATCAGGCGATCGACCTCCTCGTCGCGAAAGCCGACGCGGTTCGAGCCCTTGGGCACATCCGCCTGCGACGAGTGCCAGATCTGATAGGGATCACTCTCCCAGCTCATTCCCCAGCCACCGGTGTAGGCATCGAACTGCTTCTCATCCATCCGCTTCTGCATCAGGCTCCACTCGACCGCGTCGATCTTCATCCACACGCCGACTTCGAGCAGGTCCTCCTTGAACACGTTCGCAAGTGCCGTGTACTCGGGCGAGTTCGCGTAGAGGAGCAAGGTGAACTCGAAGGGCTCGCGCGTTCCATCGCCGTCGAGATCCTTGTCGAGTAGCCCGTCAGAATCCGAGTCGGACCAACCCGCCTCCGCCAGCAGCGCGCTCGCCGCCGCGAGGTCGAAGGGCAGATCCGGGACGTCGAGATCGTTGAACGGTGTGTCGGGGTTGAAGGGACCGATCGCGATCTCGCCCAGGCCGAGGTAGATGTCGTCGATGATCTGCCGGCGATTGAACGCCTGGGTCATCGCCGTTCGAACGCGCGCATCCGCGAACAGGCGCTTGTCCGCGTTCCAACCGATGAACGAGTATGCAAAGCGGCGGAGCCTCACACACTCGATGTCTCCGTTGAGGAACGGCGAGTCGGGCCAGCGTTCCTCGGGAACGTCCTCCCACTTCAGCACCTCGTCGCGATACTCCGAGGCACGCAGTCCGCCGGCGTGGATCTCGTGCGCCTTGAGCATCAGCAGCGTGCGGTTGGGATCCGTGTAGATCGGGTACTGGATCCGCTTGATTGGCGGCTTCGGACCCCAGTAGTCCTGGTTTCGCTCGAGCTGGATCCGCGCTCCCGGCTCGTAGCCCGCCATGCGATAGGGCCCAGTTCCGATGGTGCCACGATGCCCGTACCAGTGCTGATTGATGCGCACACCGAGCGTCTCGTCTGGGAACCGCTCCCCGTGCTCGTCGTGGGCCCACAGGAACTCGGGCAGGATCGGGAAGCCTACGGTCGTCGTGAAGTTGGTGTAAAGCGAGTCCTTCCAACGTACCCGCACGGTGTAGTCGTCGAGCGCCTCCACGCTCTCGAGGCCGAGGAAGAAGCTCTTCCACGTGCTCTCGACCTGGGCGTTGGTCGCGAGCTCGAAGGTGAACAGCACGTCGCGCGCCGTCAGCTCATGGACCCCGCGCAGCCACGCGAACTTCGGATCCGGCAGGTCGACCCCTCCGGGAACGTGCCACTTCACACCCCGCCGCAGATAGATCACAAACTCGCGGTAGTCGTCGCTGGAGCTGACGCGCCATGCGAGCTGGCTCACGAAACGATCGGGATCGGTCCAGCGCGAGCGCTGTGCCAGGGCCTCGAGCACGTAGTGCTCGATCCCGTAGGCAACCGCGGCGTCGTTCTGGGAGAGCGGGTTGAAGCTGTTGGGATCCCCGCTCGCCCAGCCGCGCACCAGTGTCTGGTCCTGCGGCGCGTCCGGGTTCGCGATCGAGAAGTCGTCGGGCTGTAGAAGATTGGGACGCTCGGGGAACAGCACCTCGACGTCCGCGTACGCATCGCGTTGGACGCCCTCTCCGCGGACGACCCCACCGCTCTGGGCCAGCGCATCGACGCGCGCATCCAGCCGGTCGCTCGAGTCACCGAGCGCCTGCAGCTGGCGCGCCTGCAGGATCAGCCTCTCCTCCAGGTTGGAGAGTTGAAAGGACTGGAAGAGGAGGAGGACGAGGATGCCGGCCAGCAGCGCGAGCGCGACTGTGATGAGGCCGCTCCTGGGCTGCACGGCGCCACTACCCCCCGGGTGGTACTTGTAGCACGAAAACTCCCGGCGACAGGATCGGGTTGGGCTCGACCGCCCGGAAGAGAATGCTCGCCTTGGCGTCCACGCGCGGGAACTCGAGCTCGACGCGATGGGCGAAGGTGTACCGTCCAACCCTGTGCCAGTTCGAGAAGCGGGCGCGCCAGACCGCGCTGCCATCCGGCTCGCGCAACGCCGCTCCGCGCAGTCGACCCGCGGCGTCCCACTCGTGCCAGCGCGTGCGCACCGCGTGTTCGGCACGGGTGGCAACACCAATCCCGCCGTCTTCGAACTGCCGGACCGCGACGACCTCGGCCCGCGCAGCAAGCCGTGGCACGCCGAGCAGCAGGGCGACCGCATCGGACGGAGTCAGATCGACTCGCGCCGTGCGCCACAGCAGATCGTCGTGCACCGGGCCGGCGTCGCGCACATCCGACGCGAGATCGACGAACGCGAACTCGGTCCCGTCGGTCACGACGATCCCCGCAACCTGGTCGAACAGCCCCAGCACCTCGATCCTCAAGCTGGCCGGCCGCTGCACCGCGAGCCGCTGCGGCCGAGACAGCTCGAGCCCAGGTGCGACCAGCGATAGCCGCGCTGCGGCGCGCAGCGAGGTCCGCCGAGCGGCCTGCTCGCGGAAGGCGTCGAGCCGCTCGACGGCGCGCGGGTCGTCGAGCGCGATCGGCGAACCGGGATCGACGCGGACTACCGACTGACATGCCGACAGCAGCGCCGCCGCCAGCGCGGCCGACGCGCGCCAGGCGAGGCTCACGTGCCGCCGAGCTCGGCGCGCAGTGCCTCGAGCTTGTCCAGCAGGTCCGGCTGCTCGTCGGGCCGAGGGTCGAGGTCGACAGCCTGCTCGTAGAAGCCAAGCGCCCGCTGCCGGTCGCCCACCAGCAGGTGGACGTCACCGAGGTGTTCCGAGATCACCGGGTCGCCGCCCGAGAGCGCCGCGGCTCGCTCGAGCGTTTCAAGCGACCGATCGACCCAGCCCTGGGCGTCCTCGGCGTGCCCGTCTTCGACCAGCGGCAAGGCGCGCATGTAGTAGACCCAGCCCAGGCTATCGATGATGTAGCCGTCCTCGGGCTCGAGCTCGAGGGCGCGCTTGATCAGCGCCTCGGCCTCGTCCAGATCCTGGCCGCGCTCGGCGAGCGTGTAGCCGATGTAGTTGAGCGCGTGCGCGTTCTCCGGATCCTTCTCGAGCGACGCGCGCATCCAGCCGATCGCGTCGTCGCGCCGCTTCGCGGTGTCGTGGACGAGCCCCATCTGGTAGAGCGCTTCCGGGTCGTCGGGATTTGCCTCGATGTGCTCGCGCACCAGCGCCACGCCGCCCTCGAAGTCGCCATTGCGCACCCGCAGCCCGGCCGCGTGAAAGTCGAAGCGTTGATCGGGGTGCACGATCCGCAGCTGTTCGAGGACGGCGAGCGCGCGGTCGAGCTCAGCGCGCTCCTCGTACAGCTGAACGATGCGGATCCGCGCATCGCGATAGGCTTCGTGGTACGCCGGGATCCGCTCGAGCGCCGCAATCCCCTGGTCGGACTCGCCGCGCTCGAGCAGCACCAGGCCCAGCATGTAGACCAGCTCGTAGTCTTGCGGCCGCTGCCGCACGATCCCCTCGAGCCTCGCAGACGCGTGCTCGAGGTTGCCCTGCTGGATATCGAGGCCGATCAATGGCTGGAGCAGCACCAGCTCGCCGGGGTAGTGGCCAAGCGCCTGCTCGTAGACGCGGATCGCGCCCTCGGGATCCTGCTGCTTGACCAGCAGCTCGGCCAGCATGCGCAGCGTCCCGAGGTGATCCGGTTGCCGCTCGAGCAGCAGTCGATAGGCGGCGATCTCGCCGTCGATGTCACCGCCGGCCCGGCGCATCTGGGCCAGCCGCGTGTAGAGGGCGACCTGGTCCGGGAAAGCCGAGCTGGCCCGCAGCACCACCGCCTCGACCCGCGCGCGGTCGCCGGCGTCCTCGTGGACGCTGGCCAACGCGTAGTAGGCGCCGATGTCGTCGGGATAGGCCTCGACCAGCGCCGATGCCGTTCCAAGTGCCTCGGCGCGCCGTCGGTTCTCGACCATCAGCTGGATCAGCAACACGCCCGCGCGCAACGAGACGGGCGCGCCGTCGTCGCCCCGCAGGACGCGCTCGACACCCACGACGTCGCCCTCGTGGCGCAGCAAGCGAGCCAGCAGAATGCGGGCCGACTCGTCCTCGGCATCGAGTGCAACCGCGCGCTCGGCGTGGGCGCGCGCGAGCTCGACGTCCTCGATCCGCGACGACAGCATCGCAACGCGCAAGTGCAGATACGCCGAGTCCGGGTCCTTCTCCACCGCCCGCAGGAAGGCGTTGCGCGCCTCCAGCAGGTTGCCATCGCGCGCCGCGAACTCCCCGACGAGCACGTCGAAGTCGGGCGGCGCGTCGGGCTGGACGCGCAGTCGCGGGGCCACCCCGGAATCCGGAGTCACGCTCGCGCAGGCCGCAAGCCCGAGCCCCGCGAGCGCAGCAAGCGCGCGGCACGTCCGCCCAATGCCCGAGCTGTATTTCGTGGCTCGCTGGCTCGTCACCGTCTCCCCACATCGGCCGCCCAGCCGGCTCGACCGAGATGACCAACTCTCGAGAGAGGCGCTGGTGAGCTCAGGAGTCTCGCTCTTGCGCGCCTTCGCATCCCGACTCTTGACCCCGCGCCCTTCGCAGGTCTCGACGCTCGCGGCTATGAGGGACTCGATGAAACCACCGCCGTCCCGGCTCTCACCCAGCCGATCGCGTGCGACCTTGCCTTGGTGGCGGGTGATGTTGCTCGGCCTCTCCCCGGCCGCTTCCTCGTGCCTCGCTGCCAAGTGCCTCCCACCGAGGGCTCGCAGGGTAGCGCTATCGGCCGCGCTGCGTGCGAACCGCCTCGACCACGCGGTCCGCGGCAAAATCCAGATCGGCGGCCGTCGTGCTCCGGCCGAGACCGAAACGCAGCGACGCTCGCGCCAGTGGCTCGGTCAGCCCCAGCGCCAGCAGCACGTGACTCGGCTCTGGCGTGGCCGAGCTGCAAGCCGAGCCGGTCGAGAGCGCGAGGTCCGGCAGCGCCAGCAGGAGCTTGTCGATCTCCACGTCCTCGAACGAGACGTTCAGGTTGCCCGGGAGCCTCTGCGCCCGACTACCATTGCAGCGAACACCCTCGAGCTCACTCGACAGGCGCCGCCACAGCCGGTCGCGCAGGCCGGCCAACCGCGCCCACTCCGTCTCGCGCTCGAGCAGGGCGAGCGCGAGGGCCTTTGCCAATCCAACGATCAAGGCCACCGGCAGTGTCCCGGAGCGCAGGCCCCGCTCGTGACCACCGCCATAGAGAATCGGCTCGAGCACGACGCGCGGCCCGCGGGCTCGCACGAACAAGGCGCCCACACCCTTGGGTCCATAGAGCTTGTGGCCCGAGAGGGAGAGCAGATCGATCGGCTCCCGGTCGACGCGCAACGCGAGGCGGCCGGCCGCCTGCGCAGCGTCGCTGTGAAACCAGGCCCCCGCCTCGCGGGCAATCGCTCCGATCTCGGCCAGCGGCTGCAGCACCCCGATCTCGTTGTTGGCGGCCATCGCGGAGACGACCGCGGTTCGGTCGTCGACGGCGGCGTGCAGCCGCTCGAGATCGACCAGGCCGTCGGGCTCGACCGGCACGATCTCGACGTCGTGCCCCTCGCGACCCAGCGCTGCGAGCGGATCGAGCACGGCCGGGTGCTCGGTCGCCAGGGCAACCATGCGCTTCCGGCCGCGGCTGCGGCCACGCTGCCGGCCGGCCCCGAGCAGGGCCAGGTTGTTGGCCTCGGTGGCACCGCTGGTGAAGACGACCTCGCGAGGCTCGGCACCGAGGGCAGCGGCGATCGACTCTCGCGCCTGCTCGACTGCCGCCTCGGCCCGCCAGCCGAACACGTGGCTGCGGCTGGCCGCGTTGCCGAAGTCCTCGGTCAGGTAGGGGAGCATCGCCTCGAGCACGCGATCGTCGAGCGGGGTGGTGGCGTGATGGTCGAGATAGAGAGCAGGTCGAGGAGGCATCCACCTCCCGGGGCGCGGCTCAGGCCGAGAAGGACTGGCCGCAGCCGCAGGTGTTCGAGGCGTTCGGGTTGTCGATCTTGAACCCGGATTCCTGCAAGGTATCCACGAAATCGAGTCGGCAACCTACCAGATAGAGAGCACTCTTCTCGTCGACGATCAGCCGGACGCCCGTCGCCTCGAAGTCGTTGTCCGTGTCGCGGGCCTGATCATCGAACGACAGCTGATACTGGAGTCCGGAGCAGCCGCCCCCGATCACCTTCATGCGCAGGCCATGGGTCTCCACCTTGCCGTCCTCGTCGAGGAGCTGGGCAATCCGCTCGCCCGCGGCCTCGGTCACGTCGATCAGGGACATTTGCTTGCCTTCCCCGGAGTGCCGGGCGTGAGAAGACCCAAAGTAGGACGGGCCGGGCACGCGTCAAGCCCCACCCTGAGGCCGGGCTACCCCGAAATCTCGCTCTCGCCAACGCTATCGGCTCCAGAGCGCCCGAGGTGGAGAAAGATCTCGCGGTTCCCCTTGGGGCCCGGAAGACGGCTGTCCACCTGCCCGACCACGGCGTATCCCAGCCGGGCCGCGCTGCCGGCCACCTGCTCGACCGCTGCCTGGCGGTCGGCGTCGTCGCGCACCACGCCGCCCTTCCCCACCCGGTCGCGCCCGACCTCGAACTGAGGCTTGACCAGCGCGATCACCCGGGCGTGCGGGGCCACGGCCGCCACTGCCGGGAGCAGCAGGCGCAGCGAGATGAACGATGCGTCGATCACGACCAGATCGACCGAGCCGTCGAGCTGGGCGACGTGCTCGGGTGCGAGCTCGCGCGCGTTCGTCCGCTCGTGGACCCGCACGCGCGGGTCGTCGCGCAGCCGGGGGTGGAGCTGGCCGTAGCCGACGTCAACGGCAACGACCGCCGCCGCACCGCACTGCAGCAGGCAATCGGTGAAGCCACCGGTCGAAGCGCCGACGTCGAGGCAACGCCAGCCCGCGGGATCGACCGCCAGATCGTCGAGCGCCCCGGCGAGCTTGTCGCCGCCGCGGGAGACGAATCGCGCCGGCGCCGCGCGCAGCCTCACCCGGGCTTCGGGCAGAACGCGGGCTCCCGCCTTGTCGACCGGCAGATCGTCGACCAGCACGACGCCGGCCATGATCAGGGCCTGGGCCCGCGCGCGCGACTCGGCCAGTCCGTCGGCGACCAGCCGCTGATCCAACCGCTCGCCTCTCAGCGAGTCGCCCGGCCGCGCACCAGCTCTTCGCCAACGCGTGCGATGTTCTCGGTATCGAGGCCGAGGTCGGCCCGCGCGGTGCCGTGTTCGTGCAGCCGGTCGGGCGCCGCGATCACGCGGGTGGGAACGTTGACGCCACCCTCGGCCAGCGCCTCGAGCACGGCAGCGCCGAAGCCTCCCATCCCGCTGTGCTCCTCCACTGTCACCACGGCTCCACAGCGACGCGCCAACGGCAGCAGCCGACCGGTGTCGAGCGGCTTCACGAAGCGCGCGTTCAACACCGCGGCCGAGACGCCGCGGCTCGCCAGCTCGGCTGCGGCTTCGAGCGCCGGGTGCACCAGCGCACCGATCGCGACGATCGCCAGGTCGTCGCCGTCGGTCAGCAGCTCGGCTTCGCCCAGCGGAATCGCCTTCAGGTCGGGATCGAGCGGGACCCCCTCGCCGTTGCCGCGCGGATAGCGCACGGCCGCGGGACCGGGATAGTCGATCGCGGTCTTCAGCAGGTGGCGCAGCTCGTTCTCGTCCTTGGGCGCCATCACCACCGTGTTGGGCAGCGTGCGGAAGTACGCGAAGTCGAACAGGCCCTGGTGGGTCGCCCCGTCGGCCCCGACCAGCCCGGCTCGGTCGAGCGCGAAGGTGACGTCGAGATTCTGGAGACACACGTCGTGGACCACCTGGTCGTAGGCCCGCTGCAGGAACGTCGAGTAGATCGCCGCGACGGGCTTCATCCCCTCGGTCGCGAGTCCTGCCGCAAAGGTCACCCCGTGCTGCTCGGCAATCCCGACGTCGTAGAAGCGCTTCGGGAACTTGCGCTGGAACTTGTCGAGGCCGGTACCCGGTCCCATTGCCGCCGTGATCGCGACGATGCGCTCGTCGTCGCGCGCGAGCTCGATCAGCGTATCGGCGAACACGCCGGTGTAGGACGGCGGCCCGGGCCTCTTGGGTGCGAACTCGCCCGAGCCGACATCGAAGGTGGTGACGCCGTGGTACTTGAGCGGATCGCGCTCGGCCGGATCGTAGCCGTGGCCCTTTTCGGTGATCGCGTGCACCAGGATCGGACCGTCGCCCTCCTCGAGCATCTTCTTCACGTTCTCGAAGGTCTCGAGCACGACGTCCATCCGGTGTCCCTGGATGGGACCGACGTACTTGAAGTTGAGCGCCTCGAACAGCAGCCCCGGTGAGAAGAAGACCTTGAGCGACTCCTCGGCCTTGCGCGCCCAGTGCACCATGTCACCCGGCAGCGAGCCGAGAAAATCGCGCGCCCAGTGCTTCATGCGCCGCACCATCGGCGCCGACAGCTTGCGCGACAGGTACGACGACATGGCGCCGACGTTCGGGTCGATCGACATCTCGTTGTCATTCAGCACGACGACGAGCCGCCCCTCCTGGAGGTGGCCGGCGTGGTTCATCGCCTCGAAGGCCATGCCCGCGGTCATCGCACCGTCGCCGATCAAGGCGATCGTGTAGCCGGGGTCGCCGCGGTGATACTTGGCGCGCGCCATCCCGAGCGCGGCCGAGATCGACGTCCCGGCGTGGCCGGCGCCGAAGTGGTCGTACTCGCTCTCGCTGCGCCGCAGGAATTTGGCGATGCCGCCCTGCTTGCCGATCGAATCGAACTGCTCGCGGCGCCCGGTCAGCATCTTGTGCGGATAGCCCTGGTGACCGACGTCGAGCACGAGGCGATCGGTCGGCGTATCGAAGACGTAGTGGATCGCCGTGATCAGCTCGACCGCGCCGAGACTCGAAGCCAGGTGTCCGCCGGTCTGCGAGATGCGCTCGAGGATCTCGGCGCGGAGTTCGGCCGTGATCCCTTCGAGCTGCTCGCGGGGTAGTGCTCGAAGATCCGCGGGACACCCGATCCCGTGGAGCAATCGCTCTTCACTCATTGTTCCCTCCCGACCAGAGCTGACGAAACCGGTCTCAGCTGCTGCGGCGCACCGCAAAGCGCATCAGCTCGCGCAGCGGCTCGGCCGCGTCGCCCAGCGCTTCGAGCCGCCCGAGCGCCGAGGCCAGCAACCCCTCTGCTCGCTCGCGCGAGCCATCAGCACCCACCGCACGCACCAGCGAGCAGGTCTCGTCCCGCTCGCGATCCAGCCAATCATCGGCAATCTGGAACGCCACGCCCAACTCGCCTCCCGCGGCGCGCAGCCGGTCGATCGCCGGTTCGTCGGCCCCCGCCAGGCGGGCGCTGCAGGCCATCGCCGCCGCGATCAGCCGC
Organism: Myxococcota bacterium; assembly: GCA_036336835.1. Classification (GTDB taxonomy): domain Bacteria; phylum Myxococcota_A; class UBA9160; order UBA9160; family UBA4427; genus JAYZFK01. The sequence continues at coordinate 13,596 of JAYZFK010000088.1, read as the reverse complement.
GCCGACTTGCGCTGGTGCACGGACTCGATGCGCCCCGCGAGCTGCGTCGCCGGCTCGCCGTCGCCGCGCTCGACGGCGAGATCGTCGACCTGGCCGCCGACCAGCCCGGACGCCCCCGCGGCGCCGGCGAGCTCGCGCAGGCACCCGACGGCGCTCGCGGCATCCGCCGCGCGATCGCCCAGGGCTTCGAAAGCGAGTGCCTGGAGCGCATCGCCCGCCAGCACGGCCGTGGACTCGCCGAAGGCGACGTGGACCGACGGCCGGCCGCGCCGCAGGGCGTCGTCGTCCATGCACGGGAGGTCGTCGTGGATCAGCGAGTAGCTGTGGATCAGCTCGACCGCCGCTGCTGCCGGCAGGGCCACCTCGGGCCGGCGCCCGAGCGCCTCGGCCGTTGCAAAGCACAGCGCCGGCCGCAGCCGCTTGCCGCCGGGGAAGATCAGATGGCGCATGGCCGCGTGCAGCGCGCGAGGGGGCCGATCGACCGGCGGCAGCAGGCTCTCCAGCGCCGCATCGACCAGCGGCACCCGCTCGGCGAGGTAGCCGGGCAGGTCCATCAGCCCGCCTCCTCGTCGTCAGCCACTTCGTCGAACGGTCGAGCGAGCGTCTCGCCTCCCTCCTTCACCAGGATCTCGATGCGCCGCTCGGCCGCGTCGAGCTGACCGGCACAGCGCCTGGATAGCGCGACCCCTTCCTCGAAGGCCGACAGCGAGGCCTCGAGATCGAGCTCGCCATCTTCGAGCCGCTCGACCAGCGCTTCGAGCCGCTCGATCGCCTGCTCGAACGGCAGCGCGTCCGGCTCGCTCGCCGCGGTGTCGTCGCGCTTGCTACTGGCCCTGGGCATGACCCGTGAGGCTAGCAGCGCGCGGCAGTCCGCCCACCCGCCACGGGTCCGATGCAACTCCACGCGACAGAGACGGTTTTCGGGCCAGCTCGGGGACGGGAAGCATTGCGCTGGAGCTCCGCCTCGGGCTCTGGACCCCAGAAATCGGGTGCACGGGATCCGCGAGCGACAGGACGATCGCTGCCGTGCTGATTAGCATCACGCTCCTATATTCTCGTCAAGCGGAGTCGTCTTGCGTTCCTCTCTGATTCGTCTCAGTGCCAGGCTGCCCGTTCTAGGTCGCTCGCTCGGCACAGTGTTCGTGCTCGGGGATCCCCACGACGTGGCACTGCTGCCATCCGAACCTCACGGTGCGGACGCTGATGCGCTCGCCAAGGAGGCCCGACACTCTTACGCTACCGGTAGGACCCACTGGCAGTGGACGTGCCCCGAGAACACGAGCCCCGTCAGCTCCAATCGATCCGAGCAAAGAGACTGCGGGACCGCACTGATTCCGATTCGAGTGGCGCCGTGAGCATGCTGCGACTTGGTACGTATCCGCTCATCGTTCTGAGTTCTACTGTCCTCTTCTGGATCTTTCGCGAGAACTCTTTCTCGGGAGACTGGCAGGCTTGGATCCGATACCTCGAAGGGGGCCTTTGGTATCGCCTGCGTGAGCCCATCTCTCTCGTGATCTATCAGATCCCCTACCTGGCGTTGCGCTCTTGTGGCGTTTCCGCGCGGGACGTCCTCGCCGCGACGAGTTGCGTAATGGGGGGGCTCTCCATGTCCTACGCCTGGGCGGCGCTGGGTGTGCTGACTTCCCAGACTCGGTTCCAGGTCTTCGGCATGCTCGCGCTCCTTGGGTCCTACGGCGTGAGCGGAGTCTTCTTCGGCCACCTCGAACACTACTCGATCATGTCGCTGGGCTGCTTCGCGTATCTCTACTACGCGCTTCGGTATCTGCGGGGAGACGCATCGATCATCGGCGCTGCACTGGTGCTCGCTTTGACCGCAGCCACGCATCTCATGGCAGCCTGGCTAGTGCCTTCCCTGCTTGCGCTTCCGTGGATCAAGCCGCAGCGGGAAGTCGCGCCCAACAGCCGACTGCGGGATTTCGCCGCCGGCGTCACGAGCTTTGGCGTACCCAACCTGTTGATTTGGGCGGCAATCTTGACGCTCTACTACGACGCCAACGTGCTCAACCTCATCCAAGATGGAATCGACGGCCGTTTCTCGAAGCGATACTACGGTGTAGGGAACGCACTTGGTGGCGGTAACGACAAGGGATTCCTGACGCTGGCTGAAATTTTTTCTGGAGGCCACTGGAAGGGAATGGCAGCTCTCTTGCTTCTCTACTCTCCCATTGCCATCGCGGGAATAACCACCGCCCTGGTCCGTGGCGGGCGAGATGCGCGCGATGCCCTGCTCTCGCCTAACGGACGCCTCCTGCTCGCGCTGACGATCCCCTATTCGATCTACGCCTGGACATGGGAGCCCGGCCTCGGATACGCCCAGGATTGGGATCTCTTTAGCCATCTGAGCATCTTCCTCGTCTTCACGATGGTCTTGCTCGTGGTGGAACTGCGTCGGGATGCCGCCGTGCGGGTCGCTACCGGTCTGGGGTTGCTGCTTTCTTTCGCGCTCACCGGCTACGTGGTGGCGGCCAATCACGAGGCGCGCAGTCCCACCGGCGTCTGGACAGTGCTGAGCTCGGCTGGCGTCAACGTTGAGCGGATCTCGAAGATTCGCATCGGCCCGCAGTAGGCGCGACCTCTCGAGTCTACCGGGTTGAGCGCGCCGGCTCGGGCAGCGGAAGAGGATCAGTCGAAGCGGATTCGGGAGTCATCATTCGATGCGAGGGCTCGTGACAGCTCTTCGAAGCTCAACCCCTCGAGTCTTCGCATCCGCACGATCACGCTGGGCTCCCTGTCTTTCGACAGAGTCGGATTCTGGAACCGCCAGACGGTCTCACCGCTCGCGGTAACCTCGAAGGCGACGCCGTCGTCCGATTCCGTGATCAACGTGTTTCCGTTGCTCAAACGCTGGCTGGCACCTCGCGTGGGGGTGTAGAAATCTTCGGGATGGGCCGCTCGGTACTCCCAGACGATCCGATCCCGGCGGGGATCGACCTCGACGACACGCGACCAGTTCCTTCCAAGGCCATTGTCGAAGATCAAGATGTTGCCGCTCGGTAGTAATGTCGCGTCGTGAGGCCCTGAGAGCTGGCCATGCCCCCAGGCCCAGACGATCTTCCGTGCAGGCCAGTCGAGGATTGCCACGGCGTCCTGGTTCCGGAGGCAAACTAGTATGTTCTCGAGACTGTAGATCTCGTTCGCTTCGGCCAGCTCCGGATACCTCATCCACTCGATCGAATTGAGGTGAAAGAGATCGACCTCTTCACCATCACTCGTCCGCTTCGATCGCACGGGCCCGAGAGTGACGACTTCGGGCGATGATTCGTAGAACTCCCATATCGTCGCCTCTTCGATTTTAGTCCCGTCATCGGCCAGAAGCGTCATCGAGTCATTCCAGGCGGGCGCGTCTCCGGCGATCTCGGGTCGTCGCATGCTGGGGGCATAGGTGAGCGTGTGGAGTTGGCCGGAAGGATTCCGGTCGAGATCGTGGTGGGCGGCAATCGACCGCTTCCACCGGACCGAGCCGTCCCAAGCCAGCCTCAGTAGAAAGCGGGAGTCATCTCGCATGCCCTTGTTCAGCCGGTTCGGTACCCGCCCCGCAACGACGAGGTCGCCGTTCGGAAGGAGGATCGCGTTGGCCCAGTTGCGACACGGCTCGTACGACCACGAGTGGAGCACGGAACCATCCATATCGATCAGCTGAGCCGAGCAGGGCCTCGAGTTCGTGAAGAGGTTCAGGCCGTGCGCTGCGAGCTTCGGGTCATAGACCTGGACGCCGGTGACGACCTGCGGATCTAGCGGGCTACCCACCTCCACATAACCGAGCGCTCGGAGCTCTGCGACTTCCTCGGGATCGACTTCAGGCAGCGACCCAGCGTCGGTAGCGGCCTCTGGTTGCCGATCATCGATGCGCCGATTCGCACCCGGCGATGAGTCGTCGCCGCAAGCGACGGCGAGGACGGAACAACACAGATGCGACACGACCAGCAAGAAGCGAGATGCCAGTCGCCGAACACCAGGATTGGACTGCATGCCCCAAGCTTGGCAGAACACGACTGCCGATCAAGACCTGATCCGCGCTGGAAACCTGGTCCCGACCCTGGGCGATCGCATCGAGAGGCTGAACGCTCGTCGATGCACCTGCGTCCACAACTCCGCCGCGCGAACATCTGGACCCTGGGTATGGGTTGACCTCGCGAGCGCGTCTGCCCCTCCAGAAGGTCCTCCGGATCCCCGGAAGGGCGGCGTCCGGAACGTCCGCTCGTTCTTCGAGCAGGGGCGACCGCCTTCCTCCCAGAGCCCGTCCCACACGACGACCTCCTCGACGATCTCGACCGATGTCGGGGCACGAAGCCCACCGATCGAGATCGACTTCGTACCCGCACCGAGTTGCTAGGCCGGTTCTGTAGCACGCGCCCGCGTGCCGTCTCAGCGCGGACTCGTTAGTGTGCCCGGGTGGCGGAATCCTCGGGCCGGGGCCGATCGAGCTCGACGACGCGTGCCGTGCTGCGGGTGCCGTCGGTTCGCTCGTATCTCGGGTCGCGCTTCTTCTCGAGCCTCGCCCGCTCGCTGCTCCACGCAACGATCGCCTGGCACCTCTGGAAGCTGACCGGCTCGTACTTCTGGCTCGGCGTGATCGGCGCCGTCGAGTTCCTGCCCGTGATCCCGGTCTCGCTCTATGCCGGTGCCTTCGCGGACGCGCACGACCGGCGCGCGATCGTGCTGACGACCCAGGCGATCTCCCTGCTCGGGGCGCTCGCCCTTGCCTTCACCTCTGGCAGCGGGCTGGCGTTCGAGCGCGAGAGCGTGCTAGCTGCCGCCTTCGTGCTCGCGACCGCGAGCTCGTTCGAGAACCCTGCGGGGGCTTCGATCCTGCCCGGCCTCGTACCGCGTGAGCTCTTTGCATCGGCGACCGTGGTCAGCGCAAACGTGCGCAACGTGGCCAGTGTGAGCGGGCCGGTGCTGATGGGCGCGACGACCGGAAGCTTCGGCATCCCTGCGGCGTACGGGCTCACTGGACTGTGCCTGGCGACCTCACTCCTCCTGCTGTCGACGGTCCGCATCCCCGCCGCCGAGCGCGACCGGGCCCAGGCCGTCTCGTTGGCCGCGATCCGCGAAGGAGTCGGCTTCGTGCGCCGGCAGCCAGCGATCCTCGGATCGATGACGCTCGACATGTTTGCCGTCATCTTCGCCGGCGCGACCGCGATGCTGCCCGTCTACGCCGACGAGATCCTGGGCGTCGGCGAAGTCGGCTACGGACTGCTCAGTGCCTCGATGCAGATCGGCACGATGGCGATGGCGGGGCTCCTGCTCCTGCTGCCCCCGATCGCGCGCCCGGGTCGCGCGCTGCTCTTCTCGGTGGCGATCTTCGGCGCCGCGACGATCGTGTTCGGGCTGTCGCGCTCGTTTGCGCTCTCGGTCGCAGCCTTCGTGCTCGCCGGCATGGCCGATCAGGTGAGCATGGTGGCCCGATCGATCATCTTGCAGCTCTCGACGCCCGATCGGCTTCGCGGCCGCGTCAACTCGGTCAACATGATCTTCATCGGCGCGAGCAACCAGCTCGGCGCCGCGGAGTCGGGCTTCCTCGCCGCGCTGACCAGCGCGACCTTCTCGGTGGTCGCGGGTGGGATCGCCTGCCTCGGAGCTCTGGGGATCGTGAACCGGCGCATGCCCGAGATCCGTCGCTATCGGATCGGCCCGCCGGTGTAGGCCCTCCGAGTCCAGATTCAGGATTCGAGATTCGGGAGCCGACTGCGTCAGTCGTCGGTGGGCTCGACGCGCTCGACCGACGCCTCGATGCGCGCGCGCGCAACGCGCACCGTGAGAGCGTCGCCCGGGGCGACGTCCCGTGCTTCGCGCACGATCCGACCGTCGTCGGCGCGGCGCGCGACGGCATAGCCGCGGCCCAGCACGGCCAGCGGCGACAGCGATTCGAGCTGGGCGGCGAGCCGCGAAAGCCGGGCTCGCGGACCGTCCGTGGCATGCGCCGCCGAGCGCGCCAGGGCAGCCGCCAGGGCGCGCAGCCTCAACCACGCGGCCTGTGTGCGGGGCCGCTCGGTCGAGAGCCGCTCGGCGGCCCGAAGGAAGCGCGCCCGTCGGGCCTGCGAGGTGGTCGTCACCGCGCGCAGCAGCGCGCGCAGCACGGCCCGCAGCCGGTCCCGCTGCAGCCGCAGCCGAGCGCTCGGTGCCAGCACCCGCAGTGCTCCCCGCGCGCGCTCGAGCCGGTCGATTCGATCGCCGAGCGCGGCTTCGGCCGCGCGCGAGAGTCGACCCCAGCCGCTCACGAGCCGCTCGCGCAGGGCGCTGCGGTCCGCCACCGCGAGCATCGCGGCAGCCGACGGTGTGGCCGCACGCTGGTCGGCAGCGAAGTCGGCGAGCGTGAAGTCCGTCTCGTGCCCCACGCCCGAGATCACGGGAACTGGGCACGCAGCGATCGCACGCACCACCGGCTCGGTGTTGAAGCACCAGAGATCTTCCAGCGAGCCCCCGCCGCGCACGAGCAGCACGAGGTCCACGTCGCGCGCGCGGACGACGTCGCGCAACGCCGCCGCGATCTCGAGCTCGGCGCCGTCGCCTTGCACGCGGGTCGGTGCAATCAACAGCGGAGTCGCCGGCGACCGACGCCCAGTGAGCTGGATCACGTCGCGGATCGCGGCACCGGCGGGCGAGGTCACGATGCCGACGCGCCGCGGGTGCTCGGGCAGCGCGCGCTTGCGCGACTCGTCGAACAGGCCTTCCGCTTCGAGCCGGCGGTGCAGCTGCTCGTACGCCAGCTGCAGCGCGCCCTGGCCGCGCGGCTCGACCTCCCGAACGACCAGCTGCAGCTCGCCGCGCGCCTCGTAGATCGACGGCTCGGCCAGCAGCAGCAGATCGAGGCCGTCCTCCAGCTCGAACGGCAGCCGGCTCGCATCGTTGCGAAACAGCGCGCAGCGAATCTGCCCGTCGGCGTCCTTGAGCGTGAAGTAGTGGTGACCGGTGCGCGCGACGAACAGGTTGCTGGTCTCGCCCGCCACCCACACGCGCCCCACCGAGTCCTCGATCAGCGCACGCAGGCCGCGCAGCAGGTCGCCGACCCCGTAGACGCGCCGCTCGGACGAACCCGTGGAGTCGGCGGGACGCTCCTCGAGCGGCAGCTCCGGGTGATCCACTAGTCGGTCGGCGACGGGGCTTCGGCGGCGAGGATCGGTTCGGGCTCGTCCGAACGAAGCCGCTCGAAGTAGGTCCAGCTCTTCAGCACCTCGAGCGCGCGCCTCACCTGCAGATCTTCTCTGCGACTGGAGCCGTCGCCCTCCGCCGGCTGGTCGCGTGCCTCGTCCTCGCCCTCCGGCTCGTCCAGCTCGTCCGCTTCGTCTGGCTCGGCCTCTTCGTGCGTGAAGTGGCCGTGTAGATCGCGCTCGCGAACGCGGCGCGGCGCGGCGCCCGGTGCACGGCGCGCCTGCGGCCGCACCTCGATATCGGGCTCGATGCCGACCTCCTGGATCGACCGGCCCGAGGGCGTGTAGTAGAGCGCCGTGGTCAGCCGCAACCCGTAGCGCCGGCCAATCGGATACACGGTCTGGACCGAGCCCTTGCCGAACGTCGCCACGCCGAGCACCAGCGCGCGCTGCTGATCCTGCAGCGCACCCGCGACGATTTCGGAAGCGCTCGCGCTGCCCTCGTTCACGATCACCACGAGCGGATAGCTCGGCTGCGTGCCCGCGGCATGGGCGCGGAAGTCCTGTCGCTGGGAGTCGTCGCGGCCCTGCGTGTAGACGATCAGCCCGTCGTCCAACCACAGGTTGGCGACGCGCACGCCCTGGTCGAGCAGGCCTCCCGGATTGTCGCGCAGGTCGAGCACGACACCCGAGAGCCCATCGGGCGCCTCCTTGGCGAAGCGCTCCAGCTCATCCTCCAGATCCGCGGCGGTGCGCTCCTGGAACTGGCGAATGCGCAGATAGCCGTAGCCGGGCTCGAGCATCTCGCCCGCCACCGACTCGATCTGAACGACGTCGCGCACCACCGTGTACGGTCGCGGCTCCTCGAACCCCTCGCGGTAGATGTGGACGGTGATCTCGGTGCCCTTCTTGCCGCGCATCAGCGATACGGCCTCGGGCAGCGTCATCCTCTCGGTGCTGCGGCACTCTTCGGACTCTTCCCACTCGTCGGGGCGCTCGGTCGGACAGATGCGGACGATCTGGTCGCGCGCGCGGATCCCGGCGCGATCGGCGGGGGTGCCCTCGATCGGTGACACGACCTCGACGAAGCTGTTCGGCGCCTTGGTGATCTCGATGCCCAGGCCGTGGAACTCGCCCCGGGTGTCGATCTGCATCTCCTTGTACTGCTTCGGCTCCATGAACGCCGAGTGGGGATCGAGCTCGCCCATCATCCCCCGGATCGCACCCGACAACAGCTCGTGCTCGTCGATCGGCTCGACGTAGTGGCGCCGCACGTGATCCACCACGCTCGAGAACAGGCCGAGGTCCTGGTAGCGGTCTGCGGCCTCACTGCGATTTGCGTCGACCACGACCCCTGCGAGCGCCGCGGTGGCGACGCCTCCCAGGAACGTCAACAGGAGGCGGACCCGGCTGGATCGGCCGGAGCGGGATGCGGTCTTCATGTCGCTGGGATCCTCGCGTCGAAATAGGGGCGGAACCTGGAGTGCAGCCGCGAGCCGCCCCGCAGAGCTTAGCGAGCCTGGGCCAAACGATCTGCCGACAGCCAGTCGGCGGGGTCGAGCGCCTCGCTCCCCTTGCGCAGCTCGAAGTAGAGGCGCGGCCCCGAGAGGGAGCCGGTGTCGCCCGCGCTGCCGATCGTCTCACCCTCGCTGACGCGCTCGCCGACTGCGACGTCGATCTGCGACAGGTGACCAGAGACCGTGAAGTAGGAGTCGCCGTGGTCGAGGATCACGATCTTTCCGTAGCCGCGGAACCAGCCGGCGAAGCGCACCTCGGCGCTGGCCGTGGCCCGAACGCTCGCGCCTTCGTGCGCGGCGAAGTCGACGCCGTTGCGAACCGTCTGCGTGAGGAAGTCCTCGTCCACCACGCGTCCGAAGCCGGACGCGATCGGCGCCTCGACTGGTAGCGGCAGCTCGCCGCGCCGGCTGGCGAAGCCGGACCCGTCGAGCCAGTGGCCGTGCTTGCGGCCGGCGTCGCCGAGCTCGGCGAGCGTCGTCTCGAGCGCGCGAGCGGCGCGCTCGAGCTCGACCAACAACCCGCGCTCGGCCCTGCGATCGACTCGAACGCTCGCGAGCAGGGTCTGCTTGGCGGCCTGCTCGTGCCCGAGCGCCGCCCGCTCCACGCGCAAGCGCGCCGCCGCGGTCCGGTGTCGCTCGCCCGCGCGCAGCGCATCGGTGCGCGCGGCGGTGTAGGCGTGGGCGTCGCGCTCGTAGCGCTCGACGAGCTGCGCGTCGTAGGCCAGCAGCAGCTGCAGCGCGGAGGCGCGCTGGAGCAGCTCGCGCAGCGAGCCCGACTCGAACACCACCCGGCGCGGGCCCACCTCGCCGGTCTTGTAGAGCGCGACCGCGCGGCGAGCCATGGCGGCGCGCGTGCGCTCGAGCTCGCCGGCCAGGCGCGCGGTCTCGCTCTCGATCTCGCGCAACGCAGCTTCGGCGCGGACCGCGTCTGCCCGCGCCGCGCGGACTGCGCCGCCGAGATCCGCCATCCGGCGGTCGATCGTATCGAGCTGGTCGAAGATGTCGCGCTCCGCGGCCTCGTGCCGCCCGACCCGCTCGCGACTGACCGCGATCTGATCGCGCAGTGCGTCGAGCTCCTCGACACTCTCGGCCCGAGCTGCCGGCGGCGCTGCCAGCACGAGCAGCGCAGCAGCGAGCGCGCGGGCCGTCATCGACGCCAACCGAGCAGCGCGAGGGCCGATCCGGCGCCGCCGAGCAGCGCGGCGATCGCAACGAACGCAACCGCCTGACCCATGGCGAAGAACTGCGGGGGACTGCTCCCGACCATCAGCGCGAGACCGAACTCGAGCCGCGGCAGGAAGATCAGGAAGCCCCCGTACAGCACACCGAGCGCCACCAGCCCTCCGACCGCGCCCTCCGCGAGGCCCTCGAGGATGAACGGCCCACGCTGGAACACCCGACCGGCGCCGACCAGCGACAGGATCTCGATCTCGTCCTCGCGCACGTACACCGCCAGACGGATCGTATTGGCGACGATCAGCAGCGCCGCCCCGACGAGCACCGCGCCGAACACGAAGCCAGCCATCCGCGCGAGCGATGCGATCCGCGCGTAGCCCGCCAGCCACTGCTGGCCGTGCGCGAGCTCGTCCACGCCCGCGAACCCCTCGATGGTCGAGACGATCGCGGTGATGCCCTGCTCCGTGCGGGACCCGGGCAGGAGCTCGACCTCGAGAGAAGGCGGCAGCGGGTTGTGTTCGAGGCCAGCGAGCAGCTCACCCCCGCCCAGCGTGGCGCGAAAGCGCTCGAGCGCCTCGTCGCGCGTTACCAGGGAGGCGTGGTCCACACCCGGGAGCTCGCCCACCCGGAGCAGCAGCTCGTGCTGCGCCGTGGTGGACAGGTCGGTGTCGAGGTAGACGACCACCTGCAGCTGCTTGCTGAAGCGCTCGATCAGTCCCTCCATGTTGCCGACCACGAGCGCAAAGGCTCCGACCAGGATCAACGCGATCGCGATCGTCGCGCTGGCGAGCGCACTCGGCAGCGGGCTCGCCTGAAGGCCGCGCCCAGCGGTGCGCACGAGCACGGCAATGATCACTCCCGCGCGCTTCACGCCGGAGTTCCCGCACGGGCGTCCTCGACCAGGCGCCCGCCCTCGAGGCGAAGCGTGCGCTTCGCATAGCGTTCGATCAGCGACCAGTCGTGGGTCGCGACGATGACGGTGGTGCCCCGCAGCGAGGCCCCAACGATCAGATCCATGATCTCGATCGTGAGCTCCGGATCGAGGTTTCCCGTCGGCTCGTCGGCCAGCAGGATCTCGGGATCGTTGGCCAGAGCACGCGCCAGGGCGACCCGCTGCTGCTCGCCGCCCGACAACGCGAGCGGCTCGTGGTAGCGCCGATGGTGCAGGCCCACCTGCTTCAGCCGCTGGAACACCTTGGCCGTGGCCTCGCGACGCGGCGTCCCCACGACGTCGAGCGCCAGTCGCACGTTCTCCTCGATGGTGCGTCGCGTCAGCAGCTTGAAGTCCTGGAACACGACACCGACGCGCCGCCGCAGGGCCGCGATGCCCGGTTCGCTGAGCCGACCGACGTTCCGCCCGAGCACCAGCACCTGCCCCTCGCTGGGGCGCTCGGCGGCGAACAGGGTCTTCAACAGGGTCGTCTTGCCCGCGCCACTCGACCCGGTCAGGAAGACGAACTCGCCCTTCTTCACCTCGAGCGTGAGATCGTGCAGCGCGTACTGGCCGGCGAGATAGCTCTTCGAGAGATGGTAGGTTCGAACGGCTGCGTCGCCGCCAGGAACTGATTCGCGACGACCCCGCCGGCTCACTTCGCCCGTTGCTTGCGCAACCGCGCGTTCTCGATGAGGTAGTCGAGCACGACCTGGCCGAGCGGCTGCTCGCTCACGACAGCGGCCCCGAACGCGCGCGCGAGCCGCGGGGGGTCCGTTGGGGTCACCGCGCGCGAGACACCGTCTGCCATCGCCGGCGCCTCGGGCGGCAGCGTCGCAGCGGTGTCGCTCAGATCCGCAATCGCTCCTGGATCGAACGCCCCGGGGCCCCCCCGCATGACGATCGCCTCGTCGTGTGCGCCCGCGCGCAATCCCTCGAGCATCGCCTTGTGCTGCGACACCATCAGCCTGCGCACCCGTGCATCGAGTTCCGGCGAGCCGAGTTCGTCGGCATAGCTGCACTTCTCGGACGCCATGATGTTGCCGCGCTGGAACAGGAGCGTGGTCACGTGCGGATGCGACAGTCCACTGTCCTCGGTCTGGACGTGGAACAGCACGCCACGATGGCGGACGTTGGTATTGAACCCCGACTGCATCGCGGGCCGTGTCCCCTTACAGCGCGTCCCGCACCTGGCTGGCCGCGCAGTGTCACGCACACGCACCAAGGCGGCAACGGGAGTGGCCACTCCCCGGCCCAGCGTATCGGGACGCGGGCGGCCGCCCGGACGTCGAGCCAGGCTGTCGCTAGTCCACTACATCCCGGCTCGCGTGGCGCCGGTCCGCGCCTCGGGAAGGGCGCCCCGGAGCCGGAGCTCCGGGACGCCGGGCGGCGGCGGTAGGTGGGAGAGGGGCCACCGCGCTGTGCGGCAGACCGCCGCCGGGAGGATCAGGAGCCGTCCGGTCAGGCGCGGCGCTCGCGCCGCCGACTCCAGGCCAGCAGACCCGCAAGCCCGCCCCCGAGCATCAGCGCGGGCGCCGGCTCGGGCAGCGCCCACTCGGCCGTCCCGGGTGTGGGCGAGGCCAGCACCGCGAAATCGAACGCGTTGTCATCGCTGTCGAGGTCGGCGAAGCGCCGCGCCAGACTCGAGCCCGCGGGCGCATCGGGCGCAGCGTTCCCCTCCCCCGCGAACACGTCGCCCGCCCCGAAGCTCCCGTAGCCGACGGCGTCGAGCACCGCCGCGGGCGAGCGCAGCACGATCGAGTCCGGTCCGTTCTGGAAGTCGAAGTTGGCCAGCAGATCGAAGTGCGACACGAAGCTGCTGCCAATCCCGGTGGCGTCGGCCACCACGAACAGCCCGTCGGCTCCGACCACACCCGACAGCGCGACCACGGGCCCCACTGCACCGCCCGCGCCGTTGACGCCCTCGAGCGTGAGCCCGTCGAGCACGCTGCCGGCCGCCGCGAACAGCTCGACGAACGAGTGGCCGTCGTCCGAGCCCGACGCGTCGTAGAAGACCTCGGAAATCACGGGAAGCGCGTGGCCCGCGCGCGCTCCCCCGCACAGCGCGAGCAACGCCACGGCGAGCCCGCTTCGAGTTCGAGACAGGGACATCCAATCACTCCTGTTGGCGATCGGGGTGAGCAAGGGCGCGGCTGAAGCTGCCGCCGGTCCAGGCATCGAGACCCGCTGCCAGCTCGCCCACGCGCAGACGCAAGTGCTCCGCCTCGAGTGACGCGGGATCGGGCTGGCTGCCGAGATCGAGCAGCGCGCGGCGGCGCTCGAAGTAGAGAAGATTGATCTCGTCGAGCACGTCGTCGCGCAGCGCGATCCAGGCGCGCTGCTCGCGCGCGAGATCGATTACCTGCGGATCGAACACCGCCGCCGCCAGGTCCCAGCTCAGGCTGAGCGCGGCATCCCAGTCGTCGCCGCGGTCCAGATCGCGATCGAACAGCTGCCGCGCCGCGCCGGAGACGAAGCTCTGATCGAAGTCGAGGCGCGTCGACCGATCGCCGCCATAGGCGACCTTGAGCGCGAGCTCGGGCCACCAGCTGCGACTCGCCGCGCTCTCGCGCAGGCGGCGTTGGCGCGCGGCGCCGAGACCCTGCTGCGCCACGGCCATGGCCTGCACGTGACGCACATCGGGCTCGGCCGGCTCGACCGCACGCGGAAGCAACGCCTCGCGCGCGACCGGCGCAGGACCGCTGCGGCTCGGCGCGCCCTCGCCTAGCTCGCCGCGCAAGACTCCGGTCGCCGTCGCGCTGACCAGCCGCTGTCCATCGCCCACTGCCACGGCCGTCGCCAGCCCGCCGCCCGGCTGGGCGGCCCGGCGGCCCCCCAGCCCGGGTGGCGCAGGCCGCCC
>JAYZFK010000087.1:0-27225 GCA_036336835.1 Myxococcota bacterium | reverse complement strand
AGTATGCGCTCGACCTGATCAGCACGGCCCCAACTGTCCGCTACCGGGTGGTGCCGAAGGGGGGGGCGCCCCCGTTCGAGATCGAGAGCCCCGCGGCGCTGCCAGACGAACGAGAGCGGATCGAGGAGCCGATGGTGCTCGCGACGATTCATGTTCCGAGCGATTACGTCGGCGCCGTTTTGGCGCTGTGCCAGGAACGTCGCGGCGCCCAGAAGGACCTCGAGGTGCATGGAAATCGTGTGCAGATCCGGTACCAGTTGCCGCTTGCCGAGATCGTGACCGACTTCCACGACAGGCTGAAGAGCGCGACGCGCGGCTACGGCTCGTTCGACTACGATTGGACCGGCTACGAGCCCGCGGATCTCGTAAAGCTCGATATCCTCGTTAACGGGGACAAGGTCGACGCATTGTCTCTGAGCGTGTAACGTACAAATGCGCAGTCAGCGGGCGCCCGGCTCACTCGCAAGCTCAAGGAGTTCATCCCGCGTCAAATGTTCCAGGTCGCTATCCAGGCCGCCGTCGGAACGCGTGTGATCGCGCGAACGTCCGTCAAGGCGCTGCGCAAGAACGTCACTGCCAAGTGTTACGGTGGCGACATCACGCGCAAGCGCAAGCTGTTGGAGAAGCAGAAGGAGGGGAAGCGCCGCATGAAGAAGGTCGGATCGGTCGAGATCCCGCAGGAGGCCTTCCTGGCCGTGCTTCGCCTGGGAGACGACAGTTGAGCGATCCGAGCGTGGATACGCCGTCCGAGCCCACCCTGGGAGAGAAGATATGGGAGCAGGTGAGCACCCTCGGGCTCGCGGTCCTGATCGCACTGGCGATCCGCGCTTTCGTGATCGAACCGTTCCGGATCCCGTCGGGTTCGATGCTGCCGACGCTGCTGATCGGTGATCATCTGTTCGTCAACAAATTCCTCTACGGGGCGCAGGTTCCCTACACGAGCGTGCGACTACCGGGGTGGCGCGAACCCGAGCGCGGGGACGTGGTGGTGTTTCGCGTCGCGCGGGATGCGCACGGCGGGATCTATCCCGCGGACGAGCGGCCCGAGCTGCCGCAAGACGACTTCGTCAAGCGGATCGTCGGCATGCCTGGCGAGCGGATCGAGGTACGCAGCGGCGGGACGGTGTACGTGGACGGCAGGGCGCTCGAGCACGAGCAGCAGGAAGGCACGTTCCGCGACGAGATCGGCCGCCAGCTCGATGTCGCTGTCGAGTCGCTTGGCGACTGTCAGCACCTCGTGCTCGACGACCCGAGCCGGCCCGGCCAGACGATGCCGCCCTTTACGCTGCCGGCGGATCGTTACTTCATGATGGGTGACAACCGCGACAACTCGAACGACAGTCGCAGGTGGGGCAGCGTCCACTTGGACGATTTCAAGGGGCCGGCCTTCGTGCTGTACTGGTCGTGGGATCACAACGGCAACTTCCTGTCCTTCTTCAACCCAGTGAACTGGTTCTCGATCGAGAAGCGTTGGAACCGGCTCCTCCAGCGTGTTCGCTGCGGCGACCTGGAAGCGCCCGACGTGGCAGGCCGGGCCCGCTCCGCTCTCGAGCGAGCGCAGCCAGACCGCGTCTGATCTCGGCGCGGCGTTGACGCCGTGCCGGTACCCGGTAGACTCCGGCGGCGAGAACGAAACGGACCTTTTAACTCCGTCCCGTGAGGCGGACAAAGGTGCGCTCTGGCCCACGATCCCTCCAACGAACCCGCGCGCGCAAGCGCGCCGAAGGTTTCACCTCCGGGGGCCGTCGTTCTCGACGATGTCGGGGTTCGCCGTGCGCTGATGCGGATCGCGCACGAGATCCTCGAACGCAACGACGATGCCAGGCAGCTCTATCTGGTCGCGATTCCCAACGGTGGCGTACCACTCGCTCGCACGCTGATCGCGAACCTCGAGGACATCGCCGGCGAGACACCGCCGCTCGGCATCCTCGACACGACGCTCTACCGCGACGACCTGACGACCAGCGGAGAGCGCCCGCCGCTGCGCCAGACCGAGATGCCGTCGTCCGTCGATGGCAGTGTCGTGGTGCTGGTCGAGGACGTGGTGAACACGGGCCGCACGATCCGCGCGGCGATGGACGCACTGATGGATTTCGGCCGCCCGCGCATGGTGCAGCTCGTGGCGCTGATCGATCGCGGCCACCGCGAGCTGCCGATCAAGATCGACTACATCGGCAAGAACATTCCGACTCAGCCGAGCGACCGCGTTCGCCTGATTGCCGAGGAGTCCGGGGAGGCACCAATGCTGGTGATGCTCGAGGGGCTTGCCGATGATCGGGGGTATTCGGAGGGAGGTACGCCATGATCGGACGCGACCTGCTCGGCATCGAGGACCTCGAGCGCCGCGAGATCGAGCAGATCCTCGACACGGCCGAGCGCATGCAGGAGATCGCCACCCGCGAGGTCAAGAAGGTGCCGACGCTTCGCGGGCAGACGGTCGTCAACCTGTTCTTCGAGCCCTCGACGCGTACGGCATCGAGCTTCGAGATTGCGGCCAAGCGGCTGTCGGCCGACGTCGTCAACTTCTCGTCTGTGGGATCGAGCCTCACGAAGGCGGAGAGCATCCTCGACACCGCGCAGACACTGGACGCGATGGACCCGGATTGCGTCGTCGTCCGGCACCCGGTGGCAGGCGTTCCGAAGCGGATCGCGGACGTCTTGAATGCGCCCGTCGTGAACGCGGGAGACGGCGCACACGAACATCCGACGCAGGCGTTGCTCGACATGCTCACTGTGTACCAGGAGAAGGAGCGGTTCGACGGGCTCAGCGTGGCGATCGTCGGTGACATCACGCACTCGCGCGTGGCTCGCAGCAACATCTACGGCTTCACCAAGATGGGCGCCGAGGTGCGCGTCACCGGTCCGCCGACCATGATGCCGCCGCACATCGAGGAGCTCGGCGTGAAGCCATGCACCTCGCTTCGCGAGGCGCTCGACGGGGTGGACGTGGTGATGATGCTGCGGATCCAGCGCGAGCGCCTCGACGGCGTGCTGTTTCCGAGCATCCGCGAGTACTCCGCGACCTTCGGGCTCGACCGCGCCAAGCTGCGGCACGCGAAGGACGACGCGATCGTGATGCACCCCGGCCCGGTCAACCGCGGTGTCGAGTTGTCGCACGACCTCGTCGATCACAGCCCCAGCGTGATCCTCGATCAGGTTCGCAACGGCGTCGCGCTGCGCATGGCGGTGTTGTATCGGATTGCCGGGTCCGCGCACGCCAGGGGGGCGGTCTGAGCATGGCGCGAGTCTGGATCCGTGGAGGCCGGCTGCTCGATCCTTCCAGCGAGCGCGACGAGCCCGCGGACGTGTTGCTCGAGGACGGCGTGGTCGCCGCGATTGGCAGCGATCTCGCGACGCGGGGCGCCGCGGTGGTGGATGCGACCGGCTGCTGGGTCGCGCCGGGCCTGGTGGACATGCATGCCCACCTGCGCGAGCCCGGGCAGGAGTACAAGGAGGACCTCGCCTCCGGCGGTCGTGCGGCGGTGGCGGGTGGTTTCAGCTCGGTCGCCTGCATGGCGAACACCGAGCCGGTGAACGATGACCCCTCGGTGACCGAGTTCATCCTGGATCGCGGGCGTCACGAGTCGCCGACTCGCATCTACCCGATCGCGGCGGCGACGCACGGGCTCGAGGGCCGGGAGATGACGGAGATGGTGGCGCTGCGCGACGCCGGTGCGGTTGCCTTCAGCGACGATGGCAAGACGATCGCCGACGGGGGCGTGATGCGGCGCGTGCTCGAGTACTCGCGGCTCGCGGGCCTGCCGGTGATCGTGCACGCCGAGGACTGCACCCTGGTGGGCACGGGCGTCGTCAACGAGGGGCCCATCTCGACTCGACTCGGGCTCCCTGGCAATCCGACGGTGGCGGAGGACGTGCTGGTTGCGCGCGACCTCGAGCTCGCCCGGCTCACCGGGGCGCGGCTGCACATCGCGCACATCTCGTCGGCGGGGGCATGCGCGCGGGTGCGGGCAGCGCGCGAGGCGGGCGTTCAGGTCACCGCCGAGGTGACGCCGCATCACCTGACGCTGACCGACAAGGCGGTGCTCGGCTTCGACACCAACACCAAGATGGCGCCCCCGCTGCGCTCACCGGCCGACGTCGAAGCCTGCCGGGCCGCCCTGGCCGAGGGCGTGATCGACGCCATTGCCACGGACCACGCGCCACACGCGGTGCACGAGAAGGAGCAGGACTTCCAGCACGCACCGCCCGGCATCCTGGGACTCGAGACCGCCTTTTCGGTCTGTCTCGAGCTGGTTCGCGACGCGGTGCTCACGCCGCTCGAGCTGGTGCGTCGGATGTCGACGGCACCTGCGCGGCTGCTCGGCATCGCGGCGGGCGAATTGCGGGAAGGAGCGGATGGGGATGTGGTCGTGCTCTCGCCGGACCGGCAGTGGACGTACGATCCGGCCAAGGGCTACTCCAAGAGCCGCAACTCACCGTGGGCCGGAACGACCTTCTGCGGCCGCGTCGAGGCGACGCTGGTCGCCGGCCAGCTCGTCTATCACGCTGACCGCGGAGTACTGGTCGATTGACGGCGAGCGCGCCTCAGACTGCCGCGGCTGCGCCGCGTTCTGCGCGCCTGGCGCTCGCCGACGGCACGATCTACCGCGGGACCGCTTTCGGTGCCGAGACTGCCCTCGACGGCGAGGTGGTGTTCAACACGAGCATGACCGGCTATCAGGAGATCATCACCGATCCGTCCTATGCGGGGCAGATCGTGACGATGACCTACACCCAGATCGGCAACGTGGGCGTCAACCCTGCGGACGAGGAGTCGCACCGGCCCTTTCTCCGAGGCTTCGTGGTGAAGGAGCTGTTCGACGAGCCGAGCAACTATCGCGCGCGCGGCTCGCTGTCCGCCTACCTCGCCGAGCACGGCGTGCCCGGCATCGCAGGCCTCGACACGCGCGCTCTGGTGAGACGCATCCGAGACGGTGGCGCTCAAGTCGCCGTGCTCTCGACCGACCGCGCGCTGCAGGACGAGGCCGAGCTGGTGCGTCGGGCCCGGCGCGCCCCCGAGCTCGACGGGCGCGACCTGGTGGCCGCGGTCAGCTGTGAAGAGCCGTACTCCTGGACGGAGGGACGCTGGGAGGGGATCCTGGGACAGCCGCCGAGGCCCCGCCGCCCCGATCGCACCCTGCGCCTGGTCGCCTACGACTTCGGGGTGAAGCGCAACATCCTGCGTCTGTTGGTGGAGCACGGCTTCGAGATCGTGGTCGTTCCCGCAACGACGTCGGCCGCCGATGCGCTGGCGCTCGAGCCCGACGCGATCTTCTTGTCGAACGGCCCGGGCGATCCGGCGGCAGTCGAGGGCGTGCGCGAGAACGTGCGCGAGCTCTCGCACCGCAAGCCGCTGTTCGGCATCTGCCTCGGGCACCAGATCCTGGGGCTCGCGCTCGGCGGGCGCACGCGCAAGCTGAAGTTCGGCCACCACGGGGGCAACCAGCCCGGCCAGGATCTGGCGACGGGAAAGGTTGCGATCTGTGCCGAGAACCACGGCTACGCAGTCGACGCCGAGTCGCTCGACAGCGTCGGCGAGTCCGTCGAGGTGACGCACAAGAACCTCAACGACGGGACCGTGGAGGGGCTCGCGCACCGCGAGAGGCCCGTCTTCTCTGTGCAGTACCATCCCGAGGCCTCGCCCGGGCCGCACGATGCGGCGTACTTCTTCGCCCGATTCCGGCAGATGGCCGAGCGCGTGGCGGACGGCGAACTCGTGACCGGTGCCGAAATCGCCCGCGGCTGGACCCCGCCCGTCACAGAGGGGAGCTAGGTGTGCCGCGGCGCGACGATATCCACACCATCTTCGTGATCGGCTCCGGGCCGATCGTGATTGGCCAAGCCTGTGAGTTCGACTATTCGGGCACCCAGGCCTGCAAGGCATTGCGCGAGGAGGGCTATCGCATCGTTCTGCTCAACAGCAACCCCGCGACGATCATGACCGACCCGGAGACGGCGGATCGCACCTACGTCGAGCCGATGACCGTCGGCACGGTGGAGCGCATCATCGAGGTCGAGCAGCCCGATGCGCTGCTGCCCACGATCGGCGGTCAGACGGCGCTGAATCTGACGATCGATCTGTGCGAAGCCGGCGTGCTCGAGCGCTCTGGGGTGAAGCTGATCGGCGCCCAGCTCGACTCGATCCTCAAGGCCGAGGACCGCCAGCAGTTTCGCGAGGCAATGGAGCGGATCGGCCTGCGCGTACCTCGCTCGGGCTACGCGCGCTCGGTCGAGGATGCGAGAGAGATCGTCAAGTCGACGGGCATCCCGGCGATCATTCGCCCGAGCTTCACGCTCGGCGGCGCCGGCGGCAGTGTCGCGATGAGCATCGACGAGCTGGATCCGCTCGTCGAGTGGGCGCTCGCGCAGTCCCCGCGCCACGAGTGCTTGATCGAGCAGAGCGTGCTCGGCTGGAAGGAATACGAGCTCGAGGTGATGCGCGACTCCGCTGACAACGTGGTCGTCGTCTGCTCGATCGAAAACCTCGACCCGATGGGTGTCCATACGGGCGATTCGATCACTGTGGCCCCCGCACAGACCCTGACCGATCGCGAGTACCAGGAGATGCGCGACGCCTCCATCGCCATCATGCGCGAGATCGGCGTCGATACGGGCGGCTCGAACGTGCAGTTCGGCGTCGATCCCGCCGACGGCAGCCTGGTCGTGATCGAGATGAATCCGCGCGTCTCGCGCTCGTCAGCACTGGCTTCGAAGGCGACGGGATTTCCGATCGCCAAGATCGCCGCCAAGCTGGCGGTCGGCTATACGCTCGACGAGATCACCAACGACATTACGCGTGAGACACCCGCGAGCTTCGAGCCCGCCATCGATTACGTCGTGACCAAGGTGCCGCGCTTCGCGTTCGAGAAGTTTCCGGGCGCCGATTCCGTGCTCACGACCCAGATGAAGTCGGTCGGCGAGGTGATGGCAATCGGGCGAACCTTCAAGGAGAGCCTGCAGAAGGCGCTGCGTTCGCTGGAGATCGGCCACGCAGGGCTCGAGCGGCCGGACATCGAGTCGGATGCCGACCTGTGGCAGAACATCGACGTGCCGTGTCCGGGTCGGCTGTGGGCTATGGCGGAAGCGTTGCGACGCGGTGCGACGACCCGGGAGCTGCACGAGCGCTCGAAGATCGACCCCTGGTTCCTGCGCAACCTGGCGGAGATCGTCCGAATGGAGACATCTCTGAGCGCTGCGGCCAAGCCGGACCGCGAGGCTTGGCTGCGGCCGGCCAAGCAGATGGGCTTCTCGGACGCGCGGTTGGCGGCGCTGTGGGGCATGGCGGAAGGAGAAGTGCGCGCAATGCGCCGGAAGGGCGGGGTCGCACCGGTCTACAAGCGAGTCGACACCTGCGCCGCAGAGTTCGAGGCGCAGACGCCCTACCTGTACTCGACCTACGAGCAGGAGTGCGAAGCGCGACCGAGCGATCGCAAGAAGATCATGATCCTCGGCGGCGGACCGAATCGGATTGGACAGGGCATCGAGTTCGACTACTGCTGCGTCCACGCTGTGCTCGCCCTGCGCGAAGCCGGCTACGAGACGATCATGGTCAACTGCAATCCCGAGACCGTCTCGACCGACTACGACACCGCGGATCGCCTCTACTTCGAGCCTCTGACGCTCGAAGATGTGCTCGAGATCGTCGCGGTCGAGCAGCCCGACGGCATCATCGTGCAGTACGGTGGCCAGACGCCGCTCAAGCTGGCGGTTCCGCTCGAGAGAGAGGGGGCGCCGATCATCGGCACACCGCCCGATGCGATCGACCGCGCCGAGGACCGGGAACGCTTCGACGCGCTGCTGGAGAAGATCGGCCTCGAGCGGCCGCCGGGCGATGTCGCGCACAGCCCCGAGCAGGCGCACCGGGTCGCGGATGAGATCGGTTATCCGGTGATCGTGCGTCCGTCCTACGTGCTCGGTGGGCGTGCCATGCAGATCGTGCGCGACGCGGGCGAACTCAGCGACTACATGCGCTTCGCTGTGCGGGCGTCACCGGAGCACCCGGTGTTGATCGACCGGTTCCTGGCTGACGCGATCGAGGTGGACGTCGACGCCATCTGTGACGGCGAGCGTGTGGTCGTCGGCGGGATCATGGAGCACATCGAGGAGGCTGGTGTGCACTCCGGCGACAGCGCCTGCTCACTGCCCCCGTACTCGCTCTCGCAGGAGGTGATCCGGAAGATCGTCGCAGCGACCCACAAGCTTGCGCTGGAGATCGGCGTGCGCGGGCTAATGAACGTGCAGTACGCGGTCAAGGGTGGCGAGGTGTATGTCATCGAGGTGAACCCTCGCGCCTCGCGCACGGTGCCCTTCGTCTCGAAGGCGATCGGCGAACCGCTGGCGAAGATCGGGGCGCTCGTGATGGTCGGCCGGAAGCTCGACGATCTCGGTTTCCGAGCGGAGCTCGAGCCACCGCACTTCTCCGTGAAGGAGGCCGTGCTCCCGTTCGTGAAATTTCCGGGCGTCGACACCCTGCTCGGTCCGGAGATGAAGAGCACGGGCGAGGTGATGGGCATCGATTCCGACTTCGGACGGGCGTACGCGAAGAGCCAGATCGAGGCGGGCAACGGCCTTCCCACGCACGGCAGCGTGCTGGTGTCGATGCGGACTGCCGAGCACCGCGGGGCTGTGGAGCCGATTCGCATGCTCGCCGCCAGCGGCTTCGAGGTGATCGCGACCCGAGGCACCGCCGCGGTGCTGGCGGAGCACGGGATCGAGGTGCGCACGGTGAACAAGGTTCACGAGGGTTCGCCGCACACGGTGGATCTGATCGATGCGGGTGAGGTCGATCTGGTGTTCGGTACGGTCGATGCCGATCGCAAGGCGGTGGCGGACTCTTTCGCGATGCGGCGCGCGGCGCTACAGCGCGGAATTCCCTACTGCACGACACTGGCCGCCGCGCGCGCCTCGGCGGCCGCGATCGTCGAGCTGCGCAGTGGGTCGATTGGCGTGCGATCTCTGCAGGAGATCCACGCGCGGATCCAGCGCGGTCCCTGAAGCGGCCGTCGCGAGTTCGCAGCCGTCCCGCCGCCACCCCGGCTAGAGTCGAGACATGCCCCGGAGCCCCTGGCAGCGAGCCGTCTTCGCGATCCGGCAGGCCCTCGAGCTGGTGGACGAGACGGCGCTCACGGTCGCCCGCGAGGCGGCCCTCGCGTTGGCCGTGCCCCACGAGCTGAAGACGCTCCTGGAATCTTCCGACGCCACGGCGCTGGCCGAGCGGTTGCCGGGCTGGGCCTCCGACGAGTTCGGCGAGCGCGCGCTCGCCCGCCCGGTCGAGGCGCTGCCCGGGATCGGGCCGAAGCGGGGCGAGCAGCTGCGCGCGCGCGGGCTCGGGCGGGTCGGCGATCTGCTGTTCCACCTGCCGACGGACTATGACGACCGGCGCTCGCTCGAGGTGATCGGCGAGCTCGACGTCGGGCGCCACGCGAGTTTCGTTGGCGAGATTCGCAGGAGCGAGCTCACTACTTCGCGCTTTCGGGGGCGCCTGCGCCATCTGCTCGAGGTCGAGGTCGGCGATGCGACCGGAACGCTGGTACTCAAGTGGTTCCGCGCAAGTGACCGGCTGGCCGAGACCCTTCCGGTTGGCTCGCGCCTGCTGGTCACGGGGGATGTGCGGCGATATCGCTTCCGCAAGGAGATCGTCCATCCCGAGATCGTGCTGATCGATCGAGGCGATTCGGAGGAGCCAGGCGAGGCCGGGCTCGATGCACAGCGTCGGATCGTGCCCGAGTACGCTTGTCCGGACGGGATCCCGCCGCGCTCGCTGCGCCGCTGGATCGAAGCAGCGGTGGCGGACTGCAGCGATCTGGTTCCAGCGCATTGGCCCGAGGGAGCGGCCGGCCAGAGCGGGCTGCCGAGTCCGGCGGAGGCACTGCGACTCGTGCACTCGCCGGGGCCGCGCGATCGGGTCGAGGACTACCGCGGCTTTGCGTCGTCCGCGCACCGGCGCCTGGTGCTCGAGGAGTTGCTGCTGCTCGAGGTCGGGCTCGCCCTGCGTCACGCCCGACGCGACCGGCTGGCCGGAATCGCCATTGATCTCGCGCGCAGCAAGGGTTGTCAGGATGCGCTGCCCTTCACGCTGACGTCGGCGCAGCACCGGGCGCTCGACGGGATTCGTCGCGATCTTGCGCGTCCGCATCCGATGTCGCGCTTGCTTCAGGGCGATGTGGGCAGCGGCAAGACGGCTGTCGCCTATCTCGCGGCTGTCGCGGTGACCACAGCGGGCTACCAGGTCGCCTTCATGGCGCCGACCGAGCTACTTGCCGAGCAGCACCTGCGCACGATCGATGCACTGGCTTCGGGCCTGCCCGACGGATTACGTCCGCGGACGGCGCTGCTGTCCGCGTCTGTCCCCCGCGCGGAGGCGGACGCGATCCGCGCCAGCCTAGCGGCAGGCGAGCTCGATCTGGTGATCGGCACCCATGCGCTCGTCCAGGACCGGGTCGAGCTACCGCGGCTCGCGCTCGCGCTGATCGACGAGCAGCACCGCTTCGGCGTGCAGCAACGCGCCGCACTCACCGAGCGCAGCGGCCTTGTCGAGGCGCCGCATGTGCTGGTCATGACAGCGACACCGATCCCCCGCACCCTGGCGTTGACACTCTACGGTGACCTCGACTTGTCGGTGATCGATGCGCTACCGCCGGGTCGCAGCCCGACGCAGACCTGGCTCGCGCGCGAAAGCGAGGGCAGGCAGGTGGCGGACCGGGTCCGCGAGACACTCGAGCGCGGCGAGCAGGTCTACGTGGTCTACCCGCTCGTCGAGGAGAGCGAGAAGATGGATCTGCGCTCGGCCGTCGAGTCCGCGCAGAGGATCGCGCGGGCATACCCGGACGTGCGGGTCGATCTGGTCCACGGTCGGCTCGACGCCGGCGAGCGCGCGGCGGCCATGCGTCGTTTTGCACGGGGAGAGACTGGCATCCTGGTGTCGACCACCGTGATCGAGGTCGGGGTCGATGTCGCCAATGCGACCTTGATGGTGGTGGAGCACGCCGAGCGCTTCGGGCTGGCCCAGCTTCACCAGCTGCGCGGGCGGGTGGGGCGCGGCGAGCGACCGGGCCGGTGCGTGCTGGTGGCGCGCGGCGGCGGCGAGGGCAGTGAGGCGAGGCTTCGCGCGATGCTCGCCACCGTCGACGGCTTCGCGATCGCGGACGCCGATCTACGGATCCGGGGGCCGGGCGAGTTCCTGGGCAGTCGCCAGAGCGGACATCTGCCTGACCTTCGGGTCGCCGACCTGCTGCGCGATGCGCGCTGGATCGCGCAGGCGCGCGACGCGGCGTTCGCGCTGGTCGCGGCCGATCCGGAGCTCGCCCGGGCGCCGGGGCTGCGGCGCGCGGTCGAGCTGCGCTGGGGCGATCGCCTGGCACTCGCCGACGTCGGATGAGGCGGCGAAGCTGCTAGCGTCCGCATTACGCGCGCCTTGCCGACGGCGGCGGACCGACGGAGGGTCGAGGTGTACGTAGGACGCATCGTGGGGGTGGGGCGCACGACGACGGGCGCCAACGCCGCGCTGTACCGGGTGTCCTCGCGGTCGTTTCCGAATCGTCAGGCTGTCGATCTCGGCGGGAAGCTCGCGATCGTGCCGCGCGAGGGGCACGAGGGCGACATCCAGAAGAACCCCTACATCGCCTACAACTGCCTGCGCATCGCCGCCGGCTGGGCGATCGCGACCAACGGCAGCCACACCGACCCGATCGTCGAGAAGGTGGCCACGGGCGTTCCGCTGCGCGACGCGCTGGCGTCGTGCCTGCTGGCGATGGACTACGAGAAGGACGACTACGACACGCCGCGCATCGCCGCAGCAGTGCCGGCTTCGGGCGATAGGGGCTGGCTCGCGATCGTGCGGCGTGACGCGCTCGTGGTGAAGGAGATCGTGCTCGAGGTCGGGCGGGTCGCCTGGCTCGCGACCTACGAAGCCGACGATGTGAGCCACGATCAGGTCTTCGAGCTCGAGGCAACGGATGCCGCGCGCGCGGCGCGGTTCGTCTCGGACGGCGGCTCGTTTGCCGACCTGGCGAACCCGGTGACGAGCGCCGCCGCGGTGGCATCCGGAGCGGACTTCGAGCTCGCGACGTATGTCGTGAGCTAGCCGCCCCCGGGGCCTGTGCCGCGCGGATCGAGCGAGCGCGGGCTCGAGCCGGCGCGTCCTGTCCCGATGAGGCTGGGGTTGACGCGGCCGTCCGCTTCGCGTACCTAGAGAAAACCATGCACTGTGAGAGCCGCGCGCTGGATCGCCTACTACTCAACCTGCTCCTTAGCAGGGCGGGAGCGGTCTAGCGCCAGACTCGAAGCAGTCGAAGATGCGCGAAGCCCTCTCCCGCCCTGACCGGCCGGAGGGGGCTTCGCGCATCCGGATCTGATCGTTTTCGACTCCCCGGATCAGGATCACGAACCCCCCGCAGGTCGGCGCGGCGGGATGCGTGCAGGCCGTATCAGGAGTCATTTCGATGTCGAACATGCCTTTCGAGAAGTACCGAGCCTTCGAGCCGATCCAGTTGCCGGATCGCAGCTGGCCCGAGCGCCGGATCACCAAGGCCCCGATCTGGTGCAGTGTCGATCTGCGCGACGGCAACCAGGCCCTGATCGAGCCGATGGGTTCCGAGCGGAAGCGCCGGATGTGGAATGCCCTGCTCGACATGGGCTTCTGCGAGATCGAGGTCGGCTTTCCGGCTGCCTCGCAGACGGACTTCGACTTCTGTCGCGACGTGATCGAGCGCGACGCGATCCCCGAGTCTGTCGCGGTCCAGGTACTCACCCAGGCGCGCACGGAGCTGATCGACAAGACCTTCGAGAGCCTGCGCGGCGTCCGCCGGGCGATCGTCCACCTGTACAACTCGACCTCGACGCTCCAGCGCAGGGTCGTGTTCGGCCAGGACCGAAGCGGCATCGTCGATATCGCGGTGCGTGGAGCCGTGCGGGTGCGCGAGCAGGCATTGAGGTTTCCGGACACCGAGTGGGTCTTCCAGTACTCGCCCGAGAGCTTCACCGGGACCGAGCTCGATTTTGCGGTCGAGATCTGCGAAGCGGTAATGGATGTGTGGGAGCCGACAGCCGAGCAGCGCATGATCGTGAACCTGCCGTCGACGGTCGAGATGTCGACTCCCAATGTCTACGCAGACCAGATCGAGTGGTTCGCACGCAATGTCAAGCAGCGCGACTCGTTGGTCCTGTCCGTGCATCCCCACAACGACCGGGGCTGCGCCGTCGCTGGCGCGGAGCTCGCCATGATGGCGGGCGCCGAGCGGGTCGAGGGGACGCTCCTCGGCAACGGTGAGCGCACGGGTAATGTCGACATCGTCACGCTGGCAATCAACCTGTTCAGCCAGGGCATCGACCCGGAGCTCGACTGCAGCGACGTGAACGCCCTGCGCCGCGTGGTCGAGCACTGCAACCGGCTGCCGGTGCATCCGCGTCATCCATGGGTCGGCGATCTCGTGTTCACCGCTTTCTCGGGCTCGCACCAGGATGCCATCAACAAGGGCCTGGCGGCGCGCACGTCACAGGACGACGCGCACTGGGAGGTGCCCTACCTGCCGGTCGATCCTGCCGACCTGGGTCGTACCTACGAAGCGGTGATTCGCATCAACAGCCAGTCCGGCAAGGGCGGGATCGCGTACGTGATGGAGCAGGACCACGGGTTGCGGCTGCCGCGGCGGCTGCAGGTCGAGTTCGCCCAGGTGATCCAGGCAGCCACCGAGGAGAGCGAGGAAGAGGTGACGAGCAAGCAGATCTACGGCGCATTCGAGCGCGAATACCTGCTCAGCTCCGAGCCGCTCGAGCTCATCGACCACGAGGTCCACGCGGCCGAGGAGGGCGCGCCAGGGCCGCGGAGCTTGTCGGCGACCATCGTGTGGCAGGGCGAGCACAAGCAGATCCAGGGCTACGGCAATGGTCCGATCGATGCGTTCGTCCACGCGCTCGACGCATCGTGCGGCGTCGAGCTCCGGGTGTCGGACTACAGCGAGCACTCGGTGGGCTCGGGCGCCGATGCGAGCGCGGTGGCCTACGTGGAAGTGGTGACATCGGACGGCTCGGCGCTGTTCGGTGTTGGCCACGACGCCAGCATCGCCGCGGCATCCCTCAAGGCGGTGGCCAGCGCGGTGAACCGGGCAGCGGCGCGTTAGCGCGCGTTCGTCGCGTTTGGCGCGCTGGTCGCTCCGACCCCCGGTGTACGGCCACCCCCGAATCCGCGCTCGGCGCGCCTGATCGACTCGGACGAGCGGTCCGCAACGCACTCGAGCGGGGCTAGAGCACCAGCTCGATGAAGTGCGGCCCGGGCTCTGCGAAGGCGATCTCGAGGGCGCGCGCCAGCAGCTCGCTGTCGCCGATGCGCTGGGTGCGCTCTGCGGGCAGGCCGAAGCCCCGTGCGAGCGCGCACCAGTCGAGCTCGGGCGCGTCCAGGTTGACCAGGCGGCGTGCGGCGGGGCCCGGCTCGGCGATGTTCGCGCGGCCGAGTTCGATCTGCAGGATCCGATAGGTGCGGTTCGAGCAGAGCAGCACGACCACGTCGAGCTGCTCGCGCACCATGGTCCACAGCGCCTGGAGTGTGTACGCGCCCGAGCCATCGGCCTGGAAGGCGACGACTTTGCGATCGGGGCGTGCGATCGCCGCACCTGCTGCGACGGGGAGGCCCTGGCCGATCGCGCCGCCGGTCAATGCCAGCAGGGCGTGGGGAGCAGCACCTGATGATTGCAGGAAGAAGGGCAGGGCGCTGGTGATCGCCTCGTCGACGACGATCGCACCCTCGGGCAGCGCGCGTGCCAGCGCCGCGCCGATGGTGCCGCTCGTCAGGGGGCCGGTGGGGGCCTCGGGCAGTGGCGCAGAGGCAGGCGGCACGGACGCTGGTGCATCGAGTGCCTCCGCCAGCGCCGCCAGGGAGGCGCTGGCGTCGTGCTCGGGCCCGAAGGCGGTGCGCAGCGAGCCTGCCGGCGCCAGCTCTCCCGGGATGCCCTCGTAGCCGAAGAATGCAACGGGCGCGGCGGCGCCGGCCAGCACGATCGCGTCGCTCGGAGCCAGGAATTCGAGGGCCTGCTCCGGGAAATACGGCAGCCGCTCCGGTGCCGGCAGCCCCGCCCCGCGCTCGTGGCGCGCGGGAAAGACCTCGCCGACCAGGCGGGCTCCGCTGGCAGCGGCGATACGCGCTGCGCTTACCAGCGCTTTCTCGCGCAGCGAACGGCCGCCCAGCAGGAGCATCGGGCGCTCGGCCTCCCGCAGTGCCTGTGCGGCTGCCAGGATCGCGTCACTGCTTGCCGCAGCCGGAGAGGGCAGCGCCACGCGTGCCGGCTGGGCGCCGTCTGCGATCTGGAGATCGACCGGAAGGACGAGGCTGGCCACGCCGCGCTCGCCCGTGAGCGAGGCCTCGATCGCGCGCGCTGCATCTGTCGGGAGTGCGTCGGCACAGGCACTCGTCGTCACCCAGCGCGAGACCGGGCGGGCCAGCGACTCGATGTCCGAGGCCAGAGGCGGATCGGCACCGACGTGCCAGCTGGCGTGATCGCCGATCAGGTTGACCACCGGGCTGAAGGCCCGCCGGGCGTTGTGCAGGTTGGCGCTGCCGTTGGCGAAGCCCGGGCCGAGGTGCAGCAGCGTGAGAGCCGGTCGGTCCGTCATCCGCGCGTGACCGTCCGCGGCTCCGGTGCAGACGCCTTCGAACAGTCCCAGGACGGGGCGGATCGCGGTCACGTTGTCGAGCGCGGCCACTAACGGCATCTCGGTGGTGCCGGGGTTGGCGAAGCAGACGCTGCACCCGGCATCCGCGGCAGTCTGGAGCAGGGCAGTGGCGCTGTTCATCGCGGGTGCCCATTCTACCCGGGAAGCGTGCTCGTGGCGCTGGGGGGAACAGTTCGTGACCGAGTCCAGCGGCGCCCATCCGCTCGACCGCCTGAGACGCGAGCTTCGGCTTTCGGACGCCGTCTTCCTGGTCGTGGCCTCGGTGATCGGCTCCGGGATCTTCTTCACACCGGGACGGGTCGCCGAACTGCTGCCGCACCCCGGCTGGATCCTGCTGGCGTGGCTGGTGGGGGGGGCGATCTCGCTCGCCGGGGCGCTCGCCAACGCGGAGCTGGGCGCCATGTACCCGCGGGCCGGAGGCGACTATGTCTATCTGCGCGAGGCGGTGCATCCCGCGGCTGGCTTCATGGTGGGTTGGCTCACCTTCGGCATCATCTACACGGGCACCATTGCAGCCGTCGCGGCAGCGTTTGCCGAGGGTATCGCCGGGCCCCTCGGCTGGGGCGAGCCGGCGACAGTGGCCCTGGCAATCGCCGCGACGCTGCTGTGCTCCGCCCTCAACTACGTTGGCGTGCGTTGGGGTGCGCTCGCGAACAATGTGACCTCGGTCGTGAAGATCGTCGCCCTGCTGGCGTTTGCCCTGGTCGGTTCCGCGGTCGGCGAGGGCGTTTGGTCCCGGCTCGTCGAAGCTCCTGTGCAGGGGGGTGGGGCGATCACGCTGTGGGCCTTTGGGCTGTCGATGTCGCCAATCCTGTTCAGCTACCTCGGGTGGAACGCCACGATCTACGTTGCCAGCGAGATCCGCGATCCCGGGCGCAACCTGCCGCTCTCCCTGTTCGTCGGGCTCGCGATCTGTACCGGGGTCTATCTCCTCGTCAATGCGGTTTTCCTGTACGCGTTGCCGATGACCGAGCTGCGCGGTACGGGGGATGTGGGCAGCGCGGCCGCGTTGGCGCTGTTCGGACCGGCGTCGGCCGCGCTGGTTTCGATCTTCGTGCTGGTCTCGATCCTGGGCACACTGAACGCGACGGTGCTCGTGGGCCCCCGGATCGCGTACGCGATGGCGCTCGACGGGCTCTTCGTGGGCGGAGCACAGCGCGTGACGGAGGCCTACGGGACGCCCGGCGCGGCGATCGGGATCCAGGCCCTGCTGTCGTGCGCCCTGCTACTGGTGCTGCGGAGCTTTCCAAACGCGCTGGACTTCACGACGTTCTCGATCCTGCTCGCCGCTGTCGCCGACGTCTGGGCGCTGCTCCGGCTCCGCCGGCTCCAGCCGGATCGACCGCGGCCCTATCGCGCCTGGGGGCATCCGTGGCTGCCGAGCCTCTACGGCCTCGTCTGCGCCGCGATCGCCGTCTCGCTGGCGATCGAGAACCCCGGCGAGAGCGCGATCAGCGTGGGCATGCTGCTGGCTGGCTGGCCGCTCTACGGCTGGCTGCGGCGGCGCGCCAGTAGGATCTGAGCCTACCCCTGGAGAAGGTAGTTTTCCTCAACTAAATTGGGTGTTTGGCGATGGGCCTGGAAGGCGATGAGGTGCCGCGCGGGCGGGTGCTGCCAGGGGATCAAGTCGCAACTCGCCCCAACCGAAGCCCCGGGTGTCAACGGAGAGCGATCCGATGTCCTTTCGTCACGACTTCAACAAGCTGAACCGCCTGCCTCCCTATCTGCTGGCCGAGGTCACCGACCTGATGCGCGCGGCGCGACGCGCCGGCGAGGACATCGTGGATCTCGGAATGGGCAACCCGGACATCGCGACGCCCGAGCATGTCGTCGACAAGATCTGCGAGGCCGCGCGCGACC
This sequence comes from Myxococcota bacterium, assembly GCA_036336835.1. Classification (GTDB taxonomy): domain Bacteria; phylum Myxococcota_A; class UBA9160; order UBA9160; family UBA4427; genus JAYZFK01. Next base: position 9,702 of record JAYZFK010000087.1, on the reverse strand, counting down.
CGCGGAATCACCGCTACTCCTCGTCGCCCGGCATTCCGAACCTGCGGGCCGCAATCACCGAGTGGTATCAACGCCGGCACGCGGTCGAACTCGATCCCGACGCCGAGGCGATCGCCGTGATCGGGGCGAAGGAGGGGTTGTCCCACTTCGTGCTGATGACGATCGGGCCCGGCGATGTCGTGCTCTGCCCGGATCCCGCCTATCCGATCCACCAGTATGCGACGATCATCGCGGGCGGCGACCTTCGCAATGTCCCGCTTACACCGGACTGCGACTTCATCGCCAACCTCGAGCAGGCGGTCAGCCGGACATGGCCCAAGCCAAAGATGCTGATCCTGTCATTCCCGGCGAACCCGACCACCCACACGGTGGACCTCGCGTTCTTCGAGCGCGTGGTCGAGTTTGCCCGCGCGAACGACCTGATGGTGCTGCACGATTTCGCCTACGCTGAGATCTGCTTCGACGGCTACAAGCCCCCGAGCATCCTCGAGGTGCCCGGGGCTAGGGACGTCGCGATCGAGTTCGTGTCGCTCAGCAAGAGCCATTCGATGGCGGGCTGGCGGGTCGGCTTCGCCTGCGGGAACAGGCAGATGATCCACGCGCTGCGCCGGATCAAGAGCTATCTCGACTACGGCATGCCGCAGGCGATCCAGATCGCTGCGATCACCGCCCTGCGTGGCCCGCAGGACTGCGTCAGCGAGAACGTGAGCGAGTATCGCGAGCGCCGCGACGCGCTGTGCGACGGCCTCTCGCAGCCGGGTCCCGGCTCCTGGAAGATTGAGAAGCCGCTCGCCACCATGTTCGTCTGGGCGCCGCTCCCCGAGGCGCTTCGCGAGATGGGCTCGCTCGAGTTCAGCAAGCTGCTGCTCCACGAGGCCGGAGTGGCTGTCTCGCCCGGTGTCGGCTTTGGGGCGACGGGCGAAGGATTCGTGCGCTTCGCCCTGGTCGAGAACAAGCACCGAATCCGCCAGGCGGTGCGAGGCATTCGGCGTTGCCTGCGCGACGCTGGAGCCTGAGCGATGTCCTCGAACGCTTCCCTCGGCATTGGTCTGATCGGTCTCGGCACGATTGGCACTGGGGTGGCCAAGGTGCTGGTGCTCAATGCTGCTGTCATCGCCAAGCGCCTGGGCTTCCCATTGCGGCTCGTGCGCATCGCGGATCTCGACACCGAGACCGACCGCGGCATCGATCTGTCCGGGATCCGATTCGACGCCGACACGGAGGGCTTGCTGTCCGATCCCGAGGTCGAGATCGTGATCGAGTTGATCGGTGGCTACGATGTGGCACGCCGCATCACGCTCGCGGCGATCGAGGCCGGCAAACACGTCGTCACGGCCAACAAGGCGCTGCTTGCACTCCACGGCGCGGAGATCTTCGAGGCCGCCAAGGCCAAGGGGGTCGACGTGGCCTTCGAGGCGAGCGTCGGTGGCGGGATCCCGATCCTGCGATCGCTGCGCGAGGGCCTCGCGGCCAACGAGATCGAGAGCGTGCTGGGCATCCTGAACGGCACCACCAACTACGTGCTCACCGAGATGGAGAGCACGGGCGAAGCGTTGGAGGTCGTGCTGAAGCGCGCCCAGGACCTGGGCTACGCCGAGGCGGATCCGACCGTCGACGTCGATGGGATCGATGCGGCCCACAAGCTGGCGCTGCTCTCGGCGATGGCCTACGGGGCCAGATTGACCTTCAAGGAGATCCCGACCGAGGGCATCCGTGGACTGCTGCCGATCGATTTCGAGATGGCCGAGCGCCTTGGCTACCGCCTCAAGCTGCTCGGTATCGCGAAGCCGGTGAAGGGTTCCGACGGCGTCGAGTGCATCGACGCGCGCGTCCATCCGACCATGGTTCCAGCCGAGAGCCTGCTTGCGAAGGTGGACGGGGCGATGAACGCCGTGGCCGTCACTGGCAATGCTGTGGGCCCGACGCTGTTCTACGGTGCCGGTGCCGGCGAGATGCCGACGGCGAGCGCCGTCGTGGCCGATCTGATGGAGATCGCGCGCGAGATCCGGCGCAGCGGCTCGGGCAGGGTTGCGCCGCTCTCCTACGAGCCCGACCAGCTGGTTCGCAAGCCGCTGGTCGACAGCGGCGATCTGGTTGCGCGCTGCTATCTGCGCTTCACCGCCCTGGATCGCCCGGGTGTGTTGTCGCACATTACCGGTGCACTCGGCGAGCGCGGGGTGGGGATCGGGTCCGTCTTCCAGGAAGGACAGGGCGGCGCCGGCGAGTCGGTGCCCGTCGTCATGCTGACGCATCCGGCGCGCGAAGGAGCCGTACGCGACGCGATCGAAGAGATCGACGGGCACTCACACGTCACCGAGCCGACCCGGCTGATCCGGATCGAGGAGGATCTGTGATGGCTGACAGCACCAAGCCGCGGTATCGCGCCTGGTTCGAGAGCCTGGCAGACTCGAAAGAGCGCTACGAGCTCGACGAGATCGTCTACACCGACCGCGCGGGCGGCTTGCTGCAAGTCGCCCACGACATGGACGAGCTCAAGAAGACCTCCGCTGCCGAGTGGAAGGAGCTGTTCGAGGGCCGCTCCCACAAGACCGAGTGGCCCTATGGCTCGGGGGTCTGGGGCAAGAAGGAGTGGGTGCTTCCGGGCGTCGACAACGAGAACGTCGTCTCCATGTACGAGGGTCACACGAATCTGTTCTGGGCCGATCGCTACGGCCAGCAGCTCGGCCTCGACGAGCTGTGGATCAAGCTCTGTGGCAACTCCCACACCGGCTCGTTCAAGGACCTCGGCATGACCGTGCTGCTGTCGATGGTCAAGGAGATGATCGCGCGCGGCAAGTCGATTCCGGCGGTCGCGTGTGCCTCGACCGGCGATACCTCGGCGGCGCTCGCGGCCTACGGCGCCGCAGCGGGCATCCCGACCATCGTGTTCCTGCCTCGAGGCAAGATCTCGATGGCCCAGCTGATTCAGCCCGTCGCCAACGGCGCGATCGTGTTCGCGCTCGACACGGACTTCGACGGCTGCATGGCGATCGTGAAGCAGATCGCGCAGAACGACGGCGTCTATCTCGCGAACTCGATGAACAGCCTGCGCGTCGAGGGCCAGAAGACGGTCGGCATCGAGATCATCCAGCAGTTCGACTGGGATGTCCCGGACTGGCTGATCATTCCCGGCGGCAACCTGGGAAACGTCTCTGCGCTCGCCCGAGGGATCGACATGCTCTTCGAGCTCGGGTTGATCGATCGCAGGCCGCGCATCTGCGTGGCGCAGGCGCAGGCGGCGAACCCGCTCTACCTCGCCTACCAACGGGACTTCAAGGTGTTCGAGCCGATCGCGGCCCGCAAGACGCTCGCATCAGCGATTCAGATCGGCAACCCGGTGTCCTACCAGAAAGCGGTGGATGCGGTGAAGCGCTATGACGGCGTGGTCGAACAGGCCAGCGAAGCGGAGATCGCGGAAGCCTGCGCCACCGCCGACCGGACTGGGTTGTTCAACTGTCCGCACACCGGGGTCGCTCTGGCGGCGCTGTCCAAGCTGCTCGATCGCGGTCAGATCCAGAAGAGCGACCGCGTGGTCGTGATCTCGACGGCGCACGGCCTGAAATTCACCGAGTTCAAGGTCGACTATCATCTGATGAAGCTCGCGGGGATCGTGCCGTCGAACCCCAACCCGCCGATCGAGCTCGATGCCAGCTACGCGACGGTTCGCGATCGCATGCAGCGCGAGATCGATTTGCGCTTCGGGCGCTGAAGGGCGTGTTCACCGGCATCGTCGAGCACGTCGGATCCATCGTCCGGGTCGAGGTCGGCCCCGATGTCGCTCGTCTCGAGGTTGACGCCGGGCCCGTATCGCACGGCGTGCATCTCGGGGACAGCGTGCTCGTCCACGGCGCCTGCCTGACCGTGACTGCGATCGACGCGGAGCGTCTGAGCTTCGACGCGGTACGCGAGACCCTCGACAAGACCGCAATCGGGGCGCTCGAGAAGGGCGATGGAGTCCATCTCGAGCGGGCCATGCGCGCCGACGGTCGATTCGACGGCCACATCGTGCAGGGCCACGTCGACGGGCTTGGGCGCGTGCGCGCTCTCGAGCAGGACGGTAAGGACGCCCGGCTCTCGGTCGACTGTCCCGCCGAGTTTGCCGAGCTGCTGGTCGACAAGGGCTCGGTTGCGATCGACGGTGTCTCGCTGACCGTGGTCGATGTCGAGCCGGGCGGCTTCCATGTGGCGCTGATTCCACATACGCTCGCGCAAACGACGCTCGGTCAGCGGGCGCCCGGCAGCCCACTCAACCTCGAGGCCGACGTGCTCGGCAAGTATGTGAAGCGTTACCTCGACCGCGTTCGTTGACGCGTCACCTCCGGAGGATTCTCTGTGCCGATTCATTCTCGTGCCGATCTGCTGCAGTGGGCGCATGCCTACGTCGAGCTGTGGAACGCCGGCGAAAAACAAGCCTGGATCGACAACTGGCGTCGGGTTGGCCCCGGGGAGTTTCGAATGCTCGATCCGGTCGGGACGCCCGAGAAGCTCGGCTTCCAGCACTGCTGTGTCGATTCGTGGGACCTGTTCCAGGATCGCGTCAAGTTCGAGCACCACGACGGCATCGTGATGGTCAACGGCAACGAGGTGGCCTGGGTGCTCGAGAATCACATCACCACCGATGGCCAGGCGCACACGGCCATCAGCATCGAGACCTTTCGCTTCGAGGAAGACGGATCAGTGGTGATTCGCACCTGGTACGACGTTCCGCAGCGCGACGAGAGCGAGCTGGGGGAGATGTTCCAGACCTACCTCCCCGACCGCCAGGCTGCGTCGGCTGGCGGCGAAGTCACGTCCTAGCCGGGGCAGAGGTTGCGCCGGCGTCGTGGAGCGGCTGACCGTCGAGTCCGCGTACCTCGCGCCCGAGCTCTTCGAGCAATGCGCTGCACACCGCGTTGCGTCCCGTGACGTCGCGCGCGCTGACGCTGCACAGGGCCAGCGCGGCTTCGGCCATGGCCTCCACGGTTTCGACGGCGTGACTCTGTGATTCGAGCTGGGCGATCCGCTCGGATCCCCACTCCTCGATCAGTCGCGAGGTCACCACGACGCCCCGGGGCGTCAGCCCGTTGATGGCGATGTTGGCGTCGCAGTGCAGAGCGGCGAGGCCGCTGGTGAGGCGGTCGAGCGCGGCCTTGGTTGCGGCGTAGTGCAGCCAGGCTTCGCTCGCGGTGCGGTGGAACTCGGAGTAGGGCGGCTCCGGGCGTTGTGCCGCGGCGGACCCGATGTTCAGGATCCAGCCCTCGCCGTGCTCTCGCATCGAGGGCAGGACGCGCCGAGCGAGGTCGAGCGGGGCGATCGCGTTGACTTCGTAGGTCTCGCGCAGCTCGGCGAGCGTCTCCCCGTCTGCCCGGGCGGCATTGTTGACCAGCACATCGATCGGCCCCAGGGCCTCGACGGCTCGTTCGACCGCCCGCTCGCGGTCGGCGGCGCGGGCCAGATCGGCTCGGATCGGCTGGGCGCGGCCCCCGGCGCGCGCGATCGCATCGGCCGTGGCGCGCAGTGTTTCGGAGTTCGAACCGACCTCGTCGAGCGTGCGGGCGACCAGCGCAACCGCCGCGCCCTCGGCGGCGAAGCGGCGCGCGATGGCAGCGCCGATGCCGCGACTGGCGCCGGTGACGAGTGCGACACGTCCAGCGAGGGACTGCTGGCGACCCCGATCCATCCGTCTTCCACTGCCTCCGCAGGGAGAGTGTGCACTCTCTGATCGCGTCACGCAGCTCTGCGACCTCGGCTAGCCTCCGACCCATGCGGGGATCTTCGACGCGGTCAGCCCGAGCTCACGGCGTCCGTGTCTGGGCTGTCTGCCTGATTGCGGTACTGCCGGCGGCGAGTCTCGCGGATTGGCGTCAGACGATCGACCGTGTCTCACCGTCCATCGTCGAGCTCCAGGTCGTCACTCCGCGTGCCTTCGACGGAGGTGGAGCCGGCCGCTCGACCGCGACGGGTTTCGTCGTGGACGCAGAGCACGGGCTGATTCTGACCAATCGCCACGTGGTGACGCCGGGGCCCGTTCGCGCTCAGGCCGTGTTCCTGGATCACGAGGAAGTGAACGTGCACGCGGTCTATCGCGACCCCGTGCATGACTTTGGCTTCTTCCGTTTCGATCCGGCGGACGTACGGTTCATGCAGGTGCGCGAGCTCGAACTCGCACCCGAGCGCGCGCGCGTTGGCAGCGAGATCCGCGTGATCGGCAACGACGCCGGCGAGAAGATCTCGATCCTGGCCAGTACCCTGGCGCGGCTCGACCGTTCGGCGCCGCGCTACGGTCCGGCCAGCTACAACGACTTCAACACCTTCTACTACCAGGCGGCCTCCGGAACCTCGGGCGGCTCGTCCGGCTCGCCGGTGATCGACGAGTCCGGCAGCGTGATCGCGCTCAATGCGGGCGGTCGGCGGCGGGCGGCCTCGAGTTTCTACCTGCCGCTCGATCGGGTCGTCCGCGCGCTCGATCTCATTCGCCGCGGTGAGCCCGTAGCGCGCGGGACGGTTCAGACGGTGTTCGAGCACCGTCCTTTCGACGAGCTGCGCCGGCTGGGGCTGCGCAGGAAAACCGAGGAGGCGGTACGTCGCGCCTTTCCGGACGGGATTGGCATGCTCGTCGTCGCGGAGCCGGTGCGCGGAGGCCCGGCCAGCGACCGGTTGCGGCCCGGCGATATCGTCGTGCGGATCGATCGACAGCTCGCTACGAGCTTCCTCGTGCTCGAGGGTGTGCTCGACGATCGCGTCGGGGAGAGGATCCGTTTCGAAGTCGAGCGGGGTGGCCGACCCGAGGTGTTCGAGCTCGACGTCGAGGATCTTCACTCGATCACGCCCTCGGCGTTCGTCGAATTCGGAGGAGGCGTCGTCCACGAGTTGTCCTACCAGCAGGCGCGGAACCACGGCGTTCCGGTGGGCGGCGTCTACGTGGCCGATCCGGGCTACCGGTTGTGGCAGGCGGGTGTCCCGCGCAGCGCAGTGATCACGCAGGTCGGCGGTACTCCCGTTTCCACGCTCGACACGTTCGCCGAGGTGCTGAGTCAGCTTCCCGAGCGCCAGCGGGTCCCGGTTCGGTACTTCCAGCTCAGCAGTCCTCGCCGCGAAGAGGTGGCGGTGCTCTCTGTCGAGCGACACTGGTTCCCGGCCCGTCGCTGTACGCGCGATGACCGGTCGGGCCGCTGGCCATGTCGCGACCTCGCCGTGCCCCCCCCGCCCGAACCACTCGAGCCGGCGACCGCGGGGCTCGAAGCCGACGGGCCGAGGGCGCTGCGAGCGCTTGCGCCCTCGATGGTGATCGTCGACTTCGACATCCCGTTTCGACTCGACGGGGTCCACGGGGATCGGTTTCGCGGCAGTGGCCTCGTGGTCGACGTGGAGCGGGGACTCGTCGTGGTCGATCGGGAGACCGTACCGATCGCGCTCGGAGATCTCAGCCTGACATTTGGAGGTTCGGTCAAGGTTCCTGGCGAGGTCGTGTATCTGCACCCGGAGCACAATATCGCTGTGATCTCGTACGACCCCGAGTCGATCGCCGATACGCCGGTGCGCGAAGCAGTGCTCCGGGCGACCGAGCTCGAGGTGGGAGACGAGGTCGTGTTGGTTGCCGCGACCGCGCGCCATCGCATCGTGGCGCGGGAGGCGAAGATCTCGCGGCGCGAGTCGCTGGTGCTGCCGCCGGCGGCCGTCCCGCGCTTTCGCGAGCGCAACCTCGAGCTCGTCACGCTGTCGGACACGACCGGGTCGGTGGGCGGCGTGCTCGCCGACCGCCGCGGCCGTGTGCTCGCGTTGTGGGCATCGTTCGCCCGCGAAACGGGGTCGGAGCCGTCGTCTTTCTTCGCGGGGCTTCCGATCGAGCAGGTGATCGATGTCGTCGAGCCCCTTCGAGCCGGACGCGATGTCGGCTGGCGGAGTCTGGGCTTCGAGCTCGCGGCGCTCCCGCTGGCTGATGGACGAGAGCGCGGCCTGCCCGAGGAGTACGCGCTGCGGCTCGAGCGGCGCGACCCGCGCGAACGCCGGGTGCTGTCGGTGGTTCGCATCGCGGCGCAGAGTCCCGCGGCCAGTGTGTTGCGCGAGGGCGATCTGATCGTCACGGTCGACGGAGAGCTCGTGACGCGCTTTCGCGAGATTGAGCGCGCTGCCCAGGCCGAGCAGCTGACCCTCGGCGTGGTGCGCGACGGGAGGCTGAGCGAATTCGTAATCGAGCCCAGCGAACTCTCGGGCCGCGGCACCCAGCGGGCGCTACTGTGGGCAGGCGCTCTGCTACAGGAGCCTCACCTGCCGATTGCGATCGATCAGCAGCTCCCGCGCGACGGCGTTTACGTCGCCTGGCTCTGGTTTGGCTCGCCGGCCAACCGATACGGTCTGGGCGCGACGCTGCGTATCCTCGCCGTGGACGGAGTCGGCACGCCGGACCTCGATGCCTTTCTCGAGGCGGTGCGCAACAAGGGCGACGGCGAATCCGTGCGGCTCGAGATCGCGGATCTCGACGACAAGCCGAACATGATCACGCTCCGGCTGGATCTCGAGTTCTGGCCGACGCAGCGGCTAGAGCTGGGCACCACCGGGTGGCGACGAAGCAGCGTGATGGGCGGAGCCATACGATGACGGCCCGGGGCCTCGGCATGTTGGCGCTGCTCCTGCTGGCGCTTCCGGTCTCGGCGCTCGAGCCCGCGCCCGAGGGATTGTCGGCGCGCGAGGTGGCCCGGCGCGCCGAGGACAATCTGCGCAGCGATCGCACCTACTTCGAGGCGCGGATGACCATCGAGTCTCCGCGCTTGTCGAGCGCGCGCTCGGTCCGCTTCAAATCCTGGGAGGATCGCGGCGCCAAGCGGTCGTTCATTCGCATCCACGAGCCGGCGAAGGACGTCGGCACCGGCTTCCTCAAGCTCGGATCGAACCTCTGGATGTACATTCCCCGCGTCGAGCGCACGATGCGGGTCCCGCCGTCGATGATGCTGCAGTCGTGGATGGGCAGTGACTTCACCAACGACGATCTAGTCAAGGAGTCGAGCGAGATCGACGACTACGACCACCGATGGCTGGGTGTCGAGCCGGCAGGTGAGCCCGCGGAAGCCAGGCGTGCCTACGTGATCGAGTACCTGCCCCACGAAGATGCCCCAGTCGTGTGGGGCCGGATCGTCGCCTGGATCGCCGTCGATGGGTACGCGCCGCTGCGCCAGGAATTCTTCGACGAGGACGGGGAGAAGCTCCGCGAGCTCGTCTTCTCCGACCACCGGCAGGTCGGCAGCCGTCTGATGCCCTATCGCTGGTCGCTCACGCCGCTCGACAAGCCTGGGCACCGCACGGAGATCGAGTTGATCGAAACGAAGTTCGACCTCGAGTTCGATGAGACGATCTTCACCCGGCGCTACCTCGAGAAGGAGTTTCGACGGTGAGCGTGCTGCGACTCGCATGGCGCAACGTCGGTCGCAATCCGCGTCGCACTGCGCTGACGGTTGCGGCCACCGTGTTCGCGGTGCTCCTCGTCGTCGACTTCACGGCGCTGAGCCGCGGCGTGCACGAGAAGATGATCGAAGACAGTGTCCGGCTGCGCTCCGGACACGCGATGCTGGCCGCGCCCGGCTATCTGGCGGAGCGCAGCCTCGACCACTTCCTCGAGCTGGACAGCGCGATGATCGCCCGGCTCGACGCAGTGCCGGAGGTCGAGGGCTGGGCGCCGCGCGTGGTCGGCTTCGCTCTGGTGTCGCAGGACGTGACCAGCCAGGGAGT
>JAYZFK010000086.1:0-19391 GCA_036336835.1 Myxococcota bacterium | reverse complement strand
CACCGCCCTCCGCGTCCCGCACACGGACGCGCCACCGCGCGCTCGGCTCGTCGTACGTCGCCTCGACGACCTCGGTACTGAACCTCACCCGCTGGTCGATGCCGTGCTTACGCGCGCAGGCGCCGATGTAGGCCTCGAGCTCGTCGCGGCGCGCGAAGTAGTCCGACCAATCGGGGTTCGGCTCGAACGAATAGGAGTAGAAGTGGTTGGGCACGTCGACGCGCAGGTCGGGGTAACTGTTCTCGTACCAGGTCCCACCGACGGCGTCGTTCTTCTCGCAGATCGTATAGGGGATGCCGGCCTGCTCGAGCCGAACGGCGGCACAGACTCCGCCGAAGCCCGCCCCGATGATCAGCACATGGAAATCGCGCAGCACCGCGGGATCCGGGCGCTCCCCCCACTCGAAGCGCCTCGGATCCGGCTCCGCGAGCGCGGCCTCCTCGATCGCGAGCGGCACGTACTCGGAGGGAAGGGTCTCGCCAGCGCACCAGTTCATCATCTCGTGGAGCTGCTCCGCGGAGGGGAGCGGAGGGCGGCTGCCATCGCCGTCGCGGTAGGCCGCGAGCACCTCGAGCGCCAGCGCGCGGATCGCCGCCGCATCCTCGGGCGAGAAGTCGCCGTCCACGGCACCCATTGCCCCCGGGCTCGGCGGCGAGAAGCGCTGCAACAGGCTCATATCACCCGTCAGCTGTACGATCGCGGGGAGCAGCGCCGGCAGGTTGGCGCTCTCGAGCACCTCGGCCAGGCTGGCATCGTCGGCGGGGATGTTCATGGCGCCCATCCTACCTCCCCTGGGCAGCTGGCGTCGCGAGAGATCCCGAGCGCCTGCGAGCCGCGCCTGTCACAATGCCCGGATGAGCGCTCCCGTCGGCGCGACCTTTGCCGCCACCAAGCTCGTCGTCCACGACCTCGAGCGAATGGCCACCTTCTACTGCAACGTCTACGGCTTCGAACAGACCGGCCGCATCCAGGCCGACATCGCCGGCGAGCCGATCGACGAGATCTTCCTCGGCAAGGACGGCGAGACCGCAGGCGGGCTGATCCTGATGAAGTACGTCGACCGGGCGGCGCCGGAGACGGGCGAAGCGATCCTCGTCTTCACCACCCAGGACATCGACGCTCTGTTCGACAGTGTTCGCGCGGCGGGGGGCGGCGTCTACCTGGCGCCCTATCAGAGCGAAGCGACGCCCTACAAGGCAGGGTTCACGTTGGATCCCGAAGGGCACCTGATCGAGAACGTGGAGATCCCCGCCTAGCCGGGCAGCCTCTCACGTTCGCGGGCGACGCATCGAGTGACCTTCTCCGCGCGGCGGGCGAGAGGGTCCAGCGGCAAGGGAAGGCCATGGAGTACGACATCAACGACCTCAGCATCCCGTTCGAGGAGCGCCATGCCGCATGCCGCTGGCTGCGTGACAACGATCCCGTCCACTGGGACGAGAAGAACGGCTTCTGGATCCTGACACGCCACGAGGACGTGCGCGCGCTCGCCAAGGATGCCGACCGGTTCTCGAACGCGATCCACGGGCCGTGGCACATGATGTCGACTACGCGGGGCTCGATCGAATGCATGGACGGCCGCGCACACCTGCGCACCCGAAACCTCGTGAGCCGCGCCTTCACGCCCCGCATCGTGAGCTACCTGTCCGAGCACGCACACCGCTACATCGACGAAGCCATCGATCGAGTGCTTCCGCTCGGCGCCTGCGATTTCGTCGAAGCCCTCGCCGTGCCCGTTCCGATGCGCCTGATCGCCGAGATGATCGGCATCGCCGACGGCGACATCGACCAGTTTCGCCGCTGGAGCGACGCGATCTTCGAGGCAACCTCCAGCGACCCGCAACGCTCGCAAGCAGTCGCCGAGGCGAGCGCAGCACTTGCCTCCTACCTCGGAGAGGCGATCGGCAAACGCCGAGCCGAACCGCGAGACGACATCCTCTCCTCGCTGATTGCCGCACGCGATGCCGGGGCGCTCGGCGAGGACGCCGGACTCGCGCACGACGAATTGATCCAATTCCTGATGCTGCTGATCATGGCCGGCAACGAGACCACACGAAATGCCATCTCGGGCGGCATGCTCGCTCTGTTGCAGCACCCCGAGCAGCTCGAGCGGCTGCGCCAGGACCTCGCGCTGATGCCGACGGCTGTCGAGGAAATCCTGCGCTGGACCTCCGTCGTGCGCGCCCTGTGCCGCACGGTGACTCGCGACACCGAGCTCTGCGGCAAGCAACTCCTCGAAGGACAGCGCGTGCTGATGATCTACACGTCGGCCAATCGCGACGAGCGCGTCTTCGACGCGCCGCACGAGTTCCGCGTCGACCGCACGCCCAACGAACACCTGACCTTCGGCTTCGGCGCGCATTACTGCCTCGGAGCAAACCTCGCAAAGATGGAGATCGCGGTGGTCATGCGGGAGGTGGTGAGCCGCCTGCCGGGGCTCCGGCTCGCTCCGCGCGCCGAGATCCGCCGCGACGACGGTGCCCTGGCCGAGACGATCACCTCGTTGCCCGTCGTCTTCTAGCCCGCGCTCGCATGACCAGCCCGCTCTTCGATCTCGAACGGATGCTTCCGGAGGCTGAGCTGTGGCCCTGCTACCGACGGCTGCGCGAGGAGGCCCCGATCCATCGGGTGGCCGACCGCGAAAACGTCTACATCCTGAGCCGCTATGAGGACGTCCGCGCCGTGCTGACGGATGCGGGGACCTTCTCGTCTTCGCTCGTCGCGGGCGCGGAGTCGCCGCTGCTAGTGCTCAGCGATGGGGAACGCCACCGGCGCCTGCGCGCCGTGCTCGCCGCGGCCTTCACGCCCGCCGCGATCGAGCTGCTCCGCGAGGTGGCAGAGCGAGCGGCCGACGAGCGATCGCGCGAGCTCGTCCGGGCCCGACGCGGCGAAGTCGTGTCCTCCTGGTGTCAGCCAATCCCCTGCGAGCTGATCGGGGCGATCCTGGGCGTCCCGCCCGCGCGCCAGAGCGAGTTCCTCGAGCTGGCGTACAACCTCAACTCGGTCTTCTTCGCGAACGCGGTACCGGGCGAGCGCGAGGCATCGAGTCGGGAGAAGCTGACCGCGCTGCTGCCGGCGGGGCTGCAACTCGCCCGGGCGCTCGGGCCCGCCCGGGGACTCGCGATGCTGCGCCGGGTGGCCGCCGCCGCTCCCGAGCGCGGCGCGGCCCTGTCGCGCGAACGGCTCGCGAGCTGCCGCGGAATCGCCGCGTTCCTGGCCTTCTTCGGTCGCGTCGTCCGGGCGCAGCGCCGCCACCCCCAGCCGAACGTGCTCGGCCTGTTGATCGGCGCCGCGCGCGGCGGCGAGCACGGGCCGCAGGCGACCGAGATCGAAGTGCTGATGCAGGGACTCGCGCTGATCGTCGCCGGCATCGACACGACGGCCAGCCTGTTTGCCAACGCCGTGCACGCGCTGTGCGAGGATCGCGCGCTGCTCTCGACACTGCAGCAGCAGCCGGCGCGCACCGGGGCCTTCGTTGCGGAGACCCTGCGGCTGTGGTCGCCGGTGCAGCGAACCGATCGCCGCGCCGTGCGGCCGACGGTGATTCGGGGTGAGAAGATCCCCGAGAACGCCCACCTGGTGCTGTTGCTCGCCGCGGCGAACCGCGACCCCGAGCGCTTCGAACGACCGGACGAGCTGCGCCTCGATCGCGGAGCCGGTGGACACCTGGCCTTTGGTCTCGGCCCCCACGTCTGCCTCGGGCGGAACCTGGCGCTCCTCGAGGCCGAGACGGCGCTGACCACACTGCTGGCGCAAGTGGCGACGCTCGATCTGGATCCCGAGCGGCCCGCCGTGCGAATCCCGCATCCCGCCGTATTCGGCTTCACCGAGCTCCCGGTCGTGATTACACCGCGTTAGTCGGGCAGGATGCCGGCGCCGGGGTGACCCGCTGTCATGCCGCCGTCGGCGACGAACTCCGAGCCCGTCGAGTAGGAGCTCTCGTCCGAGGCCAGGAAGAGCACGAGCTTCGCGATCTCGTCGGGCCGTCCGATGCGCGGGATCGGCTGGGCGCCGAAGACGCGGTCCTGATCGACGCTGTCGAAGTCGTCCTGCTGGAGCATCGGCGTGTCGACGCCGCCCGGGTGGACCGAGTTGACGCGGATGCCGTAGCGCCCGAGCTCGAGCGCCGCGCTCTTGGTCATCCCGCGCACCGCCCACTTGCTGGCCACGTAGCCGATCACGCCGGAGACGCCCTCGAGTCCGGCGTTGGAGGAGATGTTGACGATCGATCCTCCCCCTGCCTCGCGCATCGCCGGCGCCGCCGCGCGCATACCCAGGAAGACGCCCACCTGGTTGATCTCCACCACCTCCATGTAGCTGCTGAGCGACATCTGCTCGAGAGGTGCAGCCCGCACGATCCCGGCGTTGTTGACCAGCACGTCGAGCTGGCCGAAGTCCTCCACGGCCCGCGCAACCGCGCGCTCCCAGTCCGATTCGGATCGCACGTCCAGGTGCTGATAGCGCGCCTGGCTTCCGAGCTCCTTGGCCAGGGCCTCGCCCGGCGCGTCGCGCACATCGGCCAGCACCACGCTCGCGCCTTCTGCGACGAACAGCCGCCCCTCTGCTGCTCCCTGTCCGCGGGAGCCGCCCGTAATCAGCGCAACCCTTCCCTCGAGTCGTCCCATGTCCGTTCCGCCTCTCAATCCTCTGGAAATTCGACGTCCAGCGTGACTGCTTCCCACTCGGCGATCGACGACTGCATGGCGCCGAGCTTCTCCCGAAACGCATCGTAGACGTCGCGTCCGAGCAGCAGGCGCAGCGGTGGCGCCGCAAGGCGGCTCAGCATGACGACGGCATCGCCCACGCGTCGCGGGTCGCCGGGCTCGGACCCCTTCGCCTCGCGGATCAGCCTGCGTCGCACCCCGACCGTGTCCTGGTAGTCCGCGATCGACTCCGGCGATTCCTTCATCGAGCGCCCGGACCAGTCCGTGCGAAAGAAGCCGGGCTCGACGACACTGACCCGGATGCCGAAGGGAGCGAGCTCCTTGGCGAGCCCTTCGGACAGCGACTCGAGCGCAAACTTCGACGCGCTGTAGTAGACATTGCCGGGATTCGAGACCAGGCCGGTCATCGACGACATATTCACGATGTAGCCCGCGCGCCGAGCGCGCATCCCCGGCAGCACGGCCTTGATCAGCTCCACCGGCCCGAAGAAGTTGGTGTCGAACATGGCGCGAACTTCCGCGTCCACGCCCTCTTCGACCGCACCGACGTACCCGTAGCCGGCATTGTTGACGAGCACGTCGATCCGACCCAGGGCGGACTCGGTCTCTGCGACCGCTGCGCGGATCTGATCCGGACTCGTCACGTCGAGCGCGAGCGCGATCGTCTGCTCGGGGAACGCCTCGACCAGATCCCGGACGCTCGCGGGATCGCGCGCGCTCAGGGCAACCTGCTCGCCCGCCTCGAGTGCCGCGCGGGCGATCGCGCGTCCGAGTCCCGTCGAACAGCCGGTGACGAGCCAGACCTGTCGCTCTTGCTGCGCTGCCGACATGATCAGCCTTCCGGCAATCGCCTCAGGTAGCCCGCGGCGCGCGTCGCGCACTGCCGGGCACGCTCTTCCGGCGTCACGAACGTCGTCTCTTCGCGCAGAGAGTCGCCGAGCTTCGACACTGGGACGACGCGGCTGGTGGCGCCGACCTCGGGCGTGGGCCGGCCGCCTGGAAACTCGGCCCAGCGGAGCGTGAGGATGCCCTCGCGCATGTCGCAGGGATCGAGCCAGTTGTGAACACCGGGATCGTGCTTTGCGAGCACGAAGGTATAGGTCCCGTCGGCGTTCGGCAGCGCTTGCGACAGATTCAGGCTGCCCGTGCGGTGCACGATCTCGTTGGTCGTGCCCCAGCAATTCGTGATGGGCGCCACGAAATAGCCGGCTCCGCCGGTGTTCACCTCGATCACCAGGCCCTGATCGTCCTCCAGATCGAAGTGGCCGAGGATGTAGATCTGGTTGCGCAGCGCGCCGTCCGTCTCGCGATCGATCTTGAACTGGAGCTCGTTCGCCGGCTTGTCGTAGGCCTGCTGGTTCCAGCGAACCGTGCTCTCGGCGTAGCGCTCCATGAACGCGACGACCTGCTCGGCCTGCTCGTCGAGCGTGAGCCCGGGCGGCGGCGACGCGCCGCCCAGCCGCTCGATCTCGAGCTCGTTCGGCGTCTCGACGGACCAGTCCTGTACGACGTCGCGGATGTAGAACTCCCTGGCTGCCGGCGTCGAGCGGATGTGATCGACGCGCTCGCCGGCGGGGTCGCCGTCGACGGTGATGCTGAAACGGCGATCGGCGTCGATCGAGAGCTCGCTGCCGTTCAATACGTCCACTGTGTTGAAGCTCTCGTCCCAGAGCGTGAAATAGTTCTCGCAGAGACGCGATTCGCTGACCCGGCCGGTGATGCGGTAGCGCTCGCCGCCGGCGATCGGGATCACGCGATAGACCGAGTCCGGGTTGTCGATTCCCCAGCGGGAGCCGGGAACCCGCAGATCGCCGAGCTGGTGCTCCAGCCGGGTGATCGAGACGACCCTGGGCCGCAGCGCGTCCTGATTGAGCGACCACACGGCCGCCGCGAACATCACCTCTTCGAAGGCCGCCGGGAAGCAGCGCTCCATGTCCGGACGGGGCTCGGCCTTGGCGAGCCAATCCGTCCGGACACGCTCGAACGCCGCCTTCACGGCGGGGTGCGCCGTCATCTCGACGGCGCGGCGTTCGTGTTCGTGCTGAGCCGGTGTCGCAACCGGATGGTTCGTCATCGCGTCCTCACCCCGGCCTCTGATGCGCGGGACGCGGAATTCTACTCCCGCCCGCAACGAGCAGGGGATCCGCCTACGATCCGACAGCCCGCTCCGCTTGCCAGTCCATCCGTCCGGGTCGACACCCCGACCCGACCGATCTGCCGACACGACCGATCTCCATCCGAAGCCTCTCCTCGCCGTGCGCGGGGCACTCCTCAGGCGGCCGTGCCTCGGGGCCGAGAGGGGGTAAACCGGATCGGCAGCGTCGCGAGCCCCGCGACGTTGGTCGCGTGGACGACGCTGACCCCGGACTCGTCGACCTCGTAGTCGGGAATCCGCTGGTGGATCTCCTCGAGCGCGACGCGCGCTTCGAGCCTGGCGAGCCGCGCGCCCAGACAGAAGTGCACACCGAAGCCGAAGGCGAGATGTCGCTCCATCACCCGATCGATGTCGAAGCGTTCCGGCGCGTCGAAGTGGCGCGGATCGTGATTCGCAGCGCCGATCAGGAGCATCACCTTCTCGCCCTCGGGGATCGTCGCGCCGTGCATCTCGACGTCGCGAGTCGTCGTGCGCACCATGTACTGGGTCGGGCTGCGGAAGCGGAGCGACTCCTCGACGGCCGCTGGAATGCGCGCCGGATCCTCGATGATCGCGGCGCGCTGGTCCGGATTGCGCGCCAGCTGATGGACCGTGTTGGCGATGAGCTTCTCCGTCGTCTCGTTGCCCCCGGTGATGAGCAGCATGCAGAAGCCCAGGATCTCGAAATCGGTGAGACGGCGCCCGTCGAGCTCCGTCTCGATCAATGCCGAGATCAGATCCTCTCCGGGTCGCCTGCGCTTCTCGCCGATGAGCTCCTCGAAGCGCCCGACGAGATTCTTCGACGCCTCGTGGGCCGCCGCCGGAAGGTCGGCGACGCCGTCTTCACGGGTCAGCAGCGTCGCCGTCCAGATGCGCAGATCGTTGTGGTCCGCCGGCGGGGCACCGAGCAACGTCGAGATCACGTCGGACGGCAGCAGCGCCGCGAGACGCTCGATCAGATCGCACTCGCCCTGCTCGACGAAGCCATCGAGAAAGCCGGTCGTCAGCGCCCGAATCCTCGGCTCGAGGCTTCCCACCCGCCTGGGAGTGAAGGCGCGCACGGCGAGCTTGCGGAGACCCGTCTGGTCCGGCGGATCCATGCCGATCATCGACGGGCTGGTGATCGACCCGGCGTCGCCGAGCGCGATGCCGAGGGTGGAGGTGAAGGTCTGCCAGTCGCGGTAGCCGTCCAGCACGTCGTCGAAGCGCGAGAGTGCCCAGAAATCCAGCTCGGGGTTGCGATACGCCGGCGCTTCTTCGCGCATTCGCGCGTAGGTCGGATACGGATCCTCGTGGATCTCGTAGGCAAATGGGTTGTAGACCAGCGAGTCGGCAGTGGCGGGTTCCATCACGGCTCCTCGCCCGTCACGGCCCGGAATCGACCTCGACGCGCCCCCGCGCGTCGAGCAGCGCCTCCGCCTTCTCGACGTAGCGCTTCATGTCGCTCTCGAGTACCTGCATGTCGAAGCGGGTGCCATTGCGGATCTCGAGGACGCGAACGCCTTCCGCGCCCGCGGTGTAGCTGTAGGGGTGGTTCGCCGGGACGAAGAAGCCGTCGCCCGCGCCGAGCTTCTGGCTGCCGAGGTTCGCCTCGCCCGAAAGGACGAAGTAGAGGCAAGCGAGCGAGTGGCTGTGGCGCCAGACGGTGAAGCCGGGCGCGAAGTCGCCGACCAGCAGGCTCATGGCTCCCTCGCCCTGCTGGCAGAACGGGACGGTCACGCGCTGCGCCGCGGTCGACTTCTCGCGGAAGCTGCCGCTCGCGAGCGCCTCGGGACCCAGCTCGTCGACGAACTCGGGCGGACTCATCATGTTCGTGTCGTCGAGCAACGGCGCGTCGGACGCGCGGAAGATCGCGAACGGGAAGGACATCTCGCTTCTCCTCCAGTGTCGGGCACGCGCGCCACCGCAACGCCCAGCCACGAGCTTGCGCCCCAGCCGCGAGCTTTCGCCCCAGCCACGAGCTTTCGCCCCAGCCACGAGCTCGCGCCCCAGCCGCGCGACTCGCGTCCTGCGCCTTGCGACGCGGCGTGGGATGTTGCGAGACGCCGCACTGCATGGACTTCGCCTCGCGAGCATCCTACCGCACGGCTGACCTCGCGGGGGACCCCGCGTGATACGGTGGTCCGGCAACGCCTGGAGGTGTGTCGTGAACCGCAGCCTGCAAGTCGTGCTCACGTGCCTGCTGCTCCTGCCGTTCGGCAATGCCCGGGCTGCCGAGCCATTCACGTCGCTGCATTGCCTCCGGTACGCGACGGCCGAGGACTACCCGGTGGACGCGATCCTGTTCGGTACCGATCGCGGCCAGGTGGCCGACGTGCCGTTCGTGTTCTGCGTGGCGAAGCGCGGCGACGAGACGGTGGTGCTCGACGCCGGCTTCGTGAACCCGGCCTATGCAAAGGAGTGGGGCGTCGTCGACTACGCGGAGTATCGGGGACTCCTGGCGGAGATCGGGGTGAAGCCCGAGGACGTGAGCCTCGTGACGTTGAGCCATCTGCACTGGGACCACGCCGGCGGCACCAGCGCGTTCCCCAACGCAAAGTTCGTGATCCAACGACGCGAGCTCGAGTACGCCGCGGGCGGCATGGTGCTCAACAAGCACGCGCAGATCGGCTTCTACGCCGACGACGTGCTCGATCTCGTGAAGCTCGCCTGGCAGGGGCGAGTGCTACTACCCGACGGAGACCAGGAGGACCTGATCCCGGGACTCGACGTCTACCTCACGCCGGGACACACCATCGCAACGATGACCGTCTGCCTCGACACGACGAAGGGGCGCGTCTGCTATGCGTCGGATTCGGTCTACACCTACCGCAACATCGAAGAGGACATCGCACTCGGACTCGGACTCGACCTGGGCCAGTCGGTGAGGTCGTACGCGCGGATCCGCGAGCTGGTCGGCGATGGGATCCTGATTCCCGGGCACGAGTCGGCGCTCTTCGACGCCACGGGCGAGCACCGGTTCCGCAAGCTCGGCGACCGCGTCATCGCGGTGGTCGAATGACGGAGCCCACCGACCGGGCAAGATCCGAGGGCCGGTGGCAGTTCATCCGAGACGTCGTCGTGTTCCAGCTGAAGCTGCTGCTCGATGCGTTTCGCGACGTGGTACTGAGCCCGGCGTCGATCGTCGCGGGCCTCCTCGACCTCTTGAGCGGGGACGACCCGCCGGGCCGCTACTTCCAGCGCTTGCTCGCCGTAGGCCGCCGTTCCGACGCCTGGATCAACCTGTTCGGCACGGGACGACGCGCTGGTGCAGAGGAAGGTGAGGCAAACGTCCAGAGTCTGGACTCCCTCGTGAGCCACGTGGAGCGCGTGCTGGTCGAGCAGGTGGAACGCGGTGGCGTCACAGCCGCCGCGAAGGAAGCCATCGACCGCTCGATCGATCGGGTCGCTCGCACTTCCAGGGGCCAGCAGTCGATTGAATCCGGCGCCTCGCCCGACGACAGCCGCACAGGAGTCTCCGAATGAACCCTCTGCTTCGTTGTCAACGCCTGCTGGTCGGGCACGGTGCGCTCGTCCTGCTGGCGGGCTTTGCGATCGGCTTCGGATTTCTCTTCTTCCTGGTCGGCGAAATCTCGCTGTGGCCGATCCCGGGCAAGATCGACTATCAGCTGCCCGGCAGCTACGACGCGTGGCGCATGGCGCACATGGAGGGCGTGATCAACGGGCTGGCTCTCTGGCTGCTCGCGCTGGTGCTGCCGGTGGTTCCCATCTCCGAGGCCCTGTGCAGGCGTCTCACCTGGGCCATGATCCTGGCAGCCTGGACGATCGTGAGCGCGTCGGCGCTCGATCCCCTCTTCCCGCAGGCTCGCGGGCTCAGCATGGGGGGCAGCATTCCCAACACGATCGCGTTCCTGCTCTTCTATGTGGGCATCGTCGCGGCCATCTGGCTGGTGGCGACGATCGCCGTCAAGGCGCTCGCCGGTGCCCGCGAGGGCGGCCGGTAGAATCGCGAGGCACCGCACCCGCTCGTGATACCAGTCGTTTCCCAGCCCACGGACAGGTCAGAAGGTGAGAAGATGGGTCCAGCCCGAGCCCGGGCGCCCGCAAACCCTTTCGCGAGGAAACCAGCATGAGCGACGCCAGGCAGATGATCGATCTCAGCGACAAGGTCGCGCTGGTTACCGGAGCTGCGTCCGGAATCGGTCGCGTCACCTCGATCCGCCTCGCCGAGGTGGGCGCGGCGGTGATGTGCGCCGACATCGACGGCGAGGGTGCGAAGGCCACGTCGGAGACGATCGCCGGATCCGGTGGCCGCGCCGCCTCGCTGCAGCTCGACGTCACGGACGAGGCCTCCGTCGAGAAGAGCCTGGAGCAGACCCTCGATGCGCTCGGCGGCTTCGACATCCTGTTCAACAACGCGGGCATCGGCAACATCGACTACGAGCGCACGCTCGACGTCAACCTGAACGGTGTCTACTACGGACTGCGGCACGGCGCCGCACTGCTCGCCGAGCGCGGCGGCGGCGCGATCGTCAACACCGCGTCGATCGCGGGGCTGCAGGGTCTCGTGACGCCGATGCCGATGGGAGAGGGCTTCGCGGAAGGTGGCGGCGTCGCCTACATCGCGTCGAAGCACGCAGTCGTCGGCATGACGCGGCAGTATGCGATCACCTACGCCGAGCGCGGTGTGCGCGTCAATGCGGTCGCGCCCGGCTACATCCACACGCCGATGACCGAGATGATCCGCGACGGCTCGGTCATCCAGAGCGGCTACGAGGCTCTCCACCCGATGGGCCGGCTCGGACGCCCCGAGGAGATCGCCGACGCGGTGGTCTTCCTGTCGAGCGACCGTGCGTCGTTCATCACGGGCGTCACGCTTCCGGTCGACGGCGGCTACTCCGCCCGCTGACCCCCACTTGGCAGGCAGTGCGGCACACGCCGCCCTGGCTGGAGGCGCTGCTCAGCCGGCTACCGCGATCTCGCCGTCCTTGCCGCGAGTACCCGCGATGATGCCGCCGGGGTGGGCCCGCTCCGCCGGCTCGATGCTCGCCCGCCGCCGCACCTCGTCGAGGGGCAGTGCGAGCCACTCCTCGTAGGACGCGTAGTCGAGGTCGGCCTTCCAGCCCCGGCGATAGGCGCGCCACAGGTAGCGCTGCCAGTAGAAGTCCCAGGTTCGCGGCCCCAGGACTGCGCCCGTCGCGACGAGCAGCAGCAGTCCGGCGCTCGGGTAGCGGCCGCAGGTGAAGGCCAGGACCGAGACCTCGCCGGCCTGGTCGGTGCCGTAGCCGGTGAGCACGTGCCACAGGTCGTGGCAATCGCGACCGCGCCGGTCGAGGTAGGCGGGAGCAGAGTCGTCGCCGCGCGCGAGCCGCACCGCGCGACCCTCGTCGGCCTCCACCAGGCCCTCTGCGGTGATTCCGTTCGCGCGCACGAAGTCGAGGTAGCGGCGACCCAGGCTGCCTTCGGGCAGCCGGGCCAGGCTCGCGTGGTCCACCAGCGCGGCCAGCAGGTCCGGACGCTCCGCCAGCAAGCGCCTGCCCCTGGGATCGGCCGCGTACTTGGCGAGTGCTTTTTCGTCCTGCCGGCGGTTCAGCGCCTCGATCAGGTCGAAGACAGCGTCTGTTCGCTCGGGGTCGCGAATCAGCTCGCGCAGCGCGCGACGGGCGCCCCGCCAGTCGCGTCCAGCTCTCGGTTCGATTTCCTGCGCCATAGGGGGCTCCGTGTGGGCGGCGCGCTCGCTGATGGTAGCCCAGGCGTGCGTCCGGCGCGCAAACCCGGGCTCGCGATCGATCGCGGTCTCGCCGGTCGCGGGTCATCCGAGCGGGCGGACTAGTTGCTCGTCTCCGGTCGGAGCTTGTAGCGGATCGGCAGGTGCTTGATGCCACCGAGCAGGTTCGAGCGGAGACGAGCGGGCGGACCGGCGAGCTCGATGTCGTCGATGCGCGGAAGCAGGAAGCGCATCGCGTACTCGATCTCGAGCCGCGCGACGTGAGCTCCGGCGCAGAAGTGCTCGCCGATTCCGAAGGCGAGATGGCGATTTGGCTTGCGCTCGATCCGGAACTCGAACGGCGCCTCGAAGACGTCGTCGTCGCGGTTTGCCGAGGGATAGAACAGCGCCACGATCTCTCCCTCGGCAATCTTCTGCCCGCGGACCTCGACGTCGCGCGTGGCGGTGCGCGCAAAGTGGATGATCGGGCTCGTCCAGCGCAGGATCTCCTCGACCGCGTTGCGCAGCAGACCCGGCTCGGCCTGCAGCCGGCGCAGGGCCTCGCGGTGCTCGATCAGCGCGAGCATGCCGCCGGTCGTCGCATTGCGCGTCGTCTCGTTGCCCGCCGTCACGATCAGATTGCACCAGACCAGCACCTCGTGGTCGGAGAGCCGCTCGCCCTCGACCTCCGCATGAGCGAACAGGCTGACCAGGTCGTCCTGCGGCTCGCGACGCCGCTTCGCCAGGAGATGTGCGAAGTAGTCGAAGAGCTCGCCCTGTGCCGCGCGCACGGTCTCGCCCGGGGTGTCGTGGTTGCGGTACTCCGGATCGTGGGCACCGAGGATGCGGTTCGTCCACTGGAAGAGCTTCGGCCAGTCGGGCTCCGGCACGCCGAGCAGCCAGCCGATCACCGCGATCGGCAGCGGCGCGGAGATCGTCTCGACGAAGTCGCACTCGCCCTCGTCGCCCTGCTCGAACAGGTCGTTCACCACCCCCTTTGCAATGCGCTCGATGTCGGCGTGCCAGCGGCGCAGGGCCCGCGGCGTGAAGCCCTTGGTGATGATCTTGCGCTGCGGCCCGTGCTTCGGCGGATCGAAATCGATCAGGCTCTTCGGGATCTGGACGCGGCGCTTCTCGAACGGCGTCAACTGGACGACGAGCGTCGGGTCGCTGATGAAGAGATCGGGCCGCTTGCTGATGAAGACGATGTCCTCGTGCTTCGTGATCGCCCAGAAGTGCTCGCCCTCGCTGCGGTCGAACCAGTAGACGGGCGCCTCGCGTCGCAGCAGGCTCCACTCCGCGTGCGGATAGCCGTCTCGCGCATACCGATCCGGATCGATGAACTCGATCTCCTCGAGTCTCGGGGCGGATGCCACGCTCACCTCCGCGGAGCGTCCGCCTTCACGGCGGGCTCGACACACTTCGCGACTATACAGCGCGACCCGGTCCAGCAGGAGCCGACCACACAGGGGAGCACGCAGGTGGGGCTCGTGCGCAGCCCGCGCGCCCGGATGGGCTCAGTCCGAGGACAATCCGAGCAGTGCAGCCGTGTTCTCGCGCATCACCAGCCTCAGCTGGTGAGACGGCAGCTCGGCGACCTCTTCGAGGAAGTCGAGCGGAGCCGCGATACCTTCGGGATGCGGCCAGTCCGAGCCGAAGAGCACGCGCTCGGCGCCTAGCGCATCGACCAGCTGGTACACGTCGTCCTCGAAGAAGGGCGTCACGTAGATGTGCTCGCGGAACACTTCGCTGCCGAGCCGCGCGGGGCGACCGCTCTTGGCCGCGCCCTGTGACGAGACGCGCATCCGGGTGAGCTTGTCGAGCGCCTTCAGCAGCGCCGGCACCCACTCGCTGCCGTTCTCGATGCTCGCGACCCGCAGGCGGGGGAAGCGATCGAACAGGCCGTGCAGGACAAAGGCCGCGAGCGTGTCCTGAATCGGACGCGCGCCAAAGCAGGTGTAGAACTGGAAGGGGGACATCTCGCGCTCGGAGACGTCCGGGTTCTCGCCCCAGTGCACACCGAAGAAGCGGTTGTATCCGCTGACCCCGATGTGAACCGCGACCAGCGCCGCGGCCTCCTCGACGCGGGCCCAGAAGGGATCGAAGTACGGGTCTGCCGGCGAGCGGCCGTAGACGGGACCCGCGCGCAGGATCACGCCGCGGGCGCCGAGTGCCAGGACCCGCTCGAGCTCGTCGACCGCCCAGTCGAGATCGACCAGCGACAGGTGAGGGAAGCCGAAGATCCGGTTCTGGTGAGCGTAGCCCCAGTCGTCCTCGACGAAGCGGTTGAATGCGCGCATGTTCGCGAGCATCGCCTCCGGGTCGTGAACCGCGTCGTCCTCGAAGGCGATCCCGAAGCTCGGCAGCAGGATCGCCGCCTCGACGCCCTGCTTGTCGAGCGTCTTCAGCCGCGCGTCCCGGTCGCGAAACTGGGGAACGTCGGAGCTCATCAGCTTGGGAGGCTTCGACGGGTCGGCCGTGCCCGCCATGAAGGGGCGGTAGGCGCCCGGCGGCAGCACCATGTCGCGCGTGGTGCGGTGGAAGCTCAGCGGGCGATCGCCGAAGTACCAGAGACTCTCACCGTCCTCGCTCTGCTCGACGTGACACGCGCGGCCCTGGTCGAGGAACTTGCGCTCGAGGTGGCGCGTGCAGCAATCGTGCGGCTCGTAGTAGTGGTTGTCGGCGTCGACCGGCACGAAATCGAGAGACGACATCGTCGGGACCTCCAGCTCGCGCCCGGCGCAGGAGCGGGTTTCGAATTCGGCGCCAGTCTACGCCCCACAGCCGCGATCCTCTAGGCTCGCGACTAGCAGACGATGCCCGAGGGCCTCGAAACCCGCGCGGGCGCAGGCCTGGTAGCAGGCTGCGAGATTCGCCTCCGCATTCCCGATCTCAGTCCACGGGATCGAGCACCACCACGGGGATCGTGCGCGCTCCGGCGCGCTCCTGGTACTCGTTGTAGGGCGGATACAGCTCGGCCATCTGCTCCCAGATGCGCTCGCGCTCCTCGCCCTCGGCAACCCGCGCCCGGGCGGCGACCGCCTTGGCGCCCACCATCAGCTCACAAGCGGGATTCGCCTCGAGGTTCAGGTACCAGATGGGGTGGCTCGGCATGCCGCCCTTCGAGGCGATGATCACGTAGCTGTCCCCCACCTCGCCGTAGATCAGAGGAAGCGCGCGCGGCTCGCCCGACTTCCTTCCCGTCGTCGTGAGCAGCAGGGTCGGCAGCAGACCGGGACCGCCGAGCGGCCCCGAATCCCACATGCGCGCCTTCTCGGGGTCGCTCTGGTAGAGCGCGATGTGCTCAGCAATCCAGGGAATCTCGTTGAAGCTGGCCATGGGGTTCTCCTTTCGTGGGGTTTCGTTGGGATCGCCGGACGAGGCTCGATCAGCGGCGCGTCCGCAGCGAGTCCAGGAAGGGCTCGATCGCCTCGAGAAAGCCGAGCGTGTTCTGGGAGTGCACGTTGTGCCCGCACGCGGGTACCGTGACGAGGCGGCCCTGCGGCAGCGCTGCTGCAAATCGCTCGGCCGGCTCGGGCAGCAGGACGTTCGACTCGCCGCCGCGCACCACCAGCACCGGCAGCTTCAGGACGCCGAGCTCATCGAGCCCCGGCGCGCCACGGAGGCGCGGACCTCCGCCCTCGTCCTTCGGAAAGAAGCGGCGGCGGTCGGTCTTGCTCACATAGCGGCCGTCCGCCCGGCGCAGCAGGTTGTACTTGAGCGTCCGTTCCATGTGTGCGCGCTTGCGGTAGGGATCGTACTGCTCGACACGGTCGAGAAACTCCTCCATGTCGTCGAACTCGATGTTGCGGTGCACGAACTCGCCGATCATCCGGGTGCCGGTCTCGCTGATCTCGGGGCCGACGTCGATCAGCACGG
Organism: Myxococcota bacterium; assembly: GCA_036336835.1. Classification (GTDB taxonomy): domain Bacteria; phylum Myxococcota_A; class UBA9160; order UBA9160; family UBA4427; genus JAYZFK01. The sequence continues at coordinate 3,070 of JAYZFK010000086.1, read as the reverse complement.
CGGCGCGCGCGAGCTCCGGACACCGATGGGTGAGGGCCAGCGTCACCATGCCGCCCATCGAGTGCCCGAAGATCACCGGGCTCTCGATCGCGCAGACATCGAGGAAAGCCTCGACGTCGCCCGCCATCGTCTCGATGGAGTAGTCGGCGCCGCGGTTCCACTCGGAGTCGCCGTGACCGCGCTGATCGAGGGCGAGCACGCGGTAGCGGTCGGCGAGGTGCAGGCTCACCAGATCCCACGAGTGAGCGGACTGATTCCCGCCGTGGAGCAGCACCAGGGGTGGCGCGTCCGGGTCGCCCCACTCGAGGAAGTGGAAGCGCTGGTGGGCGATCACCGTGTTGCGCGACTGGTAGCGAACCTCGGCGGGGTGCGAGATGCCGAGATCCCGCGCGCTCGCGAGCAGGCTCTCGAACTCCTCGAGCGCCGTCATGTCGAGCGGCGCGAGCCCTTCGGAGAAGGAATTCAGGTACATGCAGACTCCGGCGGCGCGCGGATCGCGCCGTGAACCCCTCCCTTATGACGGTCCACGGCGCGCGCGTCAATCGCAAGCGAGAGACAACCGTGGTGCATGCGGCACCGCGCGGCCTCCTCTTCAGGTTCGGAGCTCTTCGAAGAAGCTCTGGCGCTCCGTCTCCGTGGCAAACGGGAAGGTGCAGAGCAAGCGGTCCACCAGGCCTCCGAAACGCGTCTTGAGCGCCGAAGCAATGCGGTGCGGCTCGGCCACGACGGCGAACTCCTCGAGCATCTCGTCGGTAATCCGCTCGCCCATCGTCTGCCACTCACCGCGCTTCGAGAGCACGTTGAGCTCCTCCTGCAGCGCACCCCAGCCGTGGGCCTCGAGCACGCCGCGGTACGCGGGCGTCGATCCGTAGAACCCGATCTGACGGCTGACAGCCGTGCGCGCCGCCTCCCACTCGCGCTCGTCCTTGCCCGTGACGACGAACGCCGGGTAGCAGAGCTCGAAATCCTCGCGCTGGCGCCCGCCCTCGGCGAAGCCCTTTTCGAGCGCCGGAAGCGTCGTGTCCTGCAGGTAGCGGCTGGTGGTGAACGCGTGCACCAGCATGCCGTCGGCGACCTCGCCCGCCACCTGGGTCATCCTGGGACCGACCGCCGCGAGCACGACCCGGGGTGCACCGTGCGGGTTGTTCGACGGCGTGAACATCGGTGTCATCAACGTGTGCGTGTAGAAGTCGCCGCGAAAGTCGAGCTTCTCACCCTGGTACCAGCAGCGCCAGATCGCCCTCATCGCCAGAATGAACTCGCGCATGCGTGCCGCGGGCTGCGACCAGGGCATGCTGAAGCGACGGGTGATGTGCGGCGCGATCTGCGAGCCGATGCCGAGGATGAAGCGGCCGTTCGAGTAGGCCTGCAGATCGTTGCCCAGGTTCGCCAGGATCATGGGATTGCGCGAGAAGGCCACCGCGATCGAGGTCATCAGCTCGATGCGCTCGGTGTGCTCCGCGGCCAGGAGCAGCGGAAGGAATGGATCGCCGCTCATCTCCGCGGTCACCACGCCGTCGAACCCCTGCTCCTCGAGCTGCTTTGCCTGCTCGACGATCGTGCCCAGCGAGCTGCCCAGGCCGGTATCGATCTTCATGACTCCTCCCCGTCCGCAAGCTCTTCCAGGCGCTCCATGGTGTCCGCGTACTCGACGGCGAACTCTTCCATCACATTGCGCACCGACTTCACGTGGTTCATCGATCCCACGATTTGCCCCACGAAGTAGTTCGAGAGCTGCTCGGCGCCCTTGTTGTTGTGCGCAGTGCGCTGGATGCGCGCCTGCGCCTCGCCGACGAGGCGCGGCTGGAGCGGCATGGGCAGCGGATCCGGGTTCGACGGATCATCCCACGCGTCGGTCCAGGCACTGCGCAGCTGGCGCGCCGGCTTCCCGGTGATCGAGCGGCTGCGGACGGTGTCGCTCGAGCTCGCCTCGAGGAACTTCCGCTTGACGACGGGATGCGTCTCGGCCTCTTCGGTGGTGAGCCAGACCGAGCCGGCCCAGATGCCCTGGGCGCCGAGCGCCAGCGAGGCGGTGAGCTGGCGACCGTTGCCGATGCCGCCCGCGGCCAATACCGGAATTGGACTCACCGCATCGACCACTTCGGGCACGAGCACCATCGTCGACACCGTGCCGGTGTGGCCACCCGCCTCGTACCCCTGCGCCACCACGATGTCGACGCCCGCCTCGACGTGGCGTCGCGCGTGCTCGACCGTGCCGGCCAGCGCGGCCACCTTCACCCCGTGCTCTCGGCCCTGCTCGATCATCCAGGACGGCGGCGGCCCGAGCGCCGAGGCGATCAGGCTGATCGGGTGCTGGAAGGCCAGCTCGATCACGTCGCGCTGCTGCTCGTACCCAACGGTGAGCCCGCCTGAGACCTCCACGTCCGGCGGTAGCGGCGGCACCTTGTGCTCCTCGAGCAAGCGGTCGACGAACTTCCGGTGCTCGTCCGAGATGAGCTCGTCCAGCTGGTCCGCGTCGAGACCGCCGCGATCGCTACCGACGAACTTCGTGGGGAGCAGCAGATCCACGCCGTAGGGCTTGTCGCCGACCTCGCTCTCGATCCACTCGAGCTCGGCCTTCAGGTTCTTCATCGAGTGCCCGGCCACACCGAGCACACCGAGTCCGCCGGCCTTCGAGACCGCGGCCGCGACGTCACGGCAGTGGGTAAAGGCGAAGATGGGAAACTCGAGCCCGAGGTCGTCGGCTAGCTTGGTTCGCACGGAAGACTCCTTCGTTCGGGCGTCCGCGGCCTGGCTGATCGGGCCGCGAAGCCGGACCCAAGCGCGCTTCGCCCTTCATCCACCGACCAGACTGAACCCGTTGTCCCGCAATATCCAGCGCTGCTGTTCCGCCGGAAGATGGGCGATCTGTTTCTGGAAATCACGCGGCTCGGCCATCCCCTCGGCATGCGGGTAGTCCGAGCCGAGAGCGATCATCTGGTGGCCCACGGCCTCCACCAGGCTCGCCACGTCGTCCTCCGGGTACGGTGTGACGACGACGTGGCGCCGGGCGATCGCGGTCGGCCGCTCCTCGAGCGGCCCGCCGATCCACGGCCCGTTGCGCCCCATG
>JAYZFK010000085.1:0-26621 GCA_036336835.1 Myxococcota bacterium | reverse complement strand
ACGGGAATCTGCGTCCTGGCCGGCGCCGCGATCACTTCCGCGAGCTCGCGGCGCTGCCACAGTGGATCGCCGCGCCCGGGATTGGTCACGTAGTCGCGGTACCAGTCGATCCGGGTCCCGAGGTAGTGGTCGTCGATCTCGATGTGCGGGCGGTGTCGGACGATGTCCTGGTAGTGCTCACTGTTGTCGGTCTCGAAACCGCGTCCCGGCATCAGCGCGCTCCAGGCCGTCAGGATCTCGTGGCGGAACATGCCGCGCTCGTATGCCAGGCTGTACATGTCGGTGCCGAACATCATCGGCACCATCGTCTTGACCTCGGGCGGAAGGCCGCGGGAGGCCATTGCCCACTGCACGCTCGCAAGGTAGGACGGGCCGTAGAAGCCGATGTTCCCGTCGTGGAACGGCTGGTCGACCAGCCAGGCGAGCGCGTCTTCGCCGTCGTTCGGCTCGTTGACCATCGGCTCCCACTCGCCGCCGGAATCGATCTGTCCGCGCGTTTCCTGGTAGACGCAGGCATAACCGAAGCGGATGAAAATGCCGCACCAGCTGCTGACGAACGGAACGTCGTAGGGGTTGCGCAGGAAGACGGTCGGCCACGGACCCTCGCCTGCGGGCTCGAACACCGTCGTCGCGAGCTCGACCCCGTCGCGCATCGCGACACGCAGGCTGCGCTCTGCCCCGACACGGTGCGTCCAGGCCGGAAGCTCGAGCTGCCAGCTCAAGAGCTCGAAGCGCAGCAGATAGCCCGCGCTCGCCAGGCCCACTGCAAGCGCGACCAGGCTTGCGCCGACCACGAGCAGTCGCTTCATCTCACAGCTCGGGTGGGACGGGCGGCGGGGCTCACGATCCGAGCAGGCTAGCGCGGATCACCCAGCAGGATTGCGGGCGGGCCCTTCGGATCGACGACAGCGCCGCAACCCCGGACGGTGAGGCACCGTCTTGCGAGCAACGGACCGGGATCGAGCTGCTAGTGCTCGCCGAGTCCGTCGAGCCAGACGTAGCGGGCCGGTGCGACGACCAGCCAGCCGAACGGCTCGTTGATCTGTTGCGGGCGCGTGAACAGCGTAATCGGGATGATCAGCACGAACAGGCTCAGACCGCCAGCCAGGGCGACCAGACCGAGCGGGCGAAGGAACATCGCGTCCACGACCAGGTTGGAGGTCGCATTCTCCTCCGGGAGCTGCGACTCGTACTCGCTTCCAGCGAAAGCCGGATCGGCCAGGCCCGCCACCATCACCAGCGCGCACAGCGCCGCAATCGCGTGTCGGACACGGCTCGCGCGGCTGTGCCGAATGAGACCGAACATCGGGATCCCTCCTGCCTGCATGGGCCTGCGTGGCCGGAAGGCATCGCCTCCCGGTCTCCGACTGTATCGGCGGGGCACTAGGCCGACTGAAGACGAGGAGAGGACACCCGGACGATATTCGTCTTTTTTTCGCCACGCGCGAGCATCGAGTAGACTCGGCCGCCGCGATGGAGCTGGACCACATCCACATCAAGGGCGCCCGCGAGCACAACCTGAAGTCGATCGAGCTGCGGATCCCGAAGAAGAAGCTGGTAGTGCTGACCGGGGTCTCTGGCTCCGGGAAGTCGTCGCTCGCCTTCGACACGCTCTACGCCGAGGGCCAGCGTCGGTATGTGGAGTCGCTCTCGGCCTACGCGCGCCAGTTCCTGGGCCAGATGGACAAGCCGCGCTACGAGACGATCCGTGGGCTCTCGCCGACGATCTCGATCGAGCAGAAGACGACGGGCACCAACCCGCGCTCGACGGTCGGCACCATCACCGAGATCTCCGACTACCTGCGGGTGCTGTTTGCCCGCGTGGGCGAGCAACACTGCCATCAGTGCGGCAAGCGGGTCGCCAGTCAGACGGCCGAGCAGATCGCGCTCGAGCTGGGCGCAGCGCCGGAGGGCACGCGGCTCAGCCTGCTCGCGCCTCTGCTGGTCAACCGCAAGGGCGAGCACCGCGAGCTGCTCGAGGATGCGCGCCGCAAGGGCTTCGTACGTCTGCGAATCGACGGCGAGATCGTGCTCGCCGAGGAAGTAGAGACACTCGACAAGCGCAGAAAGCACCACGTCGAGGCGATGATCGACCGGATCGTCGTCAAGCCGAGTGCCAGGTCGCGGCTGGTCGAATCCGTCGAGACCGCGCTATCGGTCGGTGGCAGCACGTTGATTGTGGCCGTCGACGGAGCACCGGATCGCACCTTCACCGAGGCCGCCGGCTGCGCCGACTGCGGCCTGTCGTTTCCCGAGCTCACGCCGCAGGCGTTCTCGTTCAACAGTCCGCAGGGCATGTGCGCCGAGTGCAACGGCCTCGGCGTGCGGGTCGCGATCGATCCCGACCTGGTGATCCCCGACGACTCGCTCACGATCGACCAGGGCGCGATCAAGCCGTGGGGCACGGAGCTCTCGAGCAAGACCGGATGGTCGGGCCTGCGCACCCAGGTGCTGAAGCAGATGAAGGTGCCGTTCGGCGTGCCGTGGAAGAAGCTGCCAAGACGCAAGCGCGACGCGGTGCTGTACGGCACGGGCGAGCGCGAGTACCGCGTCAGGTGGCAGGGCAAGCGGGGAGGGCAGGGCAACTTCATCCAGACGTGGGAGGGCGCGCTTCCGCGGCTGATGCGCCGCTTCCGCGAAACCGGCTCCGAGCGCGCGAAGCGCTACTACGGCCAGTTCCTGGCCGATCGTCCGTGCTCGGCGTGCGACGGCACGCGACTGCGCGCCGAGAGCTCGGCCGTGCGGCTGGGTGACATGACCATCGTCGAGCTGTCGGCCCTGACGGTCGACGACGCACTCGGCTTCATCAAGCAGCTGAAGCTCAGCGGCGCGGCGAAGCAGATCGCCAGCGAGGTGCTGAAGGAGATCCGCTCACGGCTCCATTTCCTCTCTTCGGTCGGTCTCGGCTACCTGTCGCTCGATCGCTCGGGGCCGACGCTCTCCGGCGGCGAGGCTCAGCGAATCCGGCTCGCGAGCCAGGTGGGATCGGATCTCACCGGAGTGATCTACATCCTCGACGAGCCGTCGATCGGCTTGCACCAGCGCGACAACAAGCGCCTGCTCGGGACACTCGAACGCATGCGCGATATCGGGAATACGGTCGTCGTGGTGGAGCACGACGAAGAGACGATCCGCGCCGCCGATCACGTGATCGACTTCGGTCCCGGTGCGGGGGTCGCCGGCGGCCAGATCGTGCACACCGGGACGCCGAAGAGCCTCGAGCGCGTCAAGCGATCGCTCACCGGCGCCTATCTGTCGGGCCGGATGTCGATCGAGCGCCCCGCGCAGCGGCGAACCGCTAGTGGCTCACTCAAGATCCACGGCGCGAGCGAGAACAATCTCGCTGGAATCGACGTCGAGCTGCCCCTCGGAGTGCTGACGGCCATCACGGGTGTCTCGGGTGCCGGCAAGTCGACGCTGATCAACGACATCCTGTTCCCGGCACTCGCGCGAAAGCTGCACGATTCGACGCGCCGTGTCGGCAAGCACGAGGCGATCCACGGACTCGCGCAGCTCGACAAGGTGATCGACATCGATCAGCGCCCGATCGGCCGAACACCGCGCAGCAACCCCGTCACCTACATCAAGGTGTTCGACGAGATCCGCAGCTTCTTCGCGCAGCTGCCCGAAGCCCGTGTACACGGCTACCGGCCGGGACGCTTCTCGTTCAACGTGAAGGGTGGGCGGTGCGAGGCCTGCACGGGCGACGGCGTGCGCCAGATCGAGATGCATTTCCTTCCGGACGTCTACGTGCGCTGCGAGGCGTGCCAGGGCAAGCGCTTCAACGAGGCGACACTCGAGGTCCTGTACAAAGGACACTCGATCGCCGACGTGCTCGAGCTCACCGTCGCCGAGGCGCTCGAGCTGTTCTCGGCCCATCCGAAGATCGCGAACGCGCTCGGGCTGCTGTCGCGCGTGGGGATCGACTACCTCCCCCTCGGCCAGCCCTCGCCCACCCTGTCGGGCGGTGAAGCGCAGCGCATCAAGCTCGCGCGTGAGCTCGCCAAGCGCGCGACCGGGCGCACGCTCTACATCCTCGACGAGCCGACAACCGGCCTCCACTTCGACGACGTCCGCAAGCTGCTCGCCGTCCTCGACCAACTCGTCGATACCGGCAACACCATCATCGTGATCGAGCACAACCTCGACGTCATCCAATGCGCCGACTGGATCATCGACCTCGGTCCCGAGGGCGGCCCGACCGGAGGCCACGTCGTCGCGACCGGCACGCCCGAACAGGTCGCCAGGAACCGCACCTCCCACACCGGCAAGAGCCTCCGAAAGGTCCTGCGCGGTCGCCGCAGTCGGAGCTGACTGATCGACCCTTCGAGCGTTCGTCTTCTGGACCGACCCGGTTCGCACTGAATCAGCGAGTCGACGATTCGACGCCGATCCCGAGCCAGTCGAGGATCCTGGCGTTGTGCTCTCTCGGGTAGGTGTGAGAGAGGTCTTCGACCTCGTGGAACTCGAGATCCGCTCCGGCCTCGAGCAGCTCCTGTGCGGCGGACCGAGCCGTCTGGATGGGAAACATCCAGTCGAGGGCTCCGTGGACGAGGTAGATGCGGCGCCCGCGCGCTCGTTCCATGTTTCCATTGCGAAAGTTCATCGGGTGAAGCACGCCCGAGGCCGGTGCGAGTGCGCTGAAGGGGCTGTCCTCGCCCAGACCCGACAGCAGGCAGAACGTCGCACCGTCCGAGAGCCCAGTCAGCAGCATACGCTCGCGATCGAGCGGCCAGCGCTCGCCGACGAAGTCGATCATGCGCAGCAGCTGCGGTGTGTCGACGTCGGGCCCCATCAGCGACCAGGTGGAACGCTGTGACGTCGGCGCCAGCAGCAGACATCGGCGACTTCTCGCCTCGCGCAGCCAGCTCCACAGGAAGTCCCCACCGTGTCCGCTGCCCCCGTGCAGCGCGACGATCAACGGCAATGGCTCGTGCTCGCGAACCGACTCGGGTACGTAGAGACTGAAGCCACCGCGCCCGCTCGTTGCACCCGATGTCTCGTGCAGGCCGCTGCCCTCGCTGGGCGGATCCGGATCGAGCACGTCCAGCCGATCGGCAAATGCCTTCTCGACGAAGAACCGACTCACCGGCGGCAGTGCCCGGCGCAGCGGATACAAGACGGCCTCGGCGCGGTGGTGGAAGTGCATGCCGAGCAGCACGCGCCCGATGTCCCCGCCCGGGTCGACGAAGCGCGACAGCGCTTCGTAAGCGTGATCGCCTGCGGCCCCGAGCGCGGCTGCAAAGGCATCCAGCTCCGTCGGAACGCGGGCGCGACGCAGCTCGGCGCGCCCCTCGTCGAGATCATCTGCCAGCGCGCCCAGCGGCTCGCGCACACGCGCCATCGCCGGCGGATGCAGGTGGCGCTCCACGTGCTCGAGTCCCGCCAGGCTGCGCAGCAAAGCGGGACCGATCCGGGCGACCGCGGCATGGAATCGATCGGGACTCACGCGGACCAGTGTACGGGAGCGCGCCCAAGGATTTCGTTGGTATGCTCCGGCCTCCCCGGACTCAGGCGAGCCCGCAAAGGAGAACGAGATGAAACGATCGATCCGGCTGGAAACGCGGCGACACACCGCACTGCTGGTAGCCGCCGCCCTGGCCGCCGCACTCCCCGCGACCGCCAAGCAGCCGGAGACCGAAGAAGAGAAGACGCTCTACTACCTCGGTGTGATGGCAGGCAGCAGTCTCACGCGCTTCCAGCTGACTGAGGCCGAGATCGAGTTCGTAAAGAGCGGCATCGCGGACGTGGCCACAGGCAAGGCGCTCGACCTCGACCGAAGGAAGTACGGTCAAGCCGCGCAGCTGCTGATGAAGACCCGGGTGGAGCAGTCCACCGCAGCGGCCAAGGAAGCCTCGCTCAAGTTCCTCGCCGAGGAGGCCAAGAAGCCCGGTGTGCGCAAGCTCGATAGCGGTCTGCTGGTCGAAGAGCTGGTTGCCGGGACGGGGCGATCGCCGACGGCAGACGACACGGTCGAGGTCCACTACCACGGCACGCTGACTGACGGCACGATCTTCGACTCGTCCGTCGATCGGGGACAGCCGTTCACCACGGCGCTGGCGCGGGTCGTGCGCTGCTGGCAGGAGGGCGTAGTGACGATGAGCGTGGGCGGCAAGAGCCGGCTGGTGTGCCCAGCCGAGCTCGGCTATGGCGATGCCGGAGCCCCGCCCGCTATTCCAGGCGGCGCAGCGCTGGTGTTCGAAGTAGAGCTGATCAGCATCGTCGAATGATCGAGCAGCACCCTTTCGGTCCACCGCCGCGTCCGTTGGCCGGAGCACGCAGGACCTGGCGCGCATCGTGCGGTGCCGCACAGGCGGATGGAAGCACGGCGATGTAGCGCACGGCCGCGGGCGCTCCGCGTCAGGCTCTCGGCGCGCACAGCACGATCTCGGTGATCTCCGCGGGCGAGCCGAGACGCATGGGAGGGCCCCAGAACCCGGAGCCCCGACTCACGTACAGCTCGGCGTCGCCCCGCCGGTAGCGCCCAGCGACGAACGGGATCGCCAGCCGCACGAGCCAGTGAAATGGCCAGATCTGCCCGCCGTGCGTGTGACCCGAGAGCTGCAGGTCGACGCCGCGCGCGTGCGCTCGCTTGAAGGTCGAGGGATCGTGAGCCAGCAGCACCACGGCCCGCCCTTCGGGCACGCCTTCGAGGGCGAGACCGAGGTCCTCGCCACCCTGGTCCGACAACATGCCCCCGCGGTGATCGTCCACGCCGGCGAGCACGAAGCCGGCACCCCCCCGCTCGATCCACAAGTGCTCGTTGCGCAGCACGCGCATGCCCAGCCCCGCGACACACTCGACCCAGTCGTCCACCCCAGAGTAGAAATCGTGATTCCCGGTCACGAAGAACACCCCGTCGCGAGCGTATAGCTCGCCGAAGGGAGCGACCTCGTCCGCGAGATGGGCGCGGCTGCCGTCGGCGAGATCCCCGGTCACGGCCACCAGATCGGCTTGGAGCGCGTTCACCCTCTCGGTCAGCTCGCGGGCGAAACGGCGACCGAGCATCGGACCGATGTGGATGTCACTGATCTGCGCGATGCGATAGCCGTCGAGAGCCTGCGGCCAACGCGCGAGCTCGATCTCGACGCGTACGTCGCGCGGACCGCGGCGCGCCTCGCGGTGCGCAACGCTCGCAGCCACCAGCACGAGCAAGCCCACCGCTGCCGCGCGCAGCGCTTTGGCACTGCTCGGCAGCGAGGTGCCCTCGGCCGAAGCGAAGGCAGTTCTCTCTCCGAGCAGCAGCACCAGCTCCGAAGCGCCGAGCGCAAGCAGCAGCCAGAACAACAGGCCCATCCAGGTGGTCGCTGGCAGCGAGATCCAGCGCGCGACCCGGTGCGGGAGCAGACGCTCACACAACGGGTGCAGCAACATCGCCGCAAACCCCGCCCACACCAGCGCCGCGCCGAGCTCCGCCCACGGAGAGGCCAGCCCGGCGTCGTGGACCATGCGCTGGATCACGTACAAGTGCGCGCTCACCGCAACCAGGGAGAGCAAGGCGATGACAGCGAGAGCGATCATCCAGCGCCGCATGCGCTGGACTCTACTTCAACCTTCCTTCAGCAGGCTCTCGAAGCGGGCCTTGTCTGCGGCCTTCATGTAGGCGTCGCGGGCGGTGATCCGACCCTGCTCGCAGAAGTCCCAGAGCACATCGTCCATCGCCTGCATGCCCTGGCCCTTCCCGGACTGGATGATCGAATAGAGCATTTGTGTATTGCCCTCTCGGATCACGTTGGGCAGGCCGGGCGTCTTGAGCAGGATTTCGTTTGCTGCACAGCGACCCCTGCCGTCCGCTGTCGGCAGCAGTTGCTGCGACACGATGCCGGCCAGTGACTCGGCGAGCGACATGCGAACCATGTTCTGCTCGTCCGCGGGGAAGGCATCGATGATGCGGTCGATCGTCTTGGCGGCGGTGTTCGTGTGCAGTGTGCCGAAGACCAGCATGCCCATCTCGGCCGCGGTGATCGCAAGCCCGATCGTCTCGCGCTCTCGCAGCTCGCCGACCAGGATCACATCCGCATCCTGACGGATCGCCGAACGCAGGGCGGGCTCGAAGCCCAGGGTGTGCAGCCCGACCTCCCGGTGCGAGAACACGGCGCTGCGGTTCTGATGCACGAACTCGACCGGGTCCTCGATCGTCACGATGTGCTTCGAATAGGTCGTGTTGATCTGGTTGATGATTGCCGCAAGTGTGGTCGACTTCCCGGATCCGGTCGGGCCCGTGACCAGAACGAGTCCCTCGCTGAGGTGCGCCAGGCGACCGATCGCTTCCGACAGCTTCAGGTCCTCGAGCGAGACGATCTCCTCGGGAATGATGCGAAACACCGCGCCCGCACCCCTCTGCTGCACGAAGTAGTTGGCGCGAAAGCGTGCCACTCCCGCGAGGCCATAGGCAAAGTCGGCGTCATTGGTCGTCTCGAACTCGTTCCAGCTCTTGGGCGAGGCAAGCTCTTCGAGCAGACCGCGCAGCTCTCCATCGCCGAGCGGTGCCCGCCCCTCGATGGCGCGAATCCGGCCCTTGGCGCGGATCCGCGGCTCCAGACCCGCCGCCAGGTGGAGATCCGAGCCGTCGTTCTCCTTCAGGTAGACCAGTAGTTCGTCGAGCTGTGCCACGTGTCGCTTCCTCAGCCCTGCAGGAGCTTCTTGTCCTCGGCCAGTCCGAGGGCTGCCTCGAGCGTGATCGTCCCCGAGCGCACCAGCTCGTCGAGCGACTGCTCGAGCAGGCGCATCCCAAGGGCGGCACCGGTCTGGAGAGCCGAACGGATCTGGACGGTCTTCTCGTCGCGTATCAGATTCGCGATCGCCTTGTTGACGACCAGGGTCTCGAGCGCGGCGACTCGCTTCGACTCATCGGCGGTCGGCACCAGACGCTGCGAGATCACGGCACGCAGCGATTCCGACAGCATCGTGCGCACCTGACCCTGCCGGTTCGACGGGAAGGCACCGATCATCCGGTTGATCGTGCGCACAGCGTTCGCAGTGTGCAGCGTCGCAAGCACGAAGTGACCCGTCTCGGCGGCGGTCATGGCGAGCGAGATGGTCTCCAGATCGCGCAGCTCGCCGATCACGATCACGTCCGGATCCTCGCGCAGCGCCGCGCGGAGTGCGCGCGCGAAGCTTCCGGTGTGACGTCCCGCGTGGCGCTGGTTTACGTGGCAGCGCTTCGGCCGGTGCACGTACTCGATCGGATCCTCGACGGTCAGGATGTGTTCGTCGCGATCTCCGTTGATCATGTTCACCAGTGCGGCCATCGTCGCGGACTTGCCGCAGCCGGCCGGTCCTGTGATCAGCACCATGCCCTGGTGATAGTGCGTGAAACGGCCGAGCTCCTCGGGCAGGCCCAGGCTCGCGAGCGTCGGCGGCTCGGCCGGAATCGATCGAAAGACAGCGTCGAAGCCGCGCTGCTGACGATAGGCGTTGAGACGGAACCGGCCGATGCCCTCGGCGGCGAGGCACGCATCGATCTCGCCCGCCCGCGCGAGCTCTTCCTGCTCGTAGGGCTCGAGTGCAGCGAGCGTGAGCCGCTCGGCCTCCTCCGCGCCAAGCGGCGCCTCGCCGGTGCTGGCCATGACGCCGTGGGTCCGCAGCATGACGGGCGCACCGGCGTGAATGTGGATGTCGCTCGCACCGGCCTCTACCGCGACCCGCAGGATCTCGAGGAGGCGATCGCGGTCGCCCTCACCTCGTCCCAGTGTGAGTCCGAGCGACTCGCATTCGGCGGCCGGGCCGTCGCTTGCCACGGACGCGCCGGCGGGCTTCTGCGGCGGAGCCGCGACCGGCGGCGTCGCGATGGAGGCGGGCTGCGGCTCGGCCGCTGCGGCCGCAGTCTGCGGCACGGGCGCCGGCATCGCGAGCTTCGGCGGGGCGGGCGCGGGCACAGCGGGCGCGGGCGCAGCGGGCGCAGGCTGATGGACCGGCGGCGCGGCAACGGCCGCCGAGCTGGGCGACTGTGCCTTTGCTGCAGCGGCCTTGGCGCGGTGCCTGGCGATCACATCGCGCTGCACCTGCGCCAGCTTCTCGAGCTGCGTCGGGGAGAGCAGGCCGAGCTCGACGAACAGGTCGCCGATCGGCTGGTCGGGCCGGCGGGCGCGCGCCGCCAGGGCCTGGCTCAGCTGGTCGGGCGTCATCAGCTCGAGCTGGACCGCGAGACGACCCAGCAGCGGGACAGGTTGCTTGGCAGATCCGCTCATGTCTCGCGACTCATCGGCAGATCCGCAGCAGGCGTTGAGCCATCGCTCCACGCCACGGCCGCGTCCGGACAGCCCAGCGCCTGCGGGCGGCTGGCAGCCTGCGCGGGGCGGTCCTACGTTGCCCGGCCGTCAGGAGCACCGAATGGCCCCTCTCCAAGGCTTCCAGCGCCGCTACCTCCGCGGTCTCGCCAACCCTCGCAAGGCGCTGGTGCACGTTGGAGAGGGCGGCGTCAGCCCCGGCGTGCTCGGCGCACTCGATCGCGCGCTCGACGACCACGAGCTGGTCAAGGTCCGCCTGCGCGAGCCCGACGACAAGAAGGCCGCAGCCCGCGAGCTGGCCAAGCGCAGCGGCGCCGAGCTATGCGGTCTGGTCGGTCACACGGTGATCCTGTACCGGCCACATCCGGAGCAGCCGCAAATCGAACTACCGGCGCGCGAAGGCGGGTAGGATCCGCGCACAGCGCGGGTAGAATCGACTGGCCCGCTGCGGGCGGGCGCGGAGCTCGGAGTCTCTCGATATGGTCTCGCTTCGTCGCGGCACGCGCCTTGGAAAGTACCGACTCGACCGACGCCTGGGCCGCGGCAGCTTCGCCGAGGTCTGGAAGGCGCGCGACGGCGTCGAGCAGCGCTACGTCGCCCTGAAGATCGCCCTTCCCGAGCTGATCAAGGAGTACGAGCCCAAGGAGCTCGAGCGCGAGGCGCGTATCGCGTCGCAGCTCTCGCATCCCAACGTCGTTTCTGTCCGCAATGCGGACTGGATCGACGGCCATTTCGTGATCGCGACCGACCTCGCGGATCGCAACCTGGCCGAATACTCGGGAGCACGCCGTTCGGCGCGGATCGGCTTGCAGGTGATCCGCAACGCCGCAGCCGGGCTCGCCTACGCCCACTCCAAACGGGTCATGCACCGCGACGTGAAGCCCGAGAACATCCTGATCTTTGCCGATCACCGCGCCGCGATCTCCGACTTCGGTGTCTCGACCTTCGCGCGCGGCGCAACCCGCGCCTTCACCGAGGCCGGAACCCTCGGCTACATGGCCCCAGAGCAGGCCTACGGCCGACCCAAGCTGACCTCGGACGTGTTCTCGCTCGGCCTGATTGCCTACGAGACCCTGACCGGTGAGCTCCCGACGTGGCCGTTCGAGTGGCCGCCACCCCGCTACGACCACTTCCTGCAGCGCGTTCCAGCGCCGATTCAGAAGGTGCTGCACAAGGCCGGGACGTTCGATCCCGTCGGTCGCTATCCCGATGCGATCGCCTTCCACGAGGCCCTCGAGAAGGCCTTCCACCGTGTCGAGGCGGAGCGCGAGCAACAGTCGCGCCGCCGCAGGAAGCCCGCGCGCAAGCCGTCGCCCTCTCCGCTCCAGGTCGAGTCGGAGCTGTTTCGCAAGCGCCACGGCCGCGGGCTCGAGCTGCGCTTTCGCTGCCACCGATGTGACGGCCCGATCGCAGAGACGATGCGCGTGTGTCCCTGGTGCGGCAGCAAGGACAACTCGTTCTGCGACATCACCCGGTATCCGCTCTACTGCCCGGAGTGCGAGCGAGGTCTGAGGCCCGAGTGGACCGCGTGTCCGTGGTGTTATCCGGGCCGGCTCGAGGGCAACGGGCGACCGCCGCCGTTCGACCCCCGCGCCGAACGTTCATGCGTCTCGCGCTCGTGCGACGGCCAGCTCCAGCCGTTCATGCGCTACTGCCCGTTGTGCAAACGCAAGCCGCGCCGCGCCTGGACGCACCCCGACCTGCCCGACCGCTGCCCGCGATGTCGCTGGCCCGTGTCGCGTCAGTCGTGGCGCTTCTGCCCATGGTGCGGCCGCCGCGAGCCTCACGCGGGAACCTTCGGCCAGTCGAAACGCACACGTTGACGACACTCGCCTAGCAAATCCGATACAGCACGAAGCTCAGATCGTCGGGCTTGCTCGGCTCGCCCTCGGCTGGTGAGCGCATGCGCTGAATGCTGATCTCGAGCAGACGTTGCGCGGCCTCGTCGAGCGGCCCGCACCGGATGCACGCGATGATCTCGTCGAGCGAGATGTTGTCGAACAGACCGTCACTCCCGAGCAGCACCGTGTCGCGCGGTGCGAGCCTCATTGGGCTGCCAACATCGATCCGCATGTCTCGCGAACCGATCACGTTCGAAACGACGTGGCGTTCGTCGTGGTGGAGCGCCTCCGTCTCGTCGAGCAGCCCGGACTCGAGGGCGTACCCCACCGGCGAGTGCGCGATCGTCTGCAGCTTGAGCTTCCCTCGCTGCCCGACGAGGAGCGCTGCCGAATCGCCCACGTTGTAGAGGCGCAGCTGATCGCCCTCGACTTCGGCAAGGCACAGTGTCGTCGCGGCACCGACGCCGAGACCGAGCACGCGCCGATTCGCATCATCGAAGGCATCGAGCACGGGCGGCCGCGGGGTCTCCTCGCCGTCGCGCGGACACACCGAGCGCTGCACCGAACCAAGCGCCTCGGCCGAAGCGCGCGCGCCCGCAGCAGCGCCTCCCATGCCATCGGCCACGGCGAGCAGAACGCGGGATCCATCGACGGCGAACACACCGATGGCGTCCTCGTTGCCAGAGTCCTTCTCGGGCGAGCGCGAGCTGTAGAGGGCTGCGCGGCCGCTGGCGAGGTCGATCAGCTCCGGCTTCGCCAGATCCTCGCCCGCGATCACGCGCTGTCTCTGCACCGCACTGCTCACTGACGGCATCTCCCACGCCCGGAACCTGCCGGTCCCGCCGATCGGCTCCTGTTCTACCAGCCGCGAAGATCGACCTCGTAGCGTTCGATCAGCTTCTCGCCATCCACGACGTGCAGCGCCGGGTGGTATGCAACGGTCGGATCGACGTGCGCCGGAAGCACGCGCACCCGGTCGCCCGGCCGCAAGGGCCGAGGGGATGGCTCGGGCGCAAATGTCGTGTGCTCGTCGGAGCAGAACCAGATCGAAGCACCTTCGATGGTCGGATTGCCGTGGTCCATACCCAGCGATTTGAGACCACAGTCGGCGACAGCGTACGACTCGGATACCGACACCACGGTCGAGAGGACGAAGAGCGCCTGGCGAAACCCGAGCTCGAGCTTTCCGTACGCAGTGTCCATCAACACATAGGAGCCCGCCTGGATCTCGGTTGCGACGTCGTTGCAGTCGAACGTGCCAGTGCCACCTGCCGACACCACGTCGCCTCCCACCTCTGCGTGTGCTGCCGAGAGGAGCCGCATCGACTCGGCGCACAGGGCCTCGCGCTTGGCGCGATCGTCGACCCCGACAGCGTGCCCCTCGTAGCCCATCACGCCGCGCACCGAGAGACCGGCCGAGCGCGCTCGATCTGCCAGGCCTCCTGCGTCACCGGGTGAGCAGCCGCAGCGGGGCAGGCCGACGTTGACATCGACCAATACCTCGCACACGCCGCCCTCGGCTGCGGCGCGGATCGTCTCCTCCGAGTCGACCGCCAGCGTGACTCGCGCGCCCTGCTCGATCAGCCGCCCGAGTCGCGCCGTCTGGCGCGTGTCGACGATCTCGTTGGCCAGCAGCAGATCCTCGGCGAGCCCGGCGGCGGCGAGTCCCTCCAGCTCGCGGATCGTCGCGCAGGTCAGGCCCGGATGCCCGCGCGCTCGCTGGAGCCGAGCCAGCGCGCTGCACTTGTGCGCCTTCACGTGCGGCCGCAGCCGCGCGCCGGGCAGCGCCCGCGTCATCGCGTCGAGATTGTGCTCGAGCGCAGAGCACTCGATCAGCAGTGCCGGCGTGGCGAGGTCGTGGATCGTTCGAACCATCGCCCCGCCAGTGTGGCGCATCCGTCACCGCGAACACGATCAGAGGCGGCGAATCTCACGGGAGCTGGAGAGATCCCGGCAGACGCCGGAGGCTGGCCGCCGCCCCCACTGCCAGGCAGGAGCGACGACCGCCTCTCACCCCCGGCTCGGCGGGGCCAAGCGTGGCTCCATCAGTTCGACGAGCCTTCCTCGTCCTCGCCAGGCTCGCTCGGCTCCGCAGGCGGCTGGGGATCGACGGGCGGTGCCGTCTCGTCGCCGGGAGCCTCGATGCCCTCAGTCGAGGTGCCGTTGGACTCGTCCGCACGGATGGGTGGCGCGAGCACCAGGAAGCTCACGAACACCAGAGTCGTCAAGACCATACGCATCATGGGCGTGTCCCTCCGAATGAGGAGGATGGCGGCTCCCGGACGCACGATCCGTGATCTCGATCACGCGCGTTGGAGCTCGGGATGGGTGGGTGCGGCTACGGTCGAACGAGGTAGAAGGCGTTGACCGGATGGCCGAGGTCGAGCTGCTCGAACTTGCTGAAACCAGCCTCACGCACGAGCTGTTCGACCAGCCCGGCGTGCAGCCCCAGCGTCCCGAGGCCCAGACCATCGGGCTCGGAGAGCGCGGACGACATACAGGTGAGCACACTCGTTCCGTACATCATCGCCGCCATGGGATTGTGCTCGACGTTGGATGCGTAGTCCGGCTGCGCCTTGATGTCGGCGATCAGCCAGACACCGTCCTCCGCGATCGCGGCGCGGATCGCTCGAATCACACCGGCCGGATCGGTCATGTCGTGCAGGCAATCGAACGTCGTCATGAAGCCGAAACGCCCGTCCGCGGGCAGCGGATCGACCGCCGCATCGTGAAAGCTCGCGTTGTCGACTCCAGTTTCGGCGCGATTCGCCTCGGCACGCTCGAGTGCGTGGCGCGAGATGTCGTAGCCCCGGAAACGCGCGTGTGGAAACGAACGCGCGAGCTCGAGCAGCGCAATGCCGCTGCCACATCCCACGTCTGCAACCTCGATGCCCTCCGCGAGGCGATCGATCAGACCGTCGATGCGCGGCAGCGCGAGCGGAACGAGCATCGCGCGGAACCACGGGGCAAAGCCGCGTTCGATTCCCGCCGCCCCCTGCTCGCCGAAGGCGTCGTACGGCAGCCCGACGCCGGTGCGAAACGACTCCGGTAGCTGCTCGGCCACGCCCAGCGTCTGCGGCAAGTACGAGAAGAAGCCTGCACCGAAGGCCGGGTGCGACTCGTCGGCCAGCACCGCGCCCGCCTCGGGCGACAGTGCGAACCGCTCATCGCCGAGGTGCTCGAGCAGACCGGCCGCGCCCTGCTGGTACAGCCACTCGCGCAGCCAGCGCTCGTGCAGCCCCGTCCTCTCGGCCAGCTCGGTGCTCGTCACCGGCTCGCCTCCGGCAAGCGCGCGGTACAGCCCCAGCTGGTCGCCGAGGTAGATCATGGCCGAGGTCATGGCGCCGCCGAGCGCTTCGAACACCTGGCGGGCGGTTGCCTTGAGCACGTCGGGGTCGATCGGTCTCGCTTCGCCGGCCATTTCGGGTCTCTCCGTTTCTAGCAGAATCGACACGCCGATCAGGATACTATCGCCGCCCCTGCAGAAGTGGGCGGAGGCAGTGGGTGCCGGGACAGCCCGAGAACGAGAGCCGCCATTCGGCGCAATCGTGGCTTGCGATGGGTGCCGCGCTGGGGCTGCTCGTCGCGGCACTCGGCGTGATCGGCGAGCGCCCGGACGTCGACGACCTGCCGACCGGCGCAGTCGCGCGCGTCGGCGATGTGCTGATCCGGGTCGAGGACTACGAGCGCCTCGTCGCGGGGCTCGAGAGCGATCGGCGCGAGCCGGTCGACGCGAAGCTGCGCCGCCACGTGCTCGAGAGGATGATCGACGAGGAGCTGCTCGTGCAACGCGCCGTCGAGCTCGGGCTGGTGGACATCGACCGGCGCGTGCGCGCAAACCTGACCTCTTCGATGATCCAGTCGATCGTCGACGATGCCGAGGAGATCGAGCCGAGCCAACGCGACCTGAGGTCCTTCTACCAGGAGCACGCAAACTTCTTCACGTCGCCGGGCCGCTTGCACGTACGACAGATCTTCTTCCGCGGTCGCAGCGCCGAGCGCGGTAGCGGTGAGGAACGCGCGACCGCGGCACTCGCGGCGCTCGCGGGAGGCGCATCGTTTGCAGCCGTGCGTGAAGAGCACGGCGACGACGAGATCGCACCCCTGCCGGACGTGCTGCTCCCGGCGCTCAAGCTGCGTGAGTACATCGGGCCGACCGCGCTGCGCCGCGCGCTGGAGCTCGAGCCGGGCGCAACCAGCGAGCCGGTGCGTTCAGGCACGGGCGTCCACATCCTGCAGCTCGTCGATCGCGAGCCTGCGCGCACGCCGCCCTTCGAGACGATCGAAGAGCAGGTGCGCAACGAGTGGCGCCGCCGCCAGGGCGACCGCGCACTCCGCGCCTACCTCGACGGCTTGCGCGACGACTTCCTCGTCATCACCCGCCCGGTCGAAGACGCGGGGGGCGGAGCCGACTGACCCCCGCGACGCCGGACGCTGCGGCGCTCAGAGCGCCGCAGCGTGCTCGCTGCCCCTGCCGGTCCGGGCGATCTCGAGGACTGCGGCACCCGCAATCCGGCCGCGCTTGAGGTCGATCAGGGCCTCGTTGGCCGCTTCGAGCGGATAGCCGGTGGTCCATGTGCGGATGGGGATCTCCCCCGCGAGGCCGAGCAGGGCGCGACCGTCCTCGCGCGTGTTCGCAGTGACGCTGCGAATCTCGCGTTCCTCGAACAGCTGGCGGCGGTAGTCGAGCGAGGGGATATCACTCAGGTGAATTCCGGCGATGGCGAGCACGCCACCGCGATCGAGTGCCTCGAGAGCGAACGGGACGAGCTCGCCGGTCGGCGCGAACAGGATCGCTGCGTCGAGCGGGTGCGGGGGGCGCTCGTCCGTCGCGCCCACCCAGACGGCGCCGAGCTCCTCGGCCAGCTCGCGATGGCGATCGCCGCGGCTGAACACCGAGACCTCGCAGCCGTAGTGACGCGCCACCTGGATCGCGATGTGCGCCGAGCCACCGAACCCGAACAATCCGAGCCGCCCACCCGCGCGAACGCCCGATCGTCGATATGCCCGGTAGCCAATGATCCCGGCGCACAGCAGGGGGGCCGCCTCCCGGGCCGCAAGCGTGTCGGGTAACCGGTAGGCGAATTCGGCCGGGACGAGCGCCTGGTCCGCGTAGCCGCCGTCGACCTCCCAACCGGTGAATCGGGGTGAGACGCACAAATTCTCTCGCGCGCTGGTGCAGAAGCGACAGCGGCCGCAGGTGCGGTGGAGCCAGGCGACCCCGACCCGATCGCCTGGGGCATAGCCGGCGACGTTCTGTCCACAAGTTTCGACCCGGCCCACTACCTCGTGGCCGGGTACGATTGCTCCACGGCGCGGCTCGAGGTCTCCTTCGACCACGTGTAGATCCGTGCGACACACGCCGCAGACCTCGATGCGAACGAGTAGCTCGCCCGCCCCCGGCACCAGCGGATCGCGCTCCCGAAGCTGAAGCGGCCGGCTCTCGGCGGGGGCGGGGACTGCCAGCACCATCGATCTCATTGCGGTCCTCGGCGGAGTTGTACCGCGCCGTCGCGGCTGCGGCATCTTCGCCGCCATCGGGCGTGTCCGTCCAGCGCGGCTATCCTGGCCCGGCCGTGGCGGTCATCTCGCGCAACCTGCTTCGACAGCTCCTGCCGTGGACGATCTCTGCGATCGCCCTGGGCTACGTCTTCGGCTACGCGATCGACTGGAAAGCCATTCCAGAAGCCACCACTCACGCCAACATGCCGCTGTTCGCGCTGATCACGGTCGCCGACAAGCTGCTGTTCTTCCTAGTCTGGGGGCTGATCCAGGCTCTGGTCATCCGCCGCTTCGTCGAGCCCGTTCCGGTGCGCAAGGTCCTCGCGGTGAAGGGCGGATCGGAGCTCATGCGCACCGTCAACAACTCGCTGGCGGATGCGGTGTTCTTCTTCGGTGTGTCGCAGCTCGTGGCAGGACGACTGGCCGCGGTGATCGCGGTCGCCGGGGTTCCCTTCGGGACTCACTTCGCCGTGTTGCTGCTGCAGTGCACCGCGGCGCTCCCATTGCTCGAGGGCGGGCCGGGCGCCAATCCGGAAGTCGTCGGGACCGTGTTCTTCGGCTGGAGCATCGTGTTGGCAATCGCGCTGGCATCGCGCCTCGGCGTGTGGCGTCGGCTGATCGATCGCGTCGGCCTCGGAAAGTGGTGGGCGAGCGTAACCCTGCGCGAGCTGTTGCCGTTCCTCGCCATGTTCGTCGGCTTCGCCGCCTTCGACGTACTGATCCAGGGGCTCGCATCGCGCGCATTCGGAATCGTGATCCCGTGGACGGCGCTGATGGGGCGCATTCCGATCCTCTACCTCGCAATCTCGCTCCCCTCTCTCGGGAACTTCGGGATCCGCGAGATCGCCTGGTCGAACCTGTTTGCCGACTTCGCAAGCCGCGAGGAGCTGATCGCCTTCGCCCTGTGGACGAACGCGATCTTTCTGCTGATGCACGTCGGAATCGGCGTCCTCTTCGTTCGCCGAGCCATCGAGCTCACCCGAGAAGTGCGCCTGGCCCAGAAGCACGGCGACCGCGTGCCCGAACCCTTCCTGCGCGAAGGAGCCGATCGCTAGCGACGCCGCGAGGGATCCCGCGCCTGGGCACGGCGGTGGACGACGACCGGGGCGGGGCGGCGGAGGCCAGTGGCCTCGTAGACCCGGTCGAAGAGGGCGTGGACGTCTGGGTGAATCTCGTCGCTCCGCATGGCCCGGGCCACTCCGGCGGCCGAGATCGAGCGACCGAGCTCCTGGGCCAGGCGGCCCTTCGGTGCCAGCAACGTCTTGGCGTGCGTCTGCTCCGGGCTGCGTCCGTCGTCGCGCAGCAGCTGCTCGATACGTTCGAGAGCGGCACCGCGATGTGCGTAGCGCCAGATCGCAGTGGCCACCAGCAGGTAGCTCTCGATGTGACGGCGCGGCCAGGTGAAGAACTCGAGGCCGGGCACCGAATCGTCGAGCAGCAGCTCGCCGTCATCCCGGTCGAGCACGCACAGACCGCGCGCCGAAACCGATCGCTGCGCCTCGCGCCGGAACAGCTCGATGGCGCGGGCGGGCTGGCGCCCTCCCATGATCACGCTCGATTCGTCGATCGCGCGCTCCAGCGGTCGCGACAGCCGACGCGCCCAGCTGCGGAGGATCTCCTGGTCTCGCGCTCCCTCGACGTAGAGGAAGAAGGGCGAGCAGCCGCCGTTCGAGCGCTGCGACTCCACCACTATGCCTCTCGCTTCCCGCGCCGGTGCGGGCTGGGCCACTCGAACGCCCGCGGAGCACCACCGACGCGCCAGGGCGGGTTTACCTCACCCCCCGGGCTGCCCGCCACTGATTGTCAGAACCGCCAGGGCCTCGACGTGATGGGTCTGCGGGAACAGATCGAATCCCTCCAGATGCTCGATCTCATAGCCCGATTCGCAGAGCCAACGCAGGTCGCGCGCCAGGGTCGCGGGGTCACACGAGAGGTAGACGATGCGCCCGGCTCCCAGGCGGCCCAGCCGCTCGCAGGCCAGCCGCTCGAGCCCGGAACGAGGCGGATCGAGGACCACCACCTCGGGCTCGAAGTCCGCCAGCTGGGTGAGCGCCCGCTCGACCGGCTGCGTCCAGATCTCGACGCCTCCGCGAAGCCCCGCCTGCTCGAGGTTGAAGGCCAGGTCGTCGGTGGCACGCTGCTGCGCCTCGACCGCCAGCACGCGCTCGAACCGACGCGCGAGCCCGAGCGTGAACAGCCCGCCACCCGCAAACAGCTCGGCCACCCGCCGCCCTTCGCCGGCGGAGCGCAGCACCGCTGCTCTGAGCAGCGCGAGTAGCGAACGGTTCGCCTGCGCGAACACTCCAGGCGAGACTCGCAGGCGATCGCCTGCAACCGCAAGCTCGACCGAGCCCACCGCTGCGTCATCTCCCACCCGTGTGGCACGCGCCGGTCCCCCAGTACCGGCACTGAGCTCGATCTCGGCAGGAGTCCCCAACTGCACCCCGATGCTCGCCGCCTCGTCGAGCAAGGCATCGACCTCCGGCGCCAGCACCGGGCAAGTCTCGATCGGCTGGATCTGGTGCGACCGGACGCGTCGAAACCCGACTCGCCCGCCCGCCACCACGACCCGAGCCCGCGTTCGATAGCCGAATTCATCGGGTGAGCCGTGCAGGGAAACCAGATCGGGCGGCGACAGCCGGCCGATCCGTTCGAGCGCATCGAGCAGGATCGCGCTCTTCGCCTCGAGCTGAGCCTCGTACTCGAGGTGCTGCCAGGCACAGCCACCGCAGACACCGAATACAGCGCAGCGCGCGGTTCGGCGAGCCGGTCCGCGGCGCTCGATCTCGATGATCTCGCCGCGCGCGTGGTGTGCCTTGCGCTCGACGATTCGCACACGCAACCGGTCGCCGGGCGCCGAGAAGGGGACGAAGATCGCGCAGCCATCGGCAAGCCGACCGATCCCGTCGCCTCCCGAAGCGAGCCGCTCGATCTCGACGTGTGCCTCCGCCGAGGCTACGACGATGACTCCGCGCGACATTTGTCGACGGGAGGGCCTAGTCGGATCGGAACACTGCGCGTACGATCGGAGATCCAGCCCCAGAACGAATCCGCCCAGCCGTACTCGGCCCTCATCGCCTCGCCGACGAGCGCCCGCGCGACCGGATCGTCATCGATCGGTGTCGCGCAATACGACGTCGGGTCGTCGCCGAGGCGACTCCCGTCCAGCGTCACCTCGGGACGCTCTCGCAGACGCGCGAGCCACCGCGTGTCGGGTGCGCCGGCGCGCAGGTAGCTGAGGCCGTCGATCTCGACGATCCACAGCTGCGTGGGATGCGAGTGGCCCTCGCGGTCAAGGACGTTCAGCGTGACCACGTGGCCCTGCGGAACCAGTAGCGCCGCGACGACAACGGCCACGCACGACGCCGTGACTCCGACCATGATGAGTCTCACGACGAGTTGCTCCGGGGTCAAGCGGTTGCAGCGGTCTCGGGCACGACCTGCACGCGCACGCGCGCAATCCGGCTTCCCGAAACGTCGACTACCCTCAGATCGTACTGTCCAACGCGCACCGACTCACCGCGTCGAGGGGCCCTGCCCAGCGTGTTGAAGATCAAGCCGCCGAGCGTATCACCGCGCTCCGCCTCGACGTGCCATCCGCTCTCGCGATTGAAGTCGAGCACGCTGACGCGCCCCATCACCTCGTAGCCGCCGTCCACGACGCGCCGGATCTCGAGCAGCTCCTCGGTATCGAACTCGTCGCGAATCTCGCCGACGATCTCCTCGAGGATGTCCTCCTGAGTGACCAGCCCGCGCGTCACACCGAACTCGTCCTTCACCACGGCCATGTGACACAGCGCGCGCTGCATGTCGGTCAGCAGCGGCAGGATTGGCTTGCGCTCGGGGACGCGCAGCACCGGCTTCAGGATCGCCTGGACATCGGAGCCACCAGAACGAACCAACGAGATCAGATCCTTCAGGTGCACGAGTCCCTGGATATCGTCGATCGTCTCCTTGTAGATCAGCACTCGCGTGTAGCGATCCTCGAGCAGCTCCTCGAGCAGCTCGGAGGCCGGCGTATCGAGCGGGTGAGCGGTGATCTCGGTGCGGGGCACCATGATCTCCTCGACCGTCATGTCGGCTGCGGCGGAGGTGGCCCCGATGATCGCGAGCGGGGTCGAGTTCTCGTCGGAGTCGTCGCGCACCTGACGCGCCAGACGCAGCACGTCCTCCGGCGACAGCGAATCCTCGCCGTCCGCGGCGCCGCCCGTGATCCGGCGAACGAGAGGCTCGATTCCGTAGTCGAAGACGGCGTGGATCGGCCGCAGGATCTGGTGCAGCAGATACAGCGGGAGCCCGACGGCAAGCGACACACGCCGCGGGTGCCGCGCCGCGATCGCCTTGGGCAGCACCTCGCAGAAGATCAGCACCAGGAACGTCATCAGGATCGTGGACACGGGAATGCCGAGTTCGGGGCCGAGCAGCTGGATCGAGAGCGCGGCAGCGACCGATGCACCCAGAATGTTGACCACGTTGTTACCGAGCAGGATCGTGACGAGCAGCCGCGAGGTCGACCGGATCAGGTCCTGCACCGCGACCGCCCCGGGGCCCTTCGCCGCCTCGAGGTCCTCTTCGAGATCGTGCGCGCGCAGCCGGAAGAGCGCCGTCTCGCTCCCTGAGAAGAAAGCAGACGCCGCAAGACAGCCAGCGATCAGCAGAATGGATCCGACTAGCTCCACCCGAGGACTCCCCCGTGCGCCGGCCTAGAGCGAGTGTTCCTGCACCCGTCGAGGATCATCGTGTGCGCTCGCTGGGCACTCCAACGACATCGGCGCCCCGACCGCCGGGGTGAAGCGCTGGCCTGGCGAGATCTTCGGCTGGACACGGATCGACCGTGGCGGGCGCCCGCGAGGCGGCTCGGTGGGCCGCTGGGGGCAGCTGGAAACGCGGTTTTCATAGTCTCGCGAAGCCTATCGCGCGGCTGGAGCGCCGGCAATCGAGCAATCGGACAGCGCTCTGCGACCCCGCACAGCGCTCCGCGGGAAGCTGCTGGGCCGACCCCGCCGACCTCGGACGCCGGAGCGATCGTCTCAGTCGTCTCGGAAGCCGAGGCGCGCGAGCTCGGCACGCAGCGTGCCGCCGGGCTCGAGCAGCCGCCGCAACGCCACCACGGCCGGCTGGTCCCAGCGCGCCTGCGGAATCGCGAAGTCGTAGCGCTCCGCGCGCAGCGGCCGAAAGCGCAGGCCCGCCTGCTCGGCGATCGTCTCGATCGTGATCCCCCAGTCCGCGCGCTTCTGTGCCACGGCCGCCGCCACGGCATAGTGCGAGCGGGGCTCGTGGGCGTAGCCGGCCGGCCGTCGCTCCCCGAGCAGCTCATCGATCAGCACCCGCGTGCCGGCGCCGCGGTTGCGGTTCACCATGCGCAACGACTCGTCCGCCACGAGCTCCGGCGCGTCGCGCGTCTCGTCGGGACGCGTGACGACCCCCTGCATGCGCACGTAGCCACGTAGCAACCGGAGTCCCTCGCCCAGGAAGGGCTCGTTGTAGACGCCTGTCTCCGGATCGAGCAGGTGCATCGGTGCCGCGTCACACTCGCCGCGGCTTGCTGCGTCGAGGCCGCCCTGGCTTCCGACGGCCATCAGCTTCACACGCAAGCCCTCGCGCGAAAGCGCGCTTGCGATCAAATCGAGCCCCGCACAATGGCTGCCGATCACCACCAGGTCGGCGATCGGCACCTCGCGACCGATCAGCGTCACCTCGACCTCGTCGTCGGCTTCGACGCGCTCCGTGTTGCGCCCGATGCGAACGAAGCCGTCCGCGCGACTGAACGACGTGACGCTTCCACTGCCCTTGCCCATCGGATAGGCCGCAAGCCCGCCGTCGCTGCGGCGAACGAGTCCGACCAGCAGGTACTCCAGTCGACCCCGCTCGGAGATGGCGCGCAGCGCGAGCCTCGCCGTGACGGTCTCGTGCCGCTCTGCAGTGAGTCCGGCCATACTGCGAATCACCGGCGCGACGAACTCGTGGAACGTGAAGATCGCAGAGGTCGGGAAGCCCGGTAGGACCACCACGGGGCGCGTACTCTGGGCGGCCAGACAGATCGGCTTGCCCGGCTTGAGCGCCACCCCGTGGACGATGATGCCCGGCTCGAGCTCCCCCACCACGCTGGCGTTGAGATCCCCTTCTCCCTTCGAGGTACCGCCCGAGAGCAACACTATGTCCGCCGCCGCGACCGCCGTTCGCAGCGCCTCGCGCAGTGCGGCCTTGTCGTCCCGAAAAGCGCCCAGGAACCAGGGCTCGCCACCGAGCTCGCTCACCGCGTCCGCCAGAATGCGACCGTTGCTGTCGTAGACCAGCCCTGGCCGCATTGCCTCATCCGGCTGAACGATCTCGTCACCGGTCGACAGGATCGCAACGCGCGGTCGGCGCACGACCGCGGGCTCGTCGCAACCAATTGCCGCCAACACACCTGTCTCACGCGAGGTCAGGCGTGTACCGGCGAATAGCACCGTCTCGCCCCGCCCCATATCCGTACCCGCAAATGAGACTGCGGCTCCCGGTACCCTCGAGTGACGCACCACGACAGTGGCCTGCTCGTCTTCGAGGTCGGTGTGCTCGACCGGTACCACGGCGTCCGCGCCGCGCGGCAGCATGCCGCCCGTCGCGATCGTAGTTGCGCTTCCGGCGCCGACTTCCTGCTCGGGCGCCATTCCGGTGGTGATGACCTCGCGGTTGAGCGCCAACCGGATCGGCTGCTCCTCGGAGGCGCCAAACGTGTCGGCGGCGCGCACCGCAAAGCCGTCCATGTTCGAGCGGTCGAAGCCGGGGACATCGACCTCGGCCCGCACGTCCTCGGCCAGCACGCGGCCAAGAGCCTCCGACAACGCAACGACTTCCGACCCGAGCATCGCGGTGTCGATCACCGCGCACCAGCGCCGCTCCGCCTCGTCGCGGTCGATCACCTCGAGGAACTGGCTCTGCTTCACGCCCTCTGCTCCTCACCATCGCCGCAAAGCTTGAACTGGCTCTGCTTCACCCCGACCACTCCGCGTCGTCGTATAGCAGGACCTCGACCTCGCTTCCCTCCGAAGCGCCCTCGTGCTCGCGCGGCACGATCACGCAGCCCGTAGCCCGTACCGTCGACGACAGGATCGACGCCCCCGACGTAGCCAGCGGAACCGCGCGCCCGTGCTCGACCGCAACGCGCACGTAGTCGGTACGGCCGATCGCGGAGACGATCTTGCGCGATAACGGCAGGTGAAGGCGACGGTGCGGCCAGGCACGCGAACGACCGCCGAGCGCCCGCACCACCGGACCGGCGAAGAACTCATAGGCGCACAGGCAGCTCACCGGATTGCCGGGCAGCAGGAACACGAAGCGTCCCTCGATGCGACCGACACCCGCCGGACTGGACGGGCGCATCGACACTCCGTGATAGTCGAGAGTGCCGAGCTGCTCGAGCAGCTGCGGGGCGTGATCCTCCTGGCCGACGGAGCTTCCGCCCGAGACGAGCACCGCGTCGGCCTCGGCATCGCACATGGCCTGCGCGATCCGCTCGGGCACGTCCGGCAGGATCTCGAACGGCAGCAGCTCGGCGCCGTCGCGCTCGACGAGTCCGCGCAATACCAGCGAGTTGCTGTCCACGATGTGCGCGCCGCGCGGCTGGCTCCCGGCGGGCAACAGCTCGTCGCCCGTGATGACCAGCCGGACGCGGGGGCGGCGCACGCACGCAACCTGGCCGCGACCGACCGAAGCCAGCACGCCCGCGTCCTGCGGGCGCAGCACTCGACCTCGGCGCAGCAACAGATCTCCCGCGCGCACGTCCTCGCCGATCTCACCCAGGTTCTTCTGTGGTGCGACTGCGTCGCGCACGCGAACGACAGCGTCGACCTCGTCGCACACCTCGGCCATCACGACGGCATCCGCACCATCGGGCACAGGTGCCCCGGTCATGATGCGCACCGCCTGACGCGCCTCGACACGCCCATCGAACGGGTTGCCCGGCAACGAAAGGCCAACCAGCTCGAGCGAGATCGGATCGTAGTCCGAGGCACCAAAGGTGTCCTCGCCTCGCACGGCATAGCCGTCCATCGCCGAGCGCCGGAAGCCGGGCACGTCGACCGCAGCGGTCACGTCCTCGGCGAGCACGCGGCCGATGCACTCGACGAGCGGCACCGGCGCACTCGGAAGCGCGCGGGCGCGATCCGCCAGGAAGCGCTCGACGACCTCGACGTCTGCTCGCTCGGCGAATCCCTTCATCCGTACATCGGCCATGCGAACTCGACCCTCGCAAGCTCGAAAAGCAAACGGACAGGAGAGCGCCGCCCCCCTGTCCGTCATATCACCGCGCCAGAAGCTAGCAGGTGGGACCGGTCTCGAGCCGAGTCCTAACCCGAAGCCTTCATCGCGAACAGCTCTTCGCGCGAGTCGAAGCGCTGCTTGGACAGATTGATGGTGGCGAGATCGACATCGAACTTCAGCGAGTTCTCCGGCCCGATGCCTTCGTTCACCATGCAGTCGGGCAGACCGTTCTCGTCGTCCTTCCAGCCGGCTGCCGCGTTGAACGCCCACTCGTCCTGCAGGGTCTCCCAACCCATGTCGGCGATCTGCTCGCGCGTGATCTCCTCGCCGTAGAGCATTCCGTAGTAGACGCGAATGTCGTCGAGGGTCGGCTGCAGGAACTGGCAGAAGCCACTCGAGTCGCATACGGCGTTCACCAGCTGCGCTTCCTGGCTCGCGCGCGCTTGGTCGGTCGGGTCGACCAGACCCGGGTTGACGATCAGCCCGGCCGTGTGATCGGCGCCCATCGGGCCGGCGGCGTAGGTGATCCCCGTGGCCTTCAGCGGCCGCGGATCCCAGGCCGGGATCGCCTGCCCGTGACCGTGCGGCACGCGCGCGTGGCCCCGGTGCTTGCCGATCGAGACGGCGCCGTTGCCGACCGCCTTGCCGAGCTCGGTGCCCTCGGCGATCTGCTCGATTAGGCCGGCCGCGCCCTCGGCGTCACCCCACTCCAGTCCACCCGAATCCATCAAGATGGCGATCGCGGCACCGGTCTCGATCGTGTCCAGGCCGACCTCGTCG
Organism: Myxococcota bacterium; assembly: GCA_036336835.1. Taxonomy (GTDB): domain Bacteria; phylum Myxococcota_A; class UBA9160; order UBA9160; family UBA4427; genus JAYZFK01. The sequence continues at coordinate 28 of JAYZFK010000085.1, read as the reverse complement.
CACAGACGGTCGAGATCGGCCACCTTCT
>JAYZFK010000084.1:0-32877 GCA_036336835.1 Myxococcota bacterium | reverse complement strand
AACCGCCGGCGATACCGCTCCCATTGACGTGGCCGTTCTGGGTGAAGTCCGCCGCCTGGCGTGTTCCCGCCGCCGAGGTACAGCTCGACCCTGCCGTCGCCGTCGAGGTCACCGGCCGCGATGCGCAGCCAGCGGCCCCAGCGTTCGCCTGTCAGCGTGCGCGGCTCGAAGCGGAGATCTCCGAGGTTCTCGAGCACCGTGAATGTCTCGGGATCCTTTGCGTACCAGTTCGGATACAAGGCGTTCACGGCGATGTCCACGTCTCCATCCGCATCTAGATCGCGTGCGAGCGCTGTCAGCGCGCCGTACATCGGGAAGGAGACTGCCTCGCGGAAGCCGAGCTTGCCGTCGCCGAGCAGAACACGTACCCCGTGGTAGGGCCGCAGCGGAGGATTCTTCATCTCCATGTTGTTGCCATTCACGATCAGCAGATCAACGTGGCCGTCCAGGTCGATGTCGCTCGCGTGGAACTGGTTGTAGCCGAAGCTCGCGTGCTGGCTCTCGATCACGTGACGCTCGAAGCGGCGCCCCGCGCGTCCCAGATACGCGACGAGCTCGTTGTTGGCCTGGGTCGCCAGCACCAGCACATCGAGCCAGCCGTCGCCATCGAGGTCGAGTACCTGGGCACCGAGGCCACCCGCTCGGTCGAGCAACACCTGCTCCTCGAAGGCTCCCGGGAGCAGCGTGCCTCGCGCGTGGTCGAGCTGCTCGGGCGCGTCTGCCAATCGCTCGTCGAAATCCTCGCTGGCCCACAGCACCGATACCTTGCCGTAGCCGGGCCCGACACCATCGCCGAAGCTCACGACCACCAGGTCGCTCCGCCCGTCAGCGTCGAGATCCGCGGCGTGGCTCTCTACGGTGCGGTGGAGGCCGCTTGCGAGAACGCGCCGCCTCATCCCGTTCCATTCGTCGTCGGCGAAGTCGTACTCGACGATTCGTGCGCGGTGCATGTCACGCGCGTAATCGCCGGCAAGCGTGAGCCGAAAGCCGCGATCGCGCGGATCGATGTGCAGCGCCTCGCTGTCGAGCCCGATCACGACTCGCAGCTCGAGATCGCGATCGAAGATCCGCAGCTTCTTGTCATTGGCCGTCGCGACGTAGAGGTGACCACGCTGCTCGTCCACGTGCAGCAGCGTCACGACCTCACCGTCGTCGCCCGAGGCCGCCAGCGGCGCCGCATCGTAGCGTTCTAGCGGCGGCGGCTTCTCGCGATCGATCAGGAAATCGCGTGCGTGCGGGGCGTTCTGAATGTAGTACTGCCCGAGCCGACTCATCTCTTCCATGCTCACGAGCGGATCGGCTGGAATCAGGTGCTTCCCCGTGATGTGACCATACGGCTTGGACAGCTTCTTGTAGCCGAGGTAGTTGCCCATCCACTCGATCACGAATGGCCAGGTCTCCTTCGGCAGCTGCGACGGATCGGGCAGCGCGTGGCAGGAGCCGCAATAGCGCTCCGCAACTTCGCGGCCATCGAGGCCCGCATCCTCGGGACCGAGACGCGGCTCGACGAGGTAGTCTGGAAGCTGGTAGACGACCACGGCGGCGGCAAAGAACACGATCGCCACGGCAGTACCCAACCAGCGGATCGTGGCGTCTTGCAATGTCACGCTCCCGCAGGCCCGGGTATCAGCGACCGAGCGGCGCGAGCGGGTGCGTGCACTCGCGCCCGTGAAGCCCGGCCGCCCAGGCGAGGGCTCCGTCGAGGAGCGCCTGGTGCTCGGGCACGTCGTATGCAACCGCCTGGTGGCCGAGCGCCGAGAACAGAGCGCGCCCGGCGCCTGGGCAGTGGCTCCACACGACTGGGTGATCTCCCATCGTCAGACGATTCTCAGTGAACCAGCCAAGCCAGCCGAGGTCCTGCTCGTAGCTTGCTTCGTCGACGCTCAGCAGAACGCGCGCTCCGCGTCCTCTCGGACTTGCGTCGAAGGAATACCACTCCTCGGTGTGCTCGAAGGTCTCCGGGAGCTCGGCAGTTGCGGGGTGCGCGCGATCCTCGACGCTCACCTTCGCCTGCTGGAACTGCGGAGCCATGATGTGACCGACGAACTGCGCGCCGATCAGCTGCTCGACGTACCAGTCCCAGTCGTAGGACGGGTCCCCGCCGGCGCCGTGAATGGCGACGAAGCCTCCACCGTCCAGGATCCAGCTCTTGAGAGCCCCCTTCTGCTCGTCGTTCAGCGTGTCGCCACTGGTCTGGAACCACACGATCGCGTCGAAGCGCTCGAGCAGATCCGCGCGGTGCACGGCGCCGTTCTCGGTGTGGAACAGCGACCAGCCCCGCCGAGTGGCCAGGGCTTCGAAGAAGGGAACCCCAGCCGCGATCGCCTCGTGGTGGCGGAAGCCGTTGCTCTTGGTGAACAACAGAATGGACGTCTCGGCCAGCGTGTCGGGCAGCACCGGCGGCTCCGTCTCGTAGATCTTCGCGGGGAACAGCACACGCCAGGCACTGCAGCCCGTCGCGGGAAGCAACACCGCAATGAGCAGCGCAAGGCCCAGGGTCGAACGAAGGTCGAGATGGCCGGTCACGCAGTACCTCCCCGTCCAGCGCGAGCGGGCAGCTTCCCCGAGGCGCTGCACTCGTGCAAGTCGCGCTCAGTCTCTGCTCGCCGAGGCGCGCAGCCGCTGCCGGCGAATCACCAGCCCCGCCGACCACACCAGGACGATCGCTGCCCCGGCGAGCTCGCGAGCCAGCTCGTCATCGGGACGCTCCATCCGCAGCGAGGCGAAGGCCTCCCTGCGCGCCCCGGTGAGGGCCGGAGCCAGCGCGATCGCCACCGCCGCCGCGATGCCGGCCGTCAGCCGCTCCAGCAGGCGCCAGCCGCGGCCGAGCGCCGCGCCGAGCGAGGTCGCGCCGGCGAGGAGATAGAACGCGACCCAGCGCAGCGGATCGGGATCGTTCCATTGCGCAGCGGCAGCCAGACCGAACAGCAGGGTCATGAGGCCGGCCAGCAGGCGCAGGCCGGGCACGCCTCGGTGGCTCACCACATCCGCTCGAGGAGCTCCTGGACGGCGTCCCCCTCCTCGGAGCCCATCTGCGCGAGCTCGTCGCGCACGGCTGCGGCCACCAGCGGGATCTCCTCGCGCACCGCGTCGGTGTCGCGCAGACGCGTCGGGACGCCGAGCTCCGAGATGAAGCGCTCGAGCGCCGCTGCAGCCTCAGCCGGCGTCGCGACGCCGAAGATCGTGGCGATCCGCTGCTGCGCGTCGCCGGTAACAGGCGCGAGGTGCCGCATCACGGTCGGCAGCGCGATGCACGATGTGACGCCGTGTGGGACGTTCCAGAAGCTGCCCACCTGATGGCCGATCGGGTGCGACAGTCGCGTTCCCACGTTGAGGATGCCGCTGATCGAGAACCAGGCGCCGAGCAGGCAATCGGTGCGGGCGGAGTAGTCGCCGGGGTCGCGCGACTGCGGGAGGTGCGTCCACAGCCGGTGCAGTGCCTCGACCGCAAGTGTGTCGGCGTACGGATGCGGACGATGCGCCCACAATGCCTCGAGCGCGTGGTCGACCGCACGCATTCCGGTGGAGAGCCAGAGTGATTCGGGGGTGTGGCGCGCCAGGACCGGATCGTGGATCACCACGCGCGGCATGATTGCTGGATCGAAGACGCCGCCCTTGCGACGCGTCTGCTCGTCGGTCACTCCGGCGAAGGGCGTGAACTCGCCCGACGAGAGCGTGGTCGGAATGGTGATCTGCGGCGGCTTGTCGAGCGCATGAGCGACCGCCTTGGCGGCGTCCACTACGCTTCCGCCCCCAAAGGCGACGATTGCGTCGCAGCCACGGGCGCGCTGAGTCGCCTCGGAGACGTCGCCCGCCGGGGTGTGCTGGCGAACACCGACGAAGGTGCCGAGATGACGGTCGCCGATCCGCTCCTCGATCTCCTTGACGTGCTGCGCGAGGCTGCGGGTCGATAGCACGAAGACCCGCGTCGCCCCCAGAGCCGTCAGCTGGTCGGGCAGCGCGTCCACCGCTCCCTCGCCGCTGATCACTCTTTCGGGCGTGAAGAAGTTCCAGATTCGATAACTCGGGCTGTCAGGCATGGCGTCCCTCGCGCTCCGCTGGCCCCGCACGGTCATATCCGGTCGCCGGGCTGGGGCCCGGTCGGGCCACCGGCCATCGTATGCCCGTTCTGCGTCGCGGGGAGGGGGTTTTTCGGATCGCGCAGATGTGACAGGATGCGCTTCGAACTGGCGGGGTGATCAGGCGACAAGGCGAGCTGCGCACCCCTAACGCGGCATCGGAGCCCGAGAAGTCCCGATGCGGATTCGAGCATGGCCGCCGACGACCGAAATCGAGCAGAACGTGTCCGCGAGCAACTGCGCAACCACCAGCTCCCGAGCGAGTGGGCGGAGGAGCTCGGCTGCGCCGACGGCGACACGACCCTGCTGATGATGTGGCTCGATCTGTTGTCGCGCCGGGTCCACGCCGCGCACCTGCAAGAAGTACGACGCGAGGGGCTCGCCTTCTCCGAGGCGAAGCTGCTCTACTACTTGCTGCTCGAAGGCCCGCCCTATCATCAATCGCCGACACGGCTGAATACGCACCTCGAGCTCACATCAGGCGGCATTACCAAGACGGTTGATCGACTCGAGGCGCGCGGTCTTGTCACGCGTCGGCCCGACGCGGACGACGGACGCAGCATCAAGGTCGGCCTGACCGGGGAGGGCGTCGAAGCTGCCCGGCGTGTTGCCCACGCATTCGCCGAGCGTTACCGCGAGCTGCTAGGCCCACTGGGACCCGAACAACGCAAGCGAACCGTCGAGACCCTTCGAACGCTTCTCGACACCCTCGACGGCCCACTCTGAGTGGAGCGAGGGGTGCTCGCAGAGCCCCGAGAACGGCGCCATCCCGAGCCGCACGTCTCGTAGCATGCGGGCTACACAGAGGACTCGATGACCAACGAGCACGACACTTCCGAGACCGAGGACGAGGCGCGCGTCTCCGGACTGATCGACGTCGCTCAGCTAACGCGCTGGATGGATGCGCAGGGGCTGGCGGGCGCCGGATCGCCGATCGAGACGAAATTCATCTCCGGTGGCGCCTCGAACGAGATCTTCCGCATCGACCGAGGCGGCGAGACGTTCGTGCTAAGGCGCCCCCCGCGCAACGTTCCCAAGGGCCGCAACCAGACGATGATGCGCGAGTACCGCGTGCTGTCCGCACTGCGCGATACCGACGTGCCGCACGCCACCGTCCACGCCGGGTGCGACGACGAATCGGTTCTCGGCTGCTTCTTCTACGTGATGGACTACGTCGATGGCTGGACGCCGATGGGCCGCATCGACCCGCCCTTCGACAGCGACCTCGAGGCGCGCGCCGAGATGGGCTTTGCGCTGGTCGACGCGATCGCCAGGCTGGCCAACGTCGACTGGCGCGCGGTGGGGCTGGAAGGGCTCGGCAAGCCCGAAGGCTTCCTGGATCGCCAGGTCGATCGCTGGCTAGCCCATCTGTCGAGCTTCCAGTTCCGCGAGATTCCGGGGCTCGACGACGCCGCGCAATGGCTGCGAGAGCACACACCGCGCGAGTTCCGCTCGGGCATCATCCACGGCGACTACCAGTTCGCGAACGTGATGTTCGCCCATGGCGCGCCCGCGCGGCTGGTTGCGATCGTCGACTGGGAGATGGCGACGGTTGGCGATCCGCTGCTCGATCTGGCGTGGGTGCTGATGACCTGGCCGGATCCGGAAGAGCGCAAGGAGGGCGGCGGCTACTTCGACTACACCGGGATGCCCACGCGTGCGGAGCTCATCGAGTACTACGCCGAGCGCACGAACCTGCCAACGCACGAGCTCGACTACTACGTCGTGCTCGCGCGCTTCAAGATGGCGTGCGTACTCGAAGGCGGATACGCACGCTACGTACAGGGCGGCGCCGACAACCCCAAGATGGAATCGTTCGGCCAGGTGGTGCTCGACATGGCGCGCCGCGCGGCCGAGCTCGCCCGCGAATCGGCTCTGCCCACTCGCTGAGCTGGTTTCGAAACAACGGAACCGGCTGCCCTGCGGCACCCGGCCCCGGTCTCACCCCTCGCTGATCGAGCTCACGAACGCAGGGTGATCGCCGCGTTCGAGATGATCTTGGCTCCATCGCGCTCCTTCGAGTGCGCCGCCAGGAGGATCTTGTCGCCCTCCTTCCAGTGCGAGATCTGGTAGGTCTCACCGGGAAAGCCCACGCCCGCGAAACGCGCCGCATAGCCGGCGACCTTGGTCACATCGCCGTCGAGCAGCTCGTCGACGATCGCCTTGCAACACAGACCGTACGACAGGAGTCCGTGGATGATCGGCCGATCGAAGCCGGCCTTCGCGGCGAACTCGGGATCGGCGTGCAGCGGGTTCTTGTCTCCGCTGAGGCGATAGATCAATGCCTGCTGCGGCAGCGTCGTGCGTTCGATGACCCCGTCGGGTGCACGATCGGGTGCGACATTGGCGGGCTTCGGTCCTTCGGGACCGCCGAACCCACCCTCGCCGCGCAGGAACAGAGACATCCGCACGCTGTACAGTGGATCGCCGTTCTCGTCGCTAGCCTTCGTCTCGAGGATCAGCAGCGCCGCCTTTCCCTTGTCAAAGACGTCGAGAACATTCGTCTCCGTGCGTAGCTTCGACTCGGGCGGAAGCGGCCGGTGGATCAGGATCTCCTCTTCACCATGGAGCAGTAGCGCGCGGTTGTACTCGAGGCCCTCGAAGTCCATCGAGCCGGAGCTTCGGCTCGAGACACTCCGTGTCGCCGCAACGACGGCAAAGCTCGGCAGCACCTTGAGATTCTTCTCGTATGTGTACTCGAGCTCCTTGGCGTCGGTAGCGGGGACGCCGGCGCCAAGGCCGAGGTGATAGAGGATCACGTCGTCCTTGCCGTAGTAGCTCTCGCCGGTGCGCGGCTTGTTGGCGAGGGCCTTCTCCCGATCGATCGGCATGCTGTCACTCCCTGGGTGGCGAAGCTTCGCAGCATACCATGCGATTACGGGTGATTGGATTCGAAGCGACTCGTCGTCGTCGGGAGCAACCCCGGCGCCCGAAGCGAATCCCCTCGATCCCAGGAGGTTCGCTGGCGAAGCTGCGAGTCTCGCGATAAGTGCTCGACTCGATCCGCAAGGCGTCAGGCGCTCTCGAGCGCGGCGCGCATGCGGGCGACCAGCTGTACCGCATCGCCCGGATCGAGCGCGCTCTGCTTCCAGCCGATGCCCAGCCCGTCCTCGGCGAGCCTGGGGATGATGTGGAAGTGCACGTGCAATACCGCCTGATGGGCGGACGCGCCGTTGTTCTGCAACACGTTGTAGTGATCGGCTCCCGTGGCGGCCATCACCGCGCGCGCAATGCGCGGTAGGACGCGCCCAATCGCGGCGCTCGACTCGTCCGATAGCTCGTGTAGGAAGACCTTGCGCTCGCGCGGGATCACGAGAGTGTGCCCCTCGGAGATCGGGCTCACATCGAGGAACGAGTAGACGTGCTCGTCCTCGTACACGGTGTAGGAGGGGAGCTCGCCGCTGAGGATCTTGTCGAAGACCGTGACCACCGGGACACCTCCACAACAGTGGGCTGGACCAGGCCGCAGCATATCGCGCGCCGCTCCCCTCGTGATAGGGTGATCGCCGATGACGGCCCGACGCAACGGCAGCTCGACACCGATCGCCGGGAAGCGAATTCTGGTCGTCGGCGCCTCCGCCGGCATCGGACGCAGCACTGCGACCGCGGCGGTTGCCGCCGGCGCGAACGTCGTGTTCAGCGCGCGCCGCCAGCACGCACTCGAGGCCGCCGTGAAGAGTGCTGGCGGCGGCAGCGCGATTGCGGCCGACGTCCGCGACCAGACGCAGGTCGAACACCTGCTCGCCGCCACGGTCGAAACGCTGGGCGGGCTAGACGGTCTCGTCTACGCCACCGGCTGCTCGACGTTCGGAGTCCTGACCGATCTCGACGCCGAGGACTGGCGCCTCGTGCTCGAGACGAACGCCGTCGGGGCGGCACTCGTCGGCCGCTACGCCGTGCCGCATCTCGCGTCCTCGGGTGGCGTCGCCTTCTTCCTGTCGTCGGAGGCGGTCGGTCGCCCGCGGGTCGGCCTGGTGCACTACGGTGCGAGCAAGGCAGCCCTCGAGGAGCTGATCCGCGGATTCCAGTCCGAACAGCCCGAGATCCGTTTCACCCAGGTCACCGTGGGGCAGACGCTCGGCACCGAGTTCGGCAGCCGCTTCGAGCCCGAGGATCTCGCCGGGGTGATGGATCGCTGGAACGCCGAGGGCCACATGCACGAACGCTCGATGCAGGCCGACGATCTCGGCCAGGCCATCGTCGAGCTGCTCACCACCCAGATCGTTCACCCCGACATCGACCTCCGGACGGCCGTCATCCGCTCCCCCGGCCCGCTCGCCAAACCGTCGGGGCTCGCCGTCCCCTAGCGACGCCGTCGCACGCACCAGGTTTCATGGTCGCTGCTCGCTCGCGAGTCGCTCGCGCCGCTCGCCCGGGAGCTCGTCGAGCACGTGGAAGCGCACCTGGCCGCGCGCCACCAGCACGCCGTCGCTCGCGCGCGCGATCCGCACCTCCCACAGCTGGGAGCGCCGGCCCGCGTGCAGCGGGCGGGCCTCGACATCCAGACGACCCTCACTATGCGACCGCAGAAAATCCGTGTGGTTCGAGACGCCGAGCACCCCTCGCCCGTCGCGAGCGATCGAACGCATCCCGGCGCCGACACTCGCGGCCTCCTCGACGATCGAGCACCACGCGCCGCCGTGCAGCACGCCGTAGGGTTGCTGGTGGCGGAGACCGGCGTCGAGGTGCGCGCGGACGAGATCGTCGCTCACCTCATCGATCACCAGCCCGAGAGCCTCGTTCCAGCGGTTTCCAGTCATCAGGGGGCGGTTCTCGGGCGGGTTCATCGGGCGGCGAGTCCTCTCGAGCGGGCCCTGTCGTCCCGCATGGCGGCGATCGTGTCCGGGCATGGCAGAATTCGCGCGCGGACGGTCATTTACGCCAATCGCTCGCTGGCTGACAATGGGACATTGCACTCGCCGTCGCACATCGTGCGAGGTCTTGCTCGAGCGTCCAGGCGGGCAGTCGCCAGTCCAGCGCCGATCTCGAAGCGCAGACTCAGGCCATCGGCCCGAGCACGTCCTCTGCGAAGCGCCGGATGCCGTCGAGCTTGCGCTGCAGGTCGTCGGTCGGCCCGCCGTAGAGCATCCAGGGCATCGTCAGGACGTGCGTGACCCCGTGCTCTGCGAGCCGGCGATAGCCGTCGAGATCGAAGGCATCACTCGCACTCGCCATCACCTCGAAGGGCTCGTCCGGGCGTCCCTGCTCGGCGCGGAATCGGCGCACCTTGTCGATGCATTCCGCGATCTGCTCGGTCGTCTGCAGGTCCGACAGCCAGCCGTCCTGGCGTGCCGCCCGCCGGAGCGCCGGGTCCGAGAAGCCGCCGACCCAGATCGGGATGCGCTCGCGCGGCGCCGGGCTCATCTCGAGCCGATCGAAGTCGTAGAACTCTCCGTGGTGCTCGACCATATCGCCGGTCCAGACCGTGCGCAGGATCTCGATCATCTCGTCGGTCCGCTTGCCACGCCGCTCGAACTCCTGCCCCATCAGCCGGAACTCGGTGTCCGACCAGCCAACTCCCAGCGTGAGCGTCACGCGATCGTTCGAGAGCACGGCCGCCGTGCCGATCATCTTCGCTGCGACCAAGGGATTGCGCATCGCGAGCACGAAGACATTCGTCGTGAAGCGGATCCGGCTCGTCTGGCCGGCCAGGTAGCCGATCGTCACCCAGGGCTCCGGCCAGTCGGTGAAGGCCTCCCAGCGTCGCTGACCGTCCTCGGTATACGGATACGGCGCGTCGATCTTCTCGGGATGCACCACGTGATCCGAGAACGCCAGCATCTCGTAGCCGGATTCTTCAGCGGCAATCGCCAGCGGCGCGAGCTGCTCGACCTTCGAGAACGAGGTGGCGATGACGAACTTCACTCGCTTCTCCCGAGCAGCGTCTCGAGCTCGGCCACGGCCTGGGCCTGGTCCGAGCCCACCAGGATCCCCGTGATCCCGAGCGACTCGGCCGCCGTCACGTTGCCAGCAAAATCGTCGAGGAAGACGCTGCGCACCGCCTCGACTCCCAGTCGAGCGAGCGTGAGCTCGAAGATGCGCGGATCGGGCTTGCGCACGCCCTCTTCGCTCGAATCGACGACGACATCGAACAGCTCGTCGACAGGGATGCTGTCGCGCCAGCTCTTGCGAAACTCGGCTGCGTTGTTGGTCACCAGCGCTGTCTTGATCCCGTCGTTGCGCAGGCCGCGCGTACACTCGACGACGGTCTGGTTGATGCCCCCGACCGCCATCGCGGAAAAGAACTTGAATGGGTCGGCGTCCACACCGCGCTCGACACCGAGCTCGATGATCGCCTCCACGGCGACACTGAGTGCGATCTCGCCGCGCTCGAGGCAGTGCCACGGATGATCGGTGTCGGCGTGGTACGGCCCGAAGATCGTATCGAGCAGCACCCGCGGGTCGGCACCGAGCTCGGCCCCCCTGCTCTCGACTGCAGCGAAGGGCGAGCTGGTGAACACGCCTCCGTAGTCGAACAGCACGGCGTCGTAGGCCGACATGGCACCTCCCGCAGCGTCATTGGCTGCGGGCCACCTCGACGGGAAGCTTCCCGGGCGCCGCCTTGGGTGAACGACCGAACCAGCCGCGCACGCGCGCGGAGAATCGCTCGAGCTCGACGTAGAACACCGGCACGATCAATAGCGTCAACATCATCGACGAGAACATCCCGGCAGCCGTGGCGACCGCCATCGGCGCGCGCGATTCCGAGCCTGGACCGACCCCGAGTGCGGCGGGCAGCACGCCGAAGATCATCGAGAAAGCCGTCATCAGCACGGGACGCATGCGCACCGGAGCCGCGCGACGCACTGCCTCGAGCGGCGACAGGCCCTCGCCGCGCAGCTGGTTCGCGTAGTCGACCAACAGGATCGAGTTCTTGGTGACGAGTCCGGCAAGCAGGATCATGCCAATCAGACTGAACAGATTGAGGGTCATGCCGGGGACGCCGAACTGGTTCATCAGCCACAGTCCGCCGAGCGCGCCGACCATCGAGAACGGCAGCGCGAGCATGACCGACAACGGAAGCAGGAAGCTCTCGAACTGCGATGCCAGGACCATATAGATCGCCAGGATGGCCAGGAACAGCATCAGTCCAAACTGCGAGAAGCTCTCGCGCATGAACTCGGCCTCACCGGTGTCGGAGAGTGAGAGTCCCTCTGGCAGCACCCTCCTGGCGGCCACGGCCGCGACCTCGACCGCCTCGCCCAGTGAAATTCCCTCGAGGTTCGCGGTCACCGTGACACTGCGCTGCCGATCTGTCCGCGAGATCGAGGACGCAGCCGCGCCGGGCTTCAGCTCCACCAGATTGCGCAGCTCGACCACCTTGCCGTCGCGCGCGCGCACGAACAGGTCGGTGATCGCGGCCGGACTCCGCCGGTCCGCCTGCTCGAGCTTCATGCGGATGTCGTAGCGCTTGCCTTCTTCCTTGTAGACGCCCACATCGAGCCCGCCGATCATCACCTGCACGACCTGTGAGATCGTGGCTGCATCGACGCCCAGCTGCGCGGCCTTGTCGCGATCGGGCACGACGCGCAGCTCGGGGAGGCCGAGGTCGAGATCGGTGTCGACGTCGACGAAACGACCGTCCCGCTCGAGCTCGGCGGCCACGGCGGAAGCATGGCGATCGAGCTCCTCGAGCGCGAGGTTGCCGCGCAGCACCATTTCGAACTCGGCGTTGTTGCTGCTCATCGAGCCGAAGGGATCACCCACCCGGACGGTCTGGCCGGGAATCTTGGCCAGCTCCTTCCGCACGATCGGAATCAGCTCGTGCGTCGAGCGTTCGCGGTTGCTCGACGAACCGACATTCAGGTTGACGCCACCCTTGTTCGGCGACCCCTGATTCGAGTTCCCACCGTACCCGATCTCGGCAAACGCTCCGACGGTCTCGGGAAGGCTGAAACCGATCTCCTCGTTGAGCGTCAGGAGCTTCAGCGTGTGCTCGAGGCTCGACCCCGCCGGCGCTTCGAACTCGATGAACACCATTCCGTTGTCGGAGGGCGGAAAGAACTCGGCGCCCAGGTTCCGTCCGAACCCCCAGGCCGCCAGCAGCGACAGAACGGCCACCGCCATCGTCGCGAACCGCTGTCGGAGGGCCAGGTCGAGCGCGCGTTGGTACGCCTTCTCGAGTCCCTGGAACCCGGTCTCGAGCCGCTGGTAGAGGCTGTCCGGGGCGCGAGGCTTCGGCGGCGGCATGCGCGCCGCCAGCATTGGCGTCAGCGTGAGCGCCACGAACAGCGAGAGGATCACGGCAGAGGCGACCGTAAATCCGAAGTCGCCGAGGAATGCGCCCACGAATCCGTCGGCAAACACGACCGGAAGGAACACCGCTGCGACCGAGAACGTCGCGGCCGCCGCCGCGAAGGTGATCTCACGGGTTCCCTCGCGCGCGGCCAGGCGGGCGTCCTTGCCCGACTCGCGGTGTCGCTCGATGTTCTCGAGTACGATGATCGCGTCGTCGATCACGACTCCGATCGCAAGAGTCAGCCCGAGCAGCGTCATCGTATTGAGCGTGTTGCCCGAGACCCAGACGAGGCCGAAGGTCCCGATCACGGAGAGCGGAATCGCGGCGGCCACGATGAAGGTCGGCCGCGAGCGGCGCAAGAACACGAACACCACCAGCACTGCGAGCAGGGCACCGAACATCAGCGCAAACTGGGTCTCCGCCACCGATTCGACGATCCCGGCGGAGAAGTCGAGGAATGCCTCGCGCGGTGCGAGCTCGATGTCCGGAGGGAGCGTTGAGCGGATCGCATCGAACCTCGCGAAGGCCTCGTTCGCTACGCCCACCGCGTTGGCATCCGACTGCTTGATCACGGCGATTGCGACCGCTTCCTTGCGGTTGAAACGGATCTGAGCTCGCTTGTCCTCGACGCCGTCCTCGACCCGGGCGATATCGCGCAGGTAGATCGGTGCGTCGCCCTCGTGGCTAACGACCATTCCCTCGAGTGCCGCGATCGAACGGAACTCGGCATCCGTCTTGACCGCCCACTCGAGACCTGGCCCCTCGACGAACCCAGCCGGCGCGTCGACGTGCTCGCGGCGCAGCGCCAACAGCACGTCATTGGCAGCGAGACCGCGCGCACGCAGCCGATCGCCGTCGAGCCAGATCCGGATGTTCCGTTCGAGCTTGCCGAACACGATTGCGGCGGCCACACCGGGAATCGACTCGATCAGAGGCTTCGCATGACGTTCCACGTACTCGGAGAGCTCGACCGCCGGCCGTTCGGAGAAGAACGGGGCGTACATGAGCGGGAAGCCTGCCGCGCGCCGGCGACTCACAATCGGCAGGTCGATGCCCTCGGGCAGCATCTGCATCGCCTGCGCCACCTGGTCGCGCGTGTCCTGAACGGCGACGTCGAGGTCCGTGCCAAGCACGAACTCGACCCCGATGCGCGAGCTCCCCGCCATCGAGGTCGAGCGCAGGCGCTTCACGCCCGAGATCGAGAAGATCTGCTCCTCCAGGACGTCAGTGACGTCCTCCTCCATTCCTTCCGGCGTCGCGCCGTCGAGCTCGGCGGACACGGTCAACGAGGGCAGCTCCATCTCGGGGTATTGGTCGACGCCCGTGCGCAGCAGACCCAGCACGCCAAACGTCGCGAGCGCGATCACCATCATCCAGGTGAGCACGGGCCGATCGATCGAGAGATCCGAGAGCGTCACTGGACGCTGACCTCGTCGGCCTCCTGGAGGAAGCTCCTGGGCTGGGCAGCGACGGACGGGGGACCCTGCTCCGGCATCGAGCGGCGCACCAGCACTCCGTCGACCAGCGCCGGGTGGCCCTTCGTGAGAACGAGCTCACCGGGGAGCAGCCCCTTGGCGACCTCGATCTTGCCTACCTGGAAGCCACCGATCTCGATCACCCGCCGCTCGACCCGGTTGGTCGTGGGATCGAGCGTAAACACCACGGCGCCGTCAGTGCGCTGCAGCACGGCCATATCGGGGATCACCGGAACCGCGATTCGCTGGGCGACGCCGAGATCAGCACGCGCAAACAACCCGGGGCGTAGACGACCGTCCGAGTTGTCGAGCCGCGCCTTGACGCGCAGTGTGCGGGTGTCGGGATCGATCGTCGGCGAGACGACGACGACGCGAGCCACGAACTCCTCGTCCGGGTACGGTGCAACCGAGACCATCACGATCTGCCCATTGCGGACGCGGCTCGAGTCGAGCTCCGCCACGCTGAACACGACGTCGATCGGGTCGAGCGAGACGAGCTCGACGAGCGGAGTGCCGACCTGCACGTACTCACCCAGGCTCACCTTGCGCTCGACGAGCATTCCCGAGAACGGGGCGCGAACGGTCGCCTCGGACAGCGCGCGCTGGGCGACGCCGAACTCGGCGATCGCCGCGGCATGCCGCGACTCGGCGAGACGCACCTGGGTCTCGGCCTTCTCGAGCGTCGCCATCGAGGCGATGTCCTTGCGGCGCAGCTCGCCTCGCCGCCGCACCTCGCGGCGTGCTTCGTGGAGCGCGGCACGCGTCTCGGAGACGCGCGCCTTGGCCGCCTCGAGCTCGAGCTGTCGGCGCACGGGGTCGAGCTCGAGGACCGCACTGCCCTGCTCGACAGGCGCTCCCTCGTCGATCCACAGGTGGCTCACACGTCCGTCGACCTCGGCCGCGATCAGGGCGTGGTGGAGCGCCTGCAGCTCACCGGTGGCCTGGATCCGCTCGGTGAAGTCGAGTGCGACCACGGGCTCCGCCGACACCAGCGGCAGCTCGATCTCCGCAGAGGGAGTCGGGGAGTCCGAGCAGGCCCCGCCTGACGCAGCCAACAGGGCTAGCAGGAGCATGTGCGGAGCAGGGATCTTCAAAGCTGACCTCGTGATCCTTGGGTACTTGAGTATCGGTTCACGCGCGTGTGTGAACCCGACCACATCCCAGGTACACTACACGGGTCCAGCTCCCGCGTGAGGCTGTGCAGCGGCTTCATGTCCTGGCGCGGCCTGGACGCTCGACTCGGTGTCGAGTCGCCTGGCGAACCGTCACCGCAACGACACGGCAGTTATATTACATCCTATTGACGTTCGTCAACAACGAAGATAGAAGGCCGCGCAATGTCACAGCCGTACCCCCCCACGCTCCCCACAGGTACCGAAGTACCGGTCGGACGCCGAGCTCGTCAACGAGCCGACACCAGAGAGCGCCTGTTCGAGGCTGCCCTAGCCGAGTTCCGCTCCGTTGGCGTGGCGGCTGGACAGATCGACCGAATCGCCCGGGCCGCTGGCGTCGTGCGCGGCACCTTCTACTTCCACTTTCCGACCAAGGACGACGTGCTGATCGAGCTCAAGGACCGGATGGAGCACCAGATGTTGATTCGGATGGCCGAGCTGCGACTCCAGCGGCCACCGTTGTTCGATGTGCTGGCGCGCGTCGCCGACTCGCTGCAGGAGATCGTCAGCGCGGTGGGAAGCACCGAGCTGGTGCGCGAGATGCTGTCGCTCTACGTGCGTCGACCCGAGCCGCCCTCCGAAGACGGACCCTCCGTAGCCGAAGAGCTCGGACGCCACATCGCCGCAGCCCAGGAACGAGGCGAGCTCCGTCTGGACCTCTCGGTCGACCAGATCGCGCTCCTGTTCCTCACCAGCACCTTCGGCTTCTTGGCCGGTCTGGAAGGCGACGAGCTCCAGACCGCCCTCCACTCGCTGGCCGGCGTCGTCGCCAGAGGCATCCGCCCGACGGATTAGGCTCTTCGCCGAGTCGTTGACCACTCACCGGCCGGTGTACTTCGCGTCCTTCTTCTCGAAGAAGGCCCTCATCGCCTCGGCAAAGTCATCGCTGCGCGCCAGATCCAGCTGCGAGTCGGCTTCGCGATCCAGCGCGTCTGCGAGCTCCGCCTGAAAGGCGGCGTTGAGTCCCCGCTTGGTCGCCGCGAGAGCCAGGGGCGGGAGCGCCGCGAGCTTGGCCGCTCGCTCGTCCACGTGCTCGTCGAGCTGGTCGGACTTCATGACGCCGGCCACCAGGCCGATACGCAGTGCCTCGTGCGCATCGAGCCACTCGCCAAACAGCGCGAGCTCCTTGGCCTTGTGCAACCCGACCACGCGCGGCAACAGCCACGATCCGCCACAGTCGAGCGTCAGTGCGCGCTGCACGAACAGCACTCCGAACCGAGCGCCTTCAGCGGCGTAGACCAGGTCGCAGCCGATCGCCAAGTTGACGCCGGCGCCCGCTGCCACACCCTCGACCACCGCAACCACGGGTCGCGGAAAGTGGTGCAGCGCCAGGACCGCCGGGTTGTAGTGGAGCCGCAGGAAGTCGGTCTCGCCATCGCCGCTCGGTTCGCCATCCCCTTGCAGGTCCCCACCCGAGCAAAAATTGCCCTCCGCACCGCGCAGCACGACGACGCGCACGCGGTCATCCGCCTCGAGTTCGCCCAGCACCGCGGTGAGCTCGGTCGCCATCCGGGGGCTGAACGCGTTCTTTCGCTTTGGGCGATTGAGCGTGATCCGCGAAATGCCATCGGCGATCGTCACGAGCAGGGTCTCGTAGTTCATCTGCTTCCCGAGCCGCTCGTTCGTTGGAGTTGAGCGACATGTCATTGTACGGCTCGGATCGTTGCGTTGGAAATGAGCTCGAGGAAATTCGCGAGCGGTGGGCCGCGGCGCGCCAGCTTGCGAGATCCTTGGGCTGATGAGGGCATGGTATGGTGCCGCCTCGACGAGGAGAGCCGAGATGGATGTCTTCGAAGCCTTGTACACCACGCGCGCCATGCGTCGCACGAAGACCGACCCGATCCCCGAAGAGGTGCAGCAGAGCATCCTCGACGCCGCGATCCGTGCACCCTCGGGCGGCAACAGCCAGAACTGGCGCTTCTTGCTGATCGACGACGCCGGCGTCAAGGGGAAGCTCGGACCGATCTACCGCGCGTGCCTGGACATGCTGTGGATCGGGCCCTACAAGGACCGAATCGACGCCATGAATGCCCGGCCCGATGACCCCGAGAGCATCCAGCTGCGCAAGGTCCACGCTTCGGCCTGTTGGCTGGCCGAGCACTTCGAGAGCTACCCGCTGCTGTTGCTTGCGTTCGCGCAGCACGACCCGAGCGGCGGCTCGATCTACCCCGCGGTCTGGAACGCCATGCTCGCGGCGCGCGCGCACGGCGTCGGCAGTTCGCTGACGAGCGTGTTCCTGTTCAAGTGGCCCGAGGTTGCGAGCGTCATCGGCGTCCCCGAGGACGAGGGCTGGAACTTCGCCGCCTGCGTCACCATGGGCTACCCGACGGGTCGCTGGGGCATCGCGCCTCGCAGACCGGTCCACGATGTCGCGTTCCGGAACAGCTGGGACGGCGACCTCGGCTTCGAGATTTCCGAGCCACTCTGGCCGCCCAAGTAACACCGGGGCTTGCGCAGCAGATCGATTCCAGCGCGCCGCAGTCGGCGCGAAGGCGGAAGGTACGTGGTCAAGACGCGGGTCGAAGAGAGCCTGGGGGCAAACCCGGGCGACGCCGCGCTCAATCCGGCCGACTCGGTTGCGATGGGCGTGCCCGGCTCGCACGCACCTCACTGGCTCGAGACCTCGCGCGGTCGACCCTTTCGAGCGCTCGCCCACCGTCCCTACAAGCTGCTGATGATGGCATTCCTCGTGAACCAGACCGGCTTCTGGATCTCGCATCTCTCGCTCCAGCAGCTGATGGTCGATCTCACGAACAACGATCCGCTGATGGTCGGGGTGCTGTTCTTTGCGCTGTTCATCCCCGCCTTCCTGCTCGCGCCGCTGGCCGGCGTCACAGCCGATCGCTTCGACCGCAAGCAGATCGTGCTCGCGAGCTATCTGCTGATCGTCGCCGTGAGCACTGTGCTCGCCACCACGACGCTCGCCGGCCTGATTGGCCCCCCGCTACTGCTCGCTCTCGCGTCGCTGATGGGGACGGGCTTCGCCTTCGCGGGCCCCGCGAACATGGCGATCGCCGCCAACGCGGTCCCGTTCGAGGACCTGCCGAGCGCCATCTCGCTGCAGTCGGTCGCCAACAACAGCACGCGCGTCTTCGGCCCCACCCTGGCTGCGCCGCTGATCGCAGGCGGCGCGCTCGGCGTCTCGTTCGGCATCTACGCCGTTGCCGCCAGCATCGGTGCTCTGCTGATCTCGCGTATCGAGATCGGCGAGTTCGTACGACAGCCCGGCGACGCGGGCATCTTCTCCCGGATCCGCAGCGGCTTCGAGCACGCCCGCGAACGGCGCCCCTCGCTCGCCGCCCTGGGGGTCGTCGCCGTGCTTTCGATCTTCGGGGGCTCGCACATCGCCCTGATCCCCGTTTTCAACGAAGAGGTTCTGGGCACGCGCGAACTCTTCCCATGGATGATGGCATTGACCGGGGTGGGCGCCCTGTGTGGCTCGCTGGTCACGGGCTTCGGAACCCGATCCTTGCGCGCCACCGGCGTGCAGACCGCGCTCTACGCCCTGTGCATCGGCGCCTTCGCCACCACGCGCGACTGGCGCATCGCTCTCGCGACGCAGATGCTCAGCGGCTTCTTCTTCTTCTGGGTCATGACCAACCTCCAGACGGTCATCCAGCAGGCCGTCGCCGACAGCAACCGCGGCCGCGTGATGTCGCTATTCCAGGTCTGCTGGGCGGGTCTGCTCCCCTTCGGCGGTCTTGGGATGGGCGCGACGGCCAACGCGATCGGCGTGGTCCACACGCTCGAGGCCGCGTCCGCCATTACCCTGGTCTTCGGCGTGGTGGTGAGCCTCCTCTACTGGCGACGCTGAGGCAAGAGCGCAGCACGCTCGACACCCACGAGAGGATGGCGCTGGAGCTGCAGTGCCGCGGCGTGGACGGCCTGCTGTACTCGAGCTGCCGCTACGGGGGCTGGCTGCAAGGCTGAGATCACCATCCCCCGCAGCGAGCTTGACCCGATCCGGTGTCTTCCCGCAGGCTGGCGAAGCGATGTCGCACGCAACCCACAACACGCGCGCGGACTCCGCAGAAGTTCGCGCCTCGCTCTCGCACCCGGTGGTGGACGGCGACGGTCACTTCGTCGAGATCTGGCCGCTCGCGCACGAAGAGATCCTCGCCTACATCGAGCACGAGGCCGGCACAGCACTACGCGATCGCTTCCTCGCGGGCTATGCCAAGCCACTGGACACGACGGCAGCCGTCGCGGAAGCCGCCGGCGCGACCGATCGCTGGCTGGCGAAGTCGTCGTGGTGGGGCTGGCCGACGGAGAACGTCAGCGACCGGGCCACTTCGCACCTGCCAGCACTGCTCTACCAACGACTCGACGAGTTCGGGATCGACTTCGCCGTTCTGTACCCGTCGATGAGCCTCGCCTTCCTCGACCTGATGGACGACGAGCTCGCCCCCGTCCTGTGCCGCGCCGTCAACGCCATGCACGCGCGACTGTTCGCACCCTACGCGGATCGCATCGCGGTCGGCGCACTCATCGCGATGAACACGCCCGAGCACGCCATCGCGACACTCGACCACGCCGTCGGCCTCGGTCTCAAGGCCGGCGCGATCTCGGGCTTCCAGCGGCGTCCGATCACTCACTTCGAGCGGGAATACGGCCCGATGGATCCCCCGGTCACGCGCTATGACACCTATGGGATCGACTCGGCCTACGACTACGATCCCTTCTGGGCGCGCTGCTGCGAGCAGCGCTTCGCGCCGATCTCACACAGCTCGACCCAGCAGTACCACGTCGCACGTTCTACCTCGAGCTACGTCTACAACCACGTCGGCGGCCTCGCGCGCGGGCACGAAGCTCTGTGCAAGTCGCTCTTGCTAGGCGGCGTCACCCAACGGTTTCCAGAGCTGCGCATCGGCTTCCTCGAAGGCGGCGTCGCCTGGGCCTGCAGCCTGTTCGCCGAGCTGATTGGTCACTGGGAGCGGCGTAACGCCGACGCGATCGGTGCGCTCGATCCGTCGCGCCTCGACGTCGACGCGCTGATGCGACAGTTCCGCGAGCACGGTGGCGAAGAGATCCAGGCCGCCGAGGAGTCGATCCGCGCCTACTTCAGCGAGCCGGGCGCACGCCCCGAGCGCCTCGACGAGTTCGACGCAGTGGGCATCGAGCGAGCCAGTGACCTCCGCGACCGATTCGTGCCGAGCTTCTTCTTCGGCTGCGAGGCCGACGACCCGCTCGTTGGCTGGGCGTTTGCCGAGGGCGTGAACCCGTTCGGGGCCCGACTCCACGCCATGCTCGGCTCCGACATCTCGCACTGGGACGTGACCGACATGACGCAGCCGATCGCAGACGCTCACGCGCTGGTCGATCGCGGCGCGCTGCGCGAGGCCGACTTTCGCGACTTCGCCTTCGCGAACGCCGTGCGGCTGCACGGGGGCATGAATCCCGCCTTCTTCACCGGGACGGTCGTCGAGCAGGCCGCCTGCGAGCTACTGGCCAAGGAGTCCGCATGAGCTTCGCGCCGCGCCGGGCGCTCACGCGCCCGAAGACCCGCCCGCTGCGTTCGCTGCTGTTCGTCCCGGGCTCGGACGAGAAGCACGTGCCCGAGCTAGTCGAGACAGCGGCGGATGCGATCGTGCTCGACCTCGAGGAGCCCGAGACACCGATGTCCGAGCCGGTGCGAGAGCGAGCCCACCGCGTCACGGGCGAGTTCCTGCGCTCCCGCCCCGAGCGCGGGGCGCCCGGCCAGCCGCTCTGGTTCGTGCGTACCCGCGCGCCCGCAACCGGGATGCTGTGGCGCGATCTCACGGCCGTACTCTCGCCTGCGCTGACCGGCATTCTGCTGCCCAAGATCCGCGGCCCCGAGGACGTCGTCGCTGCCGACGCGCTGCTGCTCGCGGCCGAGCACGAACACGGCCTCGAGCCCGGCTCGCTGCTGATCTACCCCATCCTCGAGACGGCCGACGCCCTGCGGACCGCCTACGAGATCGCGATGGCCTCGGCGCGTGTCGGCTACCTGGGCGGCGCCGTCTCGCGTTTCGGCGACATCCACCAGGCGGTGGGCTTCACCTGGACCGCCGAGGGACGCGAAACCCACTTTCTGCGCTCCAAGGTGCTGATCGACGCCCGCGCGGCAGGCATCCGCTACCCGATCAGCGGCATGTGGGGCGGCGCTTCGGACGACCGAGAAGGGCTGCTGCGCTGGGCGAGCGAGCTCCGCGAGCAGGGCTACTACGGCATGATGCTAGGTGCCGGCAAACACGTGCAACTCGTCCACGAGGTGTTCACACCGACGCCCGAGCAGGTCGACTACTGGAGCGAGTTGGTACGGCTCGGCGACGAGGCGACGCTGACGGGCCGGGGCCCGGTGCTGTACGGCGACCCGAACCAGGGCGAAGGTCATCAGCTGCACCTCGCTCACATCGAGTCGGCCCGGCTCAACCTGGAATGGGCGCGCGACCTCGGCGTCGCGTAGCGTCGCGCAGCGCGCAGGGCTCGGCGCGGCCACTGCAAGGGCCACCACCGTGTCGCAAGGGGGTCCGGAGTGAAACGACTCGACCAACGGGTGGCCGTCATCACCGGCGGCGCCAGCGGCATCGGCCGCGCGACCGCCCTGCGCCTCGCGCGCGAGGGCTGCAGCGTGGCGCTCGTCGATATCAATACAACGCGCATGAAGGAGACGGCGACCGAGGTCGCGGCGCTCGGCGTCGCGGCGAGCCAGCACACAGCCGACGTCGCCGACCCGGAGCGCATGCGGGCGCTGCCCGCCGAGGTCGTCGCCGAGCACGGGTGCGTCCACATCGTCGTCAACAATGCCGGCACCTCGGTAGTCAAGCGGTTCTCCGAGCACAGCCTCGAGGATTTCCAGTGGCAGGTGGGCATCAACTTCTGGGGCGTCATCCACGGCTGCATGTTCTTCCTGCCAGAGCTGCAGAAAGCCGACGAGGCGCACATCGTCAACATCTCGAGCATGTTCGGCTTCGTAGGCGTTCCCGGACAGAGCAGTTACTGCGCCACGAAGTTCGCCGTGCGCGGGTTCAGCGAGTCGCTCTGGGCGGAGCTGCGCGAGACGCCGATCGGCGTCACCAGCATCCACCCGGGCGGGATCGCGACCAACATCGCCGAGACCGCGCGCTTCGCCGACGAAGAAGCACGCCAGAGCCTGCAGCGGAGCTTCGACCAGTACGGCCATCCACCGGAGGACGTGGCGGAGGCGATCTGGCGCGGCATCACGCGCAACAAGCTGCGAGTGATCGTGGGCGGCGAGGCCTATGTGGTCGAATGGCTGAAGCGGCTGCTCCCCGTGCGGACCCACCACTGGTTCGCTCACCGCATGGATCCAGCCACTGCCGGCGCGACCGAATGAGCCTTCCAACGCGATCGCGGCAAGGCAGGGCAGGGCGCCGCCGATCGCGACGCGAGGCCCTGCCAGACGAGCGCAACGCGCGGGTGACCGACCGCGCCGACCGGCTGGGTCACCGCGGAGCGATCGCGCGCGAACGACAGGCGGAAGAGCTTCGCCGGCCCGAACGCTACGCTGCGGTGAGGCACCTGCGCGGGTGCCAGCCCCGGAGGCAGCGTGCCCGACGCCCTACACCGCTATCTCGAGGCGCTCGGTGCCCAGGACTGGGACGCGCTCGAGGCAACGCTCGCCGACGATGTGCACCGGATCGGACCCTACCGCGACGTGGTGGAGGGACGCGGCGCCTACCGTGCCTTCCTCGAACGGGTGGTCTCGCAGCTCGAGGACTACGAGCTCCACGTCGAGCGGATCGACCCCGTCGACTCGGCCAGCGACTCCGGCCGCTCACTCTGGGTGCGGCTCAGCGAGACCGTCCGCGACGAGTCTGGAGGGCGCCTGCGCACCGAGGAGGCGCTCGAGTTCGGACTCGATAGCGAGGGGAAGATCGCCCGCGTCGCCGTCTATACCCAGAAATCCGAGCTTCTCGAGCCCGATGATACCGGCTGACCCGCATCGGTCCCCACGAAAGGCGCCCGACGAGGTATAACCCGGTCCGGCTTCGATGAGCAGACCGCGGGAGGCAGGAGTTCCAGGTAGCGCTCCGAAAAAACGCGGCCGATTGCTTTCCCTGCGTCCGCTGAGCTAAATCACCTGCCCGGGAGCATCCGCCCCCGGTCCTCCTGCCAGCGACCGACATTTCAGCTGGGCCCACCCCGCTGCGGCCCCGAGAAGCCCAGCACCACATCGCGGATCAGCGACCCCGAACAGGACGGAGACGATGGAAGAGTTGATCACACAACTGACGATGGTCCCGATGATTGCGGGCGTCGTGGGTCTGGCCGTTGCGGCCTTCTTCTACATCCGAGTCAAGTCCCTGCCCGAGGGCACGGACACCATGAACATGATCGCGAGGTACATCCGCGAGGGCGCGATGACCTTCCTGATGCGCGAGTACCGGGTACTCGCCTTCTATTCGATCGCCGTGTTCGCCCTGCTCTACCTGGCCTTCCGTACCCAGGGCACGGGCCTGATCGCCGGCTCCTGCTTCCTGCTCGGCGCCTTTCTGTCACTGGGCTCGGGCTTCGTCGGCATGAAGGCCGCCACATTTGCGAACGTCCGTACCAGCGAGTGGGCTCGCAAGGGCTCGAAGCCCGATGCGCTGCTGACTGCAATCGACGGCGGGGCAGTGATGGGGCTCTGCGTCGCCGCCACCGCGCTGCTCGGACTCGGGGGCCTCTACCTCGTATTCAGCAACGATCCGCACCTGGGGACCGTGCTGCACAGCTTCGCCGTGGGCGCCTCGTCGATCGCACTGTTCTCGCGCATCGGCGGTGGCATCTACACCAAGGCGGCCGATGTCGGCTCTGACATCGCCGGCAAGGTGGTCGAGGGCATCCCCGAAGACGACCCCCGCAATCCGGGCGGCATCGCGGACAACGTCGGCGACAACGTGGGCGACGTCGCGGGTATGGGCGCCGACATCTACGAGTCGCTGGTCGCGGCAATCGTCGCCGCAATGGCGATCGCGCTCACCGTCGACAGCCAGGTGCTGAACCAGATCTTCACCGAGCCGCAGGGCGACCCGCGGTTCCTCGCGGTGACCCTGCCCGTCTTCCTGTCGGGTCTCGGACTGATGGTGAGCATCGTGTGCGTCTTCATCGCGCGGGCGCTGCGTCGAAACGCGCCAGCCATGGTGCTGCGCGCCGCGCTGATCGTGCCGTCACTGATCATCTGCGTCGTGGCCTTCATTGCGATGCCGTTGATCGGGGTGAGCCAATCCGTCACGGGCGCACTCGCAGCAGGGGCCATCGGCGGCGGCTTGATCGGTCTGGTCACCGAGTACTACACCGCCTGGGCCCCGGTCCGTCGGGTCGCCGAGTCGGCCAAGACCGGCGCGGGCACGGGCATCATCTCGGGCCTTGCGGTCGGGATGGAGAGCACGGTGGCGTCGCTGTTCATCGTGGCCGTCGTCGGCTTCACCGCGAACCTGGCGATGCCCGAGGGCATGGGACTTTTCGGGATCGCGATGAGCGCGGTCGGCATGCTCGCCGGTACCGCGATCGTGATGACGGTCGACGCCTATGGCCCGATCGCCGACAACGCGGGCGGCATCAGCGAGATGAGCAGCCTCGGCCCCGAGGTCCGCGCGATCACCGACGAGCTCGACTCGGTCGGCAACACGACGGCCGCCATCGGCAAGGGCTTCGCGATCGGCTCGGCCACGCTCACGGTGCTGAGCCTGTTCTCCGCCTTCATCCTCGAGGTGAACTTCGCACGCATGCACGCGGGGATGGAATCCCTGGTGCTCAAGCTCGATGACGCGCCGATCCTCATCGGCCTGCTGATCGGTGCCTGTCTGCCCTACGCCGTGGGCGCAAGCACCATGATCGCGGTCGGCAAGGCCGCGCAGGCGA
Source organism: Myxococcota bacterium (assembly GCA_036336835.1). Taxonomy (GTDB): domain Bacteria; phylum Myxococcota_A; class UBA9160; order UBA9160; family UBA4427; genus JAYZFK01. The sequence goes on along the minus strand of JAYZFK010000084.1, from coordinate 8,084 downwards.
TCATCGAGGAGATCATTCGTCAGTTCAACGAGATCCCCGGCCTGCGCGAGGGCAATGCCGAGCCCGAGGGCCGGGTGATCGTCGACATCGCGACCCGCGCCGCGCTGTACCAGATGATCCTGCCCGGCACCGTGGCCATCTTCGCTCCGGTGACGGTCGGCTTCCTGCTCGGGCCGGCCTCGCTCGCGGGCATGCTCGCGGGAGCCGTTGCCGTCGGCGCCTCGCTGTCACTGTTCATGGCCAACGCAGGCGGCGCCTGGGACAACGCCAAGAAGCTCATCGAGGCCGGCGGCCTCGAAGGCCACCCGAAGGGCTCCGACGCGCACAAGGCCGCCGTGATCGGTGACACCGTCGGCGATCCATTCAAGGACACCTCGGGCCCGGGCGTCGCGATCCTGATCAAGGTGATGAGCGTCGTCAGCCTGCTGATCGCGCCGCTGATCGCGACGGGCTGAGCGCGCAGGCGAGCGAGCAGCGCCTTCAATCGTCGCTCGCCCCGAGGAAGCGCACCAGCAGCTCGGTCAGTTCATCGGCGTAGTGCGGGTTCTTCAGCCGATCGGGCTCCTCGAGCGCGATGCCGTGGATCATGAACTCGAGCGCCCGCATCACGATGAAGGCCGTCAGCTCGGGGTCCGGCATGGGGCGGAGCTCGGCGGCGTGCTCCTCGAGATGCTCCATCAGCAAGCCCTTGAACTCGGTCTCCTGCTCGGGATCGAGCGGGTGCAGCTCGCCTCGCAGCGCTTCGTTGAGCGGAATGTCTTGCGCGTGGACCTCGACCATGCGGTGGAGCATCTCCGACACGGCCGGGCGAAGGCTGTTTCCAACGACGCGCTCGACGCGATCGCGCGCCTCCTCATCGTAGTAGTCGTGGTGGCGCTCGCGGAGCGCCGCCACCACGGCCCCCTTGTTCGGAAAGTACTGGTACAGCGAGCCGATGCTCACGCCGGCGACCTCGGCGATGCGATTGGTGGTGATGTGCTCGGCTCCTTCGTTCTTCAGGATGTGAGCAGCCGCCATCAAGATCGCGTCCACGGTCGCCCGAGCGCGCCCTTGACGCGGCGTTTTCCTCGCCGATTCGGGGACTTCACGCGACATCGGGTGCTCCCTCGAGAGCCGACGAATGCGAGTCGCAGCGGCCCGGCGCCCGACCGATAATCTACCGCATGCGCCGCGACGGCCATGCAGTCACCTCGACAAGGATATGACGGGAGAACCCGATGGCAAACGCCGCAACCCACCAGCTGCCGCTCGTCGAGTGCGTTGGTGAAGGCTTCGATCCGAGCCCGCTGCCTCACCGCGCGCTGCAGTGGAAGCGGGCCGCACACGCCATGCGGCGCATTCACCAGGGCTACGACAACCGGGCTGCGCTCGACTACGCCTCGGCTCTGGACGGCGACGACGGCGAACGCGACTTCCAGGTGTTCCTGGCCGAGCCTGGTGCCGCCGCCCTGCTGCGCGAGCGCCCGCGTCTCGAAGCGCGGCTCGACGACTTCGCGGCACTGGCCAAGTTGCCTGACGACTCGCTGGGCCGCGTCTACCTCGCACTGGCACAGCGCGACGACATTCGCGTCGCGGGTCTGATCGAGGCCGCGCAGGCACAGCCCGACGCGCACCAGCGTGCCCCCGACGAGGTGCGTCGCTGGTTCCACGCGCGAATGGTCGCGAGCCATGACCTGCTGCACGTGATCACCGGCTACCAGCGGGATCACCCGGGCGAACTGCTGCTGCTCGCCTTCACTCAGGCCATCGTGCCCAAGACCGTCTTTCGCGTAAGCCTTGCTCTCGGTTCCCTCGCCGTGCCCCTGCGCCACAAGATCCCGTTCGCGCTCGATACCGTGCGCGCCTACCGACGCGGCCGCGCGGCATGCATCCCGCGGTCAGTGCCGTGGGACGAACTGCTCGGCGTGCAGATCGACGAGGTGCGCATGCGACTCGGGATCGCGAGCACTGCGCAGACGCATTCCGGCCGCTGCTGGCGAGAAGACGACGCTACCGGCACCTGGCGGCGTGTACCGGTAGAAGGCTCCGTCGCATCCGCGTGAACCGCGAGCCAGTCGGGCAGCGCACTCCGCGCCGGTACACGGGAGCCCGGCCCCGGGGCAACGTCGGCGATCGCGGCGACCCGACTGCCGGCTCGGCCGGAGTGCCGTCGAGCGCATGCGGTATGCTGGGCGATTGCCCCCGGCCTCTCAGCGGCCCGCCTCGGAGCTCTCATGGACAAGAGCGCGGTCTACCGCGGCATGTTCGCGATCGGCATGGTGCTGTTCGCCGTGTCGTGCGCGGCGGGGCTCGCGTTCGAGGTGGCAGCGCAGCGACGCCTCCCCCCGTTGCTTCCGTCCCCGTTCGAGTACGCGAGGTCACTGCCCGAGCAGGGCTATATGGACGAGTTCGTCTCTGAATACCGGACGGCCGTGGCCATCGTCCCGCACGCCAGCTGGACCCACCTCCAGCTGGGCTTCGCGCTGAACCACGCCGGCGATGCCTCGGGAGCGCTCCAGGCGTTTCGGACTGCCGCCCGTCTGGATCCGAGCTCCAGCACCGCGCACTACAACGTCGCCGTCCTGCTGTTAGGCGGCGGCGACCACAAGACCGCGCGCCGGCACGCGCGCAAGGCACAAAAGCTGGCACGCGAGGCGGGAGACCGGATCGATCCGTACCTGCTCGATGCGCTGGGCCTTTCAGTCTCCGGGGAGTGAGGCGTGGCTCTGAGCGCCATTTCGATGGGTCGGACATTCGTCCATCCCGCCTTCGACGCGCTGGTCATCGGCGGGGGCCTGTCGCTGCTGGTGGCAATGTGGATCGCCGTGGACGGGACCTCGGCGGGGCTGGTGATGGCCAGCTCGGTCCCCTACTTCCTGCTGTTCGTCAACAATGCGCACTTCGCCGCCTCTACGGTGCGGCTGTATCGGAAGCCCGACGCGTTCCGCGACCTGCCCTTCCTCACCATGGCCTTTCCGCTGGTGACACTCGTCGTCGTCACCGCGTCGATCGCGTTCGCAGACCAGGTCGGCCGACATCTCCAGGCGCTGATGCTCACCTGGTCGCCCTATCACTACTGCGCGCAGGCCTACGGTCTCGCGGCCATGTACTGCTACCGCTCGGGCTGCGCCCTCGCAGAGCCCGAGCGGCGGATGCTGCGCTGGACCTGCATGGTGCCCTTTGGCGTGGCCGTGCTCTCCGGAACGCAGGCCGGGAGCGGCCTCGGCTGGTTCGTACCGTGGTATACGATCGCCGAGTCCGAACTCGGCCTCGCGCTGTTCAGGGGGGCAAGCGTCGCACTCGGCGCCCTCGCCTTCGCAATGCCGGTCGCGCTGTTCCTGCGCGTTCGGGCCCGCTCGCGACGACTCACCGCCTCGGGCGAGCCCGCGGCGGAGCGAGGAATGCCTCTCATCAGCCTGCTGATCATCGCGTCCAACTCGGTCTGGTTCGTGGTGTTCGAGTACTTCGATGCGTTCGCCTGGGCGGCGCTCTTTCACGGGCTCCAGTACCTCGGCATCGTCACCATCTTCCACGTCCGGGATCGACAGCGCGTCGAGGGGGTTCGACACGGCTGGGCGTATCACACCGGTATGTTCTACGCGGCCTGCGTCGGGCTCGGCTATCTGCTCTGGCAGTGCTGGTCGGGCGCCTACGTGCTCATCGGCTTCGGCAGGATCGAGAGCGTCCTGATGGTTGCCACTGCCATCAACCTCCACCACTTCATCACCGACGCGTACATCTGGCGCCTGCGACAGGACCCCAACCGGACCGTCATGATGGAGACGCACCCCGGCCACACCGCCTAGCCAGGCGGGCAGCGCGAGCGCGGCGCGCCGGGCCCGGCGATTCGCTTCCCGCAAAGGATCGAAGCCGGGAGCTCTTCCTCGTCCGACAGACCGACGGACCGCGCTATTCGAGCTCGACCGCGAAGTGGTCGATGTAGGGCGCGAGGTTCTCGTGGAGGGCCGCCGCGCTGAAGCCCCACTCCTCGGGCGTGTATCGGTGGGTGCCGAACTTGCCCTTGGGCTTGTTCGCCAGGTATTCGAGGATCGCCCGAGCGTGGTCGTCCGTGAAGCGCCGGTCCATCTGTTCGTACGCCGCGCCAATCGCTGCGACGGGATCCGCTATCAGACTCTGGAAGTGGACGTCGACGAACCGGTCCGGAAGATCGCCCGCGGCCCGGCGCTCGGCCACCGAGTTGAGCGCGAAGCTGAATCCCGCGCCGATGGTCGCAGCGACTGCAGCGACGTCGACACGATCCGTGCGCAGCCATTGCAACATGGCCGTCGTGCTCACGGTCGAAGGCATCGTCTTGGCCGGATCGCGGTGGGTCTGCACGATCCAGGCATCCGGATAGGTCTCGAACACCATGTCGATCGCCATCAAGTGCCCCGGCGTCTTGAGCAGCCAGGTGCGCTCGTCTGCAGCGTGCTGCAGGAGCTTCAGGATGCCGTGGTGGTACCCGTACATCTGCGCCATGTCGGGCGCAAAGCCGTCGAGCCGCGCGATCATCGGCCAGTGCGTGCCCGCGAAGCTGGGTGTCGTCAGCGTGACGCACTCCACCGGGAGATCCGAGCGCAGCTCGTGCATGGCCGCGAACTCCGGCTGCACGTCGGCCCAGAACTCCTGCTCGCTCTCACTCACGACCGGGCGAAGGTCCTCCGCGGAAGACTCCGGAAGGCGGAGGGGGTGGAGCGCCTCCCAGGCGAGCGGCCCGCGCAAGCTCTCGTCCAGCCACAGAAGCTCGAAGAGGATCGAGGTTCCCGAGCGCGCGGGCCCGGTCACGATGATCGGGGACTCGATTCGCTCGTCTGCCATCGCGGGCCGCTCGTCGAGAGCGCGGTTGACGAGGAGACGCGTGCGCAGCGATCGGAGCAGCTCCTCCTTCGTCAGGAGCCGGCCGACGACGTGCATGTCGGAGGCATCGACGGCCCGGGCCAGCTGCTCGAAGCGGAGCTGCCACCCGGGGTCGCCGAAGTCGCCCGCCGGGACGCCACCAATCGACCGCGTCGCGCGTTCCAGCAGATCTGCCGAGTCGATCGGAACGAGGTGCCGCGCACCCTCGATCGGGCCGCCCACTGCGGTGCCCATCGCATTGAGGCGTCTCACCCATGCGGGGCGCTCGTAGCGCTCTTCCATGCCGCGAAGCTTCACTCCGCTATGCCTTCAGGTCTGTCAGTGACACGACCTTGGCCTGGGGCGTCTCGATCTCGCCCTCGGGCAACATGAAGCGCCAGAACACGAGGCCAAAGGGTCGACCCTCCGTGTCGAGCCAGTTCGGGACACCGGGGTTCTCGTGGGCGATCACCATGCGGAAGCTGCCGTCGGGCTCCAGGTGGGTCTGCCTGCGATTCAACGAGACCTGACGGTTCAGGTAGTCGTAGGTCTGCATGTGGCGGTTCCACAGGCAGACGTTTGCGCAGCGGCAGTCGTCGGGCCAGCGGCCGGTGATCACGAGCGCGTCGTCCGGACCGATCAGGTACGGCGCCATGCTGTACGCGGCGTCCGCGGCCGCCAGGCCGAAGGCACCCGGCTTGATCGGCTTCGGAAACTCGTTGGGCACTCTGGAGACGAAGGGAGTGGGCTCGCGTTCGCTAGGCGCGCCTTGATCGAGCGTCCCACCGCGGATGAAGTTCGCAACGCGGCGGATGGACGCGGCGACCGACGCATCAGTCGGCGGCGCAGGCGCGGGCTGCGGATCCAGTGCTTCGATCTGAAAATCGGTGTGCCGGGGCGTCAGCGCGGCGGGACGCTCGTCCTCGTAGTAGTGCCGCGTCGTCAGACGCGAGGCGTCATCGGGCAGCGCGAGATAGTTCCGCTCGGAAGGATCGCCGCCGATGCGGATCTCGAAGCTTCCATCGGGAGCAATGTCGAACGAGGAATCGTTGATCACGCCGCCGCTCTTTCGCGGAAAGGCTCCCTCTGGCGCTCCGGACTCGATGGTGATCGAGACGTAGACCGCGCCCGCCATGTTCCCGCGCAGCAAGTAGCGCTGCTCTGGGGAGATCGCCGTCTCGAAGTAGATGGCATCGGCGTTGTCTCCCAGGAATTTTCGCGTCGGCAGCGGAAACTCGCGAAAGTAGGGATGCGTGGGGACGGACTCCGTCCGCGTCACAAGGGACGCTTCGAGCAGATGCAGCACGGCGCGCAGCGCACCACCGATCTCGTCGGCTCCCTCGATTCCCCACTCGGGGCCTGCGTAGCGCTCGTCGACCTCGCGAAGCAGGTCGAGAAGCTCGTGAAAGGCCTTGCGACTCTCGGCGGCCTGCGGGGACATGGTTTCTCTCCTTCCAGATTTCACCCTGCGTCGGACGGCATTCTAGACGCGCGCGTGCCCGCTCGGGGCCTGCGATCCGGGGTACCCTGCAGCCCGCCATGCGCATCGGTCTGCTCTCGGACACCCACCTGTCGAACCGGCGTCCAGCTCTCTGGGACGAGGTGGCTGCCGCGTTCCGCGGCCTCGACCTCATCCTTCACGCGGGCGACATCGTGGCCCCGGGCGTTCTCGACTGGCTTTCGCAGTTCGCCCCCGTAAAGGCGGCGCGAGGCAACAACGACATGGGCTGGAGCGACCCGCGCATGGCGGACGTCCAGTGGCTCGATCTCGAGGGCTGGCGCCTGGCGATGGTGCACGACACCGAGCCGGAGGACCGGCCCATCGACGTCATCGTCGAGCGCGAGCTCGCTGGCGATAAGCCCGAGATCCTGTTCACCGGACATACCCACCTCGAGCGCATCGAGCATCGCGACGGCGTGGTGCAGATCAACTCGGGTAGCCCGACACAGCCCCACCTGTTCTCGACGCGCCTGGGCAGCGTGGGGCTGCTCGAGCTCGAGCCCGACATGCTGCGAGCGCGCATCCTCCGGCTCGGTGAGAGCGAGGACCTGCGCAACCCGGCCCGCGAGATCTCGCTGGAGCTGCCTCGCAGCTCGCTCTGAGCTGGTGGGCGTAGCGGGCAGGGCGCCTCGATCCGCTCCGCGTGGACCCGAGGGCAGGCGCTACAGCTGCTCGCTGAGTTCCCAGAGCCGGCCGGCGTCCTCGCGGTTGGTCGCGTGAGCCTGGAGCGCGGCGGGAGCGCAGTCCTCGAAGTACTGCCCACTCACGCCGGCGACCTCGGGCGAGGCACACAGGTAGACGACGGTCTCGGCGCCTTGCTCGACGCTGCGGGAGAATGGTCGCATCAGGAGCATGCCGAAGCGCAACAACAGGCCGTTGTTCTGCCCGAAGTTGCTCGCGACGAGACCCGGGTTGAGAGCGTTGGCGGTGACGCCGGTGCCGTCGAGGCGACGGGCGATCTCCTGGGTCCAGAGGATCATTGCGAGCTTCGACCGGGCGTAGGCGCCGAGCGACGCGTAGTCGTTTCGCGACTCGAGGTCGTCGAAGTCGAGGCGACCCACCTGCTTGTAGGTACCCGAGGCGACGTTTACGATGCGACCGCCGCCGCTTCGCACGAGTGTCTCGCGCAGCAGGTTGGTCAGCAGGAAGCACGACAGATAGTTGAGGCCAAGGTTCATCTCGACGCCGTCTGGCGTCTCGAGCCGCCGGTCGAACATTGCCCCCGCGTTGTTGCAGAGCACGTGGAGCGGACGACCCGAGTCGACCACCTGGCGGGCAATCTCGCGAACCTCCCGCTGGCTGCAGAGGTCCGCGATCAGGATCTCGACCCGCCGATTGCCCGAGCGCGCCGCGATCTCGTCGCGTGTTTGCTCGGCGCGCTCGGAGTCTCGACACACCAGCAGAAGATTCGCGCCCAGAGCGGCCAGCTCGTGCGCAGCAGCTCGGCCGATGCCGTTGGTCGCGCCAGTGAGCAGGACGGTTCGATCGCTGAGATCGGACGTGTCGGGCATCGCGTCTCCGAAGCGGACCGGTCGCCGAGTCTACTTCGGAAGAGCGGCCCGAGTGCGCCGTCGTGCGGCGCGGCGCCGAGCGAGGAAGCCGACGAGACCGGTACAGAGCATGAGTGTCGTACTCGGCTCCGGGACGGTGTTGAACGTGATGTTGTCGATACCGCCCACTCCGTCGAGACGGATGTGGACTTCGTCGAAGGAGGTGAAACCGAGATCGGAGGCAGAGATCGTCTGGATGTGGTTCGCGGAGTTGTCGG
>JAYZFK010000083.1:0-28082 GCA_036336835.1 Myxococcota bacterium | reverse complement strand
GGCAGTGCAGAGGGTTCGCATTCCTGCTCCTGGCTCTCGGCCTTGCGTCGCCCGGACAGGCCGGCAATCTGATCGACCTCCCCTCCTTGCTGTTCTTCACGAAGGATGAGCGCGCCGGTATCCAGCTGCCGACACCGGAGCGTTTCTGCTGCGATGTGCCGTATCCCTTCAACACCTTGGGCGATGCATCCGACCCGAATAGACCAGGCGGCCCCGTACTTCCTAGCTTCAACGGGCGCGACCAGTTCTTCAATCAAAAAAGGGATGACCCCCTCTCGCCTAGGATCGCAAACCCTGCCCAACCGCCGACCGGGCGCATCGTACGGGGAAATTATTTTCCAGGTGATCCACCGGCACGCGTAGGTATTCCTCAATACGACGCCCACCCCGCGTCAACCGAGAGAAAGTACCAATGGTTGCAGTTCGACGACTTCACGGAGTCGTCGGTGACGCAGTTCACGAATCTGGGACTCGAAATCGGGCGGCAGACGACGCCCACTCGGCTTCGCCCGTTCCTCGCGTCCTGGGTCTACGACACGGAAGAGGACAGCCTGACGGTCGCCGATCACGCGCTCGGTCCCATGCTGGCCGAGCGAGCGCAGACCATGGGGAAGGGCCGCCTTGCGTTTGGATTTAGCTACCAGTCGACCAGCTGGACGCGATTGAACGGCCGGAAGCTCGATTCGCTCGACTTCAGGATCGACCACAAGGACGTCGGCCGACCTGGAATCAACGGTGGCGAACCGGACGGGGTGCTGACCGGCCAGGAGACGGACTTCATCATCGTCGATGTCGACGTCTCTCTCGACCAGTCCCATCTCGACTTCTACTTCGAGTACGGGGTCACCAACAACTTCGACGTCTCGATCGCGGTTCCGATCGTGCAGACGGCCATGGAGCTCAGAGCATATGCGAACGCGGTTTCGCAGGCGGATCCGAACGATCCCGCGATCGACCTCCGCGAGCCGGGCCTCGATTTCAGCTTTTCGAACCCGGCGCTGTTTCCTCAAGGGGGTAACGGCTTTCCCGTGTATGACCCAAGCCAGGATCCGTTTCAGGAAAACGGCGTCTGGGGGGTACTTCACAGTCGACGCATTCACTCTTTCTGCAGAGACGGCAGAACCATAGTCAGCTTGACGAATGTGCCTGGTTCGTCCGGCAAGGAGTGCCCGGGCCAGGGCCAGCCCACGATTGCGGGTGATCCCTCCCTGGGCGTGCCCGCGATTCCCGCCCAGGGCTTGCGTGCGAACCCGTTCCAGGGGATCGTCGACTCGAAGGATGGGAAGGCGATCGGCCTCGGCGACATCCGGTTCCGCGCGAAGTGGCACGCGATCGAGGGAGCCGGCCTGGTACCCGATCTCTCGTGGGTCTCCGAGGTTCGGCCGCCGTCCGGCAAGCAGGAGGACTTCCAGGGCTCGGGCGCCCTGAGCACCTCGAACTACCTCGTGACCACCTGGGCGTGGGGTCCGGTGCGGCCGCATATGAATGTGGGCCTCGAGATCAGTACCGGTCCCGATTGGCAGGATGCGACGGAGTGGGTGTTCGGGTTCGAGTGGCTGATGTTCGACTGGCTGAGCTTGTCGTTCGAGCAGATGGGGCGCGTGCCCTTCGGCACGGCTGTTGCGCGTCGCTACGAGTACGGCGGGGGTGTCAAGCTGGTCCCGGCGCCGGGCGCCGTCTTGTACTTCGACTTCATCAGGCCCATCAATCAGAATGACGGACTCACCGCGGACCTCACCTGGCGGGCCGGCGGCCAGATCCTGTTCTGAGCCCGAGTTCCGGGAGGTCGCTCGACGTGAGCGCGAAGAGCGTCCGACGCCTGCTGTGGCTCGGTCTGCTGGTCTTCCTGCCCGTCCCCTTCTTCGGCGTCGAGAGCGGTTTCGTTCCCGTCCTGCGGCTGCTGCTGCTGGGCTCTCTGGTGGCCGGCGTGACCCTCCAGGACCCCGACAGACTGTCCCAGCTGTTTACCTTGCTGTTCCTGGGCCAGGCCCTGGGCTGGACGGTCGGGCTCTACGGGCTCGCCCGGCTCGGGGCGCGCTGGCTCCCGCGGTCGGTGCCGTTCGCGATCGTGGCGCTGCTCGCGATCGCGTCGTTGTTCCCCATCTACACCACCCCTTTCTCGGCGAGCGGTGCGAGTAGCTCGATCCTCCAGATCTTCGACTGATGCAGCGCTCTGGTCGGTTGGGGACATCGTTGGCCGTTGCACTGGTGGCAGCCGGGTTGGCACACGGAGCAAACGCCGAGGTGCGCCAGTCCTGCGCAAACCGCGATCCCCTGCGACGCGCGCTGTTCGGTGACCTGCACGTGCACTCGACCTACTCACTGGATGCGAGTACCCAGGACACCCGCAATACCCCAGCGGATGCGTATCGCTTCGCACGCGGCCAGGCGCTCGGCATCCAGCCCTACGATGCGAACGACGAGGCGTTGCGCAGCGTCCGGCTCGGCCGGCCACTCGACTTTGCCGCCGTCACGGACCACGGCGAGCTGTTCGGCGAGGTGGCAACGTGTCGCACGCCGGGCTTGCCGGGCCACGATGCGCTGATCTGCCGCATCTACCGGGGCTGGCCACGCCTTGCGTTCTACCTGATGAACTCGCGCTCTTCCCAGGGCCGCCGCTATTCCTTCTGCGGCGACGACGGAGAGGTGTGCCTCGAGGCGGCGCGCGGACCCTGGCAGATCATGCAGGAGGCCGCCGAGGCCGCCTACGATCGCAGCTCGGCTTGCCGTTTCACGAGCTTCGTCGCCTATGAGTGGACCGGGTCGGGCGGTCTCGACGCGAGCAATCTCCACCGCAACGTGATCTTTGCCAACCACGCAGTCCCCGATCTGCCGATCAGCTTCGTGGACGGCATGGATCCGGCGTACCTGTGGCGAGAGCTCGATCGTCAGTGTCGCGATGCCGATACCGGCTGTGACGTCCTCGTCATTCCGCACAACTCGAACCTGTCGGCGGAGAAGATGTGGCCGCTCGCAAACCCCGATGGCTCGCCGCTCACGCCGGATCAGGCGCGCGCGCGCGCGAGTGCGGAGCCACTCGTCGAGGTGTTCCAGCACAAGGGAGAATCCGAGTGCCGCCTGGGTACCGGCACCGAAGACGAGCTGTGCAGCTTCGAGCAGCTCTCGTACGACAGCATGCTGGGCGTGCAGAATGAGGCGCTGCGCAACCTGCCGGGTCCCAACAACTTCGTGCGTAGTATCCTGCGCGAGGGACTCGTGCAGCAGGCGCGCATCGGCGTGAATCCGTTCGCGATGGGCATGATCGCGAGCACCGACACCCATCTCGGCACGCCGGGCTACGTGGACGAGCGCCGCCACGTCGGGCACGGCGGTGCCGGACCGCCGTTGACCGAGCTGCCCAAGGGCTTGCCCGACCGCATCGAGTTCAATCCGGGCGGTCTTGCCGCGGTGTGGGCCGAAGAGAACTCGCGCGAAGCGATCTTCGCCGCCTTGCGCCGCAGGGAGACCTTCGGCACGAGCGGTCCGCGCATGCAGGTGCGGCTGTTCGGGGGCTGGGGCTATCCCGACGATGTCTGTGAGAGCGGCAACGTCGCCCGCGAGGGATACGCAGCCGGCGTCCCGATGGGCGGCGAGCTCCCGGCGCGGCCTTCCGGTGCGGCTCTGAGCTTCATCGCAACTGCACTCAAGGACGCTGGAACCGACGATCGCCCCGGTACGGACCTGCAGCGGATCCAGATCGTGAAGCTGTGGCTGGAGGACGGTGAGCCGCGAGAGCGCGTCCTCGACATTGCAGGCGATTCGGGTGGCGGTGCCGATGTCGATCTCGCCACCTGCGAGACCCGCGGCAGCGGGCACGCCACCCTGTGCAGCGTCTGGACCGATCCAGAGTTCGACGCCGACGCGGGTGCACTCTACTATGCGCGCGTTCTCGAGAACCCGACCTGCCGTTGGAGTACCTGGCTCTGCAACGAACACGGCGTCGATTGCAGCGTCCCGGGCTCGGTGCCTGACGCGCTCGCCGATTGTTGCGACCCGAGCTTCCCGAGGTCGATCCAGGAGCGCGCCTGGACGTCGCCCATCTGGTACACGCCGCCGAGCGTCTCGGCTCGGCGAGACTGACGATCCCCCACACCCCCATCGAGGAGTCTCCGATGTCCGACAAGCTGAAGCTAGGATTGACGTTCGGCTACTGGCAGGCGCAACCCACGCCCGACATCGTCGAGCGCGCGGTCGAGGCCGAGAAGCTCGGGTTCGACTCCGTCTGGACCGCGGAAGCGTGGGGTTCGGATGCCTTCACGCCGCTCGCCTGGATCGGTGCCCACACCAGCCGGATCAAGCTCGGGACGGCGATCGTTCAGCTCTCTGGCAGGACGCCAACCGGTTGTGCGATGCACGCGCTCACCCTGGACCACCTGAGCCAGGGTCGATTGATTCTCGGGCTCGGCGTCTCGGGTCCGCAGGTCGTCGAGGGCTGGTACGGACAGCCCTTCTCCAAGCCGCTGGCGCGCACGCGCGAGTACATCGGCATCATCCGCCAGGTGATGCGGCGGGAGGGGCCGGTCGAAAACGCCGGCCCCCACTATCCGCTGCCCTACACGGGTGAGGGTGCCTGGGGCATGGGCAAGCCGCTCAAGCCGATCACCCACCCGCTGCGCGCGGACCTGCCGATCTATCTCGGCGCCGAGGGGCCGAAGAACGTCGCGCTCGCCGCCGAGCTGTGCGACGGCTGGCTTCCGCTGTGGAACTCGCCCTTCAAGCCCGAGGTCTACGCAGACTCGCTGAAGGGCGCGAAGCCCGGCTTCGAGATCGTGCAGAACGTGAACATCCAGATCACCGACGACGTCGAGGCCGCGATCGAGGCGGCCAAGCCCATGCTCGGCTTCTACATCGGCGGCATGGGCGCGCGGAAGCGAAACTTCCACAAGGAGCTGATGGCCCGCATGGGCTACGAGGGCGAAGCGCAGAAGATCCAGGATCTGTTCTTCGACGGGAAGCGCGCCGAGGCGGTCGCCGCCGTGCCGGAGGCGTTCATCGACGAGATCAGCTTGATCGGCCCCGTCGAACGCGTGCGCGATCGCCTTGCCGCGTGGCGCGAGAGCCCGGTCACCACCATCGCGGTGGGCGGTACGGACCTCGAGCTGATGCGCACGCTCGCCGAGCTGGTCGACGCCTGAGTTCCTGCCAGCGGCGTCGTTGCTAGAACGACTCCTTGTATGGCCGCAGATCCAGCTCGAGTGTCCAGGCCGAGCGCGGCTGGGTGTGGAGCGTCCAGAAGGCATCGGCGATCGCATCCGGATCGAGCGCTCCGTCTTCGCCCAGGCCGTCGAGGATCTGAGGAGCCAGGCCGCGGATTGCGTCGCCGTCGATCGCGCCATCCACGATCACGTGGGCGACGTGGATGCCCTGGGGACCGAGCTCGCGCGCGGTGCCGTGCGCGACGGCGCGAAGGGCGTGCTTGGCCGAGGCGAACGCCAGGAAGGGCGGCCGCGAGCGCACCGAGCCGGTTGCCCCGGTGAACAGCAGCGTGCCGCGGCCGGCAGGTGCCATGCGCCGGGCGACGGCGCGCGCTGTCGCGAAGCCGCCGAAACAGGTGATCCGCCAGATTGCCTCGAAGAAATCGTCCCCCATCTCGGCGAGCGGGCGCAGACCCTGGCGGGCCGCGTTGTAGAGCACGAGCTCGGGCGGCCCCGCCTCGCTTGCTCGCTCGAACAGCGCCTCGATCTGGGCCGGGTCGGTGGCGTCGGTGGGCACCGCGGTGCACTCGCCACCTGCCGAGCGGATCTCTGCCGCGAGAGTCTCGAGCCGATCGGCGGTGCGCGCGGCGGCGAAGACGTGCAGTCCCTCGCGAGCAAAGCGCCGGCAGGCGGAGGCTCCGGTTCCGCGCTCGCTCCCTGCACCGATCACGATGGCACTGGCTGTCATCTCGCCTCCGATCCGTCCGGCCCCATTCTGCCCCGGGCGGCTAGTGCAGTGGAGCCCGCTCGCAAGGTCGCGAGCGGGCTCCGAACCGGACGAATCGACGGACTCTGGAACCCTCCGAGGCAGCTTGCGCGGCACCGGCAGTGAAGGAGCTGCCGGTAGCGCCCCGGGTTGTTCCGCCATGATGTCTAGCAGCCGTGCGAGCCCCCGAGCGCCCCCCATATAGGGGACCGCTGAGGACGTCGTGGGCTCCAGGAGCCGCCGGAATGAGGCTTCTTCACCCCCATCCGGAGAGCCGGCGAAGCGTCTCGACAATCCTCGCGAAATGTTACTAATGTCTTAATGAAAACAGCAGCTTATAGGTTTCTCTCGACGGGGGGAAGACACCGTTTTAGCAGTACGGGTCTGCTATGCTGCGCCCGATTCGGACCCCTGTGTCGATGCGTGCGGCACCTGTGTCCCCGCCTGCCAACCCCCCACACCGTCCACATCCTCCGGAGTCATGAAGAACGAAAAGGATCGTTACTGGGACTGCCTGGACCAGGCCATGGAGGCCTCCCACGGGGGTCGCACCGAAGAGGCGCTCGCCTGGCTCGAAGAGGCCTTGAAGGCGCGCCCGGGCGGTGCCGAGGCCCACAACGGTCGTGGCGAGCTGCTGTGGGACGAGGGGCGTGTCGACGAATCGATCTACGAGTTCGAGCGGGCGGCTGACGCCGATCCCAAGTTTGCGGCTGCACACCTGAATCGCGTGGAGCTGCTGATCGAGGAGATGGGCGAGTTCCAGCACGCGCTCGAGCGCTGCGACGAACTGCTCTCCGGCCAGCCCGAGCTACCCCGGCCCGACCGCGGCTTCCAGGCCGAGGTCTACTACCTGAAGTCGAAGGCGCTCTTCTACCTGGACGACCTCGAGGGCGCAGTCTTCCTGGTCCGGCGCGCGATCAAGGCGGGCTCCGAGCAGCCCGTCTACCGCGCCTTCGAGGGCCAGATCCTGTTCGAGCTAGGGCGCTTCAGCGAGTCCCGCCGCGTGCTCGACCACGCCGTCGCGCTCGACCCCGACTCACCGCACGCCGTCTACCACCTGGCACTGGTTGCCGAGCGCCTGGGGGACAGCGAGGTCGCCGGGAGCGGCTTCGCGCGGGCCAACGCGCTCGATCCGGCGCACTACCCGCTGCCGGTGGAGATGGAGCGGGAGGCCTTCGAGAAGGCGGTCCGGGAGGGGCTGGACAACCTGCCCCGCTCGATCCGCGAGTACATCCAGAATGTGCCGGTGATGGTCGAGGATTGGCCGACGGACGAGCTGACCGAGCACGAGAACGTGTCGCCGCAGATCCTGGGGCTGTTCCTGGGCGTGCCGCGCACGTTGGCGGGCGTGACCGACCAGCCACAGGACCTCGCCCGGGTGCTGATCTTCAAGCGCAACCTCGAGAAGATCTGTCTCGACCGCGAGGATCTGATCGACCAGATCCAGATCACGGTCCGCCACGAGATCGGGCACTATCTCGGCCTCGACGAGGACGACATGGAGCGCCTGGGCCTCGCGTAGCGCCGCTCCAAGTCTGCGTCCCGGTCGCGTACCCTCTTCGATATGGAGCGACTCACCCGTCGGCTGCGGTCGATCGTGGGCGATGCGAGCTGCCTCGCACGCGACGAGGAGCTGTTCGTCTATCAGTGCGATGGCCTGACGCTCGAGGGAACGCGTCCACTCGCGGTCGTGCTGCCCGAGCGGACCGACCAGGTGCAGGCAATCGTGCGGGCCTGTCTCGAGGCGGGCGTGCCGTTCGTGCCGCGGGGTGCCGGAACGGGTCTGTCCGGCGGCGCGCACCCGGTGCCCGGCAGCGTGCTGATCGAGTGCTCGCGAATGGATCGCATCCTCGAGATCAACGTCGCCGATCGCGTCGCCGTCGTACAGCCCGGGCTGGTGAACGCCGAGCTGTCGGAAGCGGTGCGCCGCCACGGTCTGTTCTACGCGCCCGACCCGTCGAGTCAGCAGGTCTGCACGATCGGCGGAAACGTCGCCGAGAACTCGGGGGGGCCGCACACGCTCAAGTACGGGACCACCACCAACCACGTACTGGCCGTCGAGCTGGTGTTGCCCAATGGCGAAGTTGTCCGCCTGGGCTCGCGGACGGGCTCGGCTGAGGGCTTCGACCTGGTCGGCCCGATCGTCGGTAGCGAGGGGACGCTCGGGATCGTGACCGAGGCGACGCTGCGTCTGTCGCCGATCCCGGAGTCGGTCGAGACGTTGCTCGCCATCTTCCCGGACGTCGTCTCGGCCTGTCATGCGGTGGGAGAGGTGATTGGGGGTGGGCTGGTGCCGGCGGCGCTCGAGATCGTCGATCAGCGCACGATCCGGGCTGTGGAGGATTCGGTCTATGCGGCCGGTCTGCCGCGCGACGCCGGGGCGATCCTGATTGCCGAGCTCGACGGTGCCCGCTGCGAGCTGCCGCCCCAGGTCGAACGCGTGCGCGAGGCGGCGGAGCGCTGTGGCGCGAGCCGCGTGCAGGTCGCGGCTGACGAGCAGGAGCGGACCTTGTTCTGGCGTGCGCGCAAGGGGGCGTTCGGCGCAATGGGCCGGCTCGCCCCGGACCTGTACGTCCACGACGCCGTGGTGCCGCGTGCGAAGCTGCCCGAGGTCCTGGAAGCGGTCTGTGCGATCGGCGATCGCCACGGCCTCAAGCTCTCGAATGTCTTTCACGCCGGCGATGGCAACCTGCATCCGAACATTTCGTTCGATCGCCGCGACCCCGACGAGCTCGCCCGGGTGCTGCAGGCGGGACGCGAGATCCTCGAGACCTGTGTGCGCGCGGGTGGCGTGATCACCGGTGAGCACGGCGTCGGCGTCGAGAAGCTCGACTACATGAAGCTCGTGTTCGACGACGACGACCTGCTGCCGATGATCCATCTGCGCGCGGCCTTCGACCCCGATCGCGTCTGCAACCCGGGCAAGGTGATCCCGACGACGCGCTTCTGTGTCGAGTCGAATCCCAAGGCGCGAGGCTACGACCGGGTGCCGCTATGAGCGCTCTACCGAGTGCGCTCGAATGAGCGGGTTCGACGTGCGCGCGGCGCTCGAGCGCGAGCTCGGGCCGGACCGGCTGAGCGAGGCCGTCGGCGCGCCCGCTGCCTTCGCGGTGCAGCCCGGCGACGGCGGCGCGCTCGCGAGCACGCTGCGCATCCTGGGCGAGGCCAGAGCCCGTGCCCAGGTCCGCGGCCGCGGCACCCACGACGAGCTCGGCAATGGGCCCGTCGAGGTCGACGCGCTCCTCTCGACGCGCGGTCTGTGTGGCATCGAGGAGCTCGATACACAGGACGGTGTCGTTCGGGTGCGCGCGGGGACGAGTCTCGCCGAGCTCGCCGAGGCGGTGACTCCCCACGGCTGGGAACTGCCGCTTGGCGCACCGGGCAGCGCCAGCGTCGGAGGGACGCTGGCGTCGGCAGCGATCGGGCCCCGTCGACTGGGGCAGGGCCCACCTCGCGATTGCGTGCTGGGACTCGACGTCGTGCTCACCACCGGCGAGCAGACGCGCTGTGGCGGGCGCGTCGTCAAGAACGTGACGGGCTTCGACCTGGCGAAGCTCTACACCGGCTCTTTCGGTGCTCTGGGCGTGATCGAGGCCGCTTGGCTGAGGCTGAGTCCTCTGCCGGAGACGGTTGCGGTCCGGGTCGCGTCGCTGGCGGCGGGCAGTGATCCGATGGACACCGCGATCGACGCAGCCCGCCGACCGACCGCGCGCTGCGCCGCGCTGCTCGACCGGTCGATCGCCGAGCGCATCGGAATCTCTGCCACGAGTGATGCGGCCCTGCTCGTCGAGTTCGCCGGCAGCGAGCCCGCTGTGCGCGAGGACGAGCGCTGGCTCTGCGGACGCTGCGCGGCGGCTCCGGTTGCGGGGGATGTTGTCGATGCGCTCGCCGGCGCTCAGAGGCGGGCCCTGCCCGACGGGGGAGCGCGCGCGCGAGTCGGCCTGCTTCCATCGGCCTGCGGACGTGCAGCGCAAGCGCTGCGCGCGTCGGGCGCGCATCTGATCGTGCACGCGGGCGTCGGTCTCGTATACGCGGAATGGTCGGAGGCAGGAGAGTCGGTGGCCGCAGTGGAGCAGGTCGCGGCTCAGGCGCACGGCGAGGCGCGCTTCGAGCTGTTGCCGGCCGATCTCAAGCGAGGACGCGACGTCTTCGGAGTCGGGACGGATACTCGCGCGAGGGTCGAGCTGATGCGTTCGCTCAAGCAGCGGTTCGACCCGGCCGGCGTGCTGAACCCCGGCCGTTGTCTGGGGCGATTGTGAACGAGCTGACGTTGCCTCAACGGGTCTACGAGCGCAGCCTCGACTGCGTGCACTGCGGACTGTGCCTGTCGTCGTGTCCCACCTACCTGGCGACCGGCCGCGAGACGTCGTCGCCCCGCGGCCGCATCTACCTGCTGCGCGGCGTTGCCGAGGGCCATGTGGAAGCGGGACCGCTGGTCGCGGAAGAAGCCTATCTGTGCCTCGGATGTCGCGCCTGCGAGACGGCGTGTCCCTCCGGTGTGCAATTCGGCGAGATGCTCGAGCTGACGCGAGCTGCGCTCACGACCAGCGGTCGGCGCGGCGGCTTTGCGGCGAGGCTCGAGCGCGGGCTGCTCCGGCACGTGGTTGCGGTGCCGAGCCGGCTTCGCGCGGCGATGAGCGCGCTCGCTCTCGTGCAACGCCTACGCCTCGACCAGATCGCTGCGCGGCTGCTGCCGAGCCGCGCGGCCGGCGCGATCGAGCTCGCACCGCGCGTCCCGGCGGCATCCGATCGCGCACCCTTGCCGGAGGTCACGCCCGCCGTCGGCGAGCAGCGCGGGCGCGTGGCGCTGTTCACCGGCTGCATCATGTCGGAGACGTTTGGCAACGTGCACCGGGCAACGCTGCGGGTGCTCGCCGAGAACGGGTTCGAAGTGATCGTGCCGCCCGCGCAGGGCTGCTGCGGCGCGCTCCATGCGCACTCTGGCGATCTCGAGTTCGCGAGCCGGCTCGCTCGTGACAACGTCGAGGTCTTCGATGCGCTCGAGATCGATGCCCTCGTCGTCAACTCTGCCGGCTGTGGCGCCTCGATGCGCGAGATCGAGCACTGGCTGGGCGACGCCGGGAGACGCTTCGGCGGGCGCGTGCGCGACGTCTGCGAGTGGCTCGACGAAGTCGGTTTGCGCCGGCCGCGGGCGCCACTGCGGGGCAGCGTCTGTTACGACGATCCGTGCCACCTGGTGCACGCGCAAGGGGTGGCAGCGGCTCCGCGGCGCCTGCTCGAGTCGATCGAGTCGCTGACGCTCGTCGATCACGCAGAGGCGCAGGCCTGCTGCGGTGCCGCGGGGATCTTCAACCTGACGCAGCCTGAGATGTCGCAGCAGGTGCTGTCGCGCAAGCTCGACGCGCTCGAGCGCGTCGAGCCCGATTGGATCGCGACCGGCAACCCGGGCTGCATGATCCAGCTCGCGGCGGGTGTGCGGCAGCGCGGCCTGCGGTCGAAAGTGGTCCACCCGGTCGAGCTGTTGGATGCCGCCTATCGTGCCTGATGGCGGGCGCGCTCCGCGGTACAATGGGTGACGGCCCAATCCCCCGGGGTTCCGGGATGGAGTCCATACCCATGCAGTCCCGCACACTCGTTTCCGTTCTCGCCACTCTCGTCCTTGGTTGTGCCAGCTCGAGCTACGTCGAGCTGTACCCGTTCAGCGCCCCGGTGTCCTACCAGCTTCAACAGCGGCAGAGCCTCGAGAGCCGGGTGGAGACCGTACCGGTGCAGCGCAATGACCGCGTCGACCGGCTGGTCGAGATGTTCGAGGAGGCCGGTTGCACTGGTCGATTCCTGAAGCTCGAGAATCTGTCGGGCTCGCCGACGCCCAACGTCATCTGCACGCTTCCAGGCAAGAGCCCGCGGCGGATCATCGTGAGTACTCACCATGTGCTGGCTCGCGGCGGCAAGGGCGTGTTCGACGCGTGGACGAGCGTGGCGTTGCTGCCAATGCTCTATTCGAGCCTCAAGTCGATTCCGCGGTCTCACACGTACGAGTTCATTGGCTTCGCATCCACCCCCTTCGAGGGCGACGCTTCCTACGGCTACCTGACCAACGACCCGGTGCGTTTCGAGCGGACGGCGGCGATGATCTGGCTCGACTATCTGGGCCTGGGCGCGACGGCTGCCTGGGGCTCGCGCAGCGACCCGAACCTGTTCGCCGATCTCGTCTCGGCCGCGGCCGCGCTGGATATCGATCTGCTGTCGAAGGATCTCAGTGGCGCCCCCACGATCCACGATCACTCGCGCGCCTTTCGCTGGTACGACATCCCGACGGTGTATGTCCACTCGCTGACCCTCGAGACCGAGCGCGTAGTTGGGGTCAAACGCTTCGACACCGATCCGAAGACGATCGATCTCGACGCGTACTTCGACTCGTACCGGGTGCTGGCGACATACCTCGGCTATCTCGACAAGACGCTCGACGCTCGCAAGCTGTAGGGTTGGGGCCCGCACTCGAGCGTTCCGGCGTTCCGGCGTTCCGGTTTCCGCGTTGGCTGGGCTGGATTCGGGGTTGCTCAGCGGTACAGGAAGGCGTCGGGGGTCAGATCGGGCTCTCTCCAGCGGGGGAAGGCTCCGAGTCCGAGGTTGGAGACCGAGCCCTGGAGGACCAGGTCGAAGGGCAGCAGGGAGTCGCGCGCTCGTACCAGGCCGTAGCGCTCGGCCATTCCCTGGTAGACGTAGGTCGATTCGGCGGTTGGGCGCGGGTCGATCTCGTCGGTCAGCCCCAGGCGTGCGCGTTCGAAGTACTGATCGCGGCTTCCGTCCATACCGAGCTCGTCGTCGCTGTCGAGCTGGACGCCCAAGGTCGCTGACTCCTCGATGAGGGCGACGCTGCGTGCAAGTCGTTCGGCGCCGATCTCCGTGCGGACGATTTCGGGCTCGCCGTCCTGGTCGCCGCTGCGCGCGACGAGCGCGATCTCCAGGATCCGTCCTCCGAGGAACGTGACGCCGCGCGGGTGGAGCTCGCCGTTTCGCAGCTCTCCGTCCGTGAGCACGGGCTCGATCGCCAGGCCGTGGGGTCCCGCGATCCGGGGGTTCTCGCGCAGGAACCCGCGAGTCAGCCGGATGCGCTGGGGCGTCGCCTCGTCGGCCTCGCGGCGCGCGAGCTGCCCGGCGTCCCGGCCGGCGATCGAATCGGGGAAGTCGATCGCCACGCCCCGCAACATCTGGGCGCGATGGTCGCGGCGTCCGGCGCGGACGGCGCCCTGGAGCTGCTGATCGGCAGCCTGCTCGGCGAGCACCGCGCGCTCCTGCGGGTCGAACTCGGGCATCGCGTCGGCGAGGCGCAGGGCGGCGAGCGCGTTGCCTCGGTCGACTTCGTACTCGAACAGCCATGCGATCTGTTCTCGGCTGTGCTCGCCGCCGGGGAAACGGTCGAGGTAACGGTAGCCAGCGATCGCCGCGCCGCGCCGGTGGTCTCGCTTTGGAGTGCCGCCCAGTGGCGCGAGCAACATGCGAATGGGCGTCGACAGGGCGCGTCGGGCGATCAGCGGCGCGTCGATCAGGTACGCCAGCTCCTCGGGCAATGCCCGGTAGCGCGGGCCGAGTGCGTAGTGCCCCAGAACTTCGGTCGACACCGCGCGTTCGCGTCCGCGGACGAGCTCGCGCTCGAACGCCTGGTGGGGGTTCTGCCAGGGGTCGAACACCAGGACCGCCGAGTGGCGCGCCATGTTCGAGCGGGCGGGCTCTTCACGTGCGACGGCATCGAGCCGCTCCCACGCTGCGCTCTCGGCGCCTCGTTCGGCTTGTGTGGTCGCCAACGCGAACTCGAGCTCGTCGTTCAGCGAGCTTTCGGGTGCGCGGGAGAGCTCTCGGAGCAGGCGATCGCCGAGCCGCTCCGGCGACTCGAGCCAGACGGCCCGTAGCAGGTCGAGTCGATCCCAATCGAGGAGGTCAGTGTCCGGATCTGCGGCCATGGCTGCGATTTGCTCGGCTTCGCGTTCGGCGGCGCGCTGCTCGATAGTCGCGATGAGCGTCTCGAGCTCGGCATCGTCCGCTGCGTGGAGCCTGGCGCGTCGGGCGTGGGTGCGCGCCAGGAAGAACTGGTCGTGTTCGAGCGCGCGCTCGGCGGCGTGCACGTATCGATCTCTTTGCATCCGGTCGAGGTCGTCTCGAGTCTCGTTGGCTCGCTTGCGCACGCGCTCGGCTTCCGGCGCATCCGGATAGCGTTCGAGGAAACCGCGCCAGTGGCCGAGCGCCTGTCGCTCGCGCACGCCGACCGCCGGGCGTTCGAGCGTGCGCGCGAGGTAGTGCGCGACGCTCATGGCGATCTCGAACGGCGCGGTCGTGTAGCCGGTGAGCAGCGAGCGGCCGAGCGGCGCCGACACCGTGTTGAAGGCCTGGGCGAACAGCGACTCGTAGCTATCGCGCACCCGGCGGTTGGCGAGCTGTAGCGGGTCGTCGTCGGCGGCCTGCTCGAGCCGCGCTCGGTGCGCGGGGTTGAGATCGCCGCGTCGAAGCAGCTCGCGTGTCGCGCCGCGATACAGACGCGGGTCGTCTGCGGCGGCGTTCGTGAGATCGATCGCGAGCGGGAGCAGGGCCGTCCGTTCGCTGTCGCGCTCGAGAATCTCCGCGCCACGCGGTGCGCTCTCCGCAAACACCGTGCGCTCTCGCGCCAGCTCGGCCTCGAGCTGGCCGAGCAGCTCGCGCGCGGTAGTGAGATCGCCCGCTAGTGACGCAGAGGCGAGCGCGGCCGCGGTGTGATCCGCGGCCTCCGGCGCACGAGCCACCGGGCGCGCTAGCGGTTCGAGCAGGCGCTCGGGCGCCGGTGCGGGTGTCGTCGCGCAGCCGGCGAGCAGGGTCAGCGCGAGCAGGGCATGGCACTCAGGGCGACGCAAAGCGGTCCCGATCTACCTGGAGGGTGAACGCGAGGAAGGCTTCGAGCTTGCGGCTGGCCTCGAGCTTCTCGGGAGCACCGTCGCGGGCGGCAAGTCGTTGGTACAACTGGCTGGCGGCATCGAACAGCTCGCGCAGGCGCGGCGGATCGAAGTCGAGGCTCTCGGGCGGCACCGCCTCCACATACTCGCGCGCCAGCGCGGCATAGAGATCCGCGAGCGCCAACAGGTGCTGTAGCTCGCGGTGACTCGCTGCGTGCCGGTTGATCACGCGTTGCCGTTCGGCAACTGCGCGCACGTGGCCATTGGGCAGCGCGTAACGCATCGACTCGAACCACTTCGCGCGTGCGACATCCGCGCGTTCTATCTCCTGGCGGGCGATCGTCTGATAGTGGTCCGGAGCCTCGCGAGCGGCGTCGCGTATCAGTGCGATGCGCGTGTCGAATGCGGCAACCACGGCTTGCGCTTCGCTCGCTTCTCGCACGACGGCTTCGCGCGAGAAGGGATCGCCGGGCTCCGGGCCGATTACGAGTGCACTCGCGAAGCCGGCGCACGCAGCCGCGCTCGCGCGCGCTTCAGCGCGCAGCTGCTCGTCGCGCTCGTCGGCGGTCTCGTAGTACTCGACGGCAATGTCGAACGCGCGCAGCCGCTCCAGCGCGCGCGCTTTCGAGAACGCAATCACGCCGTCGAGGTGACCGGCGCGCAGGCTCTCGGCGTGGATCCGCTCGATGTTCTCCAGCCGCAGCAACGACGCGCGATAGACGTTGCGTCCAGTGAAGTCGGTCGCCGGTGGAAAGCGATAGGTATCGTCCGGAACGTGGCGACGCAGCACTGCCACGATCTCGAGAACGCTCTCGGTCGGTCCCAGGATGGCCGCCTGCTTCTTCTCGCGCGGCGAAGCGCAGCCTGGCGTCGCGAGGGCGAGGCCGAGCACGGCGAGGACCCCTAGCGGGCGGATGATCGGCTCCGCTTCTTGGCTGGCGCACGGCCCGCCTTGCCGGGCCTCTTCGGCCTTGCACTGCGCATGATCACGGCGTTGAGCATCTTCTCGGTGGCGATCACCGCCGCGGCCATCTGGTCGGAATCGACGCCGGTGGTCGTGAACGTCTCTGCTTCGCCCGAGCGTCGCGAGTGTGCCGATGCCCACGAGATCAGGGTCTCGACGAGCGCGCCGGTCTTGCCGCCGGGCGGGATGCGTACGCGATAGTCGGTCAAGCGCGCCAGCTCGAGCTCGAGCGGCTTGGCCGCCTTCCGCAGCGCCTGCATCAATGCGTCGTAGCCGCCGTCACCGCTGGCCTCAGCCTTCTCGGTGCGGCCCCGGTAGCTGAGCTGGATCTCGGCCCGCGGAGGACGGCCCGTCGCAAGGTCGACGTGGTAGTGGTCGACGTGCACGAGCTGCTCGGTCGGCGACTTCAATACGTCGGCGATGATGTAGGGCAGGTCCTCCTGAGAGACGGTGTGCTTGCGATCACCGAGCTCGATCACCTTCTGCAGCACGAGATCGCGGTTGTCCGGGCTGAGCTCGATCCCGAGCGCCTTGAGGTTGTGGTCGACCGAGGCCTTGCCCGAGAGCTTGCCGAGCGCGTAGCGCCGAGCGCGTCCGAAGCGCTGCGGGGCGAGCCTGGATCCGTACAGCTCGCCCTTGGCATCGCCGTCCGCGTGGATCCCCGCGGTCTGCGTGAACACGTCGCGTCCGATGACCGGCGTGTTGCCCGACATCTCCTTGCCGCTGAAGGTCGCCACCATCTGTGAGATGGCGACCAGCCGCGATTCGTTCACGGCCGTGCGCAAATCCGTGTGGTCGTGGATCGCCGCTACCACCTCGGCCAGGCGCGTGTTGCCAGCCCGTTCGCCCATTCCGTTGACACTCGTATGGACTCCGCGAGCGCCGGACTTCAGGGCGGCCAGGCAGTTGGCGGTTGCCAGCGCGTAGTCGTTGTGGGCGTGGAACTCGAACTCGACCTCGGGCCAGGTCGACGTCATCAGTCCGACGTACCGGGTGACGTCTTCTGGCGCCAGGATGCCGAGCGTGTCGGCCAGGTAGATGCGCGCGATGCGCAGCGTTCGCAGGTGCTGCACCATGGCGAACACGTAGTCGAAGCTCTCGCGCACACCGCTCGACCAGTCTTCCAGGTAGACGTTCACCGCGATCCGTCTGCGGGCGGCGTAGCGGATGGTCGTCTCGACCGCGTTGCGGTGTTGCTCGGGCGACATGCCGAGCTGAGTGCGGCAGTGGCGTTCGGATCCCTTGGTCAGCAGGTTGAGCACCTTGCCACCGATGCCGGCGATCCAGTCGACCGAGGCCTTGCCGTCGGTGTAGCCGAGGATTTCGACGCGCGGCAGCATGCGCTGCTTGCGGGCCCACTCGGCGACGCCCGTGGCGGCGGTCCTCTCGCCCTCGGACACGCGAGTCGAGGCGATCTCGATGCGATCGACCTCGACATCGCACAGCAGCAGGCGGGCCAGCTGGCGCTTCTCTGCGGGCGAGTAGGCGACGTCCGGCGTCTGCTCGCCGTCGCGCAGGGTGGTGTCCATGACGGCGATCGTGGGTGACGGATCGCTGCGTCGGCTCGGGCTCATGAGCTGGCTCCTCCTGGATCGTCCCGAGGCCCTCCCAGATACGACGAAGGCCGCGGGGTGATTGCCGCGGCCTTCGTCGGATCCTTGCTGCGCGCGCTAGTCGGCGCCGGATCCGGGCCGCGAGCCCGTAATCCCGATTCCGATGGTCGTGCTGTGCGCAGCGGGGTCCACGATCGAGGCAGGGTACACGGACCCCTCGGTCGCGTCCACGCGCGGCTACCCTGTCGCCTGTGAGCCGCCAGGCATCAAGAGCTACGAGCCCCGGGACGCCAGGCGGCCCGGCGCGCCGGGTCGCCGCCGCCGACGGTCTCGAGGGCCTGCGCCTCGACGTCGCGCTCGTCCGGGCGCGCGGGGTATCGCGCGCCGCGGCGCGCCGGCTGCTGAGCTCGGGAGCGGTTGCGACGCGCGAGCGGCCCGAGGACGACGAGCGCGTTGCCTCGCTTGCCGAGAAGGGGCGGCTGCTGGGAGCCTCCGAGGTGCTGTGGATCGCGCGCTTCGAGCGGCCCGAGCAGCAGCGCGTGCGCCCGGAGCCCGGGCTTGCGCTCCCCGTGCTCGATCGTGGCCCGGGCTGGCTGGCTGTCGACAAGCCGGCGGGTATGCCCGTCCATCCGCTCGAGCCGGACGAGCATCGGACGGCGCTCGGCTTCGTGGCGGGGCTGCGACCCGAGGTGCACGGGGTGGGCGAGGGCGGCCTGCGCAGCGGTGTGGTCCACCGACTCGATCTCGACACCTCGGGTGCGCTGCTGTTCGCGACCGAGCAGGACAGCTGGCAGCGCCTGCGCACCGCGTTCGCCGAGCACCGCGTCGCCAAGACCTATCGTGCCGTGGTGGCGGGGGAGCTGCGTCACGCGCTCACCCAGCGGCTGGCTCTCTACGTGGCACGTCACCGCCCGGCGCACGTGCGGGTGGTGGACGGGGCTGCCGGGCGCAGCGATGCGCGCATCGTCGAGCAACGGGTCGAGCCGATCGAGGCTCTGCGCGGCGCCACGTTGGTCGAGGTGCGGCCCGTCACGGGCTTCCTGCATCAGATCCGGGCGACTCTCGCGCACATTGGCCATCCGGTTCTGGGAGACGCCCGCTACGCGCCTCCCGACATCGCCGCGGCCTCGCTGCGTCAGCTGCTCCACGCCGCGCGCATCGGCTTCGAGGAGATCGAGGCGCACGCGCCTGACCCGAGCGACTTCGCGAATGCTGTGGGAAGTTTGCGGCCATGACGCGGATGATCGTCGTCGTCGCGTCCGCCACGGGCCGCACGCAGCAGCTGGCCGACGGTCTCGCCGAGGGTGCGCGTGAGGTCGGGGCGCAGGTCGAGGTCGTGCGTGCCGAGGATGCGGACGCGGCCCGGCTCGAGTCGGCCGACACGATCGTGCTCGGATCCGGCGTACACATGGGCGGCATCGAGTCGTCGATGCGCGCCTTCCTCGAGCGCACGGCGGCGCAGTGGATGCAGGGTCGGCTCGCCGGCAAGCTGGGTGCCGCGTTCGTCTCGGGTGGCGCGGGCGGTCGCGGCGGAGGCGAGCTGGCACTGATCTCGCTGCACGCGGCGCTCGCCGAGCACGGGCTGCTGCTGGTGCCCATGCCGAATCGCACCGAGGGCTTCGCGGCGGCGGGCTCGCACTGGGGGCCACTCGCCTGGACGAATCCCCGCTCGGGAACGCCCGGGCCGACCGAGCAGCACATCGCCGCCGCCCGCGCACACGGCCGGCACGTCGCCCAGTGCACCGCGCGCTGGCTGCGTGGGGCCTAGGATCCTTGCTGTTTCATCTGCAGCCGCATCGCGACCGCCTTCGCGTCCTCGGCCTCATCGATCTTGCCCTGTTGCATCAGGATCCGAGACAGGTTGGTGTGGGAGAGGGCGTCCTCGGGCTCGAGCTCGACCAGCTTGCCGGCGGCCTCGATTGCTTCGGCGAAGTTGCCCTGCTGGGCGAGCGCGATCGACAGGCCGTTCCAGGCGATCGCGAGCTCGGGATCGGCCTCGATCGCCTGCCGGTAGAGCGCGATCGCCTCGTCGACTGCGTCGTCCACGAAGCGGGCGAATCCCTGCTTGTAGAGTGATCTGGCGTCCGGCATGCGCTGAGTATACTGCCGCGGCGACGGCGCTTCGCACCCCCCGGCGCGACGCACCCCCGGGCGCGACGATTGTTTCTGATGAGTATGCTCGAGTGCATGAGTGGGCTGAGGAAACGGATCCGCGTCGCCAAGAGCTCGTTTCACGGTCGCGGTGTCTTCGCGCTCCGGCGGTTTCAGCCGGGTCAGGGCATCGGCCGCTTCGAGGGCCGGCCGACCCGGCGCGATGGCGAGCACGTGCTGTGGCTGCTCGACAACGATGGGAGTGCCGAAGGCCTGCTGGTCACCAACTCGCTTCGCTTCCTCAATCACTCGTCGCGACCCAATGCGGAGATCGATGGTCTCGATCTCCACGCGATCCGCAACATCCAGCCCGGTGCCGAGATCCTGATCCACTACGGTCGCGACTGGGAGGACGTCGAGTAGCGCCAGCCACGAGGCCGGACTCGGAGAGTCAACGATTCGACGCCGGCCCCGCCGCGGCTCGCCCCAGGATCGTACGCGCGGTGTTGCGGCCCGAGGCGATCGCGCCGTAGACGCCGGGGCCGGGCTGGGTCCAGTGGCCGGCGAGGTGGAGCCCCGGGATGGGGGTCTTCGGCGCGAGACGCAGCGGGCCCGTCTGCTCGGGCGAGGGGTTCCAGCCGTACATCGCGCCGTCGCGATTGCGTGTGTAGCGCTCGAAGGTGCGCGGTGTCGCGCCTTCGGCAAAGCGCAGCTGATCGCGCAAGCCGGGGAAGGCGTCGTTCGCCAGATCGAGCAGGTGCTCGGTGTAGTGCTGCTTCTCGTCGGCCCAGGCAGTCGTGAGCGCGTAGGGGAGCAGGACCGTGATGCTGAACAGCTGCTCGCCGCTCGGTGCGAGAGACGGATCGGCCAGCGTGGGAACGGTGAAGCCGATGCGCAGGATCTCGCCGTGCTGTGCAGCGGCCCAATCCTGCTCGTGATCCCAGGTCCGGTACAGGAACATCTCGTGCTCGGCACCGGCGTCGCGCAGGTCGAGTGCCGTGGCGCCATACACGACGAAGGCGGACAGGCTCGGCTCGAGCCTGGCGACAGAATCCGAGAAACCCTCGGGCAGATATTGGTCTCCGACCAGCTCGTCGAAGGTCTGCAGGGCGTCGACGCCGGACACCACGCGCGGGGCATCGATGCGCTGGCCGTTCTCGAGGACGACACCGGCCACGCGCCCCTGCTCGACACGCACGCGTCTCACTGTGCTCTTGAGCAGCAGCTCGCCGCCGTCGCGTTCGAGTGCATACACGAAAGCCGAGGCCAGGCGCTGGAAGCTGCCGCGGCAATACCAGGCGCCCTCTTCCAGGTAGGAAGCCAGCATCATCGCGAAGTAGTGGAATGACAATCGCGAGGGTGGTAGCCCGAGGTAGGGCCAGAGTGTGGCGAGCACGGTCTTCGCGCGCGGGTCGCCGAGGTGGTCGTCGAGGACACGGGCGAGGGTTGCGCGGTGGTAGCGGACCAGGGTCGGGAAGTCGCGGGCGCGCTCGAGCACGGCACCGACGCCCGCCAGCGCCGGGACGCGCTCGGTCTCGTTGCGGATTGCGAGGCAGGTGTCGAGGAAGCGCGCGAGGCCCTGCTTCTCGTTCGGGAAGGCGCGCACGTGGGCCTCCAGGAAGGCATCGCGTCCCAGCGGTGCATCGAGGCGAAAGCCGGGATACACGCCGCTGTAGAACGGGTCGACGCGCACGAGCTCGCAGCGGTCGCCGATGTCGAGCTCGGCCAGCGTCTGGGCGACCAGCCCGCCGGCGCCGCCGCCGATCAAGTGGATGGCCGAGTCGAACTGATAGCGCTTGCGTTTGAACGCGTGGGCGTAGCCACCGGGTCGGTCGTGGCGTTCGACCACGAGCGTCTTCCGCCCGCCGTGCGCCAGCGTCGCCGCCGCCGACAGGCCGCCGAGCCCGGCTCCGATCACGATCGCGTCGTAGCGATCGTCTCGAGACTCACCGTGGAAGCGCATTCGACCTCGCTGCCCATGTTGGGCGCATCCTCTCACCCCTGCAAGCCCGCAGCCCGAGACTTTCGTGGGCTGCTAGCATCGCCCGCCATGTCGGGAAGCGACCGCTGCGTTGCAATCGTGGGCGGAGGGCCCACGGGTGCCGCGCTTGCCACGTATCTGGCGCGCGGCGGGCAGCGCCGCGTCGTGCTGTTCGCGTCCGGTGCTCGGCCCCCGCTCGTGATCGGCGAGTCGCTGGTTCCGGCCACCGTGCCCTTCCTGCAGGAGCTCGGCATCGAGGACGAGGTGCGCGAGTACAGCGTCTTCAAGCCCGGTGCGACCTTCGTGCTGCGCGACGGCGAGATGAGCTTCCGCTTCGACGAAGTGCGCAAGGCGCGCACGCGCTACAGCTACAACGTCCCGCGAGACCGGCTCGATGCGTCGATCCTGGCCGCTGCACGCCGCGCGGGTGCGGACGTTGTGGAGGCGACCGCGCGCTTCCACGCCGAGGGCGATCGCGTCGTGCTGGACGAGGCCACGCTGGCTGAATCATCTGCGTTCGGCGGCGAGCAGCCGGATCTCGTGGTCGATGCAAGCGGACGCTCGCGCGCGTTTGCGCGCCTGTTCGATCTGCCGACCGAGACCGGTGAACGGCGCGATACGGCGCTGTTCGCGCACTGCACCGGCGTACCGCTCGTCGCGCCGGGCCACGTGCACACCGATCATCTGGAGCGCGGTTGGGGCTGGCGCATTCCGCTCCCCGGCCGCGTGTCCGTCGGACTGGTGCTCGACAGCGATTTCACCCGAGGCTTCGGCGCGAGCAGCGAGCAGCAGTTCGATCGCTACCTCTCACACGACCCTGCGATCAAGGCGTGGGGCGGCGAGCCCAGACGCATCAGCCCTGTGCTCCGCTACACGAACTATCAGCTCTCGACCACGCGCGCGCACGGCGAGAACTGGGTACTGGCGGGTGACGCGTTCGGCTTCATCGATCCCGTCTTCTCGAGCGGTCTGCTGATCGCGCTCGACTCGGCGCGGGAGCTGGCGCGCGCGATCGTATCCGCCGACCGCGCGGCGTTCGAACGCTACGAGACCCACGTGCTGCGCCATCTGCGTAACTGGCAGCGCGTGGTCGACCACTTCTACAACGGCCGGCTGTTCACTCTGTTCCGCGTTGGCGAGGTGGTGCGCCGGACTCCAATCGGCTGGCTGATGAACTCTCACTTCCAGAAGCACTTGCCGCGCGTGTTCACGGGTGAAGCGACTACCAGGCGCTACAGCGTCGGTCTGCTCGACTTCATGTGTCGTCGAGGGCTGCTCGACAATGACCCCGACGATCTGCGGGTCCGCTGAAACCGTGGAGCTTCCCACGCGGCTCCCGCTGACAGGCGCCGACTGCTTCCTGCGCGCTTTCGACTGGCAGACGCGGCGACGAAATCGCGCGAGTCATCTCTCGCAGCTCGTGCTGGAGCTCGGCTCCGGCTTCGACGCGAAGCAGTTCGAATCGGTGCTCGGCGAGCTCGTTCGTGCCTGCCCGATCCTGCGTGCACCGATTCGTCGTCCGGTCTTTGGTGCGCCGGTCTACCGGCTCGATCTCGCGGCAAGCGCGCCGATGCCGCACGTTGCGGTGCATTCGCCGGCGACACCGCGCGCAGCGAACGGCACTCCGCGGGTGTTCTTCGAGCGACTGAACTCGACTTTCGCGCTGCGGCGCGGTGAGCTGCTGGCCGTCGATATCGTGCCGCGGGCGGACGGGACGGACCTGGCGCTCACCTGGGCGCACATGCTGATGGACGGAGCCGGTAGCGAGAACTTCCTGACCCATCTGGCGGGCGTTGCTGATGGGGAACGCGATCCGCGCGATCTTCCGGCCGACGAGTGGAGCCGTGATACGGGCCTCGCCGCGGCGCTCACGGAGGAGGGCTTCCGACGGCGGGGCGAGCGGGCGCGAGCTTGGCAGGCTCACAGGGCGAGCCTGGCTGCCTCTCCGCCGCGTTCGCTCGGCGGTCCGCTGCGGAGCGGGCCGCAGCAGCTGCGCTTCGAGCTCGATGTCTTCTCGAGCAACGAGACGCGACGCGCGCTCGAGCTGGCTGCGGATCGCGCAGGCTTCCTGACGCCCATGCTGTTCTATCTCGCGGCCGCCATCCGCGCACACGCCGAGGTGCTGCGCGCGCGCGGGGTCGTGCCGGAGAGCTTCGTGGTACCGCTGCCCGTGAATGTTCGACCGAAGGGCGCCGGCGGAGCGCTCTTCCGGACGCGCGTCTCGATGCTCTGGTTCCAGGTGCTGCCCGAGCACGTACAGACGCTCGGCGGCCTGATCGACGAGCTCAAGGCGCAGCGCCACGAGCTGATCAAGCAATGCGCAGTCGAGAACGGAATCGCCGCGATGGACATGGCCCGCTACGCCCCGATGCCCGTCTACGCGCGCATGGCGCGGCGAAGCTTCGGCGGCGAGCTGTGTTCGTTCTTCTTCGCCTACACCGGGGAGTTCGCGCCCGATGTCGAACGGCTGTGCGGTGCGCGCGTCCTGAACGGCTATCACACGCCGTCGGTGCCGGCGTCGCCCGGCAGCGGGATCATTCTGTGCCTCCGCGGCGGACGTCTGAACGCGGTGCACGTGTACCAGCAGGGTGCTGTCAGTGACGACGAGGTCGCTCGGCTGCGCGCCGGGCTGCGGCGGGATCTGCTGGCGCCGGAGGTCTCGGAGTGAGCTCGCCGATTGCGTGCGATGTTGCCGTTGTCGGCGCCGGACCGGCGGGATTGGCGGCGGCGCTAGCGGCCGCGCGCTCCGGTGCGCGTACGCTGCTCGTGGATCGTGGCCCGCGGCTCGGCGGAAACATCGC
Organism: Myxococcota bacterium; assembly: GCA_036336835.1. Taxonomy (GTDB): domain Bacteria; phylum Myxococcota_A; class UBA9160; order UBA9160; family UBA4427; genus JAYZFK01. The sequence goes on along the minus strand of JAYZFK010000083.1, from coordinate 3,909 downwards.
GAACGCTTTCGTCCACACCATCTGTGGCCTGTTCGAGCCCGCCGACAGCGAGCCGCTGCGCCGCGTGCATACGGGCCTGCCGGTTGCGCTCGAGAGGGCGCTCCGCTCGCGGGGCGAGGCTGGCGAGCCCGAACGAGCGGGGCGCGTGCACGTGCTCCCGATCCGGCCCGCCGGGTTCGAGCGGCTCGGGCAGGCGTGTCTCGAACGAAGCCCCGGAGTCGAGCTGTGTCTCGGTGCCGAGCTCGTTTCGTTTCGTGCCGCAACGGCCGGCGAGCCGCACAGGCTGCTCTTCGAGGTCGACGGCCGCCGGCGCGAGGCGCAGGCATGGGTGGCGATCGACGCGAGCGGCGACGGCGATGCGGCCTGCCTGGCCGGCGCGGCGACACGTTGCGAGCCGGCGGCGACGTTGCAGCATCCCTCGTATATCGTTCGGCTCCGCGGTGTGCCCAAGGCGGCGCTGGCCGGCTTCGCGCGCATGCAGCTCGCGACCGGCGTCGCGCGGGCGGCGCGAGTCGGCGTGCTGCCGGCCGGCTGCGACTCGGTGCTGCTGCGCCCGGGCGGGAGACCCGGGGAGGCCCACATGACCCTCAACCTGCCCAAGCCCGACAGCGAAGTCTTCGACCCACTCGACGCTTCGCAGCGGACGCGACTCGCGGCGTGGGCGCTCGAGGGAGCGTCGGCGGTGCTCGACTTCCTGCGTACGCAGCGTGAGGGCTTCGAGCGCGCCGAGCTCGACGAGGCGCCGGCACGCATCGGGATACGCGAGAGTCGGCGTGTCGCGGGGCGCGTCGAGATCACCGCCGACCACGTGATCGAGGGTCGCAGTGATCCGGCCGAGGTTGCGCGTGCCTGCTGGCCGCTCGAGCTGTGGGAGGGGCACGAACGCGCGCGCTTCGAGCACGTCGAGGGCTCCTGCTCGATCCCACTGGGTGCGTTGATCGCCGCCGAGCAGCCGCGACTCGGCATGGCTGGCCGCTGTATGTCGGCAACGCACGAGGCACTCGGCTCGCTGCGGGTGATCGGCACCGCAATCGCGACCGGCGAGGCGATCGGCGCGGCCGCCGCACTCGCGGCGAGCACTCTCGGCGATCTCATCGATATCGATCCAGGGGCGGTGCGCGACGCGATCGCGAAGCATGTCGGAGAGCCCCTGCCGTGAGCACTCCCCTCTTCGTCATCGATGCGATCCGCGACTTTGCGCGCGCGAACCCGGATCACCCGGCGCTGGTGGTCGGCGGCCGTGGCGACGGTCCGGACGAGACGATCGACTACGCCACACTCGTCGCGCGGATGGAAGAGCGCGCTCGCGCCCTGGTCAAGGCCGGTGTCGGGGCAGGCGATCGCTGCGGTCTGGTCGCGCCCCAGGGTACCGGCTTCGTGGAGGCGGCCCTCGGTATCCTGGCCGCCGAGGCCTGCTTCGTCCCGATCCCGGATGGGGTGACGGGTGCTGCGCTCGAACGGTCCGTGCGCGGGTCTTCCCTGCACCACCTGATCGAGCGGACGAGTGACCTGGGGTGTCGTTCCTTCTCCGACGTCGCTCCGGTGGATGGGAGTGGCGAACGGGTGTTTCGCGCCTTCGATCCTGCCTATATGCGATTCACATCAGGTACGACCAACGAGCGCAAGGGTGTGGTCGTGGGGCACGCTGCCGTCGCTGCTCGCCTTGCGAACGCGAACGCTGCTCTCGAGATCGGACCCGGCGACCGCGTCATGTGGCTGTTGCCGATGGCACACCACTTCCTGGTCTCGATCCTGCTCTACCTGCGCGCGGGTGCGACGATCCTGCTCCCGGCGAGCAACTTCGCCCACGACGTCCTCGCCCTGGCCGCACGCGCACGCGCGAGCGTCTTCTACGCTTCGCCATATCACTATGGGGTCCTCGCCAAGGACGTGTCCTCGCTCGGTCTCGAATCGGTGCGACTAAGCGTCTCGACCGCGGATGGTCTGCGTGCCTCGGTTGCCGCTGCGTTTCGTGCGCGTTTTGCGCTCCCGCTCGTCCAGGCGCTCGGGATCATCGAGGTCGGGCTTCCCGTCGTGAATCTCGAGAGCGCGACCAGCAAGCCCGAGGCGCTGGGCCGGCCTGGCGACGCCTATCAGCTGTGGCTGCGCGACGACGCCGGCGCGCAAGTGGAGGATCCGTCGTCCGCCGAGCGCAGCGGAGAGATCTGCATCCGTGGCAGCGGCCTGTTCGACGCCTATCTGCACCCGTGGACTCCGTCTCGCGCGCTGCTCGAGCCCGACGGCTTCCGCACGGGCGACCAGGGATGGTTCGACGCCGAGGGCGATCTCCATCTCGCCGGCCGGCGGGCCAACCGCATCAACATGGCCGGCCTGAAGTTCTTTGCCGAGGAGGTCGAGGTGGTTCTCGACAGCCACCCCGGTATCTGCAGCTCGCGCGTGTTCGCGCGTGAACACGCTCAGCTCGGCGAGATCCCCGCGGCGGAGTTCGTCCCCAGCGACCCGGAGCACGCCCCCGACAAGCGCGAGCTCTCGCGCCACTGCCGCGAGCAGCTCGCGGCCTACAAGGTTCCGCGCGAGTTTTGCGTCGTGGAGGCGCTCGCGATGACTGCGACGGGCAAACTTCGTCGGGCCCGTGCGTCCGAGGACTCGGGCTAGTGCCGACCGGCTTCGAGCGCCCGACCCCAGGGACGGCGATTGCCGCGCTCCTGCTCGCGCTCGGGGCCTTGGCCTATCCGCTGCTTGGCGACCAGGCGATCGAACGCCTTGGAGTCCGTGTGACAGCAGGCACACTGCTGGCAGCGGTGCTGATCGCGATGGTCGTTCGCCTGGCAGTTGAGCGCAGGCCGCTCCGTCTCCTGGCGCAGAACGCGGGTGCACTCGTCCTGTTGGGCCTCGCCACGGGCAGCGCCGACCGCACCTACCTGTACCTCTTCCCGGCGCTCGTGAATCTCTACCTGGCGGCGATCTTTGCCGGCTCGGTCGCGAGCCGGGCGTCGATCGTCGAGCGCGGTGCGCGGCTGGTGCAGCCGTATCTGCCGTCCTTTACGCTCGCCTACTGCCGCAGGCTGACGCTCCTCTGGGCCGCCTTCTTCGCCGCAAATTGTGTCTGGATCGGTGTGCTCGCCTTCGGCCCGACGGAGCCGTGGCGCCGCTACACGGTGGTCGTGTATCCCGGGCTGATCGCGATGCTCTGTGCGATCGAGTTCCTGGTGCGCAAATCGTGGTTCCGCTACTACGGCGACGGCCCGCTCGATCGTACGCTCGCGGGCCTGTTCCCGCCCGAAGTCAACGAACGTGGTCGACGCTCCCAGCGCTACATTTCGGCGCTCCGCGCTGCCGGCTACGGCCCTGGCGGCGCCCGACGCGGCGAGCCGCTCGACGCGTCGCTCGTGCCGGACGTCCTTCATCTCTGAGCGACTCCACTGTCGCTAGGCGGTGTCTGGCTCAGATGTTCTCGTCGAGCGCACCGATCGGGAGATCGCCGCGGCGCACCTGTCGGCCGCGCTCGCGACCGCCGCGCCGGTGCTCGGATCGATCAGTGGGTTGTCGGTGGTGTTGCAGAGGTCGATCTCGATCCACTCGCGCGTCGAAGTGACCGGGATTGCCGTGCACAGCGTCCGGGACGCTCGCCGAGATGGCGCAGGCTGCGCACGACGACGAGGTTCGGTCCGCCGACGTGAACGCTTGTAGCGGGTGGGTCAGGGCTGAGCAGCAGGCGGGGCTCGGTTAGCCTTCTCCGGGTACCCAATCGCAACGGTCCTGGACGGCGGAAAGGCGTTCTCGGCGGGGGGAGTTCCGCCCAGGCCATCGCGTCGCTCCCCACCGCCTCGACGCGGTGGGGTATATTCGCCCTGCGCGACCACAGCGCTCGATCAAGAAGGCAGGGACGACCGGATGGAGCGTGCGGGCCTCGAGGCCGAAATCAAGAAGCTGATCGTCGAGACGCTG
>JAYZFK010000082.1:0-85251 GCA_036336835.1 Myxococcota bacterium | reverse complement strand
GTCGTCGCGGCGCCGCGGACGACGTCGCGGGCGGCGACGGCGCGGCGCGCGCGACGAAGGCGAGCCGGCTGAGAACGCCGAGGCGAACGCGGGCTACGGCGCCGCCGAGCCGCGTCATTCGCGGCCACTCGAGGTCTCGTTGTTCGATCTGGACGAGGATTCGCGAGACGACGTGGGCGAGTCGGAAGCCGAAGGTCGCTCGTCGCGCAGACGCCCGCGCCGGCGCGGTGGGCGAGGCCGAGAACCGGCGGATCGGGGTGACGATGCGCGCGCGGAGTCCGAGCGCGAGTCGACCGACCCGGAGCCAGCTGCCGCAGACGAAGAGGAGGACGACAACCTCGATCTCGACCTCGCGATCACACCTCTGTCCGATGACGCGCCGGACTTCGAGGTCGAGGCACCAGCGCCGAGCTACGACGACGAGGAGGATCTCGGCGAAGACGTGTCCGAGGACACGAAGCGCAACCTGGAACGCGAGAAACGCCGACGGGCACGGCACAGCCCGAGTCTCCCGGCGGTCGAAGCACCGCGGCCTCCGCCGCGCAAACGGGCGGCAATCCTCGCCTGTGACGACCGCGACTCCCTGCTGTCGGCGATCCTGCTGGCGCGGGAATTGCGGCTGGTCGAGGGACTGTGGGTCTATCCGCAGGCAGAGCTGATGACGTTCTTCCGAGGCGTCGTAACGGACCTGCGCGACGACACACCGCTGCATGTAGTCGGCTTCACACCGTCGCCTGCGGGCGAAGTGCTGCGAACGGTTCCGCTCTACGCCGATCGACTGCACTGGTATGACCATCACGAGTGGGCCCCCGAGGACCTCGGGGCCCTGCGCAGCGTGCTGCCCAATGACTCGGTCCATCTCACTCCAGCGGCGGGCTCGTCGCTGCCGGCGGTGCTGAGCACATCGACGCGACGCAGTCGCTTCTCGGACAAGCTGGTCGATCTGCGTGCCGCGCGTTTCAGCCAGCACGACTACGAGCGCTGGGGACGCCTGTGGTGGCACCGGCTCGGGGAGATCGCCTTGCGCAGGGGCGACCGGCGTCGCGACGTCGATCCGCTGTTGGTCGGTCGGCCGAGCGATCTAACGGCGGAGGCCGCCGGCATTCCGTTGCCGCCGGTACCGGAGGAGGTGACCTGGGTGTCGCAGCGCGACTTCCGGATCGTTCACTTCGCCGGCTACGCGATGCTCCTGCTCGAGGTCGATGAAGGGATTGATCTGCATCTTGCGGCTCGCGTAGCGCGCGAGCGCTTTGCGACGTCGTTCTCGCTGGCGCGGCACAGGGGCAGCGAGCTCTTCGTGCTCGGAGCGGAGGAGATGAGCGGCAAGCGAGGCTTCGACCTCGGTGGCATGCTCGAGCATCTGGGCTCGAAGCTCGACTACGTGACCGTCCTCGCCGATGAGGACCACGTATCGCGCCTCCGCCTGAGCGGCGTCGACACACACCCCGAGCGCCTCGAGGAGATCGTGTCCGAGATCGCGATGGGGCGGTCGACGCTCGAGGCCTGATGGACGGGCCGTCGCGCGGCGCCGACGCAAACCTGGTCGAAATCTTCGCCTCGGCACAGGGCGAGGGGCCCTGGGTCGGTGCGGAGACCGTCTTCGTGCGCTTCGGTGGCTGCGATCTGCGTTGCGCATGGTGTGACTCGCCCGGGACGTGGCGACCTGCGAAGAGTTGTCGCATCGAGCAGACGCCGGGAAGTGCTCGCTTTCGCACACTCCCGAATCCTCTGTCGCCCGACCAGATCGATGCCGCACTCGGAGTCCTGGCGCCCGCGGGCCGCGGCTTCGTCAGTCTGACCGGGGGCGAGCCGCTGCTGCAACCGGAGGCGGTTCGCGCTGTTGCCGAGCGCGCCCGCGCGCGCGGACTGCGCGCCTACCTCGAGACACACGGCCTGGCCGTCGATGCGCTCGAGGCCGTGGTTGCCGCGATCGACGTGGTGTCGATGGACTGGAAGCTGCCGAGCGATGTACAGCGCGCCGAGCCCGGTGGCGCGAGCGATTTTGCTGCAGCGCACGCGAAGTTCCTGGAGAGTGCGCAATCTGCCGGGGAGGTGTTCGTCAAGGTGGTCGTAACACCCAACACGCAGGATGGCGAGCTCGAGGCAGTCTGCGAGGCGATCGCCGCCGTAGCCCGCGACACGACGCTGGTGCTCCAACCCGTGACTCCGTTCGCGAAGGTGCGCGAACGACCGAGCGCCCAGCGCATCCTCGGCTGGCAGCGCTGCTGTGCACAGCGGCTCTCGGACGTGCGCGTGATTCCGCAGACCCACCGAAGCTATGAGGCGCCCTGATCGCCGCGCCAGAGCAGGGCTCTCGGCCGTCCGGTCCACGCGGTGGGGTGCTCACCGCGTCGTTGCGAAGAAGGCCTCGCGCGGGACGTCTGCCTTTGCGGCCTCCGACAGCCGGCCGACGAACGCACGGAGGTCCCCGCCCAACGCCTCGAGTATCTGAGCGTGCCGCTCGAGGTCGTCGGAGTAGGTTCCGCGCAACGCAAGGCACGCGTCGCCGAGTGTAATGCGTTCGGCGAGCTCCACCGCGTCCGGGCGGTGGAGTGGCAGCCGAGCGAGACGCCGGCGTGCCCTGGCCTCGAGCCCGCTTCGTCGCTGGTTGCGCTCGTCGCCGGCAGCGGTCGATGCGTAGAGGATCTCGACGTCTGCGCGAAGCTCCCGCAGCTGCCTGTCGAGCTGGCGGGCGTCGGCGTTGCGCGCTCGCTGCTCGGCCTCGAGCTCGCGGGGCGATCGCTCGTCGCGCATGAGCCCGCGCTCGGCGAGGTAGCCGGCTGCGGCCTCGCGGCCGACGAAGCTGGCGACGCCTTCGTTGAAGTCCGCGTCGCTTGCGACGTAGGCGGTGGCGTGTACCAGCTCGTGCAGCAGAGTCTCGGTGAGCGCGAGGTCATCGTCGCGCAGCATGGGCTCGGTCACGGGATCCGCCAGCCAGCCGAGCGTCGAGTAGGCCGCAACCGGAACGACGCAGACATCGAGGCCTCGCGAGCGCAGCACCTCGGCCTCGCGGTCCGCGGCTTCGCGGTTGAAGTAGCCCTTGTACGGCACCCGTCCGACGATCGGGAACCAGAAGCCCGCAGCCTCGACCTCACCGGGGCGGGTGGCCACCAGGGTCGTGACGACGCGATCCCCCGGCCAGGCGACGTAGCTCGTATATTGGTCATCCACGGCGAGTCCGAGTGCGCGTGCGTAGGCTCGTACGTCCTGCACCAGTCGCAGTCGCTCTCGTAGCTCGTCGGGTGTCGCGACGTCGTCGAGCAGATGGTCGATCGGCTGGCGATGCCACAGCAGACGGCTCTGCCCGATCGCCAGGTGGCCGTAGTAGCAGCCACTGCCCGCGCTGAGCGCAACGAGCGACAGGAGTGCAATGGCCGTCGATCGGAGCACGCCCGAGACCTTCTCGCTGCGCGTGCGTGCGCGCGACGCGACCGACGCGGAGATCGCTGTGGCCGAAGCCTGGGCGGCGGGCGCGGCGGGCGTAGTCGAGGACGAAGACGGTTGTCTGCTCACGATCTACGTCACCGCGGCAGCGGCAGACGCCGTCGGCCGCGCCCTGCGCGCCGCTTTGCCGTCGCTCGAGATCGCGCCCGCCGAGTTGGTGGCGTCGATCGCGTGGGGCGAGGCGTGGAAGCATGTCCTCCAGCCTGTCGAGATCTCGCGGCGCCTGGTGGTGGCGCCTTCGTTCGCAACCCCCGCGCCGCGGCCCGGGCAGCACTGGATCCGCATCGAACCGGGCCAGGCGTTCGGCACAGGGGCACACCACTCGACTCGGCTCGCGCTCGAAGGCATCGACACGGCCGTTTGCCGGGCGAGGCCGCGTTCGGTGCTCGATGTCGGCACTGGCAGCGGGGTGCTCGCGCTCGCCGCACTCGCGCTGGGGGCCGGGTGGGCGGTCGGCTTCGACCTCGACCCGCTCGCGGCGCCCGCCGCACGGCGTGCGGCTGGCGAGAACGGCCTCGACGACCGGGCGGCCTGGTTCACCGGGCCGATCGAGGCGCTCGGGCCCGGGCGCTTCGAGCTCGTCGCCGCCAATCTGCTGCGCGGTGAGCTGCTCCCGATTGCGTCGGAGATTGCCCGGCGGCTGGCGCCAGGCGGCAGCCTCGTGTTGGCGGGGTTGCTCGAGGCCGATGCTCCTGGCGTGCGGGCGGCGTTCGCCGCGCTCGGGCTGCGGCAGGTGGCGCTGAGCGCGCGGCGCGATGACGACGGCGAGTCCTGGATCGGGCTCGTGTTGCGTCGCGCGTGATGCCCTGCGTTCATGCGCGCACCCTCTCGAGCCAGTCGCTGGCGATGTCATCGATCAGCTCGCTGAAGCGGCGCTGCGCCCGCCAGCCGGTCGCGCGCCGCAGCTTGGACGCGTCGCCGAGCAGCTGGTCCGTTGGCCGCAGGCGGTCGGGGTCGATCTCGATCCGGGGCTCGATGCCCACCCGTGCGAGCAGGGCGTCGAGCAGCTCGCCGATCGTGCGGGGCTCGCCGCTCGCCACGTTGTAGACGCCTGGCTCGGCCGGGGCCTCGAGCAGCGCGGAATAAGCCTCGATCACGTCGTCGACGTGCAGGAAGTCGCGCACGGAGTCCAGGTTGCCGACGCTCATGCTGGGCGGATGCAGCCCGGCGGCGATCTCCGCGACCTGGCGGGCGAAGCTGGGCGCCACGAAGTGGTCCGCCTGTCCGGGTCCAGTGTGATTGAACGAGCGGGTCATCACGACGTTGCCGCCCCGCTGGTTCCAGCGCTCTCCCAGCTCCTCGGCAGCGGCCTTCGAGCGGGCATAGGGCGAGCCGGGCGAGAGCGGATCGGTCTCGCGCAGCGCCGGCGTGCCCAGCGGTTGCCCACCGTACTGGTCGGCCGAGCCCACCAGCAGGACGCGGGCACGCGGTGCGGCCCGCTCGACACTTCCGAGCAGGTTCAGGCTGCCCTGATAGTTGACGCGAAAACAACCCTCGGGATCGCGAAACGAGGCCGCCACGGAGCTCTGGGCGGCCAGGTGCACGACTGCGTCCGGCGCAGCCGCAGCGATCTCGTGACCCAACGCACTGACGTCGCAGACGTCGGTCTCCCGCTCGCTGCCGTGGACCGAGTGTCCGTTGGCCGCCAGGTGGGCGACCAGGCGCCGCCCGACGAATCCCCGAGCACCCGTGACGTACACCCGCATGCGCGCGAGGCTGCCCCAGCGCCCGGAGGGGCGCAATCGAGCAGCCGTTGACCCCGCCTGGCATGGGAGGTATCGATCCCTGCGTGCTGATCGGCGTGGCGGGACTGAACGGGGCGGGCAAGGGCGAGGTGGTGGACTACCTCATCGTGCGCAGCTTCTACGCGCTGTCGCTGTCCGACGTGATCCGCAGCAAGCTGGCCGATCAGGGGCTCGAAGAGTCGCGCGGGCGCATGATCGACACCGGTCGGGCGCTGCGCGAGGCGGGCGGGCCGGGGGTGCTAGCCGAGAAGCTCGTGGCACGGATGCTGCCCGATCGCAATTACGCGATCGACTCGATTCGCCATCCCGCCGAGGTAGAGGCCCTGCGCGCCAGCGGGCGGCCCTTCCACTTGATCTGGGTCGAGGCCGGCTCGCAGCTGCGCTTCGAGCGCATGCAGGCCCGCGGACGGACGGGCGACCCGACCAGCCACGAGGAGCTACTCGAGCTCGAGCGCTGCGAGCTGGGGAGCGACGATCCCGCCGCCCAGCAGCTGCTGGCCGTACGAGACCTGGCCGACTCCCACTTCAGCAACGACGGCAGCCTCGAGGCGCTGCACGCCGACGTGCAGCAGGTGCTAGAAGGTGCCCAGCACTTCGATCGGCCCGACTGGGACGAGTACTTCATGGACATCGCGCGCGTGGTCGCCTCGCGCAGCAACTGCGTGAAGCGCAGGGTCGCGGCCGTGGTGACGAAGGACCGTCGCATCATCTCCACGGGCTACAACGGGACGCCGCGCGGAACCCGCAACTGCAACGAGGGCGGTTGCCCACGCTGCAACGCCTTCGCGCCGGCGGGCACGCGCATCGACGAGTGCCTCTGCTCGCACGGCGAGGAGAACGCCCTGACCCAGGCCGCCTATCACGGCGTCAGCCTGAGGGGCGCCACCGTCTATACGACCCTGTCGCCGTGTCTGCAATGCACCAAGATGATCATCAACGCCGGCCTGGTCGAGGTCGTCTACAACGCCGACTACCCGCTCGGTGACAACTCGCGCGCGCTGCTCACGGAGGCTGGAGTCGGCGTCCGACAGCTCGCCGACCCGAGTTGATTCCCCCACTCCTGAGCTGAGACGAAAAACTCCAGTGGCCGGATGGGTTGAATCACCAAGGTTCGAGGGGTGAGACAACTCGAACCCGCCCCGAGGCTGCAAGAAGCCAGGTTTTTTCAGAGGGTTCAGTGCGAAGTTGCTAGTGTCTCCACCCCCTCCAAACGACGTTTGTTGCGAGCGCCGCGACGCGATCGGGTGGTCCGGGGCACGCTGGAGTCTAGGAATGGACCCGCACCGGCTTGCGAAGCTTTGCCACGCGTCGCTCACCAAGACCTTCGTTCCGGAAAAGGATGTGGCCTGGGGCACCCCGTTCGATGGCGTCGGCTCCCCGCTACCGGACTCGATGCTTTCGCTCGCCGGCACGCCGGAGTTCGAGGCGATGGGGCCAGAGCGCCGGCGTGAGCTCGCCTGTCACGAGCTGGCCTCGATGTTCTCCGCGTTCGTACGCTTCGAAAGTGTGATCAACGGCTACCTGGCGCGGCTGTCACAGCGGTGCCCGACCAGCGAGGCGACGCTCCCCTACGTGTTCCACATCGTCGAGGAAGAGGCGCGTCACAGCCGCATGTTCGCGCGCTGCATCGAGGAGCTCGGGACCGGTGCCTACCCGCGACGCGGGCTGGTGGGCGCTCTCGAGTGGCTGGCGGCCCGCGGGATCGAGCGTCGTGCCGCGACCTTCTATCTGGGCACGCTGTGCGTGGAGGAGGTAACCGACCGGGTGCTCGCTCGAGCGCTCGAGTCGGACCACCTTCATCCGATGATCGGCGACATCGCGCGGATCCACCGAATCGAGGAGTCGCGCCACATGGACTTCGTGCGTGATCAGCTTCGCGAGACGTACGACGCGGCCGGACCCCTCGAGCGGGCGTTGGTGCGCGTGCTGGCTCCGGTGGTGGCGCTGCTCGTGTTCGAGCTGCTGCTCAGCCCTGCGGTGTATCGCCGCACCGGGCTCGCCGGCTCCAATCTGCAGAGCTGGCGGCTTTGGTGGCGCGCGCGGGGCAGTCGACAACGCAGCGAGCTGCGCCGCTTCAGCGTGGCCCGGATACGCGACTGGCTCGACGACTCCGGCCTGATCGGCGGAGCCACCCGGCGGCTGTGGGCCGCGACGGGACTTGTGCGCTGAACGAAACGAGGGCGTCCGTGGCTTTCCAGGCGCAGTTCACCACCGCTTCTCGACGTCTCGAGGTCGAAGACTTCGAGAGACTCCACGCGCACCGCATCGACGGCGCCGAGGCGGTGCGCAGCATGCTCGAGCGTCTACGGCGCGAGGGAGTCGCGCTGCGGCGAGCGATGAACAAGATGATCGTTCCCGAGCGGGCCTGGATCCAGGAGCTGGGCGAACAGGAGTTCAGCGTCCGGACGGAGAACTTCCGGAAGAGCGGCCGTGCGCAGCAGTTCTACAGCTTCGAACTCGCTGGTCGCAGCTACTGCTTCGCCACCGACCGCCGGGGCGGCGATGCCACCGCCCTGGTTTATCTCGCGATCCCGGAGGCCATCCACCACGTCGAGCGGCGCGACCAGGTGCGCAGGCCCGCCGCGGGCTGGGTGACGTTCGAGGGCGATGGTGCGCGGCGCGCGCGCGCGGCGCTGGTCGATCGCTCGGAGCGGGGCCTTGCCGTCGCAGTCGAGGCCGGGGTGGCGCCCGCGGTCGGCTCTCGGTTGACGCTCGGCTACGGCGACGAGTCGGGCCCGCGCTATGCGGAGGTCCGCAGCCGCGAGCAGTCCGAACGGCCCGGCTGGCTGCGGCTCGGGCTGGCCACTAGCCATCAGCCGCGCGGGCAACCCGTCGAGGTCGAGGTCTGTGAGCAGATCGTCGATCTGCCGGTCTGGGCGCGCCTGCGCCAGCAGCTACAGATCGGGCTCGGCGGCCTGCGCGTCGCGCTGCAGGGGTCCCTGGAAGGCCTGGTTGGCTACCGCCCGCCCGCGCCCGAGATCGATGTGATCGAGTACGCCAACGAACAAGGCGAGAAGCTGTCCGCGATCCTCGACAGCTGGGGCGACCTCCACGGGGCCACCGCGGTGATGATTCCGCCGGCCTGGGGTCGCACCAAGGAGACACTGCTGCCGCTGGCGCGCACCATCGTCGCGACCTTCCGCCGACAGCGGCAGCCGGTGGTGGTGATCCGCTTCGACGGGATTCGCAAGCGCGGCGAGTCGCACAACGATCCCGGGTATTTCCAGGCGGGCGACGAGCAGCTGCGCTTCACCTTCTCGCAGGGATTGCGCGACCTCGAAGCCACCTGCGGGTTCCTCGATCGCGATCCGCGCTTCCAGCCGCGGCGCAAGCTGGTGGTCAGCTTCAGCGCGGCTTCGGTCGAGGCGCGTCGCTTCGCCGCGGAGCACCCCGGTGCGGTCGATGGCTGGGTCTGTGTGGTGGGCACGGCCGATCTGCAGTCGATGATGCGCGTCATCTCGGGCGGACTCGACTACATCGCCGGTCTCGAGATGGGCGTGCGCTTCGGGCGTCAGGAGGTACTCGGCGTGCTGGTCGACATCGACCGCGCCGGACTCGACGCGATCGAGCAGGGGATGGCGGACCTGGAAGACGCCCGGGCAGACATGGCGCGGATCGAGATCCCGGTGGTATGGATTCGCGGGCGCTACGACGCCTGGATGGACGTCGAACGCGTCGAGGACATCCTGGCGATCGGCGACTCGTCGAAACGTCGGCACCTCGAGGTGCCGACCGGTCATCAGCTGGGGTCGAGTCGTGAAGCGCTCGCGACATTCCAGCGCGTCGCGCAGGAGATCGCGGACATCGCGCTGGGTCGTCGGATCATTCCCGAGATGCCGGACATCGTAGAGCTATCGGCGCGCCAGCGGGCCGAGCGGCTGCGCCTGCCGGCTGCCGAGTTCGACACGAGCAGCTTCTGGCGCGACTACCTGCTCGGGCGCGACGGGGGAGTCGGCATCGAGCTGATGCACGAGACGTCGAGCTATCGCGAGTTGATGGATCGCCAGATCGAGCTCCTCGAGCTGGCGCCCGGCCACCGTGTGCTCGACGTCGGCTCGGGCACGGGGGCCTTTCCGCTCGCGCTGGCGCGGGAGGTCGGAACGGACTACCCCGCCGAGATTCTCGAGCTGGACCTGGTCCCCGAAGCGCTCGCGCGCGCTCGCGCGCGGATCGATCAGACCGCACTACCCGAGTCCGTCGAGCTCGATTATCGCGCGCTCGATCTGGCCCGGGTCGACGACAGCGCGCTCGCGCGGGGCCGTTACGACCGGGCGCTCGCGTCCCTGTTGCTCCCCTACCTCGACGATCCGGGCGCCGTGCTGCGTCGCATTCGCGCAGCGCTGGCACCCGGCGGCCGGATCGTGGTCTCGTCGCTGAGACGCGATGCCGACATTTCGCGGATCTATCGCGAAGGACTGGCGGAGCTCGAAGTGCGCGGCGCCGCCGCGTTCGGCCTCGCCGACCACAGCGTGCGGTCTGCGGCGCGAGCGTTCCTGAACGACGCCGCCCGCCTCGTCGACTACGAGGAGCTCGGCGCCTTCCGGTTCTACGACGCCAGGGAGCTGGCGCGCCTGGTTGCGAAGGCCGGCTTCCGGGTCGAGTCGACGGAGTGGGCGTTTGGTGACCCGCCGCAGGCCTGCATCGTCGTCGCAAGACGGCGCTGATCGGGTCGTCTTCCAGTGTGATGACGCGGCGATGACGTCTTCGTCGGCTCCGGTTCCGGGCTGGCTCGAGAGAGCGGTACTCGGATCGCTCGTGCATCGAGGGCGGGTCTTCGCACTGTGGGGCGTCGTAGCAGTGCTCGCCGCCGCAGGCGCCGTCTCATTGCGCATCGAGACATCGACCGACAGCGTTCTCGATCGCGCCGATCCTTTGTGGCAACGCTACCGCGACAGCGTCGATCGCTTCGGCGGCGACGAGGTAGTGGTCGTTTCACTCACGGGCGAGCAGCCCTGGGATCCGGCCGTGCTGGGCGAGGTCGCACGGCTGACCGCGGAACTCGAGGCGTCCGAGGCGATCCACCGGGTGGACAGCATCGCCAGCGTGCCGGTGATCCGGGGAACCCCCGATGGCGGTTTGCGGCTGGACCCCGCACTACCCGCTGACGGGCCGTTCGACGCGGCCGGGGCAGACCGGGTACGCCAGGCACTCGAGGGCGACCGCATCGCGCCGGGGCTGCTCGTCTCGCTCGATGGCCGCACCTTTTCGATCACCAGCCTCGTCGAGGACGTCGGCGCGGACTACGACGCCGCCGTGCTCGAAGCGATCGAGCGTGCTCGACCGAGGTTGCCGGTGTACGTCTCGGGCGGGCCGGTCTTTCGGACGCAGGTGAGTCAACGCACGCGCAGCGAGCTCGGGCGGCTCGTGCCGATCACGTGTGCGCTGATCGCATTGCTCGTTGCCGGGGTGGTGCCGTCACTGCGCGCCGTGGCGGCTCCGCTGCTGGCCGGGGGGCTGGCGAGCCTCGTTGTGATCGGCGCAATGGGTGCGCTGGGCGTTCCGCTGACCCTGACGGGAGCGATCTTGCCCTCGGCGCTGCTGGGGCTCGGCTGTGCGTACGTGTTGCACCTCGTCTCGGCGTTCTCGCGCACTGCGGACGAGCCCGCAGCGCGGACGCGGGAGCTGACGCGGCTCGTGCGTCCGATTGCGCTGTCGGGCCTCACGACGGCGATCGGCTTTGCGGCCATGGCGCTCGTCCGGATCGAGGTGGTGCGTCAGATCGGAGGCTTCGGCGCGTTCGGCACGCTCGTCGTGACGGCGGCCGCTCTGACGCTGGCCCCCGCCGTGCTCGCCGGCGGGGTGGGACATCGCGTGACCGGGGTCGGTCGCTGGCTGCAGCGCGAGCTGCCCCGGCGGGCCAGCGCGCTCGTCGAGCGCCGCGGTCGTGCGCTCGTCCTCGGCTGGGCGATCGCCGCGCTCTGCGTTGGCATCGGAATCGGTCGA
This sequence comes from Myxococcota bacterium, assembly GCA_036336835.1. Classification (GTDB taxonomy): domain Bacteria; phylum Myxococcota_A; class UBA9160; order UBA9160; family UBA4427; genus JAYZFK01. Next base: position 74,119 of record JAYZFK010000082.1, on the reverse strand, counting down.
CTCGAGGTCGAGACCGACGTGGTGTTGTGGTTCCTGCCGGAAAGTGCCGTGCGCAGCGATTACGAGGCGATTCGCGCCGAGCTTGCGGGGATCAGTCCAATGAACGTCGTGATCGAGAGCACCGGGAGCCGCAGCGTGACCGAGCCCGATGTGGTTCGCGCGCTGGCCGGGCTTTGCGAGTATCTGGAGTCCCAGCCGGAGATGGGTCGGGCGATCTCGCTCGCCGATCCGCTGCGCCAGCTCCACGGGGGCTTCGTCGGCGATGCAAGCGAGCCCCTGCCGGAGACCCGTGCGCTGGCCGAGCAGTACCTGCTTCTGCTTGGCTCGGTCGAACACGTCCGGGACCTGGTGACACCGGACCGGTCGGCGACCAGCGTGTCACTGCGGGTCGACGACAACGGCTCGAGCAATCTGTTGGCCCTGGCCGAGCGCGCAGAGCAATGGTGGGGCGAGCACGGTCCAGGCGACTTCGCAGCGCACACCACGGGGATCATGTACGAGTACGCGCGCTCGGAGAACGAGATCGGCGACGGCCAGCTGCGGGGGCTGCTGTTTGCACTCTCCGCCATTGCCGTCCTGCTACGCGGGGTCGCCGGCTCGACGCGGCTGGCGCTGCTTGCGCTGATCCCCAATGCCGTACCGTTGGTGCTGCTGTTCGGGACGATGGGCCTGCTGGGCATTCCGCTCGATGCGGCGACCGTGTTGATCGGCTGCATCGCGCTCGGCATCGCGGTCGACGACACGATCCATCTCGTGACCGCCTTCGAGCACGAGCGCACGAACGGTGAGCCGCCCGAGCGCGCACTCGAGCTGGCGTTCGCGCGCACGCTTCCGGCGATCACGCTGAGCACGGCGGCGATCGCCCTGGGGTTCGCCGCGTTGGCGGCTTCCGAGTTCACGCTGGTGCGGAATCTCGGCGTGCTGACGAGCGCCGTGATGATTGCCTGCTATCTGGCGGACATCCTGTTACTGGCTCCGCTATTGCTGTTTGTTTTCAGGCACACGCGAACGCAAACCTCAAGGGAGACCTAAGCCCGACCGAAGCGGTGTGAGTGATCCCTCGTCGGGACAAAGATCGCTGCCAATACGCGGACTTCCAGGCATCGCTGGCGGCCGAGACGCTACCGGGCGTCGCTCGCGTCTCGAGCTTCATCGCCGCCGTGAGCATCCTGGCCTTCGTCCCGATCGACTACCTGTTCTATCCCGAGCTGTGGCTGCCGTTCGGCGCACTGCGGGTCGTTTGCGCCGTCGGACAGCTACTCGCGGGACAACTGCTCGCACCACGCCGTCCAATGATGGGACTGCTGGTGCTAACTGGGCTGACGGGTGCGGCGCTGCTGGTCGTGACCGCCGCGACGGGCGGCGCGACCAGTCCGTACTACTCGGGGTTGCTCGTCCTCTACATCGCCTTGCCGGTGTTGATCCCGCTCACCGCCGGGCAGACGTTCGGGGTGCTGGGGGCCCTGACGCTCGGTTTCGGGGCATTGCCACTGCTCGAGACCGCGCCGATCGAGTGGCGGGGCTTCGGCCTGCACCTGGTGTTCCTCGTGCTCGCGTCGGGCGTCGCGACCGCCGCGGCGGGAGCGCTCGACCGCATGCGTTTCGCCGACTACCGGCGGCGCCGCGAGGTCGAGAGTGCGCGGGACGCGCTCGCCCAGCTCGACGACGTGAAGACCCGTTTCACCGCCAATCTCCACCACGAGCTGCGCACCCCGCTCACCCTGATGTTGGCGCCGCTCGAGGGGATCCGCAGCGGAGACTACGGCGAGGTGGCGGCCGGCGTCGAGCGCCCGCTGCGCACCATGCAGACCAACGGGAAGCGGCTGCTCAAGTTGATCAGCAACCTGCTCGACCTGGCCAAGCTCGAGAGTCAGCAGTTCGAGATCCGCCGAGCGCCGCTCGAGATCGGAGAGCTGATGGCCTCGGTGGTCGAGGGCGCGAGCCCCCTGGCCGAGCGAAAGGACCTCCAGCTGGGAGTCGACGTCGAGCCCGGGGTGCCGTCGATCCACGCCGACGCCGATGCGCTGGAGAAGGTGCTGGTGAACCTGGTCGGCAACGCCCTCAAGTTCACCGGCTCGGGCGGAAGAATCGTGGTCGGGGTCCGCTCGGCGGTCGGTGGAATCGAGGGCTGGGTTCGCGACACGGGCATCGGTCTCGCCCCGGAGCAGATCGAGCGCGTGTTCGATCGCTTTGCGCAGGTCGATGCCTCGGCAACGCGCGAGCACGAAGGCACGGGGATCGGTCTATCTCTATCGACGGAGCTGGTCGAGCTCCACGGCGGCCGTATCTGGGCCGAGAGCGAAGGGCTCGGCCACGGCACCAGCATGTGCTTCTTCCTGCCCACCGGAGAGTGCGACGCCGTTGCCGAAGAATCGGTTCTCGTGACGGCAACCGGGGGAGCCGTCGCGATCGGCAGCTCGATCGAGTTGGTCGAGGCCGAGCTCGGTCTCGAGACAGCCGGGCTCGAGACGCGCTACGTCGAGCTCGATCGCAGCGCCGACCGCTGGGAGCAGCGGCACGCAGCCCGGAGCGAGGCGCCTCCTGCCGCCCCCGAGGTCGCTGATCCCGGCCGGCGGCCGATCCTGGTGGTCGATGACAATGCGGATATGCGCGAGCTGATCGGGTTCATTCTCGGTCGTGAGTTCGCCGTCCACCTGGCGCGCAGCGGTCGCGAGGCGCTGGACATGCTCGAGCAGCTCGAGCCCGACCTGGTGGTGAGCGACATCATGATGCCCGAGATGTCGGGGACCGAGCTGTGCAGAGCCATCAAGCAGGACCGCCGTCTGCGCGACATCCCGGTGATGCTCGTGTCGTCGAAGGCCGAGAGTGAGATGAAGATCGAGGGCCTCGAGCTCGGTGCCGACGACTACGTTACCAAGCCCTTCCACCCCCGCGAGCTGTTGGCCCGCGCCCGCTCGCACGCAGCGCTGCGGCGCACCCGGCTCGAGCTGACGGAGCGCAACCGGGATCTCGAGCGTGCCCTCGAGGAGCTCCGGCAGGCGGAGGCGCAGCTGGTGCAGTCCGAGCGACTCGCCGCCGTGGGCGAGCTCGCGGCGGGCATCGCCCACGAAGTGAACAACCCCGTGAACTACGCGCTCAACGCCGTGCGTGCGCTGAGTGCCACCGTCGAAGAGCTTCGGGTGCTGGTGGCCGAGCCAGTGGATCTCGATCTCGATGATGGTGCCGAGCTCGAGACCCGCGGTGCAGCGCCGCGCGAGCGGGTCGAGTCGACCTGTTCCGACGATCTCGGTGCAACCGTGGTCGAGCTCTCGGGTATCGTGAGCGCCGGGCTCGAGCGGACGCAACGGCTGGTGAGCCAGCTGCGTGACTTCGCAGCCCCGGGCGCCGGAGAGAGCGGCCCGGTCGATCTGTGCGACGGCATTCGATCCACCGGGCTGCTGATGCGCCACGATCTCGAGAAAGCTGGCGTGGAGCTCTCGCTGGAGCTCCCGGATGCGCTCCAGACCGTCCACGGCGATGGAGGTGCCCTGAACCAGCTTTTGCTCAATCTGGTCAAGAACGCGGCCGAAGCGATGGAAGGGCGTGGAGGCACGATCACGGTGGCAGTCCGCGAACACGGCGGAGAGCTCGAGGTCGAGGTGCGCGACAACGGTGTGGGCATCGCGGACGACGTGCGCCCGCACCTGTTCGATCCATTCTTCACGACCAAGGCGGCGGGGCAGGGCTCGGGTCTTGGGCTTTCGATGTGCCGCCGGATTGCAGATTCCCATGGCGGACGGCTCGCGGTGGAGTCGCGCGTGGGGGAGGGCAGCTGCTTCACATTGACTCTGCCAATCGCGGACGCCGCGGGGAGCACCACGTGAAGCCCAGGCCCATCAGCGCCCACGACTCGCGCGAGTTCCCGATCCTCTACGTCGATGACGAGGCCGCGAATCTGAGGGTCTTCGAGCTGACCTTCCGGCGCGACTTTTCGGTGCTGACCGCGCAGAGCGCCGAGGAGGGAATGCGTCTGCTCAACGACAATCCGGTCGCGGTCGTGCTGTCCGACCAGAAAATGCCGGGTATGACGGGCGTCGAATTCCTGAGTCGGGTGCGCGAGCTCGACGACCAGGCCGTGCGGATCCTGGTGACCGCCTACGGTGACGCCGAGACCCTGGGGGCGGCGATCAACGATGGTCGCATCTACCGCTACGTCGCCAAGCCCTGGGACCCGGACCAGATGGCGCTCACCCTACGCCGCGCGATCGAACGCTATGCGCTCGACCGGGAGCGCGGTGCGTTGGTCGACGAGCTGACGTTCCTGAACTGGCTCTCGCGAACCCTGCACCGTGAGATCGATCCCGATCGAGTAGTGCGGCTGCTGATCGACGCGGCCCACAGCGAGCTCGGTCTCGACGCTGCCGCGGTGCTCTTCTTCACTCCCGATCGCAGCGCGCTCCGCTGGGCGGCCGCAGTGCCACGAGACGAGGTGGCGGAGCGGCTGAGAGCCATCGAGCTGAGCAGAGCAGGAGCACCCGATTTCTTCGAACGGCTCGAAGGCGGCGTGGCCCAGGCCTTTCGCGTCGATCAGATGAGCGGGCTCGAGGCTCCGATCCGCCAGTGGATCTCCGAGGTGTCGGCCGAGGAGCTGGTGATCGTCCCGCTCGCTGGCGAAGCCGGCGTGATCGGTGCCATCGCGATCGACAATCGAAGTGGCGGGCGGCGGTTCGGCGCCGACGACCGAACGCTGCTCGATGGCCTGTCGACCCAGGCCGTCATCGCGCTCGAGAAAGCCCGAACCGCGGTCGCACTGCGCAGCTCGCACGAGCAGCTCCAGCGTGCCGATCGCCTGGGGATCCTGGGACGGCTGTCGCTCGGCGTTGCGCGCGCGCTCGAGGAGCCCCTGGCGCGGCTCGAGAGCGTGGCCGGCGATGCAGGCTTCGAGCTCGAAGGAGTGCGAAAGCAGCTGGCCGGACTGCTTGCGCTGGGGGAGACCCAGCCCGAGGCTGGAAGCGTCGGCACGATCGACCTCCTCGAGATCGCGCGGGAGATCGCGTCGCTGGTCGAAGGCACGGCCGCGGCTGCCTCGATCGAGGTAGCTGTCGAAGCCGATCCCGCGACACCCAAGGTGATCGGCCAGCGGGCACTGCTCGAGCAGATGCTGGTCGGACTGACCTTGAACGCCATCGACGCGACACCTGCCGGTGAGCGCGTCCTGCTCCGCATCGCTCCCGATCCCGACGAGTCCGGCGACGGTGCCTGGATCGAGATCGTCGACGCCGGTCCGGGCATGCAACCCGATGAGCTCCAGCAGGTCTTCGAGCCGAAGCTCAGGCTCGAAGAGGCCGTGGCGCGGCCCAGCCTGATCGTGGCGCAACAGATCGCCCGCCAGCACGGCGGCACGGTCAGTGCACGCAGTGCGGTCGGGCAGGGCTCCACGGTCGAGGTTCGGCTCCCGGCGGCAACCGACGATCCATCCGCTTGACGCCCCAGAGGGATTGACGGATGCTCGGCCGCCCGCGGTCGTCCGCAAAGGAGATCGGTTGTCGCGCTGCACCGGACGCATCGCCCTCACCGTGCTGCTGCTGGTCGCGTCGGCGGGCGCGGCTCAGCAGGAGACCAAGCCCAAGATCGCGCTCGTACCGGTGGTGGTACACAGCGCGGAGGATCCCGCGTATCTGCGCGCCGGCCTCGCCGACATGCTGGTGTCGCGTCTCGAGCAGGCTGGCGTATTCGAGGTGATCCGCATCGGCGACCCCGCCAAGGCCACGACGATCCTTGCGGAAGCCCTCGCCACCGGCCGTGAGGTCGGCGCTGGCTTCGTGCTGTTCGGTTCGTTCACCCGGTTCGGTCAGGGAGCCAGCCTCGATATGCAGGCCGCCTCCACCGCAGACGGCGAGCAGGGCGAGCCCCTGCGTGAGATATTCGTTCACTCGGGCAGCATCGGAGACGTGATCCCCGATCTCGACGAGCTGGTCGGCAAGGTCTCCCGTTTCGCCGTCAGCGACTTCGACGACACTGCGGTTGCGGCCGGCCCCGGCTCTGAACGTGCGCGCCCGTCAGTCGACAAGCTGCGCCGCCGCGTCGATGCCCTCGAGCGCGAGTCGCGCGAGCTGCGCCGTGATCTGGACGACGCCAACAAGGCCCTCAAGCAAGCCCAACGCCCGAGCGACTCGTGAAGCAAGCCCGGGCAGCAAACAGCCCGGATCGTGACGCGAGGTGCTGCGCTAGACTGCGCGCCCGCGAGGATCAGGGCGGTGTAGCTCAGTCGGTTAGAGCGACGGCTTCATAAGCCGTAGGTCGCTGGTTCAAGTCCAGCCACCGCTACCATCTTCTCTTCCCAGAATGTCAGTGCGGCGGATGCAAATCCCGCGAACGGTCGCCGTGCTAGGGCTCCGCGCGCCGAACTGGGACTACGCTGGCCGCCGCCTAGCATGGTAAACGTGCTCACGCTGACGCGTACCACTGCCTTCTGCCGCTCCGCCAGAACCGCGCCCTGAGCCCCTGCCAGATCGATCGACGAGTCCGCTGACTCGCTGGAAGAATCGGCGCGGGAGACCGCTGGGTGCCCGCGCCAGCCCAGCTCGCTCAATCGGGCGGTGATGCCTCCGAGGAGTGTGCGCCGTGGCTCGCCAGCAACGTCCGCATCGATTCGCGCGACGTCATGTCGATCAGCGCCTCGCCCGCTGGCGCCAGGTTGGGGTCGGCGCCGTGCTCGAGCAGCACCCGCACCGAGTCCTCGCGTCCGTGAGCGACGGCGTCGTAGAGCGGGCTGCGACCGACCCGATCGAGCTGGTTCGCATCGGCCCCGCGGTCGAGCAGCAGGGCGACCACGTCGACATCGGCACGTGCGGCGGCCTCGTGGAGCGGTGAGCGCCGATCCCAGGTCGGAAGCGGCGCGTCCGCAGCGACGCCGTGATCGAGCAGCACCCGAAGAGCATCGATCTGATCGTTCTCGATCGCGTGCTGCAGCGGCACGCGGCCATCGGCGCTGGCTTCGTTCGGCGCGACTCCTTGCTCCAGCAAGGTGGTGAGTTGCTCTACCAGCCCGAGCCGCGCGGCTGCCGCCGCGCTGAGTGCGTATCCGTTCTCGAGGTAGACCGCGACGACGGACTCGCTGCCGTACTGAAGCACATGGTCGAGCGGGCTCAGACCCTTGCCCTGGTCGCGCCCGGCGTCCGCGCCGCCGCGCAGCAGGCCCCCGACCAGCTCCGGTGAGCCGTTCTCGTTGGCTCGGTAGAGCGCAGCGTTCATCTGCGCGTCGGAAACCCCGCCGTGCTCGATCAGCAGCGCTGCCGTCTCGACCTGGCCCGCGGCCACTGCTGCCAGCAACGCCGAGTCGCCAGCCTCGGACTCGATACCTGGATCGGCACCCGCCGCCAGCAGGATGCGAACCGCCGCCGGCTGGCCCGCCGCCGCCGCGACCTGGAGGGCCGTCTGCCCGTCCTCGCGCGGCAGATCCACCGCGGCACCGTCTGCGAGCAGTGCGCCGAGGGCGGCCAGATCGCCGACGCGCGCCGCCAGAGCCAGCGAGTCGGGGGTCTCGCTGTGGCGGCGTAGCAACCGGATGAGCGCGAGGCTCTGCCGCGGCGAGTCGAGCGCGAGCTGCAGAGCGTCCTTGCCCTCTGGCGTGCGCGTCTGTGGGTCCGCGCCGGCGCCGAGCAGCGCCTCGACCAGCTCGACCCGCCCGAGCTGCGCAGCCACCTGCAGCGCGTTCCAGCCGAGGCTGCCGGCGCCCGCAGGGTCGGCACCGGCCTCGAGCAACACGGCAACCGCACTGACGTCACCGTCGATCACCGCGAGAACCAGTGCCGGCCGTGCATCGCGGCCCCGGGTGGCATTCGCGTCCGCGCCGAGCGCGAGCAGGCGCCGAAGCGCGGCGGAGTCTCCGCGCGCGGCGGCGGCAAGCAACAGCCGGTCGAGCACTTTCGGGTCCGCAATCTCGAAGGTCGCGTCGAAGGCGGCCAGGTCGCGGAAGACGGCGCTCCCATCGGACTGCAGCAGCCAGGTCACGCGAAGCCCCTCCGGCTCGACGGCATCGACACGCACGAGCGCGTGCTGTCCGCGGGTCGTCTCCACCAGCAGCACGCTCCCCGGTATCAGCGCGTTCGATGCAACCGTCGAACGCTCGCGCAGCCGGGGCCGCAGATCTCGGCCTGCCAGCGCCGCCACAGGGCCGGTCCCCAGCTGTGCCAGCTTGCCGGCGGCAACGATCAGCATGCCGGAGCGCAAGCGGAAGTAGGCGAGATCCCCCTTGCGTCCGACCGCGTCCACCAGCGCACCCAGCTCCCGCGGCAGGAATGGCTCCGGCAGCGCCGGGCCGGCAACGAGCCCGCCGGTGGCGAGGCGCAGCACCGACTCGGGCGCCTCGCCGAGCGGCGGGAGCAACGCACTGGACAGCCGTGCGGTCGGGACCGCCGCGATCGCATCGACCCCGGCAGTTCGAACGGGCGCTTGCGCGCTGCGCGGCGCAGACCAGCGCAGGCGAATCGCCTCCCGGGTTCGTGTCACGACGAGCGCCAGCGAGAGCTTGCCGGCGCGCGTGCGCACGGCGAACCACGAGCCCGGTGCGAGCTCGGAACCGCGCAGGAACACGCGCGGCTCGAGTCGCTCGGACAGTTCGAGAAGCTCGGCTTCGCCCGGCTTTGCGGTGCCGAGCGGCAGCGCGAAGCCCGCGGCGAGGAAGAGCAGCCCTCCCTGCACGTCGTCATAGGCCAGGTCGCCGAGCCGAGCGAGCGCCGCCTTGTACTCTTCCACGTTCGCGAAGGCCGCGGGCTGCTGCGCCAGCGCCAGCCCGCCGGAGTCGAGGTCGAGCACTGCCGGCAGGCCGCGATCGAGATCGGGAAGCTCCCGATCCAAGACGGGCGCCACAGCGTCCGCAGCCGCCCCGGATGCGAGCAGCAGCGCGAGCCCCACTCCGCACGCAGCCGCAACGACCGTGCGCGGCTCGCTCATGGCGCAACCGTGACGGTGACGCTGTCCGAGCTCGGATTGGAGGCACCGGGCTGGATCAGGAACTGGTAGAAGTCGCCGGTCGTCTCGCCGCTCGAGCCAGCGCTGCCTTCGATTTGACCGCTGCCGTTCTTGAACAGGAAGAACCCCGGCTCCGAATACGGCATGAGCGCGCCGGAAATCGTCTCCGCCGGCATCGAGACGTTGAAGCTGCGGCTTTCCATGAGCGTGTCGAAGAAGAAGTTCGCCTCCCAGATCTCGCTGGTGACCGACTGCGTTGCGGCGCCGGCCGCGGTCGCGTTTACAGTGCCCTCGAGGGTGAAGGCACTACCGGGTGCGAGGCCGACCGAGAACGGGGGGGACTCGCCCGGAACGAATATCGTGGGCAGCACGAACGACAGGAAATCGATGTCGGTCCAGGGCGCTTGCGTGTAGTCGGGCGCCGCCGAAATCTCATAGCCGACGCTCCAAATCCCGGTGCCCGCAACGCTCCCGTCTGGCCCCACGATGCTCGCCTGGCCGCGCGAGAAGCTCGCGTCGATGGAGAAAGTGAAGAACTCTCCCGCTGGCGTCGTGCCCGGGTCCAGGATCTGGGTGACGGCATGCAGGGGCGTATCCACAAACGTCCCATCGTTGACGAGTGTGACTGTCTCCGGCTGCGGGACTCCCGCGACGTCCACGCGCACCATGCCCGTCATCGTGGCCGTCACGATGCCGCCGCCGGAACCGAGTGCGGACAGGCCCCCGACCTCGGTGAGCGCCGGGCCCGAGAACTTCACCTGCACGATGGCGTCCTCGACCAGGCCGCCGCCGACACTCTCCGTGCCCACGAGCGTGCTGCCGACGTAGGCGTTTTCGCGCGAGGTGTACTGATCGATCACCTCGGCCTGGAACGCCGTCCGGTGTGCCGCCCCCAGAGGAAGTGTGGAGTCCTGAAGCCAGATCGAAACCGTATTCTGGACCGTGGCGCTGTCGTGGAAGCTCAGATGGTCGAAGAGCACTTCCGTGGAACGAGCTGGAAGCTTCGCGCTCCAGATGGGGACCACCGCATCGCTGTCGTTCGGGCCAGCATCCAGGATCGGCATCATCGGGAAATAGGATTTCTGCTCCGAGAGCAGGCTGACGACGGGATCGAGGTCGTAGTGGATGTTGATCACGAAGACCACGAAGTCGAGCTGGTCCTCGATGCCCACGATCGAGCCGTAGGCCACGTCGTCGCGGAAGGGCGCGGAGTCGTTGAGCTGGGCCAGGACCTCCGAGCCGAAGGTCATCACCTGGAGCGAGGGGACGACGTCGTCGTTCATGGGGTCCATCGGGTCCTGCTTCCAGCGGAGGAACCCCAGGTCATCGATCAGCTGCAAGGTGCCCGCCATGGTGTCGAACGGCGAGAAGAGCTGGGAGGAGGCGTTGGCGATGACATCGTCGTTCGCTGCCTGCGCGTTCATGTTGGTCGCGGGCACGCCGCGGTGCGGTGTTCCCATGGTGATCAGCTTGCGGACGTCGTCGCCATAGTCCACGGCCTGCTCGACGTACCAGCGCGAGAGCAGGCCTCCGTAGCTGCTCCCGACGACGTCCGCCTTCTGCACCACGATCTTCAGGCCCGCATGCGCGGTCGCGTCTCCGGTGCGGAAGCGGGCGAGCGCCTCGGCCACTCCGACCGAGCCGGGCATGTTCCCGCGCACGAATTGATACGAGTCGTGGATGTCCCCGTTGCCCCCCCAGGTTGGCGCGCCGCTGGTATACGAGCCCCCGGAGTGGTCGACGGCGAAGGTCTTGAAGCCGCGGTTGTTCCTGAATTCGTTCTCGAACCCGGCCCATGCCGACGGGTTCTGGCTGATGCCGTGCACGAGCACCACCGGGGGTTTGACCAGGACGATGTCCTTCCAGACGACGATCGTGCCTCCCGAGGGCTGCTCGATGCGCACCGCCAACGAGACGCTGCGTTGTGCCGCGTTGTTCGAACCGGTGGCGTCGAACTCGATCGGCGGGTTGTAGAGCTTCTCGAGGATCGCTCCCGGGAAGGGATCCGCATAGCTGCCATCGACGTCCATCGCGGGCAGGCCGGCGACGAAGGTTTCGGTGCCGTCGCGGTGGCCCCAGGTCACTACCCCTGAAGTCGTGGGAATCGACAGTCCCAGCTGCGCCGCCCCGATGACCTCGCCCGGATTCGGGCCCGCCAGCGCATCGGTCGCGATCCCGTCGACCTCTCCGGAGATCGCGCCCGACGCATCGACGATGCTGAGCGCCAGAGCCGGGATGTCGGCCACGAGCTGAATGCGCGTGGGATCTCCGGCGTGTGCGTTCGTCGCCGCCAGCAGCGCAACGACGGTCCACAACGGCCAGTGCCTTCGCACGGCGCTCATGGGACGCTCGGCTGCGGCGGGCGTCGCCGCATCAGCCAGACACTGCCCAGCATGAGCAGCGCGGCGAGGCATGTGAGCCCGATGGCTTCCAGCGACGGGACCGACACCGTCTTGCCGGGCATCGAAGCCGGATCGAAGGGATCGCTTCCAAACGCGATCTCGAGCGCGTCGCTGACGCCGTCGGCGTCGCTGTCGACACCGCCGGGGTCGGGTGCCGGGATCCCCACACCGACGACACCCTGTGCCGCCGGGGCCGTCGCGACGACCTGCAGCGGCACCGTCAGGACGACGTCGATCGGCTGGCCGGACGCGCTCCCGGACACCGTGATGACGAGGTCTCCACTGGAGCCGAGTGCTGCTCCCGCCGGGACGTCGAAGTCGATGGCCGCGAGGTCACTCCCGTTGGCGGGAACCGAGGCCGGGATGATGCTCGCCGTGGCCTGCGTGACGATGGCCGGCAGAGCCTCGCTGATCGTGATGGACTCGAACGATGCCGCCGGATTGCCGTTCCACAACAGGACGAAGACCGTGTTGGTGGTGCTATCGGCCTCGACATCATATGCCTGCGAGCGCTCCGCAAGCATCGTGAACGAGGCGATCGCGAGCAGGACATATGCTAGCCGGAGCGATCGATTCATCTCCGATCTCCAGCCTGAGCGAATCCACGAGCGGCTGCAGCCAGTCTGGGACCGACGCCAGTCAGAGCATTCGCGTGGCCTACCCCGTCCAGACTGTATAGTAGCCTGCTCGCTACACCGTCAAGGACGACGATCCCGCAGGCGGCCTAGGTCGACGCCTGCTCGTCCATCTGGCGTTAGCGAGCTGAGCCGGGGCGAGCCTGCCGCGGGGCCAGGCCTCGAAATCGGAGTCCGGGCCGTCCGAGCGGACCCAGGATCGACGCAGCGTGCATCGTCCGATCCGACTCGCTTCAAGCCCCGGACTGTGTAGTCTGGGGCGTGGATCCTGCCCGGCGAACGACGGCCGCGATGATGATCACGACGCTGAAGATGATCGTGAGCCATGCTCCAAGCTCGAGCACGCGACCGGCGAGCCCCAGAAGCCCCTCAGTCGTGCGGTCTTGTCCCTCATTGACCAGCCTGAACATGAAGTAAACGATCGACCCGAGCGGGACGATTCCGCAGACGGCGCCGATTCCTCGATTGCTGACGCCGAGGACGCTGAGCAGGACGGTCGCCGCGGCGAGAGCCGGAACGATCCAGACGTAGTATCCAAAGGGGCCGAGCAGGCCAAGGTTGTAGCCGGACATTCCGGCGTCGGAGTAATCGAGCCACGGCACGAAGAAGGCCGCCAGCATGCCGAGCGCGCAGACGAGAACTAGCTTCGATGACTTGGGATTGATGTTCATGGTTTCCTCGAGTGATGGGCCGTCCAGGCCCAACGGATCAGGGTCAATGGCATTGCAGCCGTGCGGCCCGGTTTCGCCGGGACGAGGCCCGGCGCTCCGCCCGATTGGACCTATCGGCCAGTCGGCGGGGTCGCTGGAGCCCGAGGACCCGCAAAGCGAGTTCCGACACACCAGCCGAGCCGCTCAGCGCGGCCCGGCTCGGCAGGTAGGTGATCGGTTGGGCGGAGCGGCTCGCGCCGGGAGCGCTCAAGGCCGCAGGGAGACCCCCCCGCTCACGTTCACGACCTCGCCGGTAACGTGGCGGGCGTCGTCCGAGGCGAGGAACGCGATCACGGCTGCCACGTCTCCGGGCTCGGCGAAGCGCCGCAGCGGGGTGCGCTCGAGCTGGTCCTGGAACTGGTCGCGACGGCCAGCGAGGAACGGTCCCTCCATCAGGCCCGGTGCGACCGCGTTGCAGCGCACCCCGTAGGGCCCTGCAGCAACGGCCACGCTGCGTGTCAGCGCATTGAGCCCAGCCTTGCTTGCGGCGTAGGGAGCGTTGTTGCCGGCCCCGTGGCCGAACGCGGCGATCGAGCTGACGTTGACGATCGCGCCCCGGCCGCGCTCCTGCATTCCGGGAAGCGCCGCCCGAATCAGTGTGAAGCAGGCTGTCAGGTTCAGCGCAAGGACCCGGTCCCAGTCCGAGTCGGTCAGCTCGGACGGGGGCCCGAGAGCATTGGTCGCGGCGTTGTTGACCAACACGTCGATCGTACCGAGGAAGCGCGCAATCTCCGGCCACCGCTGGGCGACCACCTCGCGATCGGCCACATCGAGTACGAACCCCGCTGCTGCCGCACCGCCGAATTCCGAGCCCAGGCGGTCGACTGCCTCGGTTGTTCGCCGCTCGTGGCGATCGACGATCGCGACCCGTGCGCCCTCGGACGCCAGGCGCCGGGCGATCGAGAAGCCGAGCCCTGCGCCCGCCCCGCCGGTGACGAGCGCCGAGCGGCCGCTGAAGCGCAGGTCAGCCCCGCCCATTGCAAGGGATGTCCAATGTCAAGCGCTCGGCTCGAAGCCTCGCCGCCCGCGTCTGGCGGATCCGGCCCGGTGGACGCGCGCTGCGAGAGCGTGCAAGCGGTACGACAGGAAGAAGAGGCCCGAAGAAGCTGCGCATATGACCACAGCATCGAGCCCGTGGACCGAGCTCGTTGTCAGCATGGGTCGATCCCCTTCCTCGCCGCGGCGCGAGTGCGTCTTCCAGGACACGATCCCACGAATTCCGGGCACCGACAAGTCGAAGAGAAGACCGTGACCCCTTCCGGCGGGTGCGCTGGTCCGATCGACCCGACACCTCGTAGACTCTCCGGTCCGCTCTGCTTTCGTGTGCGTCGGGGGTTCCCGAGAGGTCCGGTAGACTGCCGTGCGAACTCGCCAGAAAACCATTGGTCGCGAAGCCCACTTGCGGCTGACGTCTCATGCTTGTCGATCGGTCGAGATCTGTGGACGAACCTGAAGATCTTCGTGCTCAGGTGCTGACGGTCGCACACTCGAGCGACGACGATCGGGGCAGTGTGTCCCGGGCAGCCGGCTGACGCGGACCCGCTGGTGACGCGCCCCCACGAGAAAACGATAGGCGTCCTGCCGCGCTATGCCGGCGCGATCGCTGTCGGTGTCGTCGCGGTAGGCTTCCTGTTGCGCGCGCGCGGTTTCCTGGATCCCTGGCTCAACCCCGACGAGGGAATCTACTACCAGCTCGCAATGGGCCGATCGTGGACTCACTTCTTCGACGGAGTCGTGAGCAACGCCCATCCCCCTCTGCAGTACCTGCTGCTTCGGGCACTCGCTGCACTGAGCAGCGATTTCGCGGTACTGCGCGCATCAAGCCTCGTCGCCGGAACGCTCGCGGTCTACGCGATGATTCGACTCGGACACGAGGCCGCCGGCTGGAGAACCGGGCTGGTCGCAGGCGCCCTGCTCGCAGTTTCCCCCGGCGCAATCATGTTGTCACAGGTGATGCGGCCGTACGCGCTGCTGACCGTACTGCTCACGAGTGCGGCGTGGCTTGGATTGCGACACTTGCGAACGGGCCGGCTCCGCGATCTGGTGGCGCACACTGCGCTGCTTGCGCTCGCCATGTCCACGCACTACGCCGCATTCGTTTCGCTCCCGGCATTCGCCAGCCTGCTGGTTGGCGAGGCGCTCGCCACGCGTCGGCCGCGTCGCGAGCTGCTGCAGCGGTGCGCGGCGCAGGGCGTCCTGCTAGGTATCGTCGTTCTCGCGTATCAGCTGCATCTGCGGCCTCACCTGCTCGGTGGCTTCCTCCAGGGCGAAGCCCAACGCGGCTGGCTCCGACCCTTCATGCACGAGAGCGCCTTCGAGGCCTGGCTCGGCTTCATCGGGGTGCAGCGCTACCTGTTCGGCCAGCCGTTCGAGGCTCCGGCCGTCATGCTCTTCTTGCTCGGTCTCGGCATGCTGCTCGCCCAACGGCGATTCCGGTTCGCCCTGCTCGCGTCGGGAGTCGTTGCCACTGCAGCCGCCGCTGCCCTGCTTCAGATCCTCCCGCTTGGCAGCACCCGCCACAGCGCCTATCTGGCGACCTTCACAGTGCCCGTGCTGGCAGCGCCGCTCGGGCTGATCTGGGATCGAGGCTGGCACTACGGCGTTGTCGCCGCCGCGCTCGTGGGCGTTGCCGTCGCCTGGCCCGCTGGGCCGCGTGCGTGGACGGCCGCCGACGCACTGGAAACCCGCAGTCTGACCGAGCACGTCACCAGCGCAGCCGGCGTCCGCGCCCGGATCGCCGAGATCGAGCCGTGGACCCGCGAACCGATGCTGATCGTGATCGACCGGCAGACGTTCCGTTTCCTCGCACCGCTCTTCCACGACCTCAGCTCGCCCGATCGCCACGGGCAGGGCGCGGTGCTCGCGGGCTTTCGCTGGGGCCGTGCAGACGTGGTCGTGAGCCGCGCATGGACCCTTCGCGTTGGCGCTCGACGCCCGTTCGCCCGAGGCCACCTGGCAGAATTCCTGGAGCGCGCCCAGCGGGCACTGCCCCACCTTCGCATCCAGGACAGACGCAATGGCGGGTTGCTCGTCGGCGGCTGGAATGTGAGCGGCTATGCGGCCCTCGAACGCACTGCAGGGCCCAGGGTCGTGAGGGACTGGCAGCTCGAGCCCGGGATCGCGACAGCACGTGTCGACTGGCGGGCGTACCGAGAGTTGCTGGAGCCGCGGCGGGCAGACGAAGGCAGGCGGTCAAGAGAGTAGTGGGACTCTATCGGGTAGCATGCGGCAATGACGCGATCGGACGTCACGGCGAGGGTTGTCCACGGCACGACCGAGTCCGGATTCGAAGGCGTCCGCTACGAGTTCGAGAGAAATCTCGCCGACCGCGGCGAGTTCGGTGCGGCATTTGCCGTCTATCACCGCGGGCGCCTGGTCGTCGATCTCTGGGGCGGGCATCTCGACAAGCAACGGACCCGTCCCTGGCAGCAGGACACGGTCACGACGGTGTTCTCGACCACCAAGGGAGTCAGCGCCACCGCGCTGGCGCTCGCACACTCGCGCCAGCTTCTGGACTGGGACGCGCCCGTCGCACGCTACTGGCCCGAGTTCGCGCAGGTGGGCAAGCAGGACATCACGGTGCGCCAGCTGTGCGCGCACCAGGCCGGGCTCTGTGCAGTCGACGAGCCGCTCGACGCAGAGATTCTCGGCGATCTCGACCGGCTGGCCGAGATCCTGGCGCGGCAGAAGCCGGCCTGGGAGCCCGGCTCGCGCCACGGTTACCACGCGATCAGCCTGGGCTGGTTTCAGGGCGAGCTGCTGCGACGCGTCGACCCGCAGCACCGCAGCCTGGGGCGTTTCTTCCGCGAAGAGCTGGCTGAGCCGCTCGGTCTCGATTTCCACATCGGCCTGCCCGCGACGTTTCCCGAGTCGCGTATCGCTCGGATTCATCCGCTGAGTATCGCGCGCGCCCTCCTCAAGTGGGGCGCGCCGAACACGCTTCCGCCGAAGATGCTGCTCGGGATGCTGAACCCGTGGTCGTTGACTGGCCGTGCCTTCGCCAATCCCCGGATGCGAGGCCGGGTGGACTTCAACCGGTCGCCGGCACTGCGCGCGGTCGAGATCCCCTCGGTGAACGGTATCGGTGACGCGCGAAGCATTGCGAGGCTCTACAGTGCTTTCGCGTGTGGAGGCAGCGAGCTGGGACTTCGCAAGGAGACGCTCGACAGCTTGATGGCGGATGCCGTGTACCCGAGCGGGGGGCTCGACGACCTCGTCCTGCGCGCCGAGACCGTCTTCTCTCTCGGCTTCATGAAGCCGAGCCCGGTGTATGACTTCGCCTCGAGTCCGCGCGCCTTCGGGACACCCGGGGCCGGCGGATCGTTCGGCTTTGCGGATCCAGACGCTCGACTCGGGATGGGCTACGTGATGAACAAGATGGGAGTCTACCTGGTCGACGACCCGCGCGAGAAGGCGCTGCGCGACGCGGCCTACCGGGCGTTGGCCAAGCTCGGGCCGGGGGACTGACCACGACGCATGCTGCGTGCCACGTTGTAATAGGAGAGCACGCGCGACGTCGATGCTGTAGACGAGCGCTGCCTGCAGTAGGGTTGAGGCGAGAGAGCCCGACAGGAGTGGCGATGACTGCGGTCGACGTGGCGGAGTACGACCCGTACGCGGATGCGGTGCTGGACGATCCGTATCCCTTCTACCGAGCGCTGCGTGCCGAGTCGCCGGTCCACTATCTCGAGAAGTGGGATGCCTGGGCCCTGGCCCGTTTCGACGACATCTGGAACGCATCGATGGACAACGGGCACTACACAGTGGAGCAGGGGAGCTCACCGCAGTATCTGCTCACCAAGACGATTCCACCACTGCCCAACCTCAATCACATGGATCCGCCCAGTCAGACGAAGCTGCGCGCAGCCGTTGCGCCCTACTTCATGCCCCGGCGTGTGCGCTCGCTCGAGGCGACGATCCGCGGGTTCGTCACAGAATGCATCGATTCCTTCATCGACGAAGGGCAGGGCGACGCGATTGGCCAGCTGGGCCAGATTGTCGCCGTGCGTGTGGCGAACATCGCCGTCGGCTTTCCCGAGGAGGACGCCGGTTACGTCGTCGATCTCGTGAAGCGCTTCCTCTCTCGGGAGGAGGGCACAGTAGGCATGACGCAGACGGGTGTGTCCGCCTTCGAGGAGATGATCGGATACCTCGAGGGCATCGCGAAGGCGCGCCGCTCCTACACCGGCCCGGCCGAGTCGCCGATCGACGTCTTCCTGCGCGCGAAGGTCGACGGCGAGCTGCTGAGCGACGAGCTGATCGGCCAGCACCTGATCCTGTTGCTGGTGGGTGCCACCGAGACCTTTCCGAAGGTCTTCGCGACCTCGGTGCTGCGCCTGGCGCAGCATCCCGATCAGCGCGCCGAGCTGGTCGCCGATCCTTCGCTCATTGCGCAGGGACTCCGCGAGTGCCTGCGCTACGACATGCCGACCCAGTTCTTGATGCGCTCCGTCTCCAGGCAGGTGGAGATCGGCGGCAAGACCCTGGAGCCCGGCCAGTCCGTCATGTTCCTCTATCCCTCGGCCAATCGGGACGAACGCGAGTTCGAGGATCCCGACCGCTTCGACATCCACAGGAGTTCGCCGCGCATCCTCTCGTTCGGCCACGGTGTGCACCGCTGCCTCGGCGCGAACTTCGCCGAGCTGGAAGGACGCATCCTGCTCGAAGAGCTGCTGCGCCGGATCCCGGACTACCAGGTGGACGAGGCGGCCGCGAAGCGCGATCGCACGGAGTTCATTCGCGGCTACACGTCCCTGCCCATCGAGTTTCCAGCGGGCGGAGGCGTGTAGCCTGGCTCGTCGTCGATTCGCTCGGTCGGCCGTCGGCTAGTCGGCCAATCGGCCGACCTGCGAGGCGTTCAGCACGCCCGCCTGGAACATCCAGCGGAGCAGGTCGTGAAAGGATCGCCGCGCGTCGTGAGGCGGTGCGTCGAGCAGTGCACGAGCCTCCGCGTCGTCGAATGGAACGCTGCGGGTCAGCACGAAGGCCGCCTCCGAGGTGAGCGCCGCGGGACGCCCGGTGAGGCGCTGGCGCAGATCGCCGAGCGCTCCGAGTCCCCCGAGCAGCCAGGCGGGCACCCGGTCGGCCTTCAAGGCACGCCCTGTGAGTTCGCACAGCAGGTCGTGAAAGCGATCGTGCTCGACGAAGTCCGCCGGAGCCATGATGCGGCGCGGGCCCCGCCCCGGGTCCAGGAGTCGTGCGAGCAAGCGGGCCAGGTCGCGCACATCGGTGTATGCGAGCCCGCCGCGCGTGACCAGGACCCGGCCGCTCTCGAGGTAGCCGGCGAACAACGCGGGACCGCTGCCAACCGTCGGATCGTGGGGACCCTGGACGGAGCCTGGATAGACGATCGCAACTGGTGCGCCGTCGTCCTGGAGCTGGCGGGCGATTCGATCCGAGTCGGCCTTGGTCTGCGAGTACATCGAACGTGCGGTTCCGATCGGGTCGTTGGCCGTCAGCTTCGGGCCGCGCGGCGGCAGCAACGCCAACAGGCTCGAGATGTGGATCACCGGGTCGAGTCGTGCATCGACGGCCGCGCGCAACACGTTCTCGGTGCCCTGCACGTTGACCGCGCGCAGTGCGTCCGCCTCCGACAGGTCATGTGAGAACCGCCCGGCACAGTGGATGACGGCATCACACCCGACCATCGCCGGTGCGACGCTGTCGCGCTGCGTGACATCGCCCCGCTGCACCTCGATTGTGCCCGGAGCGAGCGCGAACGGCTTCAGCACGGTCTCGAGCTTCGCCGGATCGCGCAGCAGGGCTCGCACTGCGAAGCCCTCGCGGACCAGGGTGGCGGTCGTGTGGCAGCCGATCAGGCCGCTGGCGCCGGTCACCAGGATGCGGCGCATCACTCGATCGGCCCGAGTCCACGCGCCCCGCGCGCGAGCCGCGTCGGGCGTGCGATGCCGGCGAAGTGGGCCACGCGCGGGCCAAGCGAGAGCCACCAGCGGGGCTGCGGAAGACCCTCGTTCAGTCCGAGGCTCCAGCCCGCGATCGTGTCACGAACGTGTCTCATGCGGAGCAGGGCCGGAGTCGGCTAGCCATGGTCTGCTCGATGCGAGTTCAGGCGCCGCGGATCACGTGTCCGCGCCGCTCCCCGGTGAGCTCGCCCGCCTCGACTGCCACGCCGCCGTTGACGACGACGGCCTCGATGCCATCGGCTCGTGTCACCAGACGCCGACTGCCGCCCGGGAGATCGCTCACCAGCTCGGGCTCGTGCGGCAGGATCCGCTCGGGGTCGAAGAGCACCAGGTCGGCGTACCAGCCCTCGCGCAGCTCACCGCGCTCGGGAATCCCGAAGAACTGGGCCGGCACCTGGGTGAGCTTGCGCACCGCCTGCTCGAGGGGCATCAGACCGCGCTCGCGGACCCAGCGGCCCAGGAAGTAGGTGGGATAGGCGTGGTCGGCGAGCAACGTGAGGTGCGCCCCGGCGTCCGACAGCCCGATCATCTGGTTGTCGTCGAGCAGGCCAGGGCCGCGGCCCTCGTCGCCTGAGAGCGTGTAGCCAAACTGCATGGCGAGGTCGTCCTCGAGCGCCACATCGAAGAAGGTCTCGAGCGGGTCCTGCCCCCGGGCCTTCGCGATCTCGCCGACGGTCGAGCCGATGTACTTGCTCAGCGCGGGCTCGTCGGCCGTCAGGACCGAGACCCCATCCCAGTCGCCCTTGAACAGGCGGAAGCCCTCGAACTCGCCCTCTACATCGCGGCGGAAGCGCACCCGGAACGCGACGTCCCGCAGCAGCGCGCGCAGCGGTTCTCCCTTGTGCGCGGCGGTTTCCTGCCAGCTGGGCAGCTGGTCGAACAAGCCCATCTCGTCCAGCCGAAACTCCATGCTGGTCGGTCGGCAGGTCGTCTGGACGATGACGCGGTGTCCCTCGGCGAGTGCACGATCGAGCTTCACGCGCTCCTCGTCACGCACGATGCCCAGCATCGTGACGGGGCGACCAGTCTGCTTCGCGACAGCGATGGGCACGTCGACGTCGACGAGGTTCCGCGTCACGATCTCGAAGGCGCCGCGGCCGTATTCGGCGAGCACCTGGGTTAGCTCGAGGACCTCGTCGTCGCTCGCGAGGCGACTCGGCACCGGCTTGCCGTCGCCGCCAATGTGGGTCGGCGCCATCGACGTCGAGAAGCCCAGCGCGCCCGCCTCCATGGCCTCACGCACCTGGCCGCGCATGGCCTCGATCTCCGCGGGCGTCGCTTCCCGCTCGGTTGCGGCGTCTCCCATCACGAAGTAACGGATGGCCGAGTGGCCGGCCAGCACGCCCACATTCAGGCCCGGAGAGCCGACCTCGATGGCATCGAGGTACTCGGGAAATCGCTCCCAGGTCCAGTCGATGCCCTCCCGCAGGGCCGGGAGGCTCATCCCCTCCACTCGCGTCAGCATGCGCATGATGCGCTCGCGATCGTCTGGACGACAGGGCGCCACCGTAAAGCCGCAGTTGCCCATCACCACGCTCGTGATGCCCTGCCAGCAGGAAGGAGTGAGGTTCGGATCCCAGCAGATCTGCGCGTCGTAGTGCGTGTGGGGGTCGATGAAGCCAGGTGCCACGGCGAGCCCAGTGGCGTCGATCTCGCGTGTGCCGGCGGCCGCGCGGCCGCCGAGCTGGGAGATCCGCTCGCCGTCGATGGCGAGATCCCCGCTCTTGCCGGCTCGACCGGTTCCGTCGTACAAGGTTCCGCCCCGAATCACCAGGTCATGTGCCACGGAGATCTCCTTGGGCGGAGCGGTGGGAGGCAGACCAGCCCCGGGTGCCCGGCGTCCGGGTTGCAAGCTTGCCAGCGGCCGGGCGCGGCACGAATCCGGCCCTGGTGGCAACGGTCGAATTGGCACCAACTAGGATTGCCACGAGTCGAACCGACATGGGAGGGCAACGGTACCACGAGCGCTGCCCGCGCCGTCGCGGGGTAGAGTGGCGTCACCCGCGTACCGGGCGGGGGCGCTCGAGGAGGCCTCGATGTCAGACGCTGAATCGGATTCGCTGCGAGCCGGACTCGAAATCTGGATCGGAAAGCCGATGAGCGCTTCGGGACCGTCGGTGGCGCCCGACGAGGTCAACCTGCCGATGATCCGGCACTGGGTCGACGCGCTCGATGACCGCAACCCCGTGTACCTCGATGCGTCGCGCGCTGCGAACAGCCGGTTCGGCGGAATCGTCGCGCCGCCGGCGATGCTCCAGACGTGGACGATGGCGCGCCCGCGGATCGAGGGCATCGCCGAGCGGGGCGGCTCGTCGGGCGAGATCGACCCCGACAGTCCGTTTCGCAAGCTTGCCGAGGCCGGCTACACCGGCACGCTGGCCACGAACTCCGAGCTCGAGTTCGTGCGCTACCTGCGTCCGGGCGACCGCGTCCAGTCGTCCACCGTGCTGGAGTCGATCTCGGCGCGCAAGACGACCGCGCTCGGCCTTGGCTACTTCGTGACCTGGCTGACGACCTACACCGACCAGCACGCAGAGGTCGTCGGCCGCCAGCGCTTCCGCATCCTCAAGTTCGCGCCGGCGGTTCAGCCGGGCGGGGTCGGAGCGAGCGCATGACCGGGCCATTCGACGGTGCGCACCGGGCTCTAACGATCGCCGTCGGCGACGAGCTGCCGCCGTTCGATCTGCCGGTCACCGCGACCGTGATCGTCGCCGGAGCGATCGCCTCGCGAGACTTCATGCCCGCGCACCACGACCGCGACTTCGCCGCAGCACAGGGCGCGCCGGACGTCTTCATGAACATCCTCACCACCAACGGCTACGTGGCGCGGTTCGTCACCGACTGGGCCGGATCCGAGGCGATGTTGCGCAGCATCTCGATACGATTGGGCGCTCCGGCGCTGCCCGACCAGATCCTGCGCTTCAGCGGTCAGGTCGTTCGCAGCGGTCAGGAGGGGGAGGAGATCGTCGTCGAGGTCGAGATTCGCGCTGCCAACCAGCTCGGGGATCACGCGACCGGCCGGGTCGTCCTGACGCTGCCGCTCGATCAGGGTGCGGAGCACGCCCGCCGATGAGCTTCGCCGCACGGGGGTGCGCAATCCTGCTCGCAGCGCTCGCGCTGGCCGCCTGCAGCGATCCGAGCGACGCGCCGCAGCCGAACGTGATCGTGCTGTTCAGCGATCAGCATCGCTGGCACTCGATGGGCCACAGCGAGATGCCGGAGCTGCAGACGCCTTCGCTCGATCGGCTGGCGGCCGAGGGGGCCTCGTTTACTCACGCCATCAGCAACTATCCGCTGTGCGCGCCGTTTCGCGCCATGTTGCTGTCGGGGCGCTGGCCCTATCAGACCGGGGTGATCGACAACGGATTTGGCTTGCGGGCACACGAGCCCACGATCGCCACGGCGTTTCGGGCGGCCGGCTACGTCACCGGCTACGTCGGCAAGCTCCATCTCGCCAACTGGACGGCGACGGCGTTCGGGTTCGACAGCTCGATCGTGTGGCAGGACAGTGACGATCACGCGGGCGGCCGCTGGGTCGGCGCGGTGCGCGATGTCTGGCACCAAAACGAGGAGGGCTACAACGCCCGCGTGATGAGCGAGCAGGCGCTCGCCTTCGTCGAGCGACACCGTTCGAGGCCGTGGCTGCTGATGCTGTCCTGGAATCCGCCGCATGCGGTGTTCACGGATGCACCCGCCGAGAAGCGAGCGCTCTACCCGGAAGGGGCGCTGTCCTACCGGCGCAACTACCGCCCTCCGCAGCAGCTCGCCTCGCCCTTTGCCTCGTATCAAGGCTATCACGCGCACATCAGCGCGATCGACGACGAGATCGGCCGCGTGCTCGCGCGGCTCGAAGCGCTCGACCTCGATCGCCCCACGATCGTGATCTACACCTCGGACCATGGAGCCATGCAGGGATCGTTCGGCTTGAGCAACAAGCGCTTCCCGTACGAGGAGTCGATCCGCATCCCGTTCCTGGTGCGGGCGCCGGGACTGGTGCCAGCGGGGACGCAGGTGGATGCGGTCTTCGGCGCGATCGACATGGCGCCCACGATCGCGGGACTGGCGGGGGTCCCGCCACTGCCAGACTGGGCCGGCCAGGATCACTCACCCTGGCTGCGCGGCGAGCCCGGCCCCGAGCCGGCGGGACAGCCGATCTTCCACATCCTGAACCGTCGGACCGAGCACCTGCCGCCCGCGCGGCGCCCGGCTCCGCGCTTCCGCGGCTTCCGCACGGCGCGTTGGACCTACGCGGTGCGGTCCGACGGACCTTGGCTGCTGTTCGACAACGCGGCCGACCCCTATCAGCTGCACAACCTGGCCGAAGATCCCGACCACGCCCAGAAGCGCAGCGAGCTGGCGGACCAGATCGCGGCCTGGCTCGAGAAAGCCGAGGATCCCTTCGTGCTCCCGCCGAGCGCCTGGCAGTAGCTACCGTCGTGCTCCTCGATGCGCGGGCGATCGAACCGGACCGCGAGCTGAGGCGGCTGGCGCTAGCCGAGCTCGTGCTTCTGGACCTTGCCGCTGGCCGTGCGCGGCAGGCTGGTGACGATCACGAGCTCGCGGGGGAGCTTGAAGCGCGCGAGTCGTTCGGAGGCCCAGTGGCGCAGCTGCTCGAGCCGCAGCGTCGCCCCGGCTTCGAGCACCGCGTGGGCGCGCCCGGCCTCGCCCCAGTCGGGATCGGGTACCGCGATCACGGCCACCTCGCGAATCGCCGGATGCTCGGCCAGCACACTCTCGATCTCCGCGGGATAGACGTTCTCGCCGCCCGAGATATACATGTCGTGCGCCCGGCCGGTGAGCGTGACGAAGCCCTCGTCGTCGCGTGAAGCGAGGTCACCGGTCCTCAGCCAGTCGCCGCGGAGGGTCTCGGCGCTGTCGTCGGGCCGCTCCCAGTAGCCGAGCATCGTGATCGGCCCGCGCACGACGATCTCGCCGACCTCGCCCGACGCGACCTCGCGCCAGTCTTCAGGTGGATCGGCGCAGCACTCGCGGTCGACGATCCGAAGCTCGGCGTGGAACACCGGGCGGCCGACGCTGCCCGCCTTCCGCACCGCGTCGTCCTCGTGCAGGCAGCACAGGATGGAGGTCTCCGTCTGCCCGAAGCCCTGCTTCAGTACGAGGCCCTGGCGCTGGTAGGCCCGTACCGTCTCCGGTGCCACAGCTGCCCCCGCCGTGAACAGGAAGCGCAGGCTGCTGCGATCGAGCTCGCGCGCCGCGCCCCCGAGCTGCTCGAGCAGTCGGCGATACTGTGTTGGCACTCCGCCCGAGTAGGTGATCCGCTCGCGTGTCACGGCCCGCCAGAACTCCGCCGGATCGAACCGTCGAAGCAGCACCAGCGTGCCGCCCGCATACAACACGGGCAGCGACAAAATCTTGAGGCCTAGCGAGTGGAACAGCGGACTCGCGACCAGCACGCGGTCCTCGCCACTGCGGATGCCGAAGTACAGCTGGGCATTGAGCGCGTTGTAGAGGGTCTTGCGATGGGGGAGCACGGCTCCTTTCGGTGAGCCCGTCGTGCCCGAGGTGTACAGGATCATCATCGGATCGTCGGCGGCGACTGGCGTCACGCCGGACGCCGGCGCGATTGCCAGCTCGCGGTCGTAGCGGTCGCCGACCTCGACCAGTTGAGCGAGCTCGTGCGAGGTCTGAGTGCCCGCGGCCAGTAGTGTTTCGCGCAACGCCGGCTCGCAGACGACCAACGCCGGCCGACAGTCATCGAGCTGGAACGCCAGCTCCCGGGGCGACAGTCGTGTGTTGATCGGCACGGACAGCGCTCCGACGCGCGCCGCCCCGAGCACCAGCTCGAGGTAGGCGGCGCAATTCGACGACACGATCGCCACCCGGTCCCCCCGGGCGACGCCACGCCCGGCGAGCCAGCCGGCGGTGCGAGCCACCCGGTCATCGAACTCGGCGTAGGTCAAACGCAGATCGCCGTCGACCACCGCAAGCCGGTCGGGCGCCACCCGGGCCCAGCGCGCAGTCCAGCCGCCCACGTTGTGCACGGTCACTTCCACCTCGCTGCAGGCATAGGCGAGCCGCCGGGCGCCCGCCAGCCAACGCGCTACACGTTCGACCATCGGAGGACGCACCGTGAACCTGACCGGACAGCCCGCCCACGTCGGCCGCCACTGCGGCATCAACGAGTACGAGATCACCCCGGAGGTCGTCGACTTCTACCAGGATGCCCTCGACGATCATCACCCGCTCTACCAGCACGTGGCGCCGCCGCTGCTCCATCACTCCGAGTGCTTCCGCTTCGTAGGCGAGTGGTATCTCGCGAACTTGTTCGGGAACCTGCACGCGCAGCAGGACTGGGAGCTGTTTGCCCCGATCGAGATAGGCAGCTGCATTCGCACGCGCTCGACGATCGTCTCGCGCTACCACAAGCGCGGCCGGAACTACGTCGTCAACGAGACCGACGTCCTCGATGCGCAGCAGGGCCGGCTGCTCGTTCGGGGCCGGACCCATCAATCGTTCCTGCCGCCGAAGCCCGAGGACGGGGAGGGCGACGGCTTCGTCGTCGACGAGGGCACTGCGAAGACAAAGGACTCGAAGTCCCGCCCGGTCTTCCCCACGGCCACGGGCGAGGATCTCTCGAGCGTCGAGCACACGATCGACCAACGGCGCTGCTGGATGTTCTCGGGGCCTGGCGCGAACTACCACACCGACGCCGACCAGGCGAAGAAGCTCGGCTTCCCGCGCATCGTCGTCCAGGGAATGATGTCCACCTGCTTCGTATCGCAGATCATGCTCGACCGATTCGGCCAGGGGTGGCTCGAGGGCGGCAAGATGTCGGTCAAGCTCACCAACGTGATCTGGTGCGACGAGAGCATCCGCGTGCACGGCAAGGTGCGCGAGCGCGAGCCGGAGGGAACCCGCGAGCGCGTGCACTGCGACGTGTGGGTCGACAAGCCAGACGCCACCCGCGCGCTGCTCGGGACGGCGTCAGCGGTCGTTTGAGCGGGCTTCGCAGCGCCGGTTCGGCTCGTGCCGCCCGGCGGGAAGGTCAGCTCCCGGGAGCCGGCGCAACGAGGGGGGCGGATCGACTGGCAGGCGGCGCGTTCCCCGCCTCGCAGCGTTGCTCGGTGCTCGCCGGGGAGAGCCCGGTCCGAGTCCTGCCCGCGCCGTGCATGCCCAACGCCGAGAGCGCCTCGGTCAGGTCGTCCTGGCAGCCGTTGATCACGATGCCCGCCGCCGAGTGCGGCCCCCAGCGCTGACGGACCAGATCCCCCCCCGCAGAGAAGACCGCGTCCAACTCGCGTTGCGAGATCCGGCCCGCGCCCCTGAGCGCGGCGATGGCCACGATGAGCAGCGTGCGAATCGCGTCCGCCACTTGATGAAGAACCTCGATCGGCCGCTCGCGCTCCCAGTGGGAGCCATCCTCCGGTGCTGGGGCCTTCTGTGCGTGGGGCGCAGACCCGGTCAAGTCCTCGCGACAGCCGTTGACTTCCCGCTCTGCCACGGAGTGCGGTCCCCAGCGCGCACGGACCAGATCGCCGGCGACCGAGAAGACCGCGTCCAGCTCGGTTGGCGAGATGCTGCTGCGTCGCGCGAGGACCGCGACGATCACGAGGAGCAGCGTGCGGATCGCGTCCGACTCCTGGTCGAATGCGTCCATCTGCTGGACTGAGTCTGGCTGAGAAGTGTCCATCGCTGCTCCTGGCGACGCCAGAGCACGGTCGCTGTCGCGCCGTCTCAGGGAATCGTGACCGCCGCGCCCAGATGACTTGCGGCCTCGTCCAGGTCGTCGTCCTGGAGCCGCCCGTTGCCGTCCAGGTCGAACCGACTGTCATACTCGGCCTCGCCGACGCGCGCGCCGTCCAGAGCCCCGATCAGCATGAGATCGCCGAAGTCGACGAGGCCGGAATCATCCACATCCGGGTCGGGAATGCTGACGTCGAGGAAGTAGATCCCGCTGGGCGACGTGACGGTCAAGCGGCCCCAGTCGGCGTCGTCCAGGGCGCCGCCGGAGTCGTCGATCACGATATCCGCTCCCCGCCCGTCGCGGATCGAGAGCGATTCGCGTTGCACATCCCCGTCGCGGTCCGGCCAGCGGATCTCGAGTGAGCCCGATGCCTCCAGCTCGACTGTTTCGCCGATCGGGAGCGACGCGATATTGCCAAATGCGTCGAGCGGAACCACGCGCACGGTGGCCTCGCTCGAGGATCCATCGTCTGGCAGGCTGAGCTGGTGCAGGATCTCGTAGAGCACGCGTGCTCCTGCGTCGTCGAACCCGGGCCGCAACGGGCGCGACGGCATGTCGTCGAAGAAGTCGGCCTTGGGCGTGACGGCAAGTCCGAAGCGGACGAACTCGCTCGACCGGATTCTTGCCCGATCGGTAGAGGGCTGGGAGCCGTCCAGCAGCATGGTGAACGCCTCGCCGATCGCCGGGTCGCCGGGGTCCGGCTCGAAGGCGGGCCGGACCTCGGCGCCGACCAGTGAGCCAGCGCTCGCCGGACCGGGATCGTCGCCCAGGGTGTCGAGGACGCTCGTCAGTGGATGGAACGGGAGGCGCGTCATGAGCGCTGGGCCGTCCGGCACGGCGCCCGAGAAGAAACCGGGCCGCCGTCGGCCCGCCCAGGTGACGACCGAGAGCACCACGTCGAGCTCGGCGCCCGGTGGCCCACCTGCCTGAGCGAAGAGTTCACCCGAGGTCGTAGTCTGTGGGAGGAACGCATAGCGACGCGCGATGGGAACGAGCTCGGCCTCCTCGACATCGCTGTCGAGCGCATCGCCATCGAGCTGCGTGATTCCGATGTAGCCATCGCCGTCGAAATCCGCATACGCGAGCACCAGCATCGGGAGGTCCGAGAGGTCGTCGAGTACAACCGGCGGGCCCAACGGCAGGACGCCGTCGGTCAGCGCGAGACTGAACGGGATGCCCGTGCCGACACCCAGACGCCCCGCCACGACGGTCGGGATCGCGCCGCCCGCGCGTCGTGGTGCAGTCGGCGGGATTGCGCCTACGAAGCTTGCAAGCGAGCGAATCACCAGGTCGATGTCCCCGATCTCGGGACCGACCTGATCGTCGTCAGTTCCGAACGAGCCGTCTGGTCCGGCAGCGATGCGCGGCGCACCGGGAACGATCTCGTAGACCAGTCCGGTCACGGGGTCAGCCGGGTCTCCTGCCAGCACGGAGTCCGGTCCACTCTCGCAGACACTCCCGAGGAGCGTCGATCCAAGCAGCGCGAGGATGAGACCAGCGCGCCGCATCACGACGCCTCTCCAATCCTGAGCGAAAGGGGGTTCGAGAGCACGGCTGTGCCCCCGTGCACTACGAAGAGCTGAACCTCGACCCGCCTCCCGGCGAACTCGCTCGGGAGCGTGAGGTCGATGCGGTCCTCGCTGAGCTCGAGCAGCTGCGCCGTCGGCTCGGGTGTCCCGCCCGCCAGCAGTCCGGTCACGTCGCGCGCCTGCAGCCCGTCGGCGAGCATCCAGTCCGTTCCGCTGAAGCCGCCGCGCGCGATGTCGTATCGCAGGTAGTCGGCACCGGAGTCGAGATCCCTGACCAGAACCTGGAGCGGGAACGCCACCTGCGTGAGATCACTCGCATGGAAGCTCCCCTCGATGCGAAGCATCACGACCCGGCCGCTCGTCGCGCTCGCGGCGCGCAGCGCCAGAGAGGGGTCGGTCGGGGTTGCCTGGACCGTGGCTGTGAGAAGTCCGACAGCCGCGGCGCCGATCCCTAGCATGTAACTCGATCGCAATCGTCGGAAGTGCACGGGATGCTCCTGCTAGTCGCCGCCAACTAGAAGCAAGTTATAAGCAAGTCGCGTGCCGCTCATTCGATTCGGTTGTATTTCACCTCGCCTGGAGTACTTCGAGGAGCTGATGGTGCCTCGCGCAGATCGATTCCCGGGGCGCTCGCGACGGCTAGGGTTTTTCACATGGGGTCTGGAACCTCACGCAGTGGGCCGAAAGACTCGTTGTCGATTCACTCCATGCCGCTCTACACAACCCATTTCCTGGTCTACGCTTGCGCTCGATGATCCAGCGTGAAGTCGGGCGGGCGCTCGATGCCCTCGATCTCCGGGGTCGCCATCTGTTGGTGGCCGTCTCGGGCGGGCTCGACTCCGTCTCGCTGTTGCACAGCCTGCTGGGACTCCAGGACCGGTTCGAGCTCGAGCTGTCGGTGGGTCACGTCGATCACGGCCTGCGCGGCGAGGCGTCGGAGGCCGACGCGCGCTTCGTCGGCGAGCTGGCGACGGGTCTGGATCTCCCGTTCGCACTGGAGCGCGTCGACCCGCAGGCGCTGCGCGAAGGCGGCTCCAGCCGCTCGCGTCCAACGCTTCAGGAGGCGGCCCGGCGTCTGCGCTACGCGGCGCTCCGCCGAATGCTCCAGAAGCTAGAAGCCGACGTCATCGCGACCGCCCACACTGCCGACGACCAGGCTGAGACCGTATTGCTGCGCCTGCTGCGCGGCTGCGCGCCCGACGGACTCGCCGGCATCCCGGTGGCCTCGCCCGACGGCCGCATCATGCGCCCGCTACTCGCCGTCGCTCGCGTGGATCTCGAGGCCTACGCCGCGGAGCGCGGTCTGCGATTCCGCGAGGATGCCTCCAACGCCAGCGACGCCTACGCGCGCAACCGGCTGCGCCACCACTGGCTCCCGCAGCTCGCACGCAGCTTCAATCCCCAGCTGCTCAGGACTCTCGGCAGGCTTGCCGAAGCACATCGTAGGGACGCGGAGTGGATCGATGCACTGGTGGCTCGCGAGTTCGCCCAGCGGGTCCAGAGCCAGGAAGGACGCAGCGTGATTGAGCGAGACCACTGGATCGAGCTGCCCGAGCCGCTCGCACAGCGGGTGGTGAAGCGGCTGATCGAGCGGGCCGGCGGCGGACGGGAGCTGACTCAGCGTCACATCGAGCGAGTCCTGGCTTTTCTGAGACGAGGGAAGCTGGCTACGCCCGGCAAGGTGATCGAGCTCCCGGGCGGGCTGCGTCTGTACGCGGAGCGGGAGACGTTCGTTCTCGAGTGGCCTACCCGTCCTGTCCCGGTGGCGAGTCCGAGCGAGTGCTAACCTCGCGGGAGCAGTCGAGTATGGAACGCACACTGGCCTTGCTGCGAACTCCCGTTCGGCTGCTGGGGTCTCTCGTGTTGCAGCGGCGCTGTGGAGCACCCTTGGGGACAGCGCCCTGTGATCCGGGCGGTAGAAGCGTGGCGCGTCGGGAGAAACCTTGAACCAGCAGTTCTACAAGAACATGGCGCTCTGGGTCGTGATCCTGGTGGTGATCCTCCTGCTCGTGACCCTGCTCCGGCAAGAGGAGACGGCACCTCCTGAAATCGCCTATAGCGAGTTCCTGACCGAGCTGGCAGACGGCGATATCTCGGACGTCACGATCGAGGACGGTCATATCACCGGCAAGCTCGGTGATAGCGGCGAGTTCGCCACCTACGCACCGCCGGAGGCCGCCTCCGAGCTCGCGACATCGCTCAACGAGCGCGGCATTACCTTCAAGTTCGAGCCCAAGGCAGAGAGCAGCTTCTGGCGCCAGATCATGCTGATGTGGTTCCCCCTCGTGCTGTTCATTGGCCTGTGGATCTTCTTCATCCGCCAGATGCAGTCCGGCGGCGGCAAGGCCATGAGCTTCGGCAAGTCGCGCGCGCGCCTGCTGACCGAGAACCAGCAGCGGGTGACCTTCGAGGACGTCGCGGGCATCGAGGAGTCCAAGGCCGAGCTCGAAGAGATCATCGAGTTTCTGCGCGAGCCGAAGAAGTTCACGCGCCTCGGTGGCCGAATTCCGAAGGGTGTCCTGCTCGTGGGACCGCCGGGTACCGGCAAGACGCTGCTGGCGCGTGCCGTGGCCGGTGAGGCAGCCGTGCCCTTCTTCTCGATCTCCGGCTCGGACTTCGTCGAGATGTTCGTAGGCGTCGGCGCCTCGCGCGTCCGCGATCTGTTCCAGCAGGGCAAGAAGCAAGCCCCCTGCATCATCTTCATCGACGAGATCGACGCGGTCGGTCGGCACCGCGGCGCTGGCCTTGGCGGCGGTCACGACGAGCGCGAGCAGACGCTCAATCAGCTGCTAGTCGAGATGGACGGCTTCGAGAGCAACGAGGGCGTGATCCTGATCGCGGCCACCAACCGCCCCGACGTGCTCGACCCTGCGCTGCTGCGTCCGGGCCGCTTCGATCGCCGCGTCGTCGTGCCGCGCCCCGACGTGCGCGGGCGGCTGCAGATCCTGCGCATCCACGTCCGCCGCGTGCCGCTCGAGAGCGACGTCGATCTCGGGGTGATCGCGCGCGGGACTCCGGGCTTCGCCGGCGCAGACCTGCAGAACCTGGTCAACGAGGCGGCGCTGCTGGCAGCGCGCCGCGATGTCGCACGGGTCGCGCGGAGCGACTTCGAGCATGCCAAGGATAAAGTGCTGCTCGGAGCCGAGCGGCGCAGCATGATCATGAGTGAGGAGGACAAGCGCATCACCGCCTACCACGAGGCGGGGCACGCGCTCGTTGCGCTCCTGACCGAGGATTCCGATCCCGTTCACAAGGTGACCATCATCCCGCGCGGCATGGCGCTCGGTCTGACGCAGACGCTCCCAGTCGAGGATCGCCTCAACTACACGCGCTTGCAGATCCTGGCGATCATCAAGCACGCCATGGGGGGGCGTGCGGCCGAGGAGCTGGTCTTCGGCCATCTGTCGACAGGCGCATCCAACGATCTGCAGCAGGCGACCGACTGGGCGCGCCGCATGATCTGCGAGTACGGCATGAGCGACAAGCTCGGGCCTGTTGCCTACTCGAATCCGGAGGGCGGTGATGTCTTCCTGGGTCGCGACATCGTGGCGCGCAAGGACTACAGCAGCTTTATGGCGCGCGAGATCGACCAGGAGATCACGGTGATCCTTCACGGGAACTACGCCGAGGCCAAGAGTCAGCTCGAACAACACCGCGACAAGCTCGAGACCATCGCCCAGGCCCTGCTCGAACGTGAAACGCTCGAGACCAGCGATCTCGCGTTGATTATGAAGGGTGCATCGCTCCCCCCGTTGCCGAGCCCGGTCGAGTCCGGGGGCGACGAAGACCCGTCCGAGACGCCGCCCGTTTCTCCCGAAGAGACGGACGACGAGGTCGCGGACGGCAAGCTTCCCGACCCCGAGCCGATGCCGGGCTGAAGGGGCCCGCCGTGGCGGACAGCCGTTGCGACTTCCCTGGGCACCGTACGACGATCGTCGGCGTCCTGAACACCACTCCCGATTCGTTCTCGGACGGCGGACGCTTCGTGGCCGCTCGCGCGGGTGCAGCCGTCGATGTGGAGGGCGCGCTCGCAGTTGCCAAGGAGTTCGTCGTGTCGGGCGCGCACGTCCTCGACGTGGGGGGGGAGTCGACGCGTCCCGGATCGACTGGTGTCTCGGCCCAAGTCGAGCTGGCCCGCACACTTCCGGTCGTCGAAGCCCTGCGTGACGTCGTCTCCGCCCGCGAGATCGGCATTTCGATCGACACCCGCAAGTCCGAGGTGGCTGACGCCGCTCTGCACGCGGGGGCCAGCATCGTCAATGACGTGTCTGGCTGCCACCACGATCCAGAGCTTCCGGCCGTGGCAGCGCGCCACGCTGCCACGCTGGTGATCGGTCACATGCGGGGAACTCCGGCGAACATGCAGCGCGAGCCGCAGTATGACGACGTGCTCAGCGAGGTTTTGAACGAGCTCGCGGTGAGCGTCGCGATCGCCGAGCGCGCCGGCGTCGCCCGCTCGCGCATCGTCGTCGATCCCGGCATCGGGTTTGGCAAACGCCTCGAGGACAACCTCGCGCTGATCGCCGGTGTCTCGCGCCTGCGTGAGCAGCTGGGGCTTCCGGTGATGCTCGGCGCGTCGCGCAAATCGTTTCTCGGCACCTTGACCGGCGAGCCTGTCGGCGATCGCGACCAGGCGAGCCACGCCGCCTGCGCGGTTGCGGCCTTCCTCGGAGTCGACGCGGTGCGTGTCCACGACGTTGCGGGAGCGCGGCGTGCGGTGGAGGTTGGCCGTGCGCTCGGTGCGGCGCAGCAGAAGGGGCGGACATGATCGAGTACGGCTGGCAGCTGCTGCAGGATTTCATCGAGTTCGCCGGCGGCAAGTTCTCGTGGCGCGACGCCATCGACATCGGCCTGGTCACCTTCGCGATCTACTGGCTATTGCTGCTGATCCGCGGCACCCGCGCGGTCCAGATCCTGTTCGGCGTCATCGTGCTGATCGCGCTCTCGCTAGCCTCGCAGTTCTTCCAGTTCGCCACGACTCGCTGGATCCTCGACACATTCATGGGATCGGCCGTCTTGATCATCGTCGTGCTGTTCCAGCACGACATCCGGCGGGCCCTTGCGCGCGTTGGGCGATTCGGCCTGTTCCTGCGTCCGGATCAGGAAGCGTCGGCGATGGTCGAGGAGGTCGTACGCGCGGCCCAGGTTCTGGCCCATCGCGCGACCGGAGCGCTCATCGTGCTCGAGCGCGAGAGCGCACTGTCGGATCAGATCGAGCAGGGAACGTCGATCAATGCCGAACTCTCGACCGACCTGCTGATTTCGATCTTCCAGACGCAGTCGCCACTGCACGACGGCGCAGTCGTGGTGCGCGACGGCCGCGTCCTGTCGGCCGGATGCATCCTGCCGCTCACACTGAGTCAGGATTTGCCCGAGGGTGTGGGAACGCGCCACCGTGCCGCCGTCGGAGTCACCGAGCAGAGCGACGCCCTCGTGATCGTCGTGTCCGAGGAGACCGCGGGCATCTCGGTCGTGCTCGGAGGTGAAATGCTGCGCGACATCGATGGTCCGCACCTGCGCGTGCTGCTGCAGGAAATCCTCACTGGCGAGCGCAAGGAGCTGCCGGCGGCGGCCGAGGATGTGAAGCGCCCGCTGGAGCTGGCGGGCCCGCCGCAGGAAACGCCGAGCGCTTCGTAGGCCCGCCGCGGGTCGAGGTCGAGACAGGCCGGGGAGTTACACGTTGGTGCGCCGTCGCATTTCAAGCTTTCGCCCACTGCTCTTGGTGAGCGCGTTCCTGATCGCGAGCCTCTTGTGGGCTCTCTCTCAGGGGCAGGCGAACATCGAGCAAGTGCTCACCGTTCCGGTAGAGCTCCGCGGGGTTCCGGAGTCGCTCGTGATCACCGAGAGGAAAGCGGACGAGCTCAGCATTCACGTGCGCGGGTCGGCGGCGGCGTTGCGCAACATCGAGAAGGATCAGCTGTCGTTTCCTATCGACATCAGCAGCAGCAAGCGCGGCGTCACCACGATCAATGTGCCCAACCCGCCGGTTTCACTGCCGCGTGGGGTTAGCACTACGCAGCTCGCGCCATCGCAGATCACCCTGCGGCTCGACGCCAAGGCCCGCAAGCCGGTCACTGTCCACCCCGACCTCGAGGGGGAGCCGGCAGAGGGCTTTCGGCTCAAGGATCTCCGCGTGGTGCCGAGTCGAGTATGGCTGGCGGGCGCGCGAAGCCAGGTGCTCAAGCTCGACGAGGTCGTGACCGAGCCAATCGTGCTGACTGGCCTCGCCGAGAGCGAAGAACGCGAAGTGCGGCTCTACCTCGGTGGGGGCAGCGTGTGGAAGGAGGACGAGGAGCCGGTGCGAATCGTGATCGAGATCGAGGCGATCGAGCCCGATGAGACCCTCGAGGTCGATGGGCCGGGAGAGACCGGGTGAGCGAAGGCAAACTGTTCGGAACCGACGGCGTCCGCGGCACCGCGAACGTCCATCCCATGACGCCCAGCATCGCGTTGCAGCTCGGCCAGGCGATCGCGCACGTGTTCCGCGGTCGCGGGCGAGGACGGCACCGCATCCTGATCGGCAAGGATACTCGACTGTCGGGCTACATGTTCGAGGACGCGCTCGCCTCGGGGGTGAGCTCGATGGGCGTCAACGTGATCCAGGTCGGCCCGATGCCGACTCCTGCGCTGGCCTTTCTGACGGTGGACATGCGCTGCGATGCCGGTGTGATGATCTCGGCCAGCCACAACAAGTATCAGGACAACGGCATCAAGTTCTTCGGTCACGACGGCTACAAGCTGCCCGATGCGATCGAAAGCCAGATCGAGCAGCTGCTCCGCAGCGGCGAGCTCGCCCACGCGCTCGCGGACTCCGACGAGATCGGACAGGCGACGCGCATCGACGACGCCGAAGGCCGCTATGTGGTCTACCTCAAGAATACGTTTCCAGCGCAGCTCAAGCTCGACGGTCTGCGCGTCGTGCTCGACTGCGCCAACGGCGCCGCCTACAAGGTCGGGCCAACTGTGCTGTCCGAACTCGGTGCCGAGGTGTTCGCGCTCGCGGTCGAGCCCAACGGGCGCAACATCAACGAGGGCTGTGGCTCGACGCATCCGATGTACGCTGCTGGCAAGGTGCGCGAAGTGCGCGCCGACGTCGGCATCGCCGTCGATGGTGACGCCGACCGGGTGATCCTGATCGACGAGCGTGGCGAGGTCGTCGACGGCGACCAGATCCTTGCGCTGTGCGCACGCAATCTGGCCGAGCGCGAGCTGCTGAAGGGCGGTGGCGTCGTCGCGACCGTGATGAGCAACCTCGGGCTCGAGAAATCGCTTGCCGACGCGGGGCTGGAGCTCGAGCGCGTCCAGGTGGGCGACCGTCACGTCGTCGAAGCGATGCGCAGCGGCGGCTACAACCTCGGCGGTGAGCAGTCGGGACACCTGATCTTCTCGGATCACGGCCGCACGGGCGATGGACTGATGACGGCACTGCAGGTGCTCGGCATCCTGGCCCGGACCGGCAAGCGGCTCTCCGAGCTGACCGCCGACTTCGTGCATTATCCGCAGGTGTTGCTCAACATCGAGGTGGCAGACAAGCCGCCGTTAGAATCACTGCCAGCCGTGCAGCAGGCGATCCGCCGCATCGAGTCGGCGCTGGCAGGGCAGGGCCGAGTGCTGATTCGCTACAGCGGCACCGAGCTCAAGGCCCGTGTCATGGTCGAGGGACGTGACGAGCGACGCGTCTGCGAGTACGCGGCCGATCTTGCGGACGTCGTGCGCCGTGTTGTCGGCGGGGGGAGTTGATGCGCTCACTGGTGGTTTCGATCGATCCGGTAGCGAGGCTGGCCGAGGCCGCGGGCGGGCGGATGGGCATCGATCTTGCCGCTGCGGCGACGCTCGCCGAGCTCGCGGGCGCGGCGGCCGTGCGTGTCACGCTGACCGAGGATCTGCGGCTGATCGGTGAGAGCGAAGTGCAGCACCTGCGTCGGGTGAGCCGCGGGCTCGAGCTACGCATGACGGCGAGCCCGAGCCTGCTCAAGGCCGCGCTCGAAGCCCGACCGGATCGTGTGGTGATCGCGGGCGAGAGCTGGCAGAACCTGGGTGGCGCGACGCCGCTGGAGCTGCGCACGCAGGCACACACGGTCCAGCCCATGCTGCGCTCGCTCGAGGATGCGGGTATCCCGGCCGCGCTGTTGATCGCGCCCGAGCTCGACTCCGTGAAGGCCGCTCACCGGCTGGGAGCACAAGCTCTCGAGCTCTACACGGGAGCGACCGTCGATCTGCCCGGCGCGGAGCGCAAGACAGCGCTCGAGGCGTTGGGCGATGCCGGCCGGCTCGCCAGCAAGCTGCACATGGCGCTCGCGCTCGGCGGCGGCCTCGACGAACGCAGCCTGCCCGAGGTGCTGGCCGTCGTGCCCTCGGCCGATCGCGTCGTGGTTGGCCGAGCGTTCACCGCGCGCGCCCTGCTCGTGGGCGTCGAGCGCGCCGTGCGGGATCTGCGCACGCGCGTGGAATAGCCGGCGGGACTCGTCTGTCGTGGCGTCTTGGCCGCTGGTGACCCGAGCCGACATGCGCGCGCTGGACGCGCATACGATCGATGGGCTGGGTGTTCCCGGCGATCTGCTGATGGAGAGTGCCGGTCGCGCAGTGGTCGAGGCCGTACTCGCGCTTCGCGATTCGACGCGCGACGCCGTGCTCGTCGTCTGCGGCAGCGGCAACAACGGCGGTGATGGCCTGGTCGTCGCCCGCCAGCTGTTCGCGCTTGGTGTGGTGGTCCGGGCCGTCCTGCTTGCGGACCCCGCGCGGCTGCGCGGCGCGGCGGCTGCAAACTTTGCTCGGCTGCAGCGTATGGGCGTGTCGCACGAGGTCGGGGTCGATGCGATCGACGCGGGCGGCCGTGCTGGCGTCGTGGTGGACGCAATCTTCGGCACCGGGCTGGCGCGCGAGGTTGCTGTCGATAGCGAACCCGGGCGCGCTATCGCGGCGATCGAGCGCCAGCGACAATACGGCGCACGGGTGGTTGCCGTCGACGTTCCATCGGGGCTCGATTCCGACACCGGTCAGGAGCTCGGCGCCTGCGTCCGGGCTGACCTCACGGTCACGATCGGCCTCCCGAAGTGCGGGCTCGCGCTCGAGCCCGGACGTTCGCTCAGCGGTCGCGTGCTGGTGGCGCGGATCGGGATCGCCGACTCCGCCCCCGGAGTGCGTCCGCTCGCCGAGAGCTACGACCGCACGCGGGCGCGCGGGGCACTGCCGGCGCGTCCCCGCACCGGACACAAGGGTCGCTTCGGTCACGTGTTGCTGATCGCGGGCTCCGAGGGCAAGACGGGGGCGGCTGCGCTCGCGGCCCGGGCGGCTGCCCGCGCAGGCGCTGGGCTGGTTACACTTGCCTGCCCGGCCGGCCTGAACGACATCCTCGAGACCTTGTGCACCGAGGCGATGACCGTGGCGGTCGCCGACACGCCCGGCCGTGGCTTGTCTGCGACCGCTGAGGAGAGCCTGCTCGCGCTCGCGCGCGAACGCGATGTCGTGGCGCTCGGACCGGGCCTCGGCCGCGACCCGGATACCGACGTGCTCGTGCAGACCTTCGTCAAGCGTTGTGCGCGACCGCTGGTCCTCGACGCCGATGGACTGAACGCGCTGGGCGGAGACCCTTCGATCCTGGCGGGCCGGGAGGCGGCGACCGTGCTGACTCCACACCCCGGGGAGGCCGCGCGTCTACTCGCAACGACGCCAGCCGCACTGAACGGCGATCGGCTGGGCGCTGCCCGCGAGCTCGCACGTCGCGCGCGCGCCATCGTCGTCCTCAAGGGGGCCCCCACTGTGACGGCGACGAGCGAGGGCTTTGCGTCCGTCAACACCACGGGCGGCCCTGCGCTGGGCACGGCGGGAACCGGCGACGTCTTGACCGGAATCGTCGCTGCGCTGGTCGGGCAGGGGGTTGCTCCCAGCGAGGCCGGTGCTCTGGCCGCCTGGCTGCACGGTTCCGCGGGGGACCGCATTACGGCCCGTGAGGGCGACGCCGGACTGCTGGCGAGTGAGCTGGCCGACGCGCTCCCGGCAACGCTGCGCGATCTGCGCGAAGCTGCGCCGGATGTCCACTCCCGAGCCCCCGCGTCTGGTCTACTGCTGGACTTCGCCGGGTCCTGAGGCGACTCGTGAGGCCGCGCGGGAGCTCGCCCGGACGATCGGCTCGGCCCGCGCCCGGGAGCCCTTCGTGGTGGCGCTGATCGGCCAACTCGGTGCCGGCAAGACGCTGTTCACGCAGGGGCTTGCCGAGGGGCTCGGGGTGGAGGGCCAGGCGATCGTGAGCCCGACCTTCACAATAATAAGTGAGTACTCGCTTTCTTCTGGAGGCCGGCTCGTCCACGTCGACCTGTACCGGCTCGAGGCCGCTGCGGAGCTCGATGCGGCGGGCTTCGTGGACCTGCTCGAGCCGGGAAACGTGCTGGCAGTCGAATGGGCAGACCGCTTCCCGACCGCGCTGCCGTGCGATCGGCTCGAGGTCACGCTCGAGCGCCCCGGGCTGGCACCCGACGCCCAGGTCGGGAAGGCTACGCCCCCCGCTACGTCGCGGCAGATCACCGCGTTCGCCACCGGCGCAGTCGCGGGCGCGGTGCTCACGCGCTGGGAACGTGTCCTCGCCAGTGGCGGCCTGGACGGGGGGCGAGGCTGAGAGGGACGTGGCGCTAGTCGTACAGAAATTCGGTGGGACGAGCGTCGGCGATCCGGAGCGGATTCGAAACGCCGCGCGCCGCGTTGTCGCGGCCCATCGCGCCGGCAATCAGGTCGTGGCGTGCGTGTCTGCCATGGCCGGCGAGACCAGTGCACTGATCGACCTGGCCCATGAGCTCGGCGGCGACGCACCCTCGCCGCGCGAGTACGACGTGCTCGTGTCCTCGGGCGAGCAGAAGACGATCGCGCTGCTCTCGCTGGCGCTCCACCAGCTCGGGGTCGATGCTCAGAGCTTTACCGGTACACAGATGGGCATGCTCACCGATGCGGCACACACGCGCGCACGGATCCGTCGGATCGACACGCAGGCGCTGCGCCGGGTGCTCGACCGCGGCGCCGTGGCGGTCATCGCCGGCTTCCAGGGCACCGACGACGACGGCAACATCACGACGCTGGGACGCGGCGGCTCGGACACCTCGGCAGTCGCCGTAGCGTGCGCGCTGGGCGCGGACGTGTGTGAGATCTATACCGATGTCGATGGCGTCTACACCGCCGATCCGCGCCTGTGCGAGAAGGCTCGCAAGCTCGATCGCATCTCGTTCGACGAGATGCTCGAGATGGCCAGCCTGGGAGCGAAGGTGCTGCAGATCCGCTCGGTCAAATTCGCGACGCGCTACGGCTTGCCGATCCACGTTCGCTCGAGCTTCGAGACCGGCGAGGGCACCTGGGTCGTGCGTGAGGAGGATGTTATGGAGCGGCTGATCGTGTCCGGGGTTACCTACAACCGAGATGAGGCCAAGATTCGCGTATGCGGCGTGAAGGACCAGCCCGGCGTGGCGAATGCGATCTTCTCTCCGTTGTCCGATGCCGGCATCGTGGTCGACATGATCATCCAGAACGTGGGTTCGGATCAGACGACCGACTTGACCTTCACGGTGCCACGGAGCGATTACGCGCGGGCGCTCGATCTGGCCACGACGGCCGCCGCGCGGACGGGCGCAGCCGGGGTCGAAGCCGACGACGAGGTGGCCAAGGTCTCGATCGTGGGCCTTGGCATGAAAGACCACGCCGGTGTGGCCAACCGTATGTTCGCCGTGCTGGCCGACGAGGGCATCAACATCCAGATGATCACCACGAGCGAGATCAAGGTCTCGGTCGTGATCGATGAGCAGTACAGTGAGCGCGCCGTGCGTGCGCTTCACGCCGCCTTCATCGAGGACGGCGCCTCCGAGCCCGTTCCCGAGTAGTTTTCGTTTCACGCCCCGGTCCCGGGGAGATTTCCATGCGCGACGCCCCGGCGACCGCCGCGCTCGTCTGGATGCTGCTGCCGCTGGTCGTTGCCCTCTGCGACGCGCGTCCTCGCTCGCTGCACGCCTGCAGCGCTCCAGACAGCCCCGCGGCCCTTCGCGCCTGCAGCGAGGGCCCGCAGGCGCTGGCGGGCGCGGCACGGTTGCTGTTCGGCGCTGGACTCGATCCGAATCGGGCGACCGCCGCGGAGCTGGTCTTGCTCCCGGGAATCGGCCCCGCACGTGCGTTGGCAATCGTGGCCGCGCGGGCACGAGGCCGGTTTCGGCAGCTCGAGGATCTCGAACGGGTGAATGGAATCGGCCCCAGGACGGTCGAAACGCTCCGGTCCTGGCTGCAGATCGAGCAGGTCGTTGCCGACTCGTACCCAACTCGTCCAAGCTCTGCCCAGGGAGTCCGATGACCGCACCGAGCGAAATCTTCGAGCGTGCTCGCCGCTTTCTGCTGCGCGACCTGTGGCACACGGAGCTCGAGGGCGGCTCGATCGCAACCGGGCCGATCCGCCTGCTCCAGTTCGGCTATGTGGTGGTCGAGGGCTTCGTGCGCGATGAGTTGCTGCTGCGCGCGAGCGCGCTCACCTACATGGCGTCGCTGGCGCTGATCCCGGCACTGGTGGTCGTGCTCGCCGTGCTGAAGGGCCTCGGCGTGACCGAGGGGCTGGTCGCGGCTGGCATCGACTACCTGGCGATCCCGGGTGCGCGCGAGACCGTGTTGCCCTACGTCCGCAAGGTCGACCTCTCGGGCTTCGGAACCGTCGGAGCCGCGCTCTTGTTGGTGGCCACGGTGCTCGCTCTGCGCCATGGCGAGCACGCCGTCAACTCGATCTGGGGTGTCGTGCGCGGTCGTTCCTGGACGCGGCGCTTCACCGACTACCTGGCGGTGCTGATCGTGGCGCCGCTGTTGCTCGCGATCTCGCTCTCGCTCGGCACCACGCTGCAGAGCGAGCCCATCGTGGCATGGCTGCTGCAGTTTCCGCTCTTCGACAGGTTCTACTCGGCCGGGCTTCGCTATGCGCCATTCCTGCTGCTCGTCGGGGCGTTCTCGTTCATCTACTGGTTCCTGCCGAATACCTCGGTGCGCCTCCGCTCCGCTGTCCTGGGGGGTGTGGTGGCGGCGATCCTCTTTGGGCTCGCGCAGTCGACGTACGTCAAGCTGGGTGTCGGCGCGGCTCGCTATGACGCACTGTTCGGCGCTGCCGCGACCGTGCCGCTGCTGCTGGTCTGGATCTACGTGTCGATGGCGATCTTCCTGCTGGGCGCGGAGATTTCGTTCGCCCACCAGAACCTGGCGAGCTATCGGCGCGAGGTGCAGGGCAGCCCGCCGAGCGCCGCGGAACGCGAGATCCTCGCGCTGTGCATTGCGCTCGAGGTGGCGCGCGCCTTCCGCGACCGCGAGGGCCTGGCGACCGCGGAGGCCCTCGGCGAGCAGCTCGGGATCCCCGTGCGGATCGCGCGCGAGGTGCTCGCAGTGCTCGAGGACGAACAGATCGTGTCGGCCTGCTCGCCCGAGGGGCGAGAGCCCGGCTACCAGCTCGGGCGGCCCGCAGTCGACATTCGGCTGGCCGATGTGCTGGCGGCCGTCCGGGGTGCCCCGGAGCTTCCGGCCCGCAAGGGCGAGGGGCCGGCGGATTCGACTCGCCTGATCGGCGATGTCGTGGCGGAGCTCGCGCGCGTCTCGCAACCGATCG
This sequence comes from Myxococcota bacterium, assembly GCA_036336835.1. Taxonomy (GTDB): domain Bacteria; phylum Myxococcota_A; class UBA9160; order UBA9160; family UBA4427; genus JAYZFK01. Next base: position 31,699 of record JAYZFK010000082.1, on the reverse strand, counting down.
CCCGCGACCGCACGCTTGCGAGCCTGCTCGAATCCCTCCCCGGACGCACACCCCGAGCCGCACCGCCCGCCAAGTGGGGCCGCGGCGCCAGAGCTCGCGGGACGGGCTAGCTTGGGCCCGATGCGGGTCTACCTCGATCACAACGCCACCACGCCGCTGCGTGCCGAGGTGCTGGACGTGATGGCGCCGGTGCTGGGCGAGGTCTTCGGCAATCCGTCGAGCACCCACCAGGAGGGCGCGGCGGCGCGGCGCATCGTCGACCGTGCGCGAGAGCAGGTGGCGCGCGCGGTCGGGTGCGAAGCGGCTGACGTGACCTTCACGGCAGGTGCGACCGAAGCGAACAATGCCGTGATCCAGTCGCTGCGCTCCGCGGAGACACCCTGGCGTCGGCTGATCACGACGGCGATCGAGCACCCGTCGGTGACCGAGCCCGCGGCGGCCCTCGAGAGAGAGGGGATTGCGGTCACCTGGCTCGGCGTCGATGCAAACGGACGTCTCGACCTGGGCGAGCTCAGCGGGGCGCTCGCCGGCGCGCCGGCGCTGGTGAGCGTAATCTGGGCCAACAACGAGACGGGAGTGCTACAGCCGATGGAGCCGATCGCCGAGCGCGTGCGCGCTGCCGGGTCGTGGCTCCACGTCGATGCAACCCAGGCTCTCGGCAAGACGCCGGTGGACCTCGGGGCGGTTGGTGCCCACTGGCTGTCGTGTTCGGCACACAAGCTGAACGGACCAAAAGGCACGGGCGCGCTGGTCGCCCGCGACGCGCCCGTCCTGCCGCCGCTACTGTGCGGGGGGCCGCAGGAGCGGCGCGCGCGGGGGGGCACCGAGAATGTGGCCGGCATCGCGGGCCTCGGCGCTGCCTGCGAGCTCGCCACCGCGGAGCTGGGCGCGCGCATCGAGCACTACCGCGGGCTGCGCGACCGGCTGTGGCAAGGACTCGCGGGCAAGCTGCCCGACCTTCGCTGGAATGCGGGTGACGCGGACCCCGACGGAATCCTGCCCAATACACTCAGCGTCGAGTTCGCTGGAGCCGCCGGCGAGATGCTGCTCCAAGCGCTCGATCTCGCGGGTGTAGCGGCCTCGGCCGGGGCCGCCTGCCACTCGGGCTCCGTCACTCCGTCGCACGTGCTCAGCGCCATGGGCCGCACCCCCGAGCAGGCGCGCGCGACACTGCGCCTGTCGGTCGGCTGGGGCAACGACGAAGCCCAGATCGACGAGGTGATCGGCCATCTGGTCGAGCTGGTCCCGCGCGTGCGCCAGGCGGTCGGAGCATGAACCCGGCGCGCGTCGTAGTCGCGATGTCGGGCGGCGTCGATTCGTCGTTGGCAGCGGCGCTGGTCGCCGAGACCGGCGTGGAGACGATCGGCGTCACCATGCACCTTGCGGGCAGTGGATCACGTTGCTGCTCGCTCGACGACGCGGACGATGCGCGCCGGGTCGCCGAGCGCCTCGGGATCAAGTTCTACGTGGCCAACTACACCGAAGAGTTCCGCAAGGAGGTAATCGAGCCGTTTGCTGATGCCTACCTCGCAGGCGAGACACCGATTCCGTGTGTGACGTGCAACAAGCGCTTCAAGTTCGATCACCTGCTCGAGCGTGCGAAGGTCTTCGGGGCAGACCGTGTGGCGACGGGGCACTACGCTCGCCTCGATTGCGATCCGACGACCGGCCGCATGCGGCTGTGGCGCGCGCTCGACGACGACAAGGACCAGACGTACTTCCTGTTCCAGCTGGATCAGGAGCAGCTCGAACGGGCGTGGTTCCCTCTCGGCGAGCTGCGCAAGTCGCAGGTCCGCGAGCGCGCGCGTGCGCTCGGGCTGGCGACAGCCGACAAGCCCGAGAGCCAGGAGATCTGCTTCGTTCCCGATGGTGACTACGCCCGGGTCGTCGAGTCGATCCGGCCGGCCGCAACCGAGCGGGGCGGCGAGATCGTCGACGCGGGAGGACGTGTGCTGGGCCGGCACGATGGCGTGCATCGATTCACCGTGGGACAGCGCAAGGGGCTCGGCATTGCCTCGAGCGAGCCGCGCTACGTGACGCGACTCGAGCCCGCATCACGTCGCGTCGTCGTCGGCTCCCGCAGCGAGATCGAGACCCGACGGGCGCGTGTCTGCCAGGTGAGCTGGGTCGCCGGAGCGGCGCCGCGCACGGCGCGACGGGCGCGCGTGCGGGTCCGCTATCGCCACGCCGGGGCCCTTGCGGTGGTCGAACCGGTCGGGGGAGGCGAGGTGCGGGTGCAGTTCGAGGAGCCGGTGGCGGCCGTCTCGCCCGGGCAGGCCGCCGTCTTCTACGACGCCGAACGCGGCGAGGAGCTGCTGGGCGGTGGATGGCTCGCGCGGAACGCCTCTTGAGCGAGCCGCCCGCCCGAGATCTCGCCGGCTTCGAGGAGCGTCTCGGCTATCACTTTCGCGACCGCTCGCTGCTCGCAACGGCGCTTCGCCACGCCTCGCGCGCCAACGAGGACGCCGTTCTCGAGAGCAATGAGCGGCTCGAGTTCCTCGGCGACTCGGTGGTCGGTCTGGCGGTGGCACATCGCCTGTTCGCGGCCCACGACGAGTGGGCGGAGGGCGACCTGACGCGTGGGCTCCACGGCCTGGTGGACACGCACGCTCTGGCCCGGCTCGCCACACGACTGGCGCTTTCGGAGGTGATCGAGCTCGGGCGCACCGAGCTTCGATCGGGAGGTGCAGTCAAGCAGCGGATCCTGGCCAATGCGATGGAGGCGGTGATCGGCGCGATGTTCCTCGACGGGGGCCTCGACGTCATCGGCGAGCTCGTCGAGAGGGCGTTCCCGGACTCCTTCCAACCGGGCGCGGAGCGCACCGGCCGCGACCCGAAGACCGAGCTGCAGGAGCTGGCCGTCGCATGCTGGGGAGATCTCCCTCGCTACTCGCTGGTCAGCGACTCGGACATCGAGGGCGATGACGAGCGGTTCATCGTCGAGGTTTGGCTGGCTTCGGGTCAGAGCGCCCGTGGAAGCGGTCGCTCGAAGCGGGCCGCCGAGCGCCTTGCCGCCGAAACGATGCTCGCCACGCTGCCAGAGGACGAAGAGGTTCGCTAGGCGGTTGCGTGATACGCTATGCCCCGGACGTTGCGTCCGAGCCCGTCGCCTATCGGGGACCGATGAACGAGAACCCGTATGTGCCGCCGTCTGCCGACCTTCACCCCGACTCCGCGTATGGTCGGAGTGCCGAAAGCGCCGATATCGACGTCGGTCGCTGTCTGTCGGAAGCCTGGACAGCGACCTGGGAGAATTTTCCGCTCTGGCTCGGCGTGGGGTTCGTCGGGCTGACGGCCACGAGTCTCGCGGCGTTCACGCTGCTCGGCATTCCGCTGCTGCTGCCCCATCTGGTCTGGGGTTCCTACCTGTTCGTGCTGCGCATGTACGACGGGGAGGCCGAGTTTGGCGATCTGTTCGCCGGGTTCTCGCGCTACTCGGAAGTGCTCGCATCGGTGCTCATCGCCATCGTCGCGATCGTGCTGATCAACCTGGCTTTCCAGTCGGTCCAGATGGTTGGTACCCACATCGGGAGCGCGCTGCTGACTGGGATCGGCTCCCTGCTGAGCCTCGGATTTGCGTTCTTCGTGGCTCCGCGGCTCACGCTGTGCTTCTTCTACATCGTCGATCAGGACATGGGCGGGATCGAGGCGCTGCAGGCGGCCTGGTCTGCGACGGGGAGGGTGAAAGCGTGGGTGTTCCCGGTCCTGGTCCTGGTCACCTCGGTGGTCGTGCTCGCAGGTGTACTGGCGCTCGTCGTGGGTGTCATCCCGGCCATCGCGATCAACTACCTGATGTGGGCCTCGGCCTATCGGCAGATCGAGGGACGCGCGGCGAGCGAGTGATTCGGTGAGCGCGAGCGGCTTGCTGGATGCGCTGCAACCCGTGGAGATCCCGGGGGGCGTGCGCCTCGAGCTGCGCACGCCGCGCTGCGGCTCGGCTGCGCTACCTGTGGCACTCGTGAACCACAACTTCGACATCGAGCCAGCCGGAATCCCGTGAGCCCGGAGGAGCACGCTCACCGCGCGGGAATCGTCGCGCTGCTCGGCCCGCCGAACGCCGGAAAGTCGACGCTGCTCAACAGGGTGCTCGGCCAGAAGCTCGCGATCGTGACGGCGAAGCCACAGACCACGCGCAGCCGCATCCTCGGGATCCACTCGCTGCCCGGCGCTCAAATCGTGTTCATCGACACGCCGGGTCTGCACCATGGTGGAAAGCTACTCAACACAGTGCTCAACGAGGCTGTTGCAGAGACGGTTCGCAACTGCGAGCTCGCACTGGTGCTCGTGGATCTCGGGCGCGGCTGGACACCCGATCACGACGAGCTGATCCGAGCGCTGTGCGACGCGGAGACCCCCGCGATCCTGGTCGGCAACAAGCTGGATCTCCAGGCTCTCGAGGACCCCGCCTGGCCGCCGGCGGCGGCCGGCGAGCTGCTCGCCCATCACAGCGTGTCGGCGCGCACCGGCGACGGCATCCCCGCACTGCTCGAGACGATCGTGGCCCAGCTGCCCGAGTCGCCTCCGCTGTATCCCGAAGACGATCTCACCGATCGTCCCCTGCGCTGGCTCGCCGCCGAGCTCGTGCGCGAGGCGCTGTTCGAGGAGCTCGAGCAGGAGCTCCCGTACGGCATGGCCGTCGAAGTGATCGAGTTCGACGAGAGCCGTGCCGACCTGGTGAAGCTTCGAGCCAACCTGCTCGTGGTTCGCAACTCGCAGAAGCGCATCGTCATCGGCAGCGGCGGTCGCCAGATCAAGCGCATCGGCGTGAGGGCGCGGCGCGCGATCGAGGCGCTGCTCGGCACCCGGGTTCATCTCGATCTGTGGGTCAAGGTCGACCCGCGCTGGGCCAAGGACAAGGAGCGGATCGAGGATCTCGGCTACGGCTGAGACGCTGCGGCACGCGCACGATAGACCTCGAGCACCCGCGGCCAGTCGCGCTTCATCAACGCCCCCCACGAGTAGCCCGAGGCCTCGCTGCGCTCGTAGCCGCGCCGCGCAATCTGCTCGCGCAGCGCATCGTGCTCGAGGTACTTGCGCGCCTTCTCGACCAGCTCGGCGTGATCGCCGAAGAAGTCGGCCTCATGCCCCTCTTCGAAGCACTCGAGGTGCTGAGGCGTTCGCACCGCGAGCAGGAAGCTGCCGCAGCCAGTGATCTCGAAGCTGCGCGAGGCGGTCTGGTTGTAGTTCATGGTCGACACGAAGCAGAGCCCGATCTTGGTTCCCTTGAGCGCGTACACGTAGTCCTCGCTCGAGAGCCGCTCGTGCAGGTTGTCGCCCAGGAGCGCCCGCCGGCTCGAGCGGAACCAGCGCACGTCTCCGTAGACCTGCACCGGCAGGCCTGCCTCGAGCAGTGCAAGGATGCGGTCCTCGGTCTCGGACTCGTAGTGGCCGATGAAGATGAGCTCGCTGCTCCAGCGCGCGGCGAGCTCTGGCGACAGCGGGCTCGGCTCGAAGCGCCGGTGGTCGTGCCCCAGATCGGTGAGCAGGGCCTTCGGCGGTTCGGAGCTGGCGAGTCGCTCGCAATCGTCGACGTTGGTCGTGAAGAAGACGTCGTAGTCCGCAGCGGTGCTACGCAGCAGGCGCCGGAGCCAGCGCACGCGCCGGTCGAGCGTGTAGAGCGAATCGGTGATGTGGTGGACCAGGAAGCAACCGAGGCCACGCAGTGTGCGCAGGGTCCCCGACGAGATCCAGTCGCCGTTGTCGATCCAGACCAGGTCTGGCTGCAGCATCGCGCAACGATCGATCAGCGCGGCATTGGCACGGCGCTGATTCGGACCGGCACGCAGGTGCTCTTCGAGCTGGCGCTGCAGTCGGGGACGCGCGCTCCAGGCGAAGGCATCGCCGATATCGAACCCGTGAAGATCGGGCTCGAGCACCTGCAGCGCATCGCACCGCGCCTTGCAGGTGCCCGCGGGATCGAGATCGCCGACGTAGAGGATCTTCATGAATCGGGCGCCAGACGGGGGACGGGGCGGTGCAGGCTACCGCCGCCACCTGGCAGCGGCCAGCAAGTGGCTGGGGTTGCTCGGGGCGCCAGTACGGATCAATCTCAATCCCCGCGGGGTAGCGATGAATCCCAGCTTACGTAAACTGGCGAACTAGCCGATGAGTCGGTCGATCCAGGGAGGAACGTGTGGCCCGGGAAGACATCACCGAGGAGATTGGTGCGGTCTGCCGTCAGACCGGACTGTCCGCGCGTACGGTGCGCTACTACGAAGAGCTGGGCCTGCTGCCGGGCGTGCGTCGGCGCGCTGGCGGCCGACGCGTCTATGGGGCCGACGAGCTCGAGCGCCTGCGCTTCATCGGCCGCCTGAAGGCGCTCGGGCTTTCGCTGGCGGAGATCAAAGAGCTCAACGCGATCTATGCAATCGGCGGCTCGACCCGGGCGATGCTGGAGCGGCTCGCCAGGCAGCTCGACGACCGGCTCGGCGAGCTCGATGCCCGCATCGCGGAGCTCCAGCAGCTGCGCGACGAGATGAGCAAGTACCGAGAGCATGTGGCGAGCCGCAGCGAATCGCTCGCTGGGGCGCCGCGGGGGCGAAGCTCGTGAGCGGCGCGGCCTCCGATTCTGGGGCGCGAGATCCGCGGTCCTGGCGCGTGCGCGTGGTGACCGCCGCGTCGCTATTCGATGGGCACGACGCAGCGATCAACATCATCCGGCGCATCCTGCAGAGCCAGGGTGCGGAGGTGATCCATCTGGGCCACGACCGCTCGGTCGACGAGATCGTCGAGGCCGCGATCCAGGAGGACGCGCACGCGATCGCGGTGTCGTCCTACCAGGGCGGGCACAACGAGTTCTTCCGCTACATGATCGACCGGCTGCGCGAGCGCGGCGCCGGCCACGTACGCGTCTACGGAGGCGGCGGGGGCACGATCCTGCCCGACGAGATCGAGGCCTTGCAGGCCTATGGCGTGGCGCGGATCTTCACTCCCGAGGACGGCCGTGCCCTCGGGCTCGAGGGCATGGTCAAGGTGATCACCGCTGAGTGCGATCGGCGGACCGTCGAGCGTATCGGCGACGAGCCCCAGCGCGCCTCTCCGGAGGATCCCGGCGCGGTCGCAAGGCTGATCAGCTGGATGGAGGACGCATGCGCGGGCGATGGGCAGGCGGAGATCGCGGCCCTGCGCGAGCAGCTGGCCGCGCGCGACGACGGCCACTCGGTGGTCGTCGGCTTCACCGGCACCGGCGGTGCCGGCAAGTCGAGCGTCGTCGACGAGCTGGTGCGCCGCTTCCGGGGCGACTTCCCGGAGTGCAGTGTCGGGCTCGTGCTGGTCGATCCGACACGGCGCCGCTCGGGAGGCGCATTACTCGGAGATCGTATCCGTATGAACGCGATCCACGCACCGCGAATCTACGCGCGCTCGCTGGCCACCCGGCAGGCGCACCTCGCGCTTGCGCGCGCCGTCCGGGATTCGGTGCTCGTGCTGCGCGCCGCCGGCTACGACCTGATCTTCGTCGAGACAGCAGGCATCGGGCAGAGCGATTCCGAGATCGTCGATCTGGTCGATCTGTCGCTCTACGTCATGACGCCCGAATACGGCGCGCCGTCGCAGCTCGAGAAGATCGACATGCTCGAGCTGGCGGACCTCGTCGTGCTCAACAAGCTCGATCGTCAGGGCGGGCTCGACGCCTTGCGTGACGTTCGCAAGCAGTGGCGTCGCAATCACTCGGCGTTCGACGCGCCCGACGAGGAGCTGCCCGTCTACCCGACGACGGCGCGGGACTGGAGCGACCCGGGAACCGACGTCCTGTACGAGGAGTTGCGCCAGCGTGTCGCGGCGGCCGGTGGCGCAGGGTTCGCGCAGCCCGCGGCGGGCGCACCGCAGCGGGCCGCTGTACCGCGAGCCGTCGAATCAGTCGAGTCAGCCGAACCGTCCGTGCGGCCCATGATTCCCGGCGCCCGGCGCCGCTACCTGGCCGAGATTGCCGAGACCGTGCGCGCGTATCGCGCGCGGACCGAAGAGCTGGCGGCGCACGCCGTCGATGCCGCGAGTCTCGAGCACGCGAGCGCGCTGCTGGCGGGCGAGGACTCATCTGGGGCCCTCGCCGCCGCGCGAGACGCGGCGCGAGATCGACTCGATCCGGCGTTGCGCGAGCAGCTCGACAGCTGGCCGGCGCAGCGGGAGGCCTACGCGAGGGGCGAGCAGGAGTACTCGGTGCGCGATCGAGCGATCCGCGTGCGCAACCACGTCGAGACGCTGTCGGGCACCCCGCTGCCGCGCGTCGCGCTTCCGCGCGCCGAGGACTGGGGGACGCTCACCCGCTACCTGCGTCAGGAGAACCTGCCTGGCCACTTCCCGTTTTCGGCGGGGGTGTTTCCGTTCAAGCGGGAGGCCGAGGAGCCGGCCCGTATGTTCGCCGGCGAGGGCGGCCCGGAGCGCACCAACCGTCGCTTCCACTTCCTGTCCGCCGACCGGCCGGCGGCCCGCCTCTCGACCGCGTTCGACAGCGTGACGCTCTACGGCCGCAACCCCGACGAGCGTCCAGACATCTACGGCAAGGTCGGCAACTCGGGCGTCTCGGTCTGCACGCTCGACTGCGCCAAGAAGCTCTACTCGGGCTTCGACCTGTGCGACCCGTCCACGTCGGTCTCGATGACGATCAACGGCCCGGCGCCGACGATCCTCGCCTGCTACCTGAATGCGGCGGTCGACCAGCAGGTCGAGCGCCAGCTTCGCGAGCGCGGCGATCTCGCGGCGGTGCGCGCACGGATCGCCGCCGGGCGGGAGCTGCCGGTCTACGGCGGCGGGCTCCACGAGCTTCCTCCCGGCCACGACGGCCTCGGTCTCGGTCTGCTCGGGATCCGGGGCGACGAGGCGGTCGACGCCGAGAGCTACGCGCGCATTCGCGCCGACGTGTTGCGGCGCGTGCGCGGCACCGTGCAGGCGGACATCCTGAAGGAGGATCAGGCCCAGAACACCTGCATCTTCTCGTGTGACTTCTCGCTCGCGTTGATGGGCGATATCCAGGCCTGGTTCATCCAGAACGACGTTCGCAACTTCTACTCGGTCTCGATCAGCGGCTACCACATCGCCGAGGCCGGGGCGAACCCGATCACGCAGCTGGCCTTCACGCTGGCCAATGGCTTTACCTACGTCGAGTACTACCGCTCGCGCGGGATGGAGATCGACGCCTTCGTTCCGAACTTCAGCTTCTTCTTCAGCAACGGGCTCGATGCCGAGTACAACGTGATTGGCCGCGTCGCCCGGCGGATCTGGGCGATCGCGATGCGCGAGCAGTACGGCGCCTCCGAGCGCAGCCAGAAGCTCAAGTATCACATTCAGACATCGGGCCGCTCGCTGCACGCTCAGGAGATGGCGTTCAATGACATCCGGACGACACTGCAGGCCCTGACCGCCCTGCAGGACAACTGCAACAGCCTGCACACCAACGCCTACGACGAGGCCGTGACGACACCGACCGAGGAGTCGGTTCGCCGGGCGCTGGCGATCCAGCTGATCATTCAGCGCGAGCTCGGTCTTGCGAGCTGCGAGAACGCGATCCAGGGCTCCTACGCAATCGACGAGCTGACCGACCGGGTCGAGGAGGCGGTGCTACGAGAGTTCGAGAGGCTCTCGGAGCGCGGCGGTGTGCTCGGAGCGATGGAGACGCAGTACCAGCGCTCGAAGATCCAGCAGGAGAGCCTGCACTACGAGTCGCTCAAGCACTCCGGGAGCCTCCCGATCGTGGGGGTCAATATGTTCGAGAACCCGGACGCGCAGGACGCGAGTGCTCGGCCCGGAGAGCTGATGCGCTCGAGCAACGCCGAGAAGGACGCCCAGCTCGCGCATCTGCGCGAGTTCGAGGCGCGCAATGCAGCCGCGGCGCCCAAAGCGCTCGAGCGGCTGCGTCGGGTCGCGCTCACTGACGACAACGTGTTCGAGGAGCTGATGGAGACGGTGAAGGTGGCGAGCCTGGGGGCGATCAGCGACGCCCTGTTCCAGGTGGGGGGGCGCTACCGCCGATCGATGTAGAATGGGCCGACCGCTCCGCCAGCCCTGGAGGCGTGCCCCGGGAGCGGCCGGATCGGGCGAGGCCGGCTGCGCCCGACATTCCCCGATGACAAACGGGAGAACCGCCATGGCAACGTCGCGCGCCGATCTCGACAAATGGAAGCAGCTGGCCTCGAAGGAGCTGCGGGGCCAGGCGCCCGACGAACTCGCCTGGACGAGTCCGGACGGCATCCAGATCAAGGCACTCTACACGGCTGCCGACCTCGAACAGCTCGAGAACGCGGACACGACCCCTGGGCTCTGGCCGTTCGTCCGCGGGCCGCGCGCCACAATGTACGCCAACCGCCCGTGGACGCTGCGCCAGTACGCAGGCTTCTCGACCGCCGAGGAATCGAACGCCTTCTACAAGGCGAACCTCGCGGGGGGACAGCAGGGACTGTCGATCGCCTTCGATCTCGCCACCCACCGCGGGTACGACAGCGACCATCCGCGGGTGCGCGGGGACGTCGGCAAGGCGGGCGTCGCGATCGACTCCGTCGAGGACATGAAGATCTTGTTCGACGGGATCCCGCTCCAGGACGTGACGGTGTCGATGACCATGAACGGTGCAGTGCTGCCCGTGCTCGCGTGCTTCGTCGTGGCAGGTGAGGAGCAGGGGGTCGAGCACGCAGAACTCGCCGGGACCATCCAGAACGACATCCTCAAGGAGTTCATGGTCCGCAACACCTACATCTATCCGCCCGAGCCGAGCATGCGCATTGTGGCCGACATCATCGAGTTCGCGGCGCACGAGATGCCGAAGTTCAACTCGATCTCGATCAGCGGCTACCACATGCAGGAGGCCGGCGCGACGACGGTCCAGGAGCTCGCCTTCACGATCGCCGACGGCCTCGAGTATGTGCGCGCCGCGATCTCCAAGGGTCTCGGCATCGACCAGTTTGCCGGCCGGCTGTCGTTCTTCTGGTGCATCGGCATGAACTTCTACCTCGAGATCGCCAAGATGCGGGCCGCGCGGCGCATCTGGGCCGAGCGCATGCAGTCGCTCGGCGCGAAGGACCCGCGCTCGATGATGCTGCGTACGCACTGCCAGACGTCGGGTGCGTCCCTGACCGAACAGGACCCGATGAACAACATCGTGCGCACCACCGTGGAGGCGTTGGCGGCGGTGTTCGGCGGCACCCAGTCGCTGCACACCAACGGCTTCGACGAAGCGGTGAGCCTGCCGACCGACACGGCAGCTCGCGTCGCGCGCAATACCCAGCTGATCCTGCAAGAGGAGTCTGGCATCGCCAACGTGGTCGACCCGTGGGGTGGCTCCTATTTCATGGAGAGCCTGACCGAGAGCGTGTACCGCGAAGCCGAGAAGGTGCTGGCCGAGGTCGAGGAGGCCGGGGGCATGACCCGAGCGATCACCCAGGGGATCCCGAAGCTGCGCATCGAGGAGGCCGCCACCCGGCGCCAGGCGCGCGTCGACAGTGGTGACGACGTGATCGTCGGCGTCAACAAGTACAGGCTCGATCAGCAGGCGGAGATCGAGATCCGCGAGATCGACAACAGCGCGGTCCGCGATGCCCAGATCGCGCGTCTCGGCGAGATCCGCGCGAGCCGGGATGGGACGGCGGTAGCGGCGGCGTTGGCTAGGCTGGCCGAGCTCGCGAAGACGGGGGAGGGCAACCTGCTCTCGACCGCGATCGAGGCCGCGCGTTTGCGCGCGACCGTCGGCGAGATCTCGGAGGCGCTGGAACAGGTGTACACCCGCCATCGCGCCGAGGTGCGCTCGGTCACCGGCGTCTACGGAAGCGCCTACCAGGGCGACACGGATTTCGAGGATATCTGCAAGGAGGTCGCGAGCTTCGCCGCGGAGGCGGGCCGCCAGCCACGCATGCTCGTCGTCAAGCTTGGCCAGGACGGGCACGACCGCGGCATGAAGGTGATCGCGACCGCCTTCGCCGACATCGGCTTCGACGTCGACGTGGGCCCGCTGTTCCAGACCCCCGAGGAGGCGGCGCGCATGGCGATCGACAACGACGTCCACCTGGTTGGTGTGTCGAGCCAGGCTGCGGGTCACAAGACACTCGTTCCGCTGCTGATCGAGGAGCTCCGCAAGCAGGGAGCCGACGGGGTTGCGGTGGTCGTGGGCGGAGTGATCCCGCCGCCCGACTACGAGTTCCTGCTCGAGCAGGGGGCTGCCGCCGTGTTCGGACCCGGCACCCCGATTCCGCAGGCCGCGGGCAAGGTGCTCGAGGTGTTGCGGGAGCGGTCGGCGGCCTGAGCCGCCGGGCCACTCGCGGAGACCCGGCAGGTGAGCGACTCCACCCATCGGATCGGGGAACTGCGCGATGCCGTCCGCACGGGCGACCGCCGGGCACTCGCTCAGCTGATCACCCGCATCGAGAGTACTCGCGGGGACGAATCCGACCTCGGGCAGCGTGTGCTCGAGGAGCTGGTCCCCCACACGGGCGGCGCGATCCGGGTCGGGATCAGCGGTCCGCCCGGCGTCGGCAAGAGCAGCTTCATCGAGGTGCTGGGCCTCGAGTTGCTCGAGGGCGGGCACCGCGTCGCGGTACTCGCCGTCGATCCGTCGAGCCCGCTGTCGGGCGGGAGCATCCTCGGTGACAAGACGCGGATGGAAGAGCTCGCACGAGACGATCGCGCCTTCGTCCGGCCCTCCCCGTCGGGTGGCTCGCTCGGCGGTGTTGCACACCGGACCCGCGAATGCATGCTCGTGTGCGAAGCGGCCGGCTACGACGTCGTGCTGATCGAGACCGTGGGCATCGGCCAGAGCGAGGTGGCGGTGGCCTCGATGGTCGACTTCTTCCTGCTGCTGCTCGCACCCGGCGGAGGCGACGAGCTGCAGGGAATCAAGAAGGGCGTACTCGAGCTGGCCGACGCGCTGGTGGTGAACAAGGCCGATGGCGAGATGGCGCTGGCAGCCAAGCGAACGCGGACCGAGTACGCCAGCGCGCTCGGCTTGATTCGCTCGACGAGTTCGACCTGGAAGCCGGTCGCGCGTGTGGCGAGCGCTCTCGAACGAACCGGCGTTTCCGAAGTCTGGGAGGCCGTGCTCGACCATCGCAGCAGGCTGCGGGCGACGGACGAGTTCGAGCGGCGCCGGCGGAAACAGAACCGCACCTGGATGTGGAACCTGATCGACGAGGCGGTTGCGACGGCCTTCCGCAACGACCCGGATGTAGCGGCCGCCATTCCCGATCTCGAGCGCGACGTCGAGCAGCAGAAGATCTCCCCCGCGGCAGCCGCCCGTGCGCTCCTGGCCGCCTTCCGCACCCGCACGATCTGAGCCCGCTGCGAAACCGCCGTTTCCGTTCGCAGCGGAAGTGGGTCTCTGGCCGAGCCGGAGGTGCCACCGGCAATCCTGGCTTCACTTCGGCGCGCCGGCAGCCGATGCCAGGGAGGCGCCCCCGCGCCACGCGGTGGGCTCCGGGAGGACGGCGATGGTCCAGATCAACATGTCGACAAAGGAGATCACCGTGAAGGTGGTCTACTACGGTCCAGCCCTCTCCGGGAAGACCACCAACCTGGTGATGCTCCACGAGCTGATGGACGCCTCGACCCGCGGGAAGATGCTGACGCTCGATACCAAGGACGACCGCACGCTCTACTTCGACTTCCTGCCGGTCGAGTTCGAGGTCGCGGGCGGCTTCGCGATCAAGGTCAAGCTGTTCACCGTCCCGGGCCAGGTCATGCACAAATCGACCCGCAAGGTCGTACTGGCGGGGTCCGATGCCGTGGCCTTCATCGCCGACTCGCAGACCTCGTCGGTGAGCGCCAACGCCTACTCGTGGCGCGACATGGAGGCGAACCTCAAGGCGAACGGGTTCGATTTCGGCCGCATTCCCAAGGTCGTGCAATTCAACAAGCGCGATCTGCCCGAGATCAAGCCGCTCCAGGACATCAAGAACGCCTGGCAGGGCATCCCGACCTTCCCGGCAGTCGCCACGCGAGGCGAGGGTGTTCTCGAGACCTTCCGATCCCTGATGAGCCAGCTCTACCGGAGCCTCGACGAGAAGCACGCGTTTGCCACCAAGTTCGCGCTCTCGGAAGAGGACTTCCTCAAGGGCGTGATGCGCAACTTCCCCGGTAAGCCCCCGCGCGCCTGAGCGTTCTATCCCGCAGCTCACCGCCCGGCTGATTGACAGTCGGGTGGGGTCCGTTTAGAGTCGCTGGATCGACTGGGATCCTGTAGGCGCTGGACCGTGCGGCGGCCGGCTAGCCTGCGGTCATCGCTCTCAGAGAGCCTCCTGTTCGAGATCTTCCGGTCGACACAGCGGCGAATCGATCCGCAACTACGCGCGCCCTTGGGAACCCACTGGCCCGGCCGGCTTCGAGGTTCCGACGGGGAGGTTTGATGGCAATCGACGACACCGGGGCTTCACGGGAGACAGCGCTGCGCGCCCCGGCGGGCGCTCCTGGCTCCGCCCTTTCCTCGATCGAGGACGCGCTCGAGGATATCCGTGCGGGAAAGATGGTGGTCCTGGTCGATGACGAGGACCGCGAGAACGAGGGCGATCTCTGCATGTCCGCCGAGATGGTCACGCCCGAGGCCATCAACTTCATGGCCCGGGAGGGACGCGGGCTGATCTGCCTGACGTTGACCGAAGAGCGAATGCGCCAGCTGAAGCTCGAGATGATGGTCCCCGACCACGAGAACAGCGCCAACCACGGCACGGCCTTCACGATCTCGATCGAGGCCCGGCACGGAGTGACCACGGGAATTTCCGCCGCCGACCGCGCACACACCATCCAGACCGCAATTGCAGACGATGCAACGCCGGCCGATCTGTCGCGGCCCGGCCACATCTTCCCGCTGCGCGCGCGAGAGGGCGGTGTCTTGCGCCGCGTCGGGCAGACGGAGGGCTCGGTCGATCTCGCCCGTCTCGCCGGACACAAGCCCGCTGGCGTGATCTGCGAAGTGATGAACGACGACGGCACCATGGCCCGTATGCCCGATCTGGTCCAATACGGCAGGCAGCACGGGCTCAAGATCGTGACGATCAAGGATCTGGTCGAGTACCGGCTGCGCAACGAGCGGCTGGTCTGGCCGGCCGCCGAGGCGACGATGCCCACATCGCAGGGCGACTTCCGCGCCATCGTCTACGAGAACGACATCGATCACGTCGACCACGTGGCCCTGGTGAAGGGCGCATGGGACGCGGACGATGCCGTGCTGGTGCGCGTGCATAGCGAGTGCCTGACCGGCGATGCCTTCGGCTCGCGGCGCTGCGACTGCGGCGAGCAGCTCGACGCCGCGCTCAAGATGATCAACGAAGCCGGCAAGGGCGTGCTGCTCTACATGCGCCAGGAAGGCCGGGGCATCGGGCTCAAGAACAAGATCCGCGCCTATGGGCTCCAGGACACCGAGGGGCTCGACACCGTCGAGGCCAACCACCGGCTCGGCTTTGCGGCCGATTTGCGCGACTACGGGGTCGGAACCCAGATCCTGGTCCATCTCGGAGTGCGAAAGATGCGCATGGTCACCAACAATCCCGGCAAGCGCGCCGGAATCGAAGGCTACGGATTGAGGATCGTCGAGCGTGTCTCGCTCGAGATCGCGCCCAACGAGAACAACCTCGATTATCTCCGTACCAAGAAGGCGAAGCTCGGGCACGTCCTCAATCTGATGAGCTAGCTCTAGGAGACCGCATGTTCGCTTCCGTGGATGACGTCATTACTCGCCTGGGAGACCAGGGCTACATCTGCGACAAGAATGTCGCGACAGTGGTCTACCTGGCGCAGCAGCTCGAGAAGCCGGTGCTCGTCGAAGGGCCCGCGGGCGTCGGCAAGACCGAGCTCGCCAAGGTCGTCGCTCAGGCGCTCGGCCAGCAGCTGATCCGGCTGCAGTGCTACGAGGGGCTCGACGAGGCCAAGGCCCTGTACGAGTGGGAGTACAGCAAGCAGCTGCTCTACACCCAGATCCTGAAGGACAAGTTCGCCGAGGCGATGCAGGACGCGAAGACCATGGCCGAGGCCGCCGACCGGGTCGGCCGCGAGGACACGGTCTTCTTCTCCGATCGCTTCATCGTGGCTAGGCCGCTGATGAAGGCGATCACCGCCGCGGAGCCGACGCTGCTTCTGATCGACGAGGTCGACAAATCGGATCCCGAGTTCGAGGCCTTCCTGCTCGAGATACTCTCGGACTTCCAGATCACAGTGCCTGAAATCGGCACATTCAAGGCGAACCGGGTGCCGCTGGTCTTCCTCACCTCGAACGACGCCCGCGAGATGAGCGACGCGCTCAAGCGTCGCTGCCTGCACCTGTGGATCGACTACCCCACGCCCGAGCTCGAGCTGAGCATTCTCGACGCCAAGGTGCCCGGCATCGAGCAGCGTCTCGCCCAGGACGTGGTCAAGCTGATCAACAAGATCCGCGAGCTCGACCTCAAGAAGCGGCCCTCGATCAGCGAGACGCTCGACTGGACGAGGGCGCTGCTGGCACTCAACGCGGGCGACCTCGACGAGGAGGTGGTGACGGACACCCTGAACGTGATCCTGAAGTACGAGGGCGACGTCAAGAAGGCACAAAGCGAGCTCGGCAAGCTGATCGAGAAGAAGACCACGCACGTCGAGGCCGAGGGCCCCCAAGGAGAGGAGGCGCCCAAGGCTTCGCCCGGCGCGGTGAAGAAGGGCGTGCTGCATTGAGCATGCAGGCGAAGGTCATCGAGTTCACGAACCTGCTGCGCAAGAGCGGAGTTCGCGTCTCGGTGGCAGAGGCGATCGACGCCTTCGAGTCGCTCGACGAGCTCTCGCTCGACGATCGGGAGATCTTCAAGGACGCCCTGCGCGCCTCGATGGTGAAGCGCGGCGACGAGATCCCTACCTACGACCAGCTGTTCGACCTGTTCTGGAGCGGCTTCTACGACAGCCTGCAGCAGGGCTTCGGCGCGCTGAACGCCGACATGGCGCAGCTGGGCATCGATCCCGACGAGCTGCTGCGCCAGCTGGCCGAGCTGCTCGGCCAGATGCAGGACGGCGACCTCGACCTCTCCGAGCTGGCGAAGGCGCTGCTCACCCAGGACCTGTCCAGCCTCGAGCAGATGATCCGCGAGGCCGCCGAGCAGGCCGGGATGGAGCGGATCGAGAACATGCTGCAGGTGGGCTTCTTCTCCCGCCGCACGCTCGAGCAGATGGACATGGAGGGCGCCGGCCAGGAGCTCGAGCAGCTTGCCGCACGGCTGGCCGAGATGGGCTTGTCGGACGAGCAGGTCGCGGGCCTGCGGAACATGATCCAGAAGCTGATGGAGACGCTCCGCCGCACGGTTCGCGAGTTCACCGAGCGCGAGCTGCAGACGCGCAACCACGACTACATGGAGAAGTTTCGCCGCGAGATGCTCACGGAGAAGAGCTTCTACCACCTGACCGAGGCCGAGATCCAGCGGATGCGCGAGGTAGTACACCGGCTCGCGCAGCGCATCAAGAACATCCTCTCGATCCGCCGCAAGCGGCTCAAGCGAGGCAAGCTCGATCTGCACACGACGCTCCGGCGCAACATGGCGCGCGGCGGCATCCCGTTCGAAGTGGTGTTCAAGCAGCGCCGCAAGGAGCGGCCGAAGCTGGTGATCCTGTGCGATGTATCGAGCTCGGTCGCCAATGTCTCCCGCTTCATGTTGCAGTTCTGCTACGAGCTCCAGGATGCGTTCACCAAGATCCGCGCGTTCGTGTTCGTGGCCGAGCTCGGCGACGTGACACAGACCTTCCAGGATCGCGATGTCTCGACCGCGATCGATCGCGCGCTCGACGGTGCCGATGTGATCAACGTCTACACGCGCAGCAACTTCGGCTTCGCCTTCCACCACTTCTGGAAGAACCACCTGTCGGCGATCGACAACAAGACCACCGTCATGATCCTTGGTGACGCGCGCAACAACTACAACGACCCGAAGGCCTGGTGCGTTCGCGACATCCAGACCAAGGCCAAGAATGTGGTGTGGCTGAACCCGGAGAGTCCCAGCGCCTGGGGCTTCGGCGACTCGGTGATGGATCGCTACATGCCCTACTGCGACATCGTCGAGGAGTGCCGCAACCTGCGACAGCTCTCGCGCATCGTCGACGACATCGTCCTCTGAGTCCCGCCCAGCCCCCGGACGGCAGGCCGACCGACCCCCTATCTCAGGATGGGCGGCGCGTGCGTTCGAAAGAGAAACGCCCCGCCGGTTCTCACCGGCGGGGCGTGACAGGGCGGAGGGCGGCGGATCATATGATGGGGGGTGAGAGGTTGGACATTTCTAGAAGAAATGGCCTAATCCGCCGCCGCTCCAGAAACCTGCAGGAATTATCCGAGTCTGTCGCATCTCCGTCTTGCCAGGGTCCGTCTTGCTACCGCAGGGCTAGTATGAGGTGCGGGGGCGGGTCTTGTCAACTCACGTTCTAAAGTTTGATTAATGCTAGTTATTTCAGATACTTGAATGTCGACCCCTCGTGGTAATCCTCGGCTTCCCCGGAGCCTCCCAGCCATGCGGCGGAGCCGCCAGCGGGGTAGGTTGGCGGACGCTGGCTCGGGGGCCGGCGCGTTGGACAGAGGGGCGGCCGTGGAAGGAACTCGCAGCTTCGCCATCCGCACCTACGGGTGCCAGATGAATGTTCACGACTCGCAGAAGCTGGCGAATCTGCTTCACCACGCCGGCTACGCGGCAGCCACGAGCGAGGGCGAGGCGGACCTCCTGATCATCAACACCTGCTCGATCCGCGAGAAGGCGGAGCACCACCTGTACAGCGATCTGGGCGGACTCAAGGGCTGGCGAGCGGCCTCGCCGGGTCGTGTGCTCGGCGTCGGTGGCTGCGTCGCCCAGCAGGTCGGCGACGCGCTGCTCGGGCGGTTTCCGCAGCTGGACTTCGTCTTCGGGACCCACAACATCCGGCACGTCGCGCTGATGGCCGCTGCGGCGGAACGGGGCGAGCGAAGCGCGGACACCTCTGAAACGACGTCTCTCGATCGCTTCGATCTGCCCGCTCGCCAGCCGCAAACTGCTGAGAGCACGCCCGGCCGCGCCTTTCTGACGGTGATGGAGGGCTGTGACATGTTCTGCAGCTTCTGCATCGTTCCGCGAACCCGCGGACGGGAGGTGAGTCGGCCCGCTGCCGACATCCTTGGCGAGGCCCGCGCGCTGGTGGATCGCGGAGTCCGGGAGGTGACCCTGCTGGGCCAGACGGTCAACGCCTATGGCCGCCACGACCGACGCCGAGGCCACAGCGCCGCCGCGGGCACCCTGGCGTTTGCCGCGCTGCTGGCCGAGCTCGATGCGATCAGCGGGCTCGAACGCATCCGCTACACGAGCCCTCACCCGTCGTTCTTCGACGACGCGCTGGTTCGGGCCCACGGCGAGCTCGAGAGCCTGTGCCCACACGTCCACCTGCCGCTCCAGAGCGGTTCGAACGCGGTGCTCGCGGCGATGCGGCGGCGCTACACCCGCGAGGCATTCCTCGAGCTCGTGGAGGCGCTTCGCTCAGCGCGACCCGACATCGCGCTGACCAGCGATTTGATCGTGGGCTTCCCCGGCGAGACGGACGACGACTTCCAGGACACGCTCGAGCTCGTCGAGAGGGTGCGCTTCGTCGACCACTACTCGTTCAAGTACTCGTCACGGCCGGGAACGGCGGCGGCCGAGCTCGCTGTAACCGACGCGGTGCCGGCCGAGGTTGCACAGGATCGGCTGGAGCGACTCCAGGGGCTCCAGCGCCGACTCACCCTGGCCTATCACCGGCGACGCGTGGGTGAGTGCAGCGCGGTGCTGATCGAAGGCCCGAGCCGCCGGGGCGGTTCCCAGCTGTGCGGTCGCGACCCCTACAACCGGGTCGTCAATCTGGATGGCGCGGGAAGCCCGGTTGCCCCGGGTGCGATCGGCCCGGTAGAGATCGTCGACGCCACGCCGCACTCGCTGATCGGCGAGTGGTCGTCGAGCGCTCTTGCCAGCTAGCGACGCACGCGCCCGGCTGTTGCGCCGTCGACGGTTCGACTCAAGTCTCCTGGGTCGAGAATTTGACCCGGGCCAGATCGCCCCGTAGACTACGGCAGCAATCCTGAGCTGCGAGGGTTGCGTCCCATCCCAGTTCCGAATCCCGCTCTTTCCGCCTACGCGGGACGCTTCCGCTGCATCTGGGATCCGCGGGACGCAGCACAGCCAACGCTCGACACGACGGGAGAGCCTGCGATGGAGGAGAGTCGTATCCGCGAGGGTCTCACCTTCGACGACGTGCTGCTCGTTCCGGGCGCGTCGGAGATCCTGCCCGATCAGGCCGATCTGCGGACCCAGCTAACGCCCGAGATCTCGCTCGGAATGCCGCTCGTGTCGGCGGCCATGGACACGGTGACCGAGCACGAGACGGCGATCTGCATGGCGCAGCACGGTGGCATCGGGATCGTGCACAAGAACCTCGACGCGGCGCACCAGGCCGGTGAAGTCGACAAGGTCAAGCGCTCCGAGTCGGGCATGATCGTCGACCCGATCACCATGCGACCCGAGCAACGCATCGACGAGGCGCTCGCCGTGATGGAGCGCTACCACATCTCCGGTCTGCCGGTCGTCGAGGGCGGCAAGGCGGTCGGCATCCTGACCAACCGCGACCTGCGTTTCGTGAAGGACACCCACCAGCAGATCTCGGCCCTGATGACGCGCGAGGATCTGGTCACGGTGCCGCCCGGCACCAGCATGGAGCGCGCCAAGGAGCTGCTGCACGCCCACCGGATCGAGAAGCTCCTGGTGGTCGACGAGCAGGGCTCGCTCTGCGGGCTGATTACGATCAAGGACATCGAGAAGGCAGAGCGCTACCCGGAGGCCAGCAAGGACGGCCTGGGCCGTCTGCGCTGCGGCGCCGCGGTGGGAGTCGGCCCCGACCGGCTCGAACGCAGTCAGGCGCTGGTAGACGCAGGGGTCGATGTGATCATCGTCGACACCGCGCACGGTCACTCGGCCCGCGTGCTCGAAGCGGTGCGCGAGCTGCGCCACCACTACCCGGACCTGCCGCTCGTCGGCGGCAATGTCGCGACCGCCGAGGGCACCGAGGCCCTGATCAAGGCGGGGGTCTCGGCGGTGAAGGTGGGCGTCGGTCCGGGCTCGATCTGCACCACCCGCGTAGTGGCCGGCGTCGGCGTCCCGCAATTCACGGCCATTCTCGAGGCTGTCGAGATGGCCAGGCGCTTTGGCATCCCGGTGATCGCGGACGGCGGCATCAAGTACTCCGGCGACATCGTGAAGGCACTCGCGGCGGGCGCCTCGACCCTGATGATCGGGTCGCTGTTCGCGGGTACGGACGAAGCGCCTGGCGAGGTCGTGCTGTTCCAGGGGCGTTCCTACAAGGTCTACCGGGGCATGGGCTCGCTGGGCGCGATGGCCGCGGGCAGCCGCGACCGCTACTTCCAGAACGAGGTTTCGACGGACGAACTGGTGCCCGAAGGCATCGAGGGGCGGGTGCCGTATCGCGGAGGTCTCAGCAGCAGCATTCACCAGCTGCTCGGCGGACTGCGTGCGGGTATGGGCTACTGCGGCGCGCCGAACCTGGCAGAGCTCGAGCAGCGGGCGCGCTTCACGCGCATCTCGTCGGCCGGCCTCGCCGAGAGCCACGTGCACGACGTGATCGTCACCAAGGAAGCACCGAACTACCGCATGGAGTAGTCTCGATCCCCCTCCCGCGTTCCCGACGACGAACCCAATATCCGGCGCGCGCCTTCGCGCGTGCCAAGCTGACTGGGCGTGCCTGCGCGCTCGAGTGCCCGGACTGCTGATGCCCGAGTCGCCTCCCACCGAAGGCAGCAAGATCCTGATCCTCGATTACGGCTCGCAGGTGACGCAGCTGATCGCGAGACGCGTGCGCGAACACCAGGTCTACTGCGAGATCCAGCCCTACCACATGTCGCTCGAGGAGATCCGCGCCTTCGCGCCGGCCGGCATCATCTTGTCCGGGGGGCCGGCGAGTGTGCACGAGCCTGGCGCACCGGATCTCGATCCCGGGATCATCGAGCTCGGCGTGCCGCTGCTCGGCATCTGTTACGGCCTGCAGCTGCTCGCTGCACGGCTTGGCGGCCGGGTCGAGGCCAGCGAAGCGCGGGAGTTCGGGCCGGCAATGCTCGATCACGTCGGCGACGATCCACTGTTCGAGGGCCTGCCGGGAGGTCAGCGCCGCAAGGTCTGGATGAGCCACGGCGACAAGGTTCTCGCCCTGCCGCCGGGCTTCGAGGTGATCGCCGCCAGCGACAGCTCGCCGAATGCCGCGGTGCACTGGCCCGAGCACAACGTGTGGGGCGTGCAGTTCCACCCGGAGGTGCACCACAGCGAGGGAGGCAGCGAGCTGCTGGGCAACTTCGTCCGCCGCATCTGCGGCTGCCGGCCGTCGTGGACGATGCAGAGCTTCATCGATGCGACGATCGACCGCATTCGCAAGCAGGTGGGGAGCGGCCGTGCGATCTGCGGGCTCTCGGGAGGAGTCGATTCGACGGTCGCTGCGGCGCTGGTGCACCGTGCGATCGGTGACCAGCTGACCTGCATCTACGTCGACCACGGTCTGATGCGAGAGAACGAGAGCGAGGAGGTCGAGCAGCTGTTTCGCCAATCACTCGGCGTAAAGCTCGTGGTGGTCGAGGTCGCGGGGCGCTTCCTGAAGGCGCTCGAGGGCGTCGACGATCCGGAGCGAAAGCGCCGGATCATCGGACACCTGTTCATCGAGGTGTTCGAGGAAGAGGCCGACAAGCTGGGCGGCACCGATTTTCTGGTGCAGGGAACCCTCTACCCCGACGTGATCGAGAGCGTTGCGGTCAAGGGCCCTTCCGACACCATCAAGACCCACCACAACGTGGGAGGCCTTCCCGAGCGGATGCGGCTCAAGCTGATCGAGCCGCTCCGCGAGCTGTTCAAGGACGAGGTGCGTGCCGTTGGGCGCGAACTCGAGCTACCGCCGCGTGCCGTCGGGCGCCACCCGTTCCCCGGCCCCGGGCTGGCGATCCGCGTGCTCGGCGAGGTAACGGAGGCAAAGCTCGCGCCGCTGCGTCGCGCAGACGCGATCGCGCGCGAGGAGATCGAGAGGGCCGGACTCTACGACGAGATCTGGCAGGCGCTGGTGGTCTTCCTGCCGGTCCAGAGCGTCGGCGTGATGGGCGACGAACGCACCTACCAGAACGCCGTAGCGCTTCGCTGTGTGAGTTCTACCGATGCCATGACGGCCGACTGGTCGCGCATCCCGTACGATGTTCTGGCGACCATCTCGAGTCGGATCATCAATGAGGTGGAAGGCATCAACCGGGTGGTCTACGACATCTCGTCCAAGCCTCCTGCGACGATCGAGTGGGAATAGGGCGGTCGCGGGTGTCGAAACCGTTCGTTCACCTCCACCTGCACACGCAGTATTCGCTGCTCGACGGTGCGATCAAGCACAAGCCGTTGTTCGATCGCGCTCGCGCGCTGGGTATGCCGGCAGTGGCGCAGACCGATCACGGCAATCTGTTCGGCACGATCGACTTCTACGAATCGGCACGCGCGGCTGGCGTCAAACCGATCATCGGCTGCGAGGTCTACCTGGCTGGCGGCTCGCGTTTCGACAAGGAGAGGCGCGAGCGTGACGAGGGCGGCTTCGACGCCATCAACCATCTGTTGCTGCTGGCGATGAACGAGACCGGCTACCACAACCTGATGAAGCTGGTCTCGCTAGGCTATCTCGAAGGCTTCTACTACAAGCCGCGCATCGATCTCGACCTGCTGCGCCAGCATCAGGAAGGTCTGATCTGCACATCGGGCTGCCTGTCGGCGCCCGTTCCTCGCGCGATCCTGCACGGCGAGCAGAATCGCGCCTGGCAGCTGGCGGAAGACTTCAAGTCGATCTTCGGCGACCGCTACTATCTCGAGCTCCAGCGCCACGGAATTGCCGCGCAGGACACCGTGAACGCCGAGCTCGTCAAGCTCTCGAGCGATCTCGGGATCCCGCTGGTCGCGACCAACGACGCGCACTATCTGCAGGAGCACGATCACGAGCACCACGACGCTCTGCTCTGCATCGGTACCGCTTCGAACCTCGACGACGCGAAGCGCTTCCGCTTCGACGGCCGCGGCTTCTACGTCAAGGACGGCGAGGAGATGTACGCGCTGTTCCACGACCATCCGTCGGCCGTGGACGCAACGCTCGAAATCGCCGAGCGCTGCAACCTCGAAATCCCGCTCGACCAGTACCACATGCCGGAATACCAGGTGCCCGCTGGCAAGGAACTCGACGACGTACTGGTCGAGAACGCGTTCGCCGGACTGCGCCGCCGGCTCGGCATGCAGCCCGACGAGCCATTCGTGAGCCCGCGCCACGAGCAGTACACGGCCCGGCTCGAGCACGAGCTGGGCGTGATTCGCTCGATGGGATTTCCGGGCTACTTCCTGATCGTCGCCGACTTCATCCACTACGCGAAGAGCCACGATATTCCCGTCGGGCCCGGGCGCGGCTCGTCGGCGGGTAGCCTCGTGGCCTACAGCCTCGACATCACCGGCATCGATCCAATCGAGTACGACATCATCTTCGAGCGCTTCCTCAACCCAGAGCGCGTCTCGATGCCGGACATCGACGTCGATTTCTGCATGCGCGGTCGCGACCAGGTGATCCGGTATGTCGCCGACAAATACGACGGCGGCAACGGCTATGACGACATGCGGGTGGCGCAGATCGCGACCTTCGGAACGCTGCAGGCCAAGGCGGCGATCCGCGATGTGGGGCGCGTGCTCGGAATGCCGTTTGGCGAGGTGGACCGGATCGCAAAGCTGGTACCCGACGTGCTCGGCATCACGCTCGCCGAGGCGAGGGAGGCGAGCCCCGAGCTGCGAGCCCGCGCCCAGAGCGACGGGCAGGTGGCGAAGCTGCTCGAGACTGCCGAGGCCCTCGAGGGCCTGACCCGGCACGCCAGCAAGCACGCAGCGGGGGTCGTGATCGGAACCCGGCCGTTGCTCGAGATGGTGCCGCTCTACAAGGACGCGAAGAGCGGAGACGTGATGTCCCAGTTCAACATGAACTGCATCGAGAAGATGGGGCTGATCAAGTTCGATTTTCTGGGGCTGCGCACGCTCACCCTGATCGCCGATGCCGAGCGGATGATCCGGCAGAAGACCGATTCCGCATTCAGCGCCAGCGAGATACCCCTGGACGACGAGGCAACCTGTGACTTGCTGTGTCGCGGCGACACGGATGGCGTGTTCCAGGTCGAGTCGTCGGGAATGACCGAGCTCGTGCTGCAGCTCAAGCCGCGATCGTTCCGCGAGATCATTCCGCTGGTAGCGCTCTACCGACCGGGCCCGCTCAACTCGGGAATGGTCGACGACTACGTCGCCCGCAAGACGGGGCGCACGAAGATCGAGTACCCGCTGCCCGAGATCCAGGAGCTCACCGAGGAGACGCTCGGCGTCATCGTGTATCAGGATCAGGTGCTACAGATCGCTCAGAAGCTGGCCGGCTACTCGCTGGGCGAGGCCGACCTGCTGCGACGCGCAATGGGCAAGAAGAAGCCCGAGGTGATGGCGGAGCAGCGCGAACGGTTCGTCAAGGGAGCAGTCGCCAACGCGATCGACGAGCAGTCGGCGGGCCAGGTCTTCGATACGATCGTCGAGTTCGCCGGCTATGGCTTCCCGAAGGCGCACGCGACCGCGTACGCCTATCTCACCTACCAGACCGCATATCTCAAGGCCAACCATCCCCGCGAGTACATTGCCGCGATGCTCACGATCGAGGCGGGCAACCACGACAAGCTCACGCGCTACATCGCGCACGCGCGAGAGAAGCAGATCGAGATCCTGCCGCCGGACGTGAACGAGTCACAGCGTGACTTCGGCGTCGTCAACGAGGCCATTCGCTTTGGGTTCGCCGGCATCAAGAACGTGGGACAGGGCGCGATCGAGGCGATCGTCGAGTCGCGCGGCGAGGTGCCGTTCGGCGGCCTGTTCGACTTCGGCGAGCGCGTGGACGCACGCAAGGTGAATCGCCGCGTGGTCGAGTCGCTCGTCAAGTGCGGCGCCTTCGACTCGCTGCACGACAGCCGTGCCTCGGTCTGGGCCTCGCTCGATGCCGCTCTCGAGCACGGTGCGGCCAGCCAGCGCGATCGGGCGATCGGCCAGGGAAGCCTGTTCGAGTCGCTCGGCGTCGAAGACGGCGCCGACGGGCCGCCGCTGCTCGAAGCCCCCGACTGGACGGATTCTGAACGGCTCAGCCACGAGCGGGAGCTGTTGGGCTTCTACGTGACCGGGCACCCGCTGGGCGCCGTTGCACCGCAGCTCGCCAGGCTCTGCGATACCAGCGCCGCCACCTGGCAGGGCCGGGAGGGGCGCGAGGTTCGCATCGGCGGCCTGCTGACCGGGCTGCGCGAGACGCGTACACGGCGAGGTCAGCGGATGGGCTTCGGCACGCTCGAAGACCTGGAGGGAAGCTTCGAGCTGGTGATCTTTTCCGAGCCGTTCAACCAGCACCTCGATCTGCTGCGGACGGCGGCCGAGGGGAGCGAGGGCCCGGTGCCGCTGCTGATCACCGGCACGCTCGAGTCCGGGGACCCCCCGAAGATCCTGGTACGGGACATCCTCCGCCTGGCCGATGCGGAAGAGGTCCTGGCAGTGCGTCTGCAGATCGCGCTGCTAGAGGCCGACGTGACGCGCGACCGGATGCTCGCCCTGAAGCGCGTGCTCGGCTCCCACGCGGGAGAATGCGAAGTGGTGGTCCACGTCACGATTCCGGGCGAGAGTACGACAGTTCTTTCCCTCGGCGACCACCGAGGGGTCGAGGCGAGCGAAGAGCTGTGCCGCGAAGTCGACAGCCTGTTCGGCCGGCCGGTGGCGGAGGCGTGCTTGTGAGGAGGCGGAGCGGCGGGCGCAAGCTGGGCGAGCGCGGATGGAAGCTGGCACTCGCCGGTGCGCTGATACTGGCCACGACCGCCCGCGAGGCGCAGGCCGAGCCCCAGACCCTCGAGTCGGTCGGTGCGGTCGGAGTGCGCGAGGGCGACCGCCGCGATCCGAAGCAGCGCGCGGTCCAGGCGGCGCTGCGAGAGGCGGTGTGGCGGGTGGCCGAGGATCTGCTGGTCGACACGCTCCTGATCGAGGATCTGGAGGGCGACGAGGAGGCCGCCGCAGAGGAGCCCGATCTGGCCGCGATCCTCGGCGACGACATGGTCATCTACACGACCCGATTCAAGGTGATCGAGGACCGGGGGCTGGGGCCGGCGCTGTTCATCGAGGACCCCGGCGTCACCGCCGAGTACGTAGTGGTGGCCGAGGTGGTGGTCGAACCCCAGCGGATTCGGGAGCGGCTCACGCGGGCCGGATTGCTGGGAGTGGTCGCGGCCGAGGCCCCAGCGGGTATCGTCCATCTGGAGGTCGAAGGCCTCTTGGTCTATCCCGCGCTGAGCGACCTGCGCCAGCTGCTGATCGGCGCCGTTGGTGCGCACACCGCGCTTCCGGTGCACTTGGAGCGCGGCCGCGCGCTGCTCGCCGTAGGGACGGCGCTCGCCGGCCCGGAGCTGGTCGCCGAGCTCGAACGCCGCACACCCGAGAACCTCGCAATCGTTCCGCTGGCAGCCAGCGGCGACCGGGCCCGGATCGCAGTGAGGTGGAACCCGATCGTCGAGGAGTCTCCTGCCGGTGGAGCCCTGGCACCGGTCGAGACCGGGATCCCCGCCTGGGCCAGGCCCTAGCTGGCTGCAGCCGATTGACACCGTGAAGCCAAATCGGTATTGATTCCGCCTCGTTAGCAGGGTTCTTGGCACGTAGCTCAGGGGCTAGAGCGCCGCCTTGACACGGCGGAGGTCGGCGGTTCAATTCCGCCCGTGCCAACCAGGGTCCTGGGAATGGCATTCTGCGCAGCGCCACGGGTGGTAGCCTGCGCACGAGCGAACAGATCGCTTTCCGGCGCCATCTCGCGCCGCACACCGCCGAAAGAGACCCGATGCAGCCGATGCGCCAGCCTCGCTCATGAGCTCGATCGACGTACTCCTGCCCGATGGCAAGACGCTTTCGGTTGCGGCGGGCTCGACGGTGCTCGAGGTAGCCACACAGGTCGGTCCGGGTCTCGCGAAGGCCGCACTCGCTGGCCGCATCGACGGCGAGTTGATCGACTTGCGCCTGTCCCTCGACCGGGACTGCGCTCTCGAGATCGTGACGGCCCGAGATGTCGCGGGTGGCGAAGTGCTGCGTCACTCGGCCGAGCACGTGATGGCGGACGCGGTCAAACGGCTGTTTCCGGAGGTGCAGATCGATGTGGGTCGCACCGACCACAGCGCGAAGTTCCAGTACGACTTTCTGGTCGACGACACCTTTTCGCCCGAGGATATCGAGCGCATCGAGAAGGAGATGCTGGCGATCCTCGGCGAAAAGCTCACATTCACGCGCGAGGTCGTGTCGCGCGACGACGCGATCAGCCTGTTTCGGGCGCGCGGCGAGGACCTGAAGGTCGCGCGCATCGCCGAGATTCCCGAAGACCAGGACATCACGCTGTTTCGTCACGGCGAGTTCGTCGATCTGTGTCGCGGGCCGCACGTGCAGCGCACGGATCAGATCGGCGCCGTGAAGCTGACAGATGTCTCCGGCAGCTACTGGAGGGGGGACGAAGCGGGTCCCAAGCTCCAGCGCATCTACGGCACCGCCTTCGCGAGCAAGAAGGAGCTGAAGGCCCATCTGGCCGCGCTCGAAGAAGCGCGCAAGCGCGACCACCGGCGGGTGGGTGTCGATCTCGAGCTCTTCGCGATCGACCCGCTGTCACCGGGCTCGCCCTTCTATCTGCCAAAGGGTGCGACGGTCTACAACGAGCTGATCTCGTTCATCCGAAGTCTGTATCCGCGTCACGGCTACCAGGAGGTGATCACACCGCAGCTGTTCCGCGCCGAGCTGTTCAAGATCTCGGGCCACTACGAGAAGTTCCACGAAGACATGTTCTGGTTCGAAGGCTCGGACGAGGGTGAAGAACTCGGCGTCAAGGCGATGAACTGCCCGGGCCACTGCCAGATGTTCGGCTTCAGCAAACGCTCGTACCGCGACCTCCCGATGCGCCTGGCCGAGTTCTCGCGGCTGCACCGCAATGAGCGCAGCGGCACGCTCAACGGACTGTCGCGAGTGCGCTCGATGGCGCAGGACGACGCCCATATCTACTGCGAGCCAGACCAGGTGCCGCAGGAGATCGTCGGCTTCTTCGAGATGGTCCGCGAGGTCTACACGGCGTTCGATCTCGAGGGGGTCGAGATGAGCGTGGCCACACGCCCCGACGAGTTCCTCGGCGAGCCCGAGGACTGGGACAGGGCCGAGCGCGCGCTGATCGAGTCCGTCGAGCACTCCGGCTACACCTGCGGCATCAAGCCAAAGGAGGCCGCCTTCTACGCGCCCAAGGTCGAGTGCGATTTCCGCGACGTGCTGGGCCGCAGCTGGACGCTGGCGACGCTGCAGATCGACCTGGTCATGCCCGGGCGGTTCGGGCTGCGCTACGTCGGACGCGACGGCGAACTGCACCAGCCCGCCATGCTCCACCGAGCGGTGCTAGGCTCACTCGAGCGATTCATGGCGATCTACATCGAGCACACCGGCGGCGACTTCCCGTTCTGGCTGTGTCCGTTGCAGGTCGGGGTCCTGCCAATTGCCGAACGCCACGCCGGGTATGCAGGTCGTGTCCACGAGCAACTACAGCGAGCTGGCGTCCGCACCGCGCTCGACGATCGCGGCGAGACACTCGGCTTCAAGATCCGCGAAGCCGAGACGCAGAAGATTCCCCTGATGCTGGTGGTAGGCGATCAGGAGGAGGAAAACGGAACCGTCGCGCCGCGCCTGCGAAAGTCCAGGGCGGCCAGCGGCAAGACAGAGATCGGGCCAATCGCGCTCGACGACATCACCGAGCGACTCGGGCGGGCGACCAGCGAGCGCCGCGCCCAGCCGTTCGATTAGGAGGAAACGCGCATCCCCGGTAGACATCGTTTTCGCATCGTGGCCCCCGAGCGGGACCAGACTCGAGTCAACGAACGCATCCGGATCCAGGAGATCCGCCTGATCGGACCGGAAGGCGAGCAGCTGGGCGTCATGACCCCAGAGGAGGGTATGACGCACGCCCGTGCGCACAACCTGGACCTCGTCGAGGTGGCGCCCAACTCGCGTCCTCCGGTCTGTCGGATCATGGATTATGGTCGGTACAAGTACGAGCAGAAGAAGAAGAAGTCCGGTGCCAACAAGAAGAGCCACGCCGCTTCACTCAAGGAGGTGAAGCTGCGGCCCGGCACCGACATGCACGACCTGGACTTCAAGCTCAAGAATGCTCGGCGCTTCCTGATGGACGGGGACAAGGTCAAGGTCACGGTGATGTTCCGCGGCCGCGAGATGGTGCACAAGAGCCGCGGACGCGCGCAGCTCGACCAGGTCGTGAAGCTGCTCGAACCGCTGGCGAAGATGGAGACGATGCCCCGAATGGAAGGGCGCTTCATGTCGATGATCCTGGTCGGGGAGCGCGATGCGATCGAGGCCGCCCGCAGGGCGGAGGAGAAGGCGATTGCCGCCGTAGAGAGCGAAGCGACCGAGGAGCCCGAGGTCGCCGGAGAGGCTTCCGACAATGAAATCGGGGCCGAGACGGAGAGCCCCTCGGCAGGAGAGTGAGCGATGCCCAAGATGAAGACACACCGGGGAGCGGCCAAGCGTTTCAAGCGCACCGCCAGCGGTAAGTTCAAGCGTGCGAAGAGCAACAAACAGCACATCCTTACCAAGAAAACGACAAAGCGGAAGCGCGGCCTGCGTCAGTCCGAGCAGGTCTCGGCCGCAGACACCAAGCGGGTCAGGCAGCTGCTTCCAGGCTCGTAGGAACGAGCCGTACGAAAACGCATCCACGGAAGGAAACAGGCATGGCGCGTGTGAAACGCGGAGTGGCAGCGCGACGGCGCCGCAAGCGGATTCTCAAGTCCGCGAAGGGATTTCAGGGAGCGCGAAGCCGCTTGCACGGCGTGGCTCGCGAGGCCGTAGAGCGCGCCTGGGCATACGCGTACCGCGACCGCAAGGCGCGCAAGCGCGTGTTCCGCCAGCTGTGGATCATCCGGATCAATGCCGGAGCCCGTGAGCACGGGCTGTCCTACAGCCGCATGGTCAACGGCCTCGGCAAGGCCGGTGTCGAGATCGACCGAAAGATCCTCGCTCAGCTGGTGATCGATGATGCCGAGGCCTTTGGCGAGCTCGCGACGCTCGCGAAGGGCGCCTGACGGGCTACTCCGCATGGGGAGTCTGCCCGACCTCGACGCTCTCGAGGACAGCGCCCGCAGCGAGATTGCTGCGGCGACGACGCCGCAGGCGTTGCTCGAGGTGCGCGCGTCCTACCTCGGCAAGAAGGGCTCGCTTGCGGAGGTGTTGCGCTCGATCGGTCAGCTGACCTCGAAGGAACGCGGCCCGGTGGGGCAGCGGGCGAACCAGGCAAAGCAGAGCATCGAACAGTGGGTGGCAGAACGCAGGGGCGCGCTCGAGTCCGCCGAGATCGAGAGCCAGCTCGCTGGCCAGCGCCTCGATGTGACGCTGCCGGGCACCGGCCGCCGGCCCGGTGCACTGCACCCGGTGGCGCGAGTGATGCGGGATGTCGAGACCTTCTTCCGCGGGCGCGGATTCACGATCGAGGACGGCCCCGAGGTCGAGACCGAACACAACAACTTCGACGCGCTCAACATGCCGGACAACCACCCGGCACGCGACATGCAGGACACCTTCTGGGTCGAAGGGGGGCACGTCCTGCGGACCCACACCTCTCCGGTCCAGATTCGTGCCATGAGCGAGCGGGAGCCGCCTTT
>JAYZFK010000081.1:0-10379 GCA_036336835.1 Myxococcota bacterium | reverse complement strand
GGCGCGCCGATCGGGTTCGGCGACGCCCTGCATTCGGGCGGCGAAGGCCAGATTCTCGTGCGCCGTGAGCTCGGAGTAGAGCAGGGTGGCGTGTCCGACGTAGCCGACCAACGCGCGCGCAGCGCCTCGCCGAAGCGCTTGCTGATCGCGGCCGGCGACGCGCAGCTGGCCAGCGCTCGGTCGCGCGAGCCCGGCGAGGATGCGCAGCAGTGTCGACTTGCCCGCGCCGTTGGGGCCGAGCACCGCCAGGCACTGGCCGGGTGCGAGATCGAGGTCGACGCCACGCAGTGCGGCCACGGCTCCGAATCGCTTCTCCAGGCCGCGTGCCTGCAGTGCGAGCTTCACCCGGCGTCCCCGAGCCTCGTGCCGCAGCCCGAGCAGAACGTCCAGCTCGCCTCGATCGGTTCGCCGCACTGCGGGCAGCCGGGTGTTGGCTCGACTGGGCTGGCGGGGGGGCTGTCGCGCTCGACGCGCAGCAGCTCGACGGCGCGCGCGCGCAGCGCCTCGCGCATCTCGCGGTGGTCGGACTCGGCGAGCTTGCCGGTCTCCATGTCGTGATCGAGATCGCGGATGGCCTCGTACAGCGCCTCGCGCCGGATCGAGAGCGCGGTCTCCTCGGGCAGGCGCGGCGTCGAGCGCACACGGATCAGCGGCTGGGCGACGAAGAACGCGCAGACGACCAGACCGGCGAAGCTGAGCCCCAGCGAGATCCGGCTGCCGAGGCGCGACCTCTGCAACGGCCGCAGTCCCACACGGACCACCTCACCGGCCGTCAGGTGGAACGCCTCGCGGTGCAGGTAGACGCGGGTTCCCTGGCGGAACGGCCGGCGGCGGTGCAGTCGCTCGCTCTCGATCGCGATGCCCGTGTCGGCGACCAGCACATTGAGCAGCTTCACCTCGATCGGATAACGCAAGTCGAAGGCGATGCCCTGGGGCGTGGGGGCGAGCAGGAAGCGCACGCTGAAGGGCGACTCGCCCGGTCCGACGGGTCCGTAGACGACGACCGCCCCGTCGCGCTCCACCGCGCCGATCTCGTCGGCGAGCCCGGTCAACTCGACCCCCTCGGCGCCATCGGGCAGCGGGATGCGCAGCAGCGGCTGCTGGTCCGTGCCGGCAATCGGCTGGTCGCCGTCCACGACCAGTTGCGTCTGGAGATTCACGCTGAGCTGGACGTCGTCGTACTCGATCCACGCGTCGGCGCGGTCGATGCCGATACGGCTCATGTCCGAGCTGGCGGCGGGCAGGGCGATCGAGAAGCCGACCTGTGCACCGCGCGCGACGTTCGCCAGGCGCCGGACCCGGAAGCCATTGCCCTCGAGTTCGATCTCCTGCGGCGCGCCGAGCTCGCCCGCCTCGGCAACCCGCGGTCCGCCGGCGCGAGTCAGCACGGAGAGCCCGTCTGTGCCCATTGGCAGCGACAGCACGACCGGGGTCTGCGGGCCCGCGATCGGCAGCGTGTACTGGAAGTGCAGGTCCTGCCCGCCCGGATAGATCGGCCCCCAGTAGCGAACCCGGCCGTCGTGCTCCTCGATCTGGTCGTCGAAGGCCGTGGTAAGCGACGCGAAGTCGCCCGCGCCCTCGGGCAGGCGGGTCTCGAACGGTGCGGGCGTGCTCTCGCGCAACGCCTCGTCGACCACGACGACGGAGCTGCCCGCGCTGCGCAGCCGGTGAATCTCCTGGACGGCCAGCCGGCCGGCGACCCACTCGAACTGGACCAGCACCTCGCGCACCCCGACGCCGCTCGCGTCGCTCGTGGGTTCGCTGACGTCGACGATCACGTTGGTCTCGGTCCGACCCTCGACGAACACCACCCGCGGTCCGAAGAACGGGATGTCGCGGTAGCGGGCCCCGACCAGGTAGGCCATCCCGGGGTCGTTCGAGACGCCCTCGAATGCGAAGCGGCCCTGCTCGTCCGAGACTGCGTTCGCAACGCCTGGCTCGCCGCTCGAGGACAGGGCGTACAGCACCACCGGCACGCCCGCCGCCGCGGCCGGCCCTGCCGGGTGGACGACCCGGCCCGTGACCACGCCGGGTCCTGGAGGTAGCGGTCCGGGCTGCGGCTGCGCCTCGGCGGCAGCGGTGATCGCGAGCGCCGACGCGATCCACACGCAGAGCAACGGCGCGCGGCTCGAGGACATCACGCTTCCCGCGGACGAACGGGGGGCGGCCACATCACGACGATGCTGCCAATCGAGAAGGTCACGATCCCGATCCACAGCCAGTTGACGAGCGGGTTGCGGTAGACCTTGAGCGTGGCCGATCCATCGGGCTCGATCGCAGTCAGGATCAGATAGACGTCCTCGCGCAGTGTCGAGTAGATGGCGGGGATCGAACTCGGCTGCTGTTCGAGCCAGTACATGCGTTTCTCGGGAGCCATCACCGCGAGCGGCTCCTCGTCGCGGTACAGGGCGACGCGCGCCCGCGCGCCGCCGTAGTGCTGCTTGGGAATCGGCTCGGCGGTCAGGTACTCGAAGCGGTATGCGCCGAGCTCGGTCGAGTCCCCCGGGCGAACGTTGGCCAGCGATTCCTGATTGAAGGCCGCTCCGGCGATGCCCAGCATTGCGAACACGATTCCGAGGTGGACGATGTAGCCGCCGTAGCGCCGCTGGTTCTTGCGCAGCAGGGTCGCGAACGCGACCAGCGGCGATTCGCCGCGGCGCATGCGAGCCGCGATGGCCTGCGTGTACTCCTGCGTGATTGTCGTGGCCACGAAGGCGCACATGCCCCAGTAGGCGATCGCCATCGGCTCACGGCGCAGCCACACGGCGAGCACGGCCGCGGTGGCGAAGCCGACTCCTCCCGGGATCTGAAACTGCCGTCGCAGGCTCGTGGCGGTGGCGCGCCGCCAGGCGATCAGCGGGCCGAAGCCGGTCATGAACAACAGGCCGAGACCGATCACCGAGCCGAACAGGTTGTACCAGACGGGTCCCCAGGTCCGTTGCTCGCCGATCACCAGTTCCGTGAAGACCGGGTACATGGTGAACCAGAACACCATGATCAGCAGTGCCATGAAGAGCCAGTTGTTGATCAGGAAGCTGGCTTCGCGCGAGACCACCGACTCGAGCCGGTTGGTGCTGCGAAGCATCTGGCTGCGCGCGATCAGCGCAACGAAGAAGCCGATCGACACCAGCAGCGTGTAGGACAGGAACAATGGCGTGAACCAGCCGGCGTTGGTGAAGGCGTGGACCGACTGCACGATGCCGCTGCGTGTCAGGAACGTGCCGAACAGGCACAACGAATAGGTGAGCCCGATCAGCACCAGGTTCCAGATCTTCAGCATGTCGCGCTTTTCCTGGATCATCACCGAGTGGAGATAGGCGGTGGCCACCAGCCAGGGCATCAGTGCCGCGTTCTCGACGGGATCCCAGGCCCAGTAGCCGCCCCAGCCCAGCACCTCGTAGGCCCAGCGTCCGCCGAGCATCAGCCCCACGCCCAGGACGGCCCATGCGAACAGCGCCCAGCGCCGCGTGATGCGGAACCAGGTGGTGTCGAGCCGGCCGGTGATCAGCGCGGCAAAGGCGTAGGCAAACGGCACGGCAAAGCCGACGAAGCCGGTGTAGAGCATCAGCGGGTGGATCAACATCACCGGGTGCTGCAGTAGCGGGTTCAAGCCGTTGCCGTCCGAGACCCGGTGGGCGGGCGGTACCAGCTCGAATGGATTCGTCGAGAAGGTCAGCAGCGCCAGGAAGAAGATCGCGTTGCCGAGCAGGACGGCTGCGACCCAGGGAGCGAGCTCGCGGTGGTGGTGGCGGTTGGCATACATCGCGCCGGCTGCGTAGAGCGACAGCATCCACACCCAGAGCAGCAGCGAGCCCGCCTGCCCGCCCCACAGCGCCGACAGGCGGTACCCGAGATCCATGCTGCGCGCCGAGTGCGCGGCGACGTATGCGTTGCTGAACTCGTTAGTCGCGAGCGCGTAGAAGAGCGCCAGCATCGCGACCGAGATCAAGGCGAAGACGGCACCCACGCAGCGCTCGGCAACTTGCGACCAGTCGTCGCGCTGCGCGATTCCGGCGTAGACGCCGAGCCCGGCGCCGGTGCAGGCAAACAGCAGCGCGAGCTGCAAGCTGTAGCTGCCCAGCGTGGACACGGGTCACTCTCCATCATCCGAGACGCGCTCGGGGGGGCGCGTCGGTCTAGAGGCTCGTCTCCTCGGCCTCGCCCCGCTGCTGCTCGGCCATGGCCTGGAACTTCGACGGGCACTTTGCAAGCACGTTGTCGGCGATCAGGACGACGCCGGAGGGACGCCCCTCGACGTGTCCTTCGACCACGACCTCGGCGCCGTCCTGGAACAGGTCCGGCGTTTCGAGGCTCAGGTAGTGGACGGCGAACGTAGCGGTCGCGTTCGCGTTCACGTGGGGGGGATCGTTCTGGATGGCGAACAGGACGCGCCGCTCGTCGACGCGGCGGTCGATCGAGCCATCGGCGACGAAGCCCTTGATGCGCAGCGACTCCCCGATGCGGTTCTGGGGCTCGGACGCCAGGAACTCGTCGAGTGTGGTGAAGTACTGGTAGGTCGCCTGGCCCTCGAGGTTCGAGAAGCCGTACCAGCCGAGCAACGCGGCGCAGACGATGGCTCCGATCGCGATCTGGACACCCTTGGGCACGCTCGGACCTCGTTCTCGCTCCGCGTACGCTGCAGGCGGTACGCGGGCCAGCCTTGAAGCTATCATCGGCGACGCGTCCACGCAAAGCTCGTTGACTGGAAAGCGTCGAAAATTCGGGGGGTTGCGTGATCGACGTCCTTGACACGCCGGATCGGCACGGCTACTCCGAACCCATGGACCCGCCCGGCGCCCGTCGACTCCGCGATGTCGAGCCCTTCCTGGCGATGGAAGTGCTCGAGCGCGCCCTGGCCATGGAGCGCGAGGGCACGGCGGTGTCCCATCTCGAGGTCGGAGAGCCGGACTCCCCGGCGCCCGAGCCGGTGATCGAGGCCTGCCAGCGAGCGCTGCGAGCTGGCGTGACGCACTACACCGACAGTCGAGGGGTCGAGCAGCTGCGCGAGGCGATCGCCGCTGACCTCCAGCGTCGCTTCGGCGTATCGGTCGAGCCCTCGCGGGTGATCGTCACGATGGGTACGTCCCCGGCGATGTGGCTCAGCTTCCAGACGCTGATCGACCCGGGAGACGAGGTGGTGCTCGGAACGCCGCACTATCCCTGCTACCCGAACTTCATCCGGCTGTGTGGGGGCGTGCCGGTGTACGTCGAGACCGATCCCGACGACCGCTATTGCCTCGATCCCGAGCGCGTGCGCGCTGCGCTGACGCCGCGGACTCGCGCGATCCTCGTCTGCTCGCCGGCCAACCCGACCGGAGCCGTCCAGACGCGCGAGACGATCGCCGAGCTCGCCGCGCTCGGCCCGACCCTGGTGTCGGACGAGATCTACGACGGTCTCGTCTACGACACTGCGCGGGTGAGCTCGGCGCTCGAGCACACTCGCGATGCCTTCGTGTTCGACGGCTTCTCGAAGCGCTACGCAATGACTGGCTTCCGGCTGGGCTGGGTAGTGGCGCCCGAGTGGGCGGCGCGACCGCTGCAGATCCTGCAGCAGAGCCTGTTCATCTCCGCCAGCTCGTTCGTGCAGCACGCGGGGATCGCGGCGCTCGAGCAGGGCGCGCCGGCCGTCGAGGCGATGCGTGCTCGCTACGCGATGCGCCGTACCCGCCTGGTCGACGGGCTTCGCCGTCTCGGCTTCGGCGTGGCGCCCCACCCGCCGGGCGCGGGGGTTGTGCTGGCCGATGCGCGGCCCCTCGGCTCGTGCGGCCGCGACTCGCGCGAGCTCGCCTTCGCGCTGCTCGAGCGGGCGCACGTCGGCTCGACGCCGGGAATCGACTTCGGCAGTGCCGCGGAGGGCTGGCTGCGCTTCAGCTACGCCGTTGCCGACGAGGTGATCGATGAGGCGCTCGCTCGCCTCGAAGCGGCGCTGCCGCAGCTCGCCGACCCGGTGCGCGGGGTCGCGCGGTGAAGCCCAGGATCCTGCGCGCCGAGCTCGTCGCGACCGCGGCTCGGGTCTCCGATCTGCCGCCGGCCGAGCTGCCGGAGGTGGCGTTCCTGGGACGCAGCAACGTCGGCAAGTCGAGCCTGCTCAACAAGCTGGTGCAGCGCAAGCGGCTCGCGCGCATCAGCAACACCCCCGGCAAGACGCGGCTGATCCACGTCTACGAGGTCGAGCTCGGCTGGGGCGGGCTGCGCCTGGTCGATCTGCCGGGCTACGGCTATGCGCGGGTCGCGCGCAGCGAACGTCGGACCTGGCGGCCGATGATCGAGGGCTATCTCAGTCAGCGAGAGGGACTGTGCGCGGCCATCCTGCTGCAGGACCTGCGCCGCGACGTCAGCGAGGACGAGACCCGGCTGCTCGACTGGCTCGACGAGCACTCGGTAGTCTCTCTCGTGGCGATCACCAAGCTCGACAAGCTCAGGCGCATGCGCCGCGGCCAGCGCCTGAAGGCGCTGCGCGCGCAGCTGCCGATCGCCCCCGCGCGCACGATCGCCACCTCGGCCCAGACTGGCGAGGGCATCGAGCCGCTGTGGCGCGCAATTCAGCAGCTCGCGAGCGGCGACGCCGACCGAGGCGCCAGTGGTCAGCGCGCCTAACGGAACAGGTCCGTCGAGGGATCGCGGACCAGCTCGGCGAGGCGGCCGTCGCCCCGCGGCGTGAGGCCGCCCACCCAGACGGCGGCGACGCCAGCGTCCTTGATCATCAGCAGGCCGGCGGCCGCGGCCAGCTGGTCGGGGGTGGCCATTGCGGTGACCTGGAGCTCGCGGCCCGATCGATCGCGGCTGCCGCGCGCGTCGTCGATCGGTGCGATGCCCGCTGCGCCAATCGCCAGGTCGACGAGCCCCTCGCGCCAGGGACGGCCGAAGGTGTCGCTGATGACGACGGCGAGATGCCGGGCGCCGTGCGCGCGGAGCGCGTCGAGCAGCGAGCGGGCCGAAGCGTCGGGATCCTCGGGCAGCAACACCGCGATGTCGGGCCCCGGGGCGTTGGACAGGTCGACGCCGGCGTTGGCGCAGACGAAGCCGTGGTGCGTCTCGCAGATCAGCACGCCGCCCGCGCGCCGCACGATGCGCCGGGTCTCGCGCAGCACGAGCTCGATGTGGCGCGCATCCTTCTCCTGTTCGCGCGCGATCTCGACGGCGAGCTCGCTCGGCTCGACATCGCCCAGCGCGGCGAGTCGGCCCTCTGCCTTCGAGACGACCTTCTGGCACACGACCAGCGCGCCGCGCTCGAGCACCACGCCCGCCGCTGCGCCCGCCTCGGCCAGCAGGGCGGCGAGGTCGTCACCCGGGGCGACCTCCGGGAGACCCGGGAGCGGTGTCAGCGTGATCACTCGGACCGGCTCTCGTCGAGTGTCGCGAGCACGGCTCGAGTGTGGCGACCGCCGCGGGTCGTGGCGAGGAAGCGCCCGACGTCCTCGGCCGTGTCGAGGTCGATGGCGAGTGAGGGCAACGGCAGCTCGCGGAACGCGACGCCTGCGGCCTCGGCGGCGTCGCGGTGGCGCTTGGCGCTGTCCGCGCCGAAGTGCGCAGCGATCGCGTCCGCCGGCCGTCGCAACAGCGCCGCGCTGCCGCCGTCCGAGGCCGGCGCCAGCACGGCGGTCGGGCCGCTGCCGGCGTCGAGCGAGGCGCACAGGACGTCGATCTCGAACGGCAGCGCCCCCGCCACGTCGCCGAGCAGGACCAGCAGCGCGTCCTCGGGTCGCAGGGCGAGCTCCGACGCAGCGGCCTCGAGCGCGGGGTTGAGACCGGGATCCCGGAACAGCACCGGCTCGGCGCCCGCCTCGCGGGCGGCCTGCGCCACGTCGTCGTCGGGCGTGACCACGGCAATCCGGTCGATGCGCTCGGCGCGGGTCAGCGCCTCGAGCACGTCGCGCAGCATCGCCAGCGACAGGGCTTCGCGCTGCTCGAGGTCGAGCTCGGGCAGCAGGCGCGACTTGCTCGCCGACAGCCGCTTGACCGGCACCAGCGCGGCGATCATCGCGCCGACTCGGCCAGCGACAGCAGGGTTCGCGCGAGCGCTGCCGCGCGTTCACGACTGGTCATGATCGTGTCGCACACGGCGACGCCGAGGCCCAGCTCGCGGATCGGCGCGGCCAGCTCCGCGTCGCGATCGTCGATCACGATCGCGTCGATCCAGTCGCGATAGTGTGCCGCGACGCCGCGAGCCGAGACCGCGACACCGATCCCGCGCAGCAGCGAGTCGGCGGGGCCCTTGATGGGCGCTCCGCCGACGATCGGCGAGACGGCGACCACCGGCGCGTCGGTCGCCTCGATTGCCGCGCGGATCTCCGGCAGCGCGAGGATCGGGCCGATCGAGACGACCGGATTGCTCGGGCACACCGCGATCAGGTCTGCCGCGCGAATCGCATCGAGCACGCCGGCCGAAGGCGCTGCCGCCGATGCCGCGGACAGATCCACACCCTCCACGTCGGCGGGCGCACCGTCGCGCACCAGGTATTCCTCGAAGTGGACGCGGCGGCCGCCGCCGAGCTCGACGATCGTCGGGCAGGGATCGTCGGACATCGGCAGGATGCGCGTCCGGACCCCGAGGTCGCGGCGCAGCTCGTCCGCGACTTCGGCGAGGCTGGCGCCCGCCTGCATGCGCAGGGTGCGGTGGAGGCAGTGGGCATAGTCGCGGTCGCCGAGCCGGAACCAGGTCTCGTGTCCGAGTGAGGCGAGGCGCTCGACCAGTGTGAAGCGGTCACCGGCGAGGCCGAAGCCGCGCTCGCGGTCGATCTCCCCGGCGAGCGTGTAGGTCACGATGTCGAGATCGGGCGAGACGTGGACGCCGTAGAAGACGCGGTCGTCGCCGGTGTTGACGATGACCGTCACCCTCGCGGGATCGACGGCCGAGGTGAGCCCGGCCAGGAAACGCGCTGCTCCCACGCCGCCGGCCAGGGCGACGATCGAGCCCGGCGCCTCGGGGCTCACGGTTGCGCCTTCTTCGCGGGTCCCGTCTCGAGCTGTGCCCAGTGATCGAGCTCGCGCTCGAGCGCCGGCAGCTCGCGTGCGAGCTGCTCGAGTTCGGGCTCATCGTGCAGCGGCGGCGCAGTCTTCGCGCGCGGCGTCGACACCAGCACCAGCAGTCGCTCGCGGGCCCGACGGATCGCCGTCTCCAGCTCGCGGACGTGCTCGGCGACCTCGGTAGGAGAGACCAGCGGATCGGCCGCGCGCGCGGGGCCGGCGCCCAGCGCGCAGAGCAGGGCGCACATGCC
This sequence comes from Myxococcota bacterium, assembly GCA_036336835.1. GTDB lineage: Bacteria > Myxococcota_A > UBA9160 > UBA9160 > UBA4427 > JAYZFK01. The sequence continues at coordinate 1,161 of JAYZFK010000081.1, read as the reverse complement.
GAGCCCGCACGCGCGGAGTCTCTGGGAGGTGTCGCGCATCGCGCACGATTCTTGGCGAGGGGCGGCGCAGCGTCAACCGCGTCGCTCTGCCGCGCTCCGGTGGGCAGCTCCATCCGCTCGACGCACCCGCCCCGTCGAGGCTGCGGGCGCGTGAATCCCGCTCGCCCGCGCGGCGTGAACCGGGCTTCACCAAGGCCAGCGCGGCGCGGCCGATGCGCGGCAAGACCCCTGGCCGCGCGCGCGGTTGCACGGCGGCGCGGGACCGGGCGCGGACGGCACGCCTCTTGCTCTCTACGTGCCCATGCTTCGCGCCGTCGCAGCGCTGCTGCTCGTTGCCTCGCTCGCCCGCGCCGCGCCGGACGCGGTTCGCTGGCGTCGCGAGTCCTGGGGCCAGCGGGGCCACCCCGTGCTGGCGATCGCACTGGACGGTCGCACCGGCGAGGTTGCGTTCGGCGACGAACTGGGCGCTTCGCGCGCCGCGGTCGGCGAGCCGGGGCGCCGCGTCGTGCGCACCGCGGCCGTGACGGATCTGGTGTTCGATCGGGACGGAGCGCTGTGGATCGCGACGGAGAACGGGCTGTGGCAGCACGCGCGCGGCGCGCCGGCCGCAGCGGACCGCTCGCCGGCGCCCGGCGAAGCCGCACGCCATGTGCACCGGCTCGCGGCCGCCGGCAGCGCGCTGGCCGTCGCGAGCGAGGCCGGGGTCTTCGCATCGATCGACGGCTCGCCCTGGTCGCGAGTCGGCCGCGGAGCAGCGGGCGGGGGTGCGACGGCCGTCGCCCTGCGCTGTCACTCGGCCGAGCGTTGCGAGCTCTGGTGGCTGGTGGCCGCGTCGGTCTGGCGCGGCGAGCTCGAGCGCGCGGCCGGAACAGTGCGCGTCGCCAACATCCGTCAGGAGATCGTGCCGGGTGCGCCGGTGGGTGTGGCGCCGCTCGACGTCCTGGTCGGATCCCGGGTCGCGGAGGTCGTGTTGCTGTATCCGCGGGCGCTCGCGTTCCGGGCCGATACCGAATCGGGCGGCGGCTGGAGCGTCTGGCGGCCGGTGATGCCGCCCGGAGCCGTGGTGCACCGCATCGGCTTCGCGCTGGGTCGCCTGTGGCTCTCGACCGATCGCGGACTGCTGCAGGCCGAGGATCCCCGGCTCGGCTGGAGCCGGGCCGG
>JAYZFK010000080.1:0-10936 GCA_036336835.1 Myxococcota bacterium | reverse complement strand
CTGGTCAACAATGCATTCCTGATCCCCGACGACCTGGATCCCACCGCGCCCTTCTGGGAGTCGAAGCTCGACTGCTGGGACGACATGCATCAGGTGGGTGCGCGTTCGGCATACGTCGGCACCTGGCTCGCGGCACCGATCATGATCGCCCAGGGCAAGGGCTTGATCGCCAATGTGAGCTCCCAGGGCGCTCGCTACTTCGCGGTCCATCCCGCCTACGGCGCGGCCAAGTCCGCGCTGGACCGCACCACGCGCGACTGCGGCTACCAGCTCGAAGCCCATGGCGTCGCGACGGTCTCGATCTGGCCTTCCTTCGTCACGACAGAGCGCATCCTCGCGCTCGATGCGGACGAATGGAATCTCGAGCTCGACGGAGCGGAGAGCCCGCGCTTCACGGGGCGCGCAATCGCCGCGCTCGCGTGCGACGATCGGGTGATGGCCAGGAGCGGCCGTGCCCTCACCACGCGCCAGCTCGCCGACGACTACGGCTTCGTCGACGTCGACGGCACGCTGCCCAACGGCGCACCCGACCCGGGCGATCCGGGAGCGTTGCTCGCGCCCCAGTGATCGCGGGCGAAGCGACGAACTCAGCCAAGGAGAGCAGACGATGACGATGCGTCCCCTGAATCGAAGCTGCGCTCGGATGCTGAACCACGCCGAGCTCGTCTACGCACCCGGCGAGCGAGCACTGGCCAGACTGCTGCTCGAAGGCCTGGGCTTCCGAGTGATCGATCCGCAGTCTGATGCGACCCCCGAGGAGCTCGGTCCGGCAGCTTCGGCCTATCTCATCGTCTATCTGGATCCCGAGAGCACCGACGTCTTCGACAACGTGATCTATGCCTCCGAGGCGAGCGAGGACCAGTGGCGCTTCGAGAGCGCGCTGCAAGATCGCCTGGCCTCGGACGAGGAGCTTTCCGACCTGCATCGCAGCTTGCGCGGGGCCTACTCGCGGATGCCGCAGGCCATGTGCCATTTCGGCGTCGCCTACCCCTCCGCTGAGGAAGTCTCGGCGACGCTCGAGCGGCTCGCCGGTATCGCGGCGCTCGAGGGGCGCGTGACGGTCTCCGATCTCTTCGTGCCGGGCGGGCCGGGATCCGCAGACGACCGGGTGGTGCAGGGCTTCGTCTATACGGACGTGATCTCGAGCGGGCTGTTGCTCGGCGGGCAGCAGATCGAGCTTCAGGTCCGACTCGACGGCGTCTGAGCCGCCGCGCGGAGCATCTCGTCGGAGGAGCGCATACAATCGGGATGACCGAGCGCGCCGGTCCAGCCGCGAGGAGAATTGCCATGGATGCCGCGAAGGATCGTACCACCGAGGCCTGGCAGAACACCGATCTCATCAAGTCGCCGATGGAGATCTGCTGGCAGTTCGAGTACGCGCTCGACGTCGACAAGCTCGAGAACCTCTACAAGAAGGCCAAGCAGCGCCAGTGGGATGCCGACGAGCGGCTCGACTGGAGCATCGAGATCGACCCCTCGAAGCCGATCGTCGACGAGCGTCAGAACCGGTTGATGCAGCTGTCCGTGTTCCAGAAGCTCTCCAAGTCGCAGCAGGAAAACTTCACCGCGCACTCGACCTGCCAGCTGCTGTCGCAGTTCCTGCACGGCGAGCAGGGCGCGCTGATGACCGCCGCCGCGCTCACCCACGCAGTCCCGGACTACGACGCCAAGCTCTACTCCGCCTCGCAGACGATGGACGAGGCCCGGCACGTCGAAGTCTACGAGCGCTACATCAACAAGCTGGCAAAGTCCTACCCGATCTCGCCGTGGCTGAAGGAGCTGATCGACGCGACGCTCACGTCCGACCACTACGCCAAGATCCTGATCGGCATGAACATGGTGGTCGAAGGCCTCGCGCTCGCGGCCTTCCACAACATGCGCCGCCAGACGACCTGCAAGCTGCTGCGCGATCTGACGGACAACGTACTGGCCGACGAATCGCGCCACGTCGCCTTCGGCCACCTCTACCTCAGCAAGGTGATCGCCGAGATGCACCCCGACGATCGCGAAGACATTGCGCAGTTCGCATTCGAAGCGATCAAGACGATGTCGGACTCGATGGGCGGCTACGACGGCCGCGGGACACGCGCCACCGACCCGGGATTCCGCATGATGCTCGACGAGTGCGGCATCGATCCCGCTGACTTCGTGGCGAGCCTCCAGGAGGCTCACATGGCCGGTCTCGAGGCCGACCTGCCGCCCGGCCAGATCCACTCGTTCAAGGACCTGATGATGCCCGCGCTGGTGCGCGTCGGCGCCGTCACCGATCGCACCCGCGCGCTCTACGCCGAAGCCGGCCTCCCCGTCTACTCGGACACCCGCGTGCTCGAGGCGATGGAGGACGCGCACACCGGCGAGATCGTGATGCCCGACTGATCCACCATGCCCGAGCTCCCTCGCGGAATCGCTGCTCGACTCGCCCTGCGCCGACTGCTCGCAGGGATGCTGTTGGTCACCGGTCTGTCGCCACCCGTCTTCGCGGATTCGGAGCGCGACGCACAGGTGATGGCGGTGCTCGACCGCTACATGGATGCGCTCAACGCACTCGACCTCGAGCAGCACGTGTCCACCTATCACTTCCCGCACTTCAGGCTGGCGGGCGGCGAGATCTCGCTGTGGACGACAGCCAAAGAGGCGATGCCGCTGCTCCGCCTGCCCCGAAGCGAACACAAGGCGCAGCTGCGCCTGATCCTCGGAGAGGGCTGGCAGCGCAGCCTATGGACGAAGCGCGAGATCGTGCAGGCCGATGCATCCAAGGTGCACGTGGCCACCCGCTTCGTTCGCCTGCGCGCCGATGGCAGCGAGATCGCCGGGTTCGACTCGCTCTACGTCATGACGCTGCAGGATGGTCGCTGGGGCATCAAGGGGCGGAGCAGCTTCGCACCCTGAGGCGATCGGCTAGAGCGACCCGACCACGTTGAAGAAGAACCCGTGGTGGTCGTAGCTCAGATCGGTCAGGTCGTCCGAGAAATCGGTGAAGTTGTAGCCGATGCCCACCTTGAGATGATCTCCCAGGTGCCGGTAGATCGTGAACAGCGCTCCACTCCGCCGCTCGTCGAGATCGGGCATGTCCAACATCCGACCCTCGGCCAGCACCTCCCAGTTCTTCGAGAACCGGTAGTCCGTCCGCAGGATGTAGAGGTGCGCGCTGTTGTCGAAGAAATCCGGGTCGTCGCGGTCGAGGCTCACCTCGCCGCGGCGGTAGGCGTACTTGCCGCCGATCGACCAGTTGGGCGTGAGGTCGTACGAGACGTCGAGGGAGGCAATGTGGCTTCGCTGGATGAACTGCGACGCGACGCCTTGCGACGTCACCTGATCGGTAGTGGGCATGTTCGCGAAGTAGGTGTACTTGGCCAGGACATTCAGCCGGTCGTTCGCAACCGGCCGATAGGCGTAGCCGAGCACCGCCTCCGTATAGCCGCCGTCGAAGAAGTCGCCCTCGGAGCTGTTGCTGAGCGAGTGGTTGAACTTGCCCAGCAGCCGCCAGTCGGGTGTCATCTGGTACTTCAGACTGTTTCGGAAGAGCCAGGTGGCGCGCTCGGTCTCGCTGGTATCGAGCTGCTCCGTCTTGTCGTAGCGGTACTCGACGCCGGTCGAGAGCAGGAGCTTGTCGAAGCGGTAGCCGAGCGTGGCGCTGCCCGCGCGGCGGTCGGTCTCGGCCTGGCTGTACTGGTCGATCAGGGTGCCGAGCTCTCCGCTGGCAGAGAGGCTCCAGCGCTCGGACAGCGCGAGCGTCATGCCCATGGCCCGGGTCAGGCCGTTCTGCGCGTCCGAGTGCTGATAGCGATCCTCGAGGTAGACGCTCGAGCTGTCGGACAGCCGGGTACGCGCGCCCGAAACCAGGTCGCCGCGGCGCGCGTGCAGGCCGTCGATGCCGCGCTCGTTCTCGATCGCGTAGCTCAGGTAGCGGTGGGTCTGCTCCGTCTCCTGGAAGCGCGTGCCCAGCTTCAGCGCGGGGCCGAGATCGCCGTGCGACACCTCGCCCTCGATCGCGAGCCGGTCGGTCACTAGATAGGCGCCGCCGACGCCATAGCGCTGGTTGGCCTCGCGGTTACCCGACTTCGCGACCGTTTCCTGGCCGAAGCCGTAGGCGCTCCAACGCCCGCGCGAGTCGTAGTCCAGCTGTGCGATGACGTCGGTGCGGTTGCCCTCCTGCTGGGTCAGCGGCACCAGCGGCGAGTCGTCCTCACGGCGATCGTGGCGAACGCCCGCGCTCAGGCGCCAGCGTTCGGTCAGCTGATAGGCAAGATCGGCCTCGGCGGCCGTGGTCTCGAGCCCCATCTCCTCGACTCGGTAGTCGGCCTTGGCGTCGAGCTGCAGCCGCTGGCTGATCGGCATGTCGAACAGGCCGCCGTACTGCTTGGTATCGCGGAACGTCTCCAGGCCCGGCGCCGAGTAGCCGGCGTCGAGCATCTGTCCGTAGAGCGACAGCCGGCCGCGGCCCATTCCAGCCGGGAGCACGTCCGCGAAGCCGATGCTCGCGTCCGCGCGGTAGCCGTTGGCCTCGGCGCCGAGCAGGCCGAACGTATCGGTGCCGAGGAAGTTGAATCCACCGTCGTCGGAGCGCACCGTCGTCGACACGACGCCTTCGCTCCGGCCGTACTGCAGCTTGAGCCAGGACTCGGCGCTGCGGCGTAGCGTGAGGTCGCCGGCGTACAGGCTGCTGTCGCTGAGCTTGTCGTCGTTGCGGTTAGCGGTGACGCCGACACGGACGTAGTCGTTCAGCCAGAGGTGACCCTGGCCGCCGAGAGCGACGCTGTCGAGCTCGTCGAAGCCGGGCGTGTACTCGTACTGCGCCACGAGCCAGACCTCGTCTCCGCTCAGCCCCTGACTGCGCACGAGCTGGTGATCGTCGGCGGTCGCCGCCAGCGGATCGGAGAGCAGCACCCGGCCCTGGAGGTAGTCGATGTCGTAGTCGAGCGTCGGCCGCAGGTGCACCACGCCGGTCACCAGACCCGAGTCCTTGTCGCGCACCTCGATGCGCAGCCGCTCGGAGCCCTCCAGCACGTCCTGCACGCGCAGGTAGTAGAGCGAGCCACCGGTGCCGCGGAACTCCTCGCGACTCGGCATGGTGCCCGGCTGCGCGGCGAAGCCGTCGAGCGCGAGGCGTTGCTCGCCGAAGCGGGTCGTCCCCACGCTCTGGTAGTGGGCGTTCGCGCCGTACAGGCCGCGATCGACGTGGGCCAGCTCGTTGGCGAGATAGCCGACCTTGAAGTTGCCCCACATCGCGTGATTCTCGCGATTGTCGAGCTTGACGAAGAACTTGCCCGAGGTCGGCGCGCCCTCTTCGACCGTGCCGTCATCGCCGAACGTCGGATAGAAGCGATCCGGGTCGATGCGGCGGAACAGCGCCTCGGGCGTCTTGTCGACGAAGTCCTTGAACAGGTCCTTGACCGGCCCCTCGCGCGTGTCGGCGTGCGCTGTGAGCTTCCAGTCTTCACCGAATCCGCTGAAACGGCCCTTCACGAAGAAGGCGAGCCGGCCGTCGGCCTTCGAGTCGGGGTCGAAGGTCGCGTCCTGACCCTGCAGCGCCTCCTCCGCGCCGCTCGTCTTGCCGGTCGCGAGCGTGAGATCGGCGATGCCGACGTAGAACCAGTCGTCGCGCTCGAGCTCGAGATCGCGCAGGAAGAGCTCACCGTTGCCGGCGGAGTCGAGCACCGCCACCTCGACCGTGTGCAGGCCCGCGGGCAGCACGGCCTCGGCCACGAAGTTGCCGTACTCGTCCACGGCAACCGGCGTGCCGGCCAGCCACACGGTGTGGTTCGGCGGGACACCACTGCCGTGCACCTGGACCGTGCCCGCGCCGCCGAGCGGGATGCTGCGGTGCAGCGGACCGCTCTCGCCGTAGCCGCCCAGCAGCGGGTTGGGCGCGGTCGGCAGGCCGTCGCGCAGCTCCGCGGCCGCGTCGGCATTGGCATCGGGAGTCCCATGGATCAGCCACAGCACCTGCGGCGCCGTCTCGTCGAAGTGCCCCGCCGCGTCGTAGGCGCGCAGCACGAAGGCGAGATCGCGCACGGGCGAGGCGAAGTGCTCGGGCTCCGGCCGCCAGCGCGCCGCGCCGCCGGGCCCCACCTCGACGACGGCGATCGGCTCGGCCTTCGACGACTGGCCCCGCTCGAAGATCCGCACCTCCGAGCGCTCGATGAAGTGCCCGTAGTTGCTGTACATCTGGAAGTCCACGCCCGCACCGGTCGCTGTCGCCGCAGCCCCGGGGACACCTGCGACGCCCGCCGCGCCACCGCTGCCCGCGCCCAGCGGCGAAGCCGGCACGGCGACGGCGCCCGCCTGAGACGTGACGCTCAGCCGGGGTCCGGCGTCGAGGTCGTCGAACTCGAAGCGGATGTCGGCGCTCTCGAGCGCGACGTCCGTGCAGCGCTGGATGTCGGCCGAGCTGCGGCCCGGATCGTCGATCGGCTCGCCGTCGACGGTGATGTGCATCAGGTTGAGCGCCAGCGGATCCTTTGCGCGCAGCTCGCGGGTGATCGGCACGACGTCGATGCCGTCGAGGCCGTCGAACGCCGCGCGCTCGTCGTAGACCACCTGCACGGCAACGTGGTCGGTGTCGCCCTGCACGAAGCCGCCGTTCACCACGTCGTTCGAGTGGACGTAGCCGCGGCCTTCGTGCTCGACCTGCGCCTCCGCCAGCCCGAGCTCGCCGCGCAGCTGCTCCATGGTCCGGCGCGCGCGCGCGGCGGAGAGCCCGATGTCGTCGCCGTAGACACCGGCCGTGCGCCGATCCAGCCGCTCGTTGCGCGTGTAGCCGACGAAGCGCAGACGGACGTTCTCGCGGTCCGCGACGTCGTCCATCGCTCGGCGCAGGGTATCGGCATAGCCCACCGGGACGCGCGGCTCACCGCTCTCGATCGCGACCAGCTCGATCCGACCCCACGGCGGATCGTAGACCTTCGTCACGATCTCGGCCTCGCCGGGATCCGGACACGTCTGCAGCTCGTCGGACAGCTCCTGGAGCGGATCGTCGTACCAGAACTCGACCTCGACGCGGCGGTTCTGCCAGCGCCCGGACTCCGTGTCGTTCGACACCAGCGGCGTCGCGCTGCCGCGCCCGTCGCTCGCGACGGCGGCCGTCGGCAGCTCGAGCCGGTCCTGGATCGTGCGAGCCACACGGTGCGCGCGCGCCTTCGACAGCGCGAGATGCGTGCCGTAGATGCGCGCGGCGCGACCCTCGAGGGGCGCGTCGTCGGTGTAGCCGATCAGCTTGACCGACACGTTGCGCTTGTCGCTCAGGTTGTCGAGCACCTGGCGCACCCGGAGCACGAAGTCGTCGGACACGCTAGCCGTGTCTTCGCCGATCTGGAGCGGCGAGATCAGGTTGCGGATGCGCGCCCGCCGCTCGTGCCCCTCGTGGTAGCGCAGCTTGCAGACCGTCTCGGTGCGGCAGACCTTGACGCGCTTGATGTCCTCGGCGACGACGATCTCCTCGACCGCGAGCGCCCTATGCTTCTCGTCGTACCAGACCTCGACCTCGACGCGGCGGTTCTGCGCGCGGCCCGACTCGGTCACGTTGCTCGCGACCGGCTCGTCATCACCGGCGTAGGCGAACGAGATCGCCTCAGGCGGCAGCGCGAGCGCCGCCTGCAGGTACTCGGCCACCTCGCCCGCGCGCTCGTGCGACAGTCCCTCGTTGTCGCCATAGACGGCGGCGAGCGCGGCGGACAGGGGCTGATTGTCGGCGTGGCCCACCAGGTGCACCCGCACATTCGGGAGATCCTGCATGCTCTCGAGCACGCCGCGCAGCGCCGCGACCGTGCCCGCCGGAATCTGAGCCACTCCGGATTCGAAGCGGATCGGCGGAACCATGTCGGTGAGCTTCACGGTCTCGGCCTGCTCGGTCTCGACGACGCGCTCCTCGATCCGGTCGCCGTGTTCGCGCGCCAGCCGCTCGGGATCCTGGGTCCAGGGCGTGAAGGCGTCCGGCGGCAGCTGCTGCTCGGTGGCAGTGCCCGCATCGACCTCGCGCGTCGCTTCCGACCGGAAGGGCGCGGTGAGCGTGGAGAGCAGCCCGCCGTCCAGCACCGATCCGCCCGCCGGCGCGCCGCGGCGCCAGTACACCCGGGTCTCGACCTCGAGCTCGTCGCCATCGCGCTCCTGCCAGCGCCGGCCCAGCTCGAGCTTGACCGCCGCGATCCGTCGGTCGACGAGCCCCGCCTCCTCGACGTCAGCCACATAGGACAGGCGCAGCGTCGCCGCCGAGTGCGCGGAGTTCGCCGAGTCCGCCGAGTCCACCGGCTGGGCCAGCTGATCAATCAGCAGCTCGAGGCGCGGCACCCACTGCTCGCGCATCACGGTGGTGCCGGGCTCGAAGACCGCATCCGCGAGATCGAGGCCCACCACGCGATGGATCGATGCGCCGAAGCTGAAGCGGAGCGCCTTGCCGGCCGTCGCGCGCTTGACCTGCGCAGCGGGCGTCGACAGCCGGTAGCCGGTCGGCAGCGAACGGTCGTCGAGCTTCAGGATGAAGTTGCTGCCGCGCTTCTCGTTCGGCACCACGGCGCACGTGATGTGGAAGCGGCCGTACGGGTCGGTCGTCGCGACGAGCCCGCGCGCGGTGACGAGCCGCGTGCCCGGCAGGCCGCGCTCGCCGCGGTCCTGCGTGCCGTTGCGGTTCGTATCGTCGAACACCTTGCCGATCACATCGGTGCAGGCAAACGTCGGGTCGGGCACCACGCGCACCGTGGCGGTCGCCTCGCCCGAGAGCGCATTGCCGGTCACGCTGCTCACAGCCTGCGCGCGGTTGGTGAATTTCCCGTCGCTGACGCCTGCTCCGACTGCCAGCAGCAGCACGGCGCTGCGATTACTCGAGCCGTCGATGCCGACGTCGGTCCAGATGAGCTGGCGGCCGGTCGCGTCGAGCGTCGGCTCGGTCGGGACGCCGTCGATCCGCCCGGAGCCCTCGATGTAGCGGAAGCCGGCCGGGAAGCTGTCGACGATCGTGAGATCGGGGATCGGAACCGCGAGATCGTTGCGCACGGTGATCTCGTAGGGCACGAGGTCGCCGCGGCTCACGTCGCGCGAGGGCGTCGTCTTGGTGATCGCGATGTTGCCGGCGATCAGCGGATCGAGCGGGATGTGGTTGTTGAAGAGCTGGCTCGAGCCGGGCGGCGCGCTGGCGTCGAACACGAAGTACGTCTGGTAGTCGGTCTCGGGCGCACGAGCCGGCACCGACAGCGGCGGTGCGAGCGCCGAGGCCTGCACCTCGCAGTGCTGCGCAGTCGCCGGCAGCGCGTCGTTCGGGCTCCCCGGGCAGGTCGGTACGGAGAAAGGCGTCGCGGGAGCAGACTGGGGCGGGATGATCTCGGACTCGCCGTCCTCGAAGGCGCTCGGCGCCGTCAGCGCGATGCTGTAGCCGGCGCCGCTCGAGCAGGCCGCGTCCGAGAAGTTGAGGTCGAACTTGTAGTAGCCGTCGCTGCGCGTCACCTGGCCCTGCTGCACCGGGTCGTCGAAGCAGCTCGAGGGCAGCGCCGTGCCGGTGCCCGCGGCCAGCATCGTGAGCGTCGCCCCCGCGACCGGCGAGCGGCCCAGCGCGCCGTAGACCACACCGTTCGGGTCGATCGGCAGGTTGAGATCGAGCAGGTTCGCTCCCGAGCCCACGATCAGATCGGTGATCTCCTGCAGCTCGTTGGTGAAGGCCGAGTCGGCGAGACCGAGCGCCGCACTGCCGGTCCCGGCGCCGGGGCCGCGGAAGCGCAGGGCGTACTGCTCCCCGCTCAGCTGGTTCGGCGCGAGCCCGCCCATGGCCCAGAGACCGGCGGCGTCGGTCAGCACCGTCTGCACACTCGTGCCGTCGCGCAGCAGCTCGACGGTCCAGCCCTGGAGCACGAGCTCGCTGGTGCCGAGCGCGTCGTCGAAGTCCGCGTCGTGCCAGACCGTGCCGTTCAGCAGGCCCACGCCCGGCATGCCGCCGACGTCGATCGAGACGCCCGCGCTCGCGGTCTGCAGCGGCGTATTCCAGGTGACGACGCCCGTATTCGCAATCGTGGTACCGATCGCCAGTCCCGCATCGATGGCCGCGCGGAAGCGCAGCACCGCCGACGCGCCGGGCTCGAGCGGCCCGTAGAGCGCCGAGTAGTCGGCCGTCAGTACCGAGCCGACCAGCACCACACCGGCCGGAAGGCCGTCGAGCGTCCCCGAGCCGGCGACGTACTGCAGCTGTCCCGCCAACGGCGCGTCGAGATCGTCGGTGATCACGACGCTCTGCGCAGCAACCGTCGCGAGGTTGGTGATGCGCACCACGTATTCGAGCTCGCCGCCCGCCAGCGCGGCGCCGCCGCCGACCACCGCCAGCTGCTTGGTGATCGCCAGCTGCTGACCAGCGCCGACCAGCACGATCGTCGGCTCCGGGCCCGTGGCGGCGTTGCCGTCGCCGTCGGTCAGCAGGTTTGCGGACTCCGCGCTCCCGACCACGGCCTGGTTCGTAATCAGCGTGCCGGTCGGCGTTCCGGCCGCGACCTGCAGATCGAACTCGATCACGGCGGACTCGCCGGGATTCAGCACTCCGCCACCCGGCCCGGGCAGCGGCGGCGTGAGATCGGACGACTGGATCGGGATCCCGGACGCGAGCGGCGACAGCCCCGCGTCGGGCACGCCCACCGGCAGGCCGTTCAAGGTCAGCGAGTCGGCCACCCAGGTCGTGTTGGCGGGCACCGCGTCGATCAGCGTCGCGGCGGTCGCCGGGACGGCGCCGTCGTTGTAGACGGTGATCGTGTAGTGGAGGGTGTCGAGCGGATCGACGATGCCCGGCGAGCCGCCGTCGACGCCGATCACGGCGCTCTTCGGCGCGAACAGCAGCGGCGCGTTGCCGACCACGTCGCGCGTCGGGTCGTCGGGGATCGGGGTGTCCGGATCGTCGGACGGCTGATCCACCACGCCGCCGCCGAGGGCACTGACGAAGGCCTGGTTCGAGATGATGGTCCCGTCC
>JAYZFK010000079.1:0-21638 GCA_036336835.1 Myxococcota bacterium | reverse complement strand
CCCTCCACCGCGTAGACGCCCAACGCGAAGTTCAACGCAAAGCTCGCGTTCGCTACCGGACGACGCGTCGGTCGCCACAACTCCACCCCGCTCCAGTCCCGATCCCAACCCACGCGGATCCCGGGGTTCTGCGTGATGTTCAGGTAATCGTCGAACGCAAAGGGAAAGCTCAGCGTGCCCGAGTACACCGCGAGCGTGAGGACCGAGATCGCAAGCGAGGCCACCACGGCGGCCGCGAACGGCACCCGGGCTCCGGTCACGGCCCTTCCTCCACCTCGAGATACAGGCGCCCCGACGCATAGAGGCCGCGGCGTTCGACGAGTTCGGCAGCCAGCGCCGTCAGCGAACGGGCCTCGGCGAGCTGGGCCGCCTGCTGCGCCACACCCGCCGCCTGCTCGAAGCGACCGACGGCCGCGAGCCCAGCCGCAAGTGTCGACAACATCTCCGCATCCTGACCTTCGGTCGCCTCGACACCGCGCCGCGCCAGCTGCAACGCGCGGTTGCCGTCACGCAGCGAGGGTTCGGCTGCCGTCGCGAGCATCCAGGCGAGATTGTTCTGGACGATCGGCCAATCCGGCGATAGCGCGTGTGCGCGCTCGAGCTGACTGATGGCACGCTCCTGGTCACGCCGCAGCCACAGCGCGAGCCCGAGGTGCACATGGGTTTCGGCGCTCGGCCCGAGCGCGAGCGCTCGCTCGAAGTGGCCGATCGCGCGATCGCGCTGCTCGAGCTCGGTCGCAACGAGTCCGAGCCCAACCTGCAGCTCCGCGCTCCAGGGCGCCCTGCGCGCGCCGCTCTGGAAGCTCGCGCGCGCCTCCACGAGATCCCCCCCCAGGAGCTGCGCCCGCCCGAGTGCGTGCCACGCTTCGGCATTGCCCTGGCGCTTCGTCCAGTCGCGGAACACCTCGACCGCCTCGTCGATGCGACCCGACAAGACCAGCTCGCCCCCGAGCGCACCGGGCGCCAATGGATTGTCGGGATCGAGTTCGAGCGCGTGTTCGAGTGCAGCGATCGCCTCCGCGCGGCGGCCGAGCTTGCCCAGCGTGCTACCGATGTTCGTGAACACGCGCGTGTCCTCGGGCTCGATCTCGCGCGCTCGCTCGTACTCGGCGAGCGCCTCCGCGTAGCGCCCCCGGCCAGACAGATGGAACCCCAGGTTGAGCCGTGCGACGAAGTCATCCGGGTACTTGCGGAGCACGTCGCGCCACACCGCCTCCGGCGTGGCCCATTCGCGATTGCGAATGTGCGTGCCAACCCCCAGCGCCCCGATCAGCACGAGCGCCAACCCGACGGCCCAACTGCGACGCCCCCGATCCGAGCCGACGCGCGTGGCCGCGAAGAAAGCCAGCCCAATGCAGGGTCCGACGAGCGGCAGATAGAGCCGATGCTCCATCGCCAACGCGAGCGGAACGACGCTCGATTCGATGGCGAGGTGCACGAAGAACCACAGTCCACAGAACGAGAGCAGGCGGTAGCGGGCCGCGGTGATGGCGCAGGCGGCCAGAGCGGACAACACCAGGGTTGCCGCCGGCAGCGTCGTCCACGGCGAGAACGGAGTTCGTGACACCTCGAACGTGTGGAGCAGCGAGAGCCGCGACGGAAGCGGCCACAGCAGCTCGCTGACGTAGAACACCAGCACCCGCGGCTGGCTGATCAGCCGCTCGAACGGTGTGAAGTCCTTTTCGGGATACGTCCCGAGTGGGTCGTAGCTGCCGATGGCGAGCAACACGAACACTGCCACGGCCGTCGGGAGCCCGACCGCCAGGAATAACACCGCACTCTGGCGCACAAACTCCCTGGTGAGTCCCTGCTCGAAATACCACTCGTAGAGCCACAGCGTGAGCGGTGCGATCGCGGCACTCTCCTTCGAGCCAAGGCCCAGCAACCAGGCGAGAGCCGCAGCGGCGAACAATCCAATCTGGTGACGCAGAACCACGCTGCGGCGCGCCGCGACGTAGAGCAGCAGCACGGCGAGTTGGAAGGTGGCAGCTAGACAGTTCATCCGCTGCACGACGTACGTCACCGACTGCGTCTGGATCGGATGGGCGACGAAGACCAGCGCGGCGACGAACGCGGCCGCCTCGATCGTCGCCTCGTCGACCTCCCCCCGGCTGCCGGGTTGGCCGGGCGCCACGGCGCGTCGCATCAGTACGACCCCGAGCCGCCACACGAGCAGCCCGTTCAGCAGGTGGATCGCGATGTTGACCGCGTGGAAGTCGCGCGCGGCGTCCCAGCCCAGCCAGTACTGAAGGCCGAACGTTGCGAGCGCCACCGGCCGCTTGGATGGGCTGTCGACGATCGCCCACCACCAGTTGGCCAGCGAGAGCTCGGTCCAGCGCAGCGACGCCCGCTGGGTGATGTTGACCAGATCGTCGTAGACAAAGCCCGCGTCGAGCACGTTTGCGTAGGCGAGGCCGCCCACGAGCACCAGCACCAGGGACCCGAGCGCGCGAAGCGTGTTGCCATGCGATGTCGCCGCGGCCAAGTCGCCCCCTGCGCGCGTGCCCGAAGCGCTCGCCGGATGAGAGGATAACCTTCTCACCCACGATTTCCGGTATACTCGCTGGCTCTCGAGGCCCCCCCGCGGTGTTCGCGACGTGGCGATATCGAGGCAAGCCGAGAATCCCCGCATGTCACGACCGTTCTTGCGAGGCCCATGCGTCTGGGGCGCCGCCGCGTGCCTCCTGCTCGCTGGCGCTTGTACCGACCGGGCTGACAGCAACGCCGCCCGAGCCGCCTTCGAGAGCGCGAGTGAGTTGGTCCGCGCCGGCCGTTTCGAGCCCGCAGCCGCGGAACTCGCGCTCGCACTCGAGCACGACCCGCGAGACGTCGAAGCCCAGCTGCTATACGGCGCGGTCCTGGAGCGTCTCAACCGCCTGGACGAGGCCGAGCGCGCCTATCTCGAAGCCCAACAGCTCTCGCCGGGGCACCCCGACCCCGCGCTCCATCTCGCCCGCGTTGCCCGCATGCGCGACCTCGACGTGCGCATCGAGGCCGCGCGCGGCAGGCTGGCCGAATCGACTGAGCGCGGCACGGCCCATCGCATCCTCGCGGATTTGGCGCTCGAACGTCGCATGGCCGAGGCCGCACAGCTTCACTACACGCAGGCACTGCGACACGACCCCGACGACGCGGCGGCACACGCGGGACTTGCGTTCGTCCTGGTCCAGATCCACCGCGAGGCGCGCGGCCTGTATCACGCAAGCGAGGCGCTGAGACTGCGGCCGGACGACCACCGCGCCCTCGGCGCGCTGGTCTGGGTCCTTGCGACCAGCAGCGAGCCGACCCTCCGCGCACCCGAGGAAGCCATCCGCCGGGCGGAAGCCGCAGAGGAGAAGACCGCGCGCGTGCTCGATGGGCTGGCAGCGGCCTACGCAGCCGTCGGGCGCCAGGAGGAGGCGGTCGTGACCGCACGCGCGGCGATCGACACAGCCGTCGATGCGCAGAATCACACGCTGGCTCACGCGATCCAGGGGCGCCTGACGCTCTACGAGAGCGGCCGGGCCTTCGTCGGACCGCCCATCGATCCAGGCTGAGTCGCTTCGCGCAAAAGAGAACGGAAGTGCGCGGCGCAATCGAGATCCCTGCGATCCCCGCTAGCGCTTCGCGTCGATCTCGAACTCTTGGAGCTTGCGACGCAATGTCGAGCGATCGATCTCGAGCAGCCGCGCCGCCTTGCTGCGATTACCACCGCACCGCTCCATGACGTCGAGAATCGCGCGTCGTTCCACATCGCGGAGCGCCAGCGAGCCCCCCGGCAGCACAGCCGGAGCGCTCAACCGCTCCTCGGTCCCCGCATCGCGGCCCGTCTCGAGGCCCGCCGGGAGCTGGCCGGGCTCGATGGCGCGGCCGTTGGCCACCGCCGCCGCACTCACGACCACATTGCGCAGCTCGCGCACGTTGCCGGGCCAGGGTGCCGCTTCCAGGATGGCCATCGCCTCGGGCGTCGGATCCGGCCCCGCCTCGAGGAAGTGGCGCGTCAGCGCCGGGATGTCCTGCCTCCGCTCGGCGAGCCGGGGAAGCCGGACCTCGAAGCCGCGCAGCCGGTAGTAGAGATCCTCGCGCAGCGAGCCGTCCGCGAGCATCTCTCGCGGCTCGCAATTCGTCGCGGCAACGAAGCGCACCGAGACGCGGTAGGTCTTCTCGCTTCCCACGGGTCGAACCTCGCCATCGTCGAGCACGCGGAGCAGCTTGGCCTGGAACATCGAATCGAGCGTCTCGAGTTCGTCGAGGAAGAGCATGCCGGCGTCCGCCTCGCGCAGCAGCCCGAGATGATCCTGATCGGCCCCGGTAAACGCTCCCTTTCGATGACCGAAGAATTGGCTCTCGAACAGCTCGCGCGGCGACACAGCACAGTTGTGGGGAACGAACTGCCCATCCGCGCAGGCCGAGGACGCATGGATGGCGCGCGCCACGAGCTCCTTCCCCGTTCCGGTGTCGCCCGTGATCAGGACCGGCACGTTGCTGCGGGCCGCCAATGTCACGCGGTGGCGAACCTCGACGATCGCCTTGCTCGTACCGACGATGGCCGAGAGCGTCTCGTCGCGAACGGCGTACGCGGGGCGCGCTGCCAGCGCGCGAGCGACCGACGAGATCACGGCTCCGGGCGCTGCGGGCTTGACGAGGTAGTCGGTTGCACCGCGCTGCACGATCTCGACGATCTCGGCGACTTCCGAGGCAGCGGTGATCACGATGACCGGCAGGTCCGACCAGCGCTGGGAGACGTGCGACATCAGCTCGGCACCGCCCATCTCAGGCATGTCGAGGTCGCTGATCAGCAGATCGAAATGTCCCTGCTCGAGCTCGACCAGCGCTTCGACCCCATTGCCGGCGGTCACCGTCTCGTAGCCTTCCTGCTCGAGCAGCAGCTGCAGGTACCCGCGAGCCGAGCGATCGTCGTCTACCGCCAATACCCGCATCACGCGCCAACCCCGTCGTCCGCGGCGCCGTTCGCCACCGGCAAGCGGACCTCGAAGACTGCGCCCCCGGCTTCGCCCGGACGCGCATCGAGCGCGCCGCCGCAGTCGGTGACGATGCGCCGCGCGAGAAATAGTCCGTAGCCGCTGCCGTGGGGCTTGGTGGTGTAGCCAGCCCGGAAGATCTTCTCGAGGTCGCCGGGCGCCAGGCCCTTGCCCTCGTCCTCCACCTCCAGCAACAACTCGCTGCGCGAGGCCTCGGCACGCAGACTTGCGCAACCGCCTTCGGGCATCGCCTCGATCGCATTGCGCAACAGGATCAACAGCACTTCCTCGAACTCCTCGTCGCCGAGAGCGACAGGAGGCAGAGACGACGCGAGACGCACCGTCCAGACAACTGCCGGATGTGTGGAACGAACCTCGGCAACGACTCTGCCGATTACGGCGGCGGGGCCGGCTCCCGAGCGATCACGCTCGCGTGCGATCGCTCGGTTCTCCTCGAGGGTCAGGCGGGCAAGCGCCTCCAGGTCTTCGATGGCCCCCCGCAGGCCCCGCAGGGCCGGCCGGCCCGCGTCCCCCACGTTCGGCTCGAGCAGCGCTGCAAAACCCCGCAATCCGTGGACGGCGTTCTTGAGACCGTGTGCGAGACGTCCGACGTTCTCGCCGAGCCGGCCGAGCACCCTCTCGTCTTCGAGCTCGACCTCGAGCCGGCCGAGCTGCTCGTCCATGCGGCTCTGCTCGAGCTCGAACTCGCGCTCGCGCGCCTCGGAACGCCGCCGAAAGGCCCACACGGCGCCGCCGGTCGCGGCGAGAAAGGCCGTCTGGAGCCCGAGCGCAAACTCGTACCCGATCAGACCGAGGCCCACCTGTTGGCCGGTGAGTGCAGCGGCGGCCGCTCCCGCAATGATCAACACGGCAGTCGAGCCAAACAGCATTCCCGCCAGCATCACCTCGAGCGAGAGACCGGCGACGAACGGCGAGCCAACGCCATTGGTCACGGCGATCAGTGCCGTCCACGCACCAACGCCCACTATCGGCGACGCGCGGACCGCCAGCGGCTCGGTGCGCGGGGAGAGCCGCATCAGGTACAGGCCAAAATTCACGATGGCACTGCCAGCCACGACTGCCAGGACGGCGTATCCAACCTCGATCTCTCGTCTCAGGATGTATGCCAGCAGGGCACTGACACAAATTGCCAGGTGACGGAACAGAAGAACCCGGCCGAAGGTCGATCTCATTGCGCGGCCCTCGACGACAGCGGTGCGCGCCAAAGCCGGCACACCAGCTGATGCAGTTTACACCAGCAGCCCACTGAAATGTGGCCCAGAACCGATCAAAAGTGGCGCGCTATACCCCAGGATGCCCCGAGGGGACGCGCGTTCTCAGTAGGCCATGCCTACTCGAATCCCCGCGGTGCGCGGAGGGTGGTAGAAGCTGAAGACCGTCCCATCCGCGAACGCTCCGACCTGGAGATAGTTGATCACGTCGACGTCGGTGACATTATCGACGAAGCCCTCCAGCGACCAGCGACCGGATCGGCTGCGCCAGCCCAGCCGTACGTCGACCCTGGAGAACGGCTGCTGGCTGAACTCAGGTCGGTTCCAGGGCCGATAGAACGTCCGGCTCTGATACTGATACTGGATGCGCGGCGTGATCGTCCCCCAGTCCGGAAGGCCGACCGTTCTCGCGTGCACGTCATACTGCGCGCCCAGCGACAGGTTGTACCTGGGCGCCTTGTTCATCGTGTTGCCGGACAGATCCTGGGCGAATCCGAACAACGGATTGCGCGTGGCCGGGCGTACGCCCGGAAAGTACCGGGGATGGAAGGGATCGACGATTCTGAAGTCATCGATCCGTGCATCGAGCAGGTTGAAGTTCAAGTTCAGCGCCAGCTCGGGTACCGGATACGCCATTATCTCGACCTCGACTCCGCGCGTCGTCGCGGAACCCCCGGTGTTGCACCGCGACTCGAGCCCGCTACCGAAGCAGACCTGGTACGGGTCGTAGTCGGTCCAGAACAGCGTCAGATTCAGCCGCAACCGCTCGTCGAAGAAGTCGTTCTTCGAGATGAACTGGTACTGCCAGAGCTCCTCGCTCGCGTAGGAGGGGCAGTCCACGAGGCCGCTGCACAGCACTCCGAGCGGAAAGCCGCCCGCCTTCGAGCCCTTGGTGGCCCCCAGCGAGACATGACTTCCGTCCGACCACTGCCACTGGAACTGGAACTTCGGCGTGAACGAGACGAAACGGCCGTTGACACTCCCCGTCCGGGACCTTCTCGGGCGACCGACCGAGGGCGGAATCGACGGGTGGTCGACGTCGATCCCCCGACGTAGCTCGCTCACCAGACGGACATCCTCGCTGAGACGCGCACCCAACACCAGGCGAAACCGCTCGGTCAGCCAGTACGACAGCTCGAAGAACCCGGCCAACGAACCGTTCTCGATCTCCTGGTGACTGCGGCGGCGAAAGAAGGGGCGCGTGAGCAGCGCACCGAACTTCTCGCGCTTCTCCTGGAGATAGAAGGCTCCCAGCATCCAGTCCCAAGGCCGCCCACCCACCGTCTGGAGCTTCACCTCCCCGCTGTACTGGCTGGTCACCGTCTGGTGGTAGATCACCTGCGCGTCGCGCTCGGTGGCGTCGAGGTCGAACGCGATCTCGCGGTCCGCGCGGAAGTAGCCGAAGGTGCCCTCGATTTGTAAGTCGCCGAACAGCGTGCCTTGAACATCCTGGACGGCGAACAGGGTGGCCGAGGCCGTCCGACCGTCCTCGGGGCTCGAAAGGTTGGTGCGACTCCAGTTCGGGTCGTCCGAAGTGCGAGGAAGCAAGCCGGGAAAACGCGGTTCGAACCGACCGCTGCGCAGCGAGGCGACCCCGGGCTCGCTCAGCAGGTGGGGCGCCGGCGCAATGCCTCGTTGAAATGCGTACGTGCCGATCAAGCGTACGTCCAGGCCCGCCACCGCCAGGCTCCGAAGCTGGAATCGGGTGGCCAGGTCGTGCGCACTGCCGAAGTCATCACTGCGCCGGGCAACGATCGGAGCCAGCTCGAACGTGCGGATGGGATCGTAGAACCGCATGGCGCGCTGGTAGCCGTCGCGATCCTCGAAGCGTCCCGAGATACGC
Organism: Myxococcota bacterium; assembly: GCA_036336835.1. GTDB lineage: Bacteria > Myxococcota_A > UBA9160 > UBA9160 > UBA4427 > JAYZFK01. The sequence continues at coordinate 13,602 of JAYZFK010000079.1, read as the reverse complement.
GCCATCAGCTTCTCGCCCACCAGCGGAAGGTTCAGTGCCCAGCGCGCGACGTGCTGATCATACGTTCCGATCTGATAGTCGGCCTGAGCCGAGAGATCGGCCTGCGGTGGAACCGAGTTCACTTCGATCCAGCCGCCCGCCGCGTTCTTGTGCCCCTGGGTGCCCTGAGGGCCGCGACTCACCTGCACGGTCGCTATATCGAAGAACGCACCGTCGATCGCGCCGAGATCACTGATTGGGACGCCGTCGACGATGAAGAGCACTCCTGGCTCGCCCGAGAGGTTGGTGTTCTCGGTCCCCACTCCGCGCAGGGTGACGATGGTCGCGGTGCCCGATTGCGAGATGTGGAGCGATGGGACGCTGGCCTGCAAGTCGGAGAGACGCGTGACGCCGAGCTGGTCGAGCTGTTCCTGACTGAACGAGCTGATTGCGATCGCCTGGGACTGGGAGTCGTTCTCGGAGCGCTGACCAGTAACCGTGATCTGTTCGATGTCATCGGGCGGGAGCTGTGAGCTCGGATCCTCTGCGCCCGCGGCGGACGCGATGCACAGCGCACCGAGGAGCCAGCGCGAAAGAGGCCGTAAAGAGTCCACCCCCTGAAGCTATCGCGGGTCAGTACGAGAACTTGAATCGGACGCCCGCGGTCCTAGGCAGCTGGTACTGAGCAGTAATCGATCCGTCGAAGTTGGCACTCAAGAAAATGCTGTTGATGGTGTCTACGTCCGTCACGTTGTTGACAAAGCCCTCGACCTGCCAGCGGTTGCTATTGCTACGCCAGGTGAGTCGAACATCGATCTTGGAAAACCTTCCCTGACTGCTGACATCTTCGTTATGGATACGGTAGTAGGTGCGGCTCTGGAAGTTGTACTGGATCCGGGGTGTGAGCGTGCCCCACTCGGGCAGCCCCAGCGTTGAGACGTGAATGTCATACTGGGCATTGAGGGTGAGGTTGTACTTCGGAGATTTCGGCAGGGTATTGCCCGAGAGATCCTGCGGAAAGCCGGCCAGGGGATTCCGGACCCCCGTCGCGGGATCGAAAAGCGAAATCGTCGGGTCCACGATCCGGAAGTTGTCGACCCTGGCGTCGAGCAGGTTGAAGTTGCCCGAGATCATCAGCTCGGGAATCGGAATCGCCGTCCACTCGAGCTCGAACCCGCGCACTGTCGCAGTGCCTGTGTCGAAGCATCTGAATGAGACGCCCGCCACGAAGCAGACCTGATACGGATCGTAGTCGGTCCAGAAAAGCGTCAGGTTCAGCCGAAGCCGCTCGTCGAAGAAGTCATTCTTCGACGTCAGCTCGTACTGCCAGACCCCCTCCGCGTTGTACGGGTCGCACGGCGAGTTGCCAGCTGCGTCGACTGCGCAGCGTGTACCCAGCGGGAACCCCCCCGCCTTGAAGCCGCGCGTCGCGTTCACAGACACACTGTTCGAGTCCGACCAACGCCACTGCATCAATATCTTCGGGGTGAACCCAGTCCACTGCCCAGTCAGACGGGTGATCCCTTCCGGGGACGTACCGCTAAGGACGAAGCGAAACGGCTCGGACGTCACATCCTTGTTGTCCTCGGCGTAGCGCACGCCGAACAGTATCCGGAATGCGTCGGATACCCAGTACGAGAGCTCACCGAAGCCGGCGATGCTGTCGGTCTCGAGATCGTTGATGTTCCTCGCATCACCGGCGAAGCCCTGGCCAGAGACATCGACCAGCTGGTCGGCAAAGCGGGTCTCCTGCCACCAGAAGGCACCGACCACCCACTCCCAGGGTCGCTGCTCGACAGTCTGCAGCTTCACCTCGATCGTGTGCTGGTCGGTCCTGTTCTCGAGGTCGATGACGCTCGCTGCAGCGTTGGTTTCGTCGAAGTCGAAGATGACGTCCGTCGCGGTGCGGTTGAACCCGTACTGGAAGCTCGCCTCGAGCTCGCCAAGCTGTTCGCTGCTGATCTCGTAGGTCGCCTTGGCCGTTGCGAACTCCTGGACGATTGCGAGCGCGCCGGGATGGTCGCGCGTCGTAGCGCGCGGATCCGCGCTCGTCAGCGGCCCCGCCGGTCCCTGGTTGTTCACGCATCCGATATTCACAAGACAGCCCAGGTCGGCGAATGTGCCGGGAGCGCTCAGCAGATGGATCGCGGGGCCGTTGTTCTCCGAGGAACTGTGCATCCCAATCAGGTGGATCTCGAGCCGGTCGGTCACCTCCGACAGGAGCTGCGCACGCACGCTCAAGGAGTGCTCGTCGCCCCACCAATTGCTCTTGTGGAACGGCACATTCGGACGGGGGAAACCGCCGTCGAACTTCGTGCCGATCGCCCGCTGATAGCCCTCCCGGTCCTCGAATCGCATCGTGAAGCGGAACATCAGCTTCTCATCGAAGATCGGAGTGTTCAGAACGCCTCGGAAGATGTCCTGGCTATAGGTCCCGATCTGATAGTCGCCAAACGCCGCAAAATCGGGGCTCGGCTTTGCCGAGTTGACGGAGATCCAGCCTCCCGACACATGCTTGCCGCCCTGCGTGCCCTGCGGTCCGCGGAGCACATCGAGCGCACTGACATCGTAGAAGGCGGCGAGGGCCGCAGTGGGACTGCCGATCGGCACGCCGTCCTGCACGAACAACACGCCCGGCTCGCCACTGATGGTCAGGTTCTCGATTCCCACGCCGCGCAGCGTGATGATGCCCTGTGTTCCGGTCTGGCCGATGTGAAGTGACGGGACGTTCTGCTGGAGGGTGGAGACGTTGCTCACACCCAGCTGGTCGAGGGCCTCCTGGTTGAAGCTCGTAATTGCGATCGCCTGGCCCTGCTGGCTCGCGTCCGACTTCTGACCGGTGATCTGGATCGTCTCGACGTCGTCGGGAACGGCGAACCGCGGCTCCTTCTCCTCGCCCTCACCTGGCTCGCCTCGTTCGGGCTTGGCGAACAAATCGTCGTCGGGATCCTCGGCGAACAGGTCGTCGTCGGCCGGCTCGTCTGCGGGGTGCTCTGTACTTTGCGGCGCCGGCTCGTCTGCGGGGTGCTCTGTACTTTGCGGCGCCGGCTCGTCTGCGGGGTGCTCTGTACTTTGCGGCGCGCGCTCGGCAGCGTCTTGTGCAATCGAAGATAGAGGTGTGATGACCGCGACGATCGAAAGGGAGAAGACGACGAGGAGCAGGGACTTCAACGGCGTGCTGAACAGGTACATGACACCTACTGACTTGCCAGGAGACTCAGCGAACAACGGGCGCACGGACACATTCCTGGAAGGCCCAGGGATGCCTTCGCCGCATCAGCCTACAAGGAACTATGCGCGTTGGGTCTCGGCGCTGTCAAGGAGCAAAGCCCGCGTTTCAGCGGAGCTTTTCGGATCCCGATGGCATGCACGTGCAGCGGTCATGGGAACTGCCCCCGCGAGGAGATGAACAGCCGCGTGATACGCTTGCGCCGCCATGGGCCACACCAGCCTCGTGCTCGCGCTACTCCTTGCGACCCTTGGAGGCCTTGCGCTGCTGCTGGCCCGGGGCAACCGTCGCGGTCCCGCAACGCGCGACGGCATTCTGCTCGGTCTCTGGCTCTGCGCGGCAGTGGCGCACACTCACTCGCTGACGCGTGACAGCGTAGGCGACGAACTCCGGCTAACCGCGCCGCCGTTCCACCTCCACGAATTCCTCCACTACTACCTCGGCAGCAAGTACTACGCCGAAATCGGACACAGCCTGCTGTACGAAGCGATCGTGATCGCGGACTTCGAGGACGACCGCACGAGCTTCGTCCCCCGAGATCGCTTTCGAGACCTGGGGACGAATCGGGTCGATCGAGTCCGCGACCACGTGATTCGCGAAGGGGCGCTCGCCAAGCGGCGGTTCGAGCCAGCGCGCTGGGACTCCTTCAAGGCAGACGTGGCGCTGCTGCGCTCGAGCTTCGTCTCGCTGCCGGCCTGGCACCGCTCGGCGATCCTGCGCGACCACGGCTACAACGGCTCGCCGCTCACGACGCTGCTGCTCGGCGCGGTCGCGAACCAGCCCTTCGTATCCTCGCTCGCGTTCTTCCAGACGATGCGCTGGATGGATCTGGTGCTCGTCGGCCTGCTCGGCTGCGTGGTTGGCGCGCGGCTGGGACCGGGCCCCGGGCTCGCGTTCGGAGTGCTCTGGCTGGCCAACCCGCTGAACGACTACGGCTTCGTGGGCGGCAGCTTTCTCCGGTACAACTTCGCGCTTGCGCTGCTCCTCGCCTGGCTCGCGCTCGACCGGGACCAGCCTCGGCGCGCAGGCGCCTGGATCGCGGTGGCCACCCACCTGCGAATCTTTCCAGGGTTGTTCGCGCTGGGACTGCTGCTGCACGACCTCGCGCGGCCGGGCGCGGAGGCCCGCCGTCGCGCGCTGCGCCGCAATCGTCCGCTCTACGCCTCCTTCGCCGTAACGGGCGCCGCGTTGGCCGCAGTCACCACTCTCGCCCCGGCCCCAGATGGTGAGAGCGTCTGGCTGGAGTTCCGCGAACGCATCGCCGTTCACGCCCGAGCGCTGGCGTTCAACTCAGTCGGCCTCGGCGTTCCGTTCGGCTACTCGCAACAGCAATCGGTGGAAGCTCGCAGTGCGGCGCTCGCCGATGGAACGAGCGAGGCCTGGGAGGACATCGTCGAATCGACCCTCAATGACCGTCGAGCTGCGCGCTGGGCGGCAACCGCACTGCTGCTCGCAGCGATCTCGTTGTGCGCGCGGCGGCTGCCGCGACGCTATGCCCTGTTCCTGGGCTTTCCGCTGCTGTTCACGCTGATGGATTCCTCTCACTACTACTACCTGTCGCTCGGCCTGCTGGCGCTCGTGTTCCACGATCACCGCGCCGTGCTACTGGCCCTGACGACCGGCTTCGGTGCAATCGCACTCGCCGGACTGCCGACAGGGCTCGAGGACGACTTGCTGCGCATGAGCGTCGTGAGCGCGGCCACAGCCGCCACGCTGGCTGCGATCGGCGCGATCGCAGCACGAGACCAGGCATTGCCTCCCCCGTGGGAGCCTACGTGAGGATGTCCTCACGCCCCGCCGCGCTGACCCTGGCAGTAGTCCTGGGCGCCCAGCTGCTGATCGGCGCCCACTACGTCTCGCGCACCGCGATCTTCGACGGCGACGCGCGGGTCTTCGTCCTCTGGGACGACGCGATGATCTCGATGCGCTACGCACGCAACCTCGCACTCGGTCACGGGCTGGTGTGGAACCCCGGCGAGACACCCGTGCAGGGTTTCTCGAACCTGGGCGTGACGCTGGTGATGGCCGCACTGCACGCGCTCGGCCTGCCGCGCGTATTCGCCGCGCTCGGCGTCCAACTGCTGGCACTGGGTGCCCTCGTCGGGACGGCGGGGCTCTGCGCGCGCAACGTGCAGGACGTGTCGCGCAATGCCTGGGCGGGAGTGGGGGCCGCGCTCGCGCTGCTGTTGTGCGCGCCGCACCAGATCTACGCATTGCAAGGGTCGGACACGAGCTTCGTCGCCTTGCTGCTTGCCGCCAGCCACGCACAGCTGATCCGCGGCTGGCTGCGCAAACGACGCTGGCCGATCAGCGCCTTCGTGCCGCTACTGGTCGCAGTCGTGGTGCGCCCCGATGCCAGCTTGTTCGTGGTGACGGCGCTCGCTGTCGTCCTGCTCTTCCCCGATGCGCGCGGCCGGACCGTCGTCGCCCTGCCCGTGGCCGGCTTCGTCGCAGTGTGGGCCGGGCTGATCGCATTCAGCCTCGCGTACTACGGAGACCCGCTGCCCAACACCTACTACCTGAAGGCCAGCGGAACGCCGCGACTCGCAATGTGGGCGAGCGGCTTCAACCAGCTCGGCCTGGTTGCCCCGGGGCTGCTGCCCGCCGTGGCGCTCGGCGGCCTGGCGCTTCTCGCGCGGCCCTCCGTACAGCCGGACGCCGGTCCGCCCACACGCCCACTGCTGCTGCTGCTGGCCGGCAGCGTGGCTGCCGCCACCGCCTACCACGTGTGGGTCGGCGGCGACTGGATCCGAGAATACGGCAGCCGCCACTTGGTTCAGATACTGCCGAGCGCCTTGTCGCTCGCCGCGATCGGCGCCGCGCGGATCGCCGCGAGCCTGGGCGGCCGCGCCGCCGCGGGGCTCGCACTGCTGTTGGCCGCCGCGCCCGGCGCAGCCGCCAATCCCCTCCATCCAGCCCGCGAGTGGTTCCAGCCCAAGACGCCAACGCTGTTCCACCGCGAGAATCAGATGAATTTCATGCGTTCGCGATTCCTGGAACGCACGACGCGCTCCGATACGTCGATCGCGGTTCACTGGGGAGGCGTCGGCCCCTACTTCGCCGACCGGACGTCACTGGACATCCTCGGGCGCTCGGATCGCCACATCGCTCACACACGGGCTGAACAGTTCGTTCCGGGCCACTCGAAGTGGGACTGGGACTACGTCCTCGAGATCCAGCAACCCGATCTGATCGACTTCGAATCGCGCAACCTCCGCGACCATCCGCGCTTTCGAAGCGACTACCTGGTCCTGCGGGGGGGACCGACGGCCAACCTGTTCGTCCGGCGTGACGCCGTCGACAAGCTGCTCGACCCGAGCCTGCAGGTGCTCCCGCTCGACGCCCTGTTCGGTCCGGCGAAGGGCTCGCCCGACCCGCCGCAAGCCACGCCGGGGACGAAGCGGAATCATTGAGCTGATTCGGCTCCGGCCTCCCGGCGCGTCCGCTCTGCGATCGCCCGCAGCGCCGCGCGCAGGTCTTGCTCGCCGTGCCCGTCGCCGTGCTCGAGCTCCGATCGGAGCGCGCTGCGCACCCGTGCGGCGCTCGCCGGATCGACAGCTAGCTGTACGAGCGTCGCGAGCACCGGACGCGCCCGGCTCCCGGCAGCCAGCGCCCGGAGCGCCGCCTCGAGGCGTTGCGCCTCGTTGCCCTGCGACGCGGTCAGCACGACGCGCGCCTCGTGGACGTCGAGCGCCTCGCGCCGCGCGACGACCACCCGCGAGAAGTGTTTGCGCGCGGCATCCTCGTCTCCCGCGAGCTCGGCCAGCAGGCCCAGGTTCAGCCGCGCCTCGGGATGCTCCGGATCGAGCTGCACCGTCTCGCGGAGGGCGCGTTGGCCGGCGCCCACCGCGCCGACATGCAGCAACAGCATCGCCCGATCGAATGGCTCGGAGCCGTCGACGACACGCGGCGCCCAGCCCTCTGCCCAGTCGGGCGGCGACAGCGCCGCGGGGACGCGCGCGCGCGGACGCACCTCGGCATCCCAGTCGAGCCCGATCTCGGCGAGCAGTCCGCTCGTCGCAGCCGTGCGGCGCAGGTACAGCACGCGAGCCGAGTCGTAGTAGACCGGCGCCCACTCCGGACTCTCCTCGAACCCGCCGATCGCGGACTGCATCACCGGGTAGGGCAACAGCACCGAATCGACCCCGTGGCGGTCGGCATCGGCGATCACTCCCGCCGCCTCCGACCAACGCTGCGCGTTCTCGGCAATGGTGTCGGCGCCGTAGACCTCGAGCCGGCCGTCGATGAAGACGCTCCGCTCGCCGCCCTCGTAGATCAGGTAGCTGCCTTCGGCGAAGCTCGACAGCACCGGCCGGGGCAGTCCGTGCTGCTCGACGAACGCCATCGCCTCGATCGGGAACAACGCCTCGCGCACCCCGGTGCCGAAGCGCTGGCTCCAGCCGCGCCCCCGCCACAGCTGGTCGGTCAGCGAGGCCGCGGACAGGGCGAACGCACCGAGCAGCGCGAGGGCCGTCGCGACCCGGGCGAGGCCGTGCCGTCGCTGGCCGCTCGGGGTGCGCGACCAGTCACCCAGCTGCTGCGCGATCACCCAGCCCGCAACGGGACCGAGCAACGCGACGTTGCGCGCAGCCAGGAACGTGAACCCGACGAAGGCCGCCCAGACCACGATCCGCAGCGCCGGCACTCGCACGGGCAGCAGCAGGCAGGCGAACGACAGCGCGAGCGCGGCCGCGTACGTGCCGAAAAAGATGGGGTCCCCGAGCAGCGACAACGGGCTGCGCAGCTCGACGATCACGTCTCGCAGTGTGGAGCCGACGCCGATCTGCTCGAGGATCGTCGTCGGGAAGAGCTGCCCCAGGAATGGGTAGGGCGTGAGCAGACTCGCCAGACTGACGGCGACCGCCGCCCACGCGAGCGCCCGCCGCCGCTCGCGCGCGAGCGGCGGCTGTACGCGGATGGCCGCGACCACACGCGGCAGCCGCGCGAGCCCCGCCTCGAGCGTCCAGGCTGTCCAGGCGAGCGCCGGCCCGATGATCCACAGGGTGTGACCATTGCTCCAGACGAGCTGGAGGGCGGGCAGTGCAATCAGCCAGCGATCGCGACCGCCGCGCCGGTGATGCTCGTAGACGAGCAGGAAGCCGATCACACCGAGGTAGCTGACGATCTCGGGGCGCACCTTGAGCCGCGAGTGCAGCAGCGCCACCGCGACCAACAGGCCGAGTGCCCGCGCCCAGCGCGGCGCCGGCCGCATGGCGCGCTCGAGCAGCGTGAAGCAGCCCGCGAGCCACACGAGCTTCGCGACGATCAGGCCATTGAGACCGAAGCCGCGGGCGATTGCGTGCTCGGCCAGGAAGAACAGCCAGCGCTGCTCGATCCAGGGCCGATCGGGGTAGCCGAAGCTGAACGGGTCGGCGGTCGGCAGCCCGTGCTCGGCGATCCAGGCCCCTGCGGCGAGCTGCCACCACAGATCCAGGGCCACCAGCTGGTGCGTCGCGACCAGCAGCAGGGAGATTCCGACGGCCCAGATTGCCACCCGCGCGGTCCGGTCGGAGCGAGCTGCCGGGATCTCGCTCACGGTGCGTCCGCGGCGTCGTCGGCGTAGCCGAGCGCGCGCAGCCGCTCGGCCTGCGCGGGCGACACCTCGAGCGTCGCCGGCTCGGGCTGCCAGCGCGGCGCCGCGCGGTCGAACGCCAGCCACTGCTGGTGCAGCGCAGCGCAGCGCGCGGGCTCGCTTGCGCATCGGTCCTGGCGCTCGCGGCGATCGCTGCGCAGGTCGTAGAGCTCTTGGCGGACCTCGCCGCCGCCCTCGGCTGCGGGCTCCGTGCGAATGTACTTCCAGCCGTCCCGAATCACCGCGCGCATCCGCCGATCGCGACCGGCGACCTCTCGGCGCATCGCGAACAGGGCGCGCGCAGCGCCCGGCTCTCCGTCGGGCTTCCAGGCCGCCACCAGACTCCGGCCGGCGGCCCGGGGGTCTGCAGGGGCCCCGACCAGCTGGCGCAGTGTCGGAAGCACGTCGACCAGGCTCGCGGGACGATCGCTGCGCGCACCCCCCGGCGCGCCGCGAGGATCGCGGATCATCAACAGCACCCGCGCCAGCTCGTCGTACAGCTGAAAGCCGTGCTGTCGGTGCTCCATCGCCGCGCCTCGTTCGTAGAGCTCCTCCCCGTGGTCGGAAGCAACCACGATGATCGCATCGTCGGCCAGCGCGAGCTGCTCGAAGGCCTCGCGCAGCAGCGCGTCCAGGAAACGGAGCTCGGCGTCGTAGCGCGCGATCTCCTGTGCACGCTCGCTCGCGTCGTCCGGCGGACGCCAGTGCTCGGGATGTGCTTGGTACGGCCAGTGCGCATCCATGTAGTGCAGGTAGACGAAGGCGGGCTCGGCGGCGCGGATGCTCGGTGCCCACTCGGCGAGCAGCGCGTTGACCTCGGCGCCCCCGCGATAGTCGGCGCTCGCAAAGCGGTCGAAGCCGCGCGAGAAGCCCTCTGCCTGCGACACGTTGGGATTGTCGGCGATCCCGAAGGTGACGTAGCCACGGGCGCGCAGAAGCTCCGGCAGCGTCTCGAGCTCCGGTGGAATCTGCTTGAGCCGCAGCTGCGGACGCGACGCGTGCAGCTGCCGGAGCAGCCAGATCCCGACATCGACCCCGTGCTGGCTCGGATACAGGCCGGTGAACAGCGAAGCAACGGCGGGCGCCGTCCACGACGACGTCGACCACGCGTCGTCGAACACCACCGATCGCTCCGCGAGCTCGGCCAGGAAGGGCGTGGTGTCGCGAGCCGGATCGAACACCGTGGTGCGATCGATCCGCAGGGTGTCGAGCACGACGACGACCACATCGGGCGCCCCCGACCCGGCGGCGCCGCAGCCCGCCAGCAGCCCCAACGCCAGCAGCGCGGCGCGCATCAGCGGCGGCCCCGCAAGGCGTCGATCCCCACCGGCGCGAGCAGCAGCAGCGAGACCAGCGCCGTCACCCTGGGCGAGTACGGCGTCTTCAGGGGCAGCGAGCACGCCGCCCAGAGCGCCAGGGGCAGTACCCACATGGGGAGCGTCGCGCGAGTGGTGCCGAGCACCGCGAGCACCAGCACACCGAAGAACACGACCTGATCGCCGACCTCGACCAGCAGCGCCGGATACTCGGGAATCCAGCTCAACAGATCGAGACTGCTGGGTCGCGCGAGCCAGCTGACGGCGCGGCCCGCGGCCGCAGCCAGGTAGGCGAGCGGGCCGGCATCCCAGCTCGCCTGGAAGCTCTCGAGTGCGAGTCGATTGCGCTCGGCCAAGCTGCCCGCCGCCAGCCAGGCACTCTGATCGAGGCTACCCAGGTTGAAGCTCGAGGTGTCGTCGAGCGGCCAGCCCCGCTGCGCAACCGCCAACAGCCCCAGCGGCAGCGCCAGCGCGGCGAAGCCCGCGAGCAAGCCAACGAGCCGCGGCCGCACCCCGATGCGCTCGCGGAACACGTACCAGGCGGCGGGAAGCAGCAGAACCCCGGCGACCACCTTGGTCATGGCAGCCGCGGCCACCACGGCTCCAGCCGCCGCGGCGCGGCGCACGCCCGGTCGCTCGGCGAGCAGCAGGGCCGCGAGGGCGAGCGCCCCGATGAACAGCTCGTTGGCAGCGTGACGGGAGTAGAGCAACGCCTGCGGGCTCAGAGCGAAGGCCAGCCCAACGGCGAGCGTCGCCGCCGGCGAGGCCACGCCCGCGCGCGCCCGCGCGGCGCGCGCCCCCAGGATGCCGAGCACGCTCGCGGCCTGGAGCCCGACGACCGCGACTCGCTCGCCGACGCCCGCAACGCCCGCGCCGAGCAGCAGCTGCCAGAGCGGGACGCGGCGGAAGAGTCCCCCGGGATCGAGCGAGCCGTGCTCGGCGACGTGGCGGGCCAGCGCGAGCAGCTCGGGATCGTCGAGCGCGGGCCGATACGGCACGCTGGCCGAGAGCGCGACGAGGCCGATCACGTAGGCCGCGAAGGGCAGCGCCACGAGCCACACGGCTCCAGAGGAGCCGCCGCGCGTCGTCGTCTCGGGTGCGGCCACGCCGTCTGCAGTGTAGCCAGCGCGGCGCGCAGCCGTGGCGCAGCCGTGGCGGAGCCCGGCCGGCCGGCCGGCGCGGGCGAGGCTCACGGTTTCGCGGCACCCTGCGCTCTCGGCATGCCCGAACCCGATCTCAGGACCCAGGGCTGGCACCGTTGGCTCGGCTGGCCGACGGCGGCCGCGCTGGCCGTCGTCCACATCGCGCTGGCGATGTCGAGCGCGCGGCTCGAATCGTCGACCTTCGACGAAGGCCTCCAGCTGACCGCCGGCTACGCGAACTGGCTGACCGGCGACCAGCGGCTCCACGCCGGCAACGGCCCTCTGCCGCAGCTGTGGTTTGCGCTGCCACTGGTCCTCGACGGCGAGCGCTTCACCTTTCCCGATCCAGACCGCGTGATCGCGAGCCAGGAAGTGGACGACTTCCACGAGCTCACTCACTTCCTCGCACACGTCTTCTTCTACGAGGTCGGCAATGATCCGGCCGAGATCCTGCTGCGCAGCCGCGCGATGGCGGCCCTGCTCGGCGCAGCGCTCTGCGGCCTCGTCTACGCCTGGGCGCGGCGCCTCTGGGGGAGCGGGGCCGGGGTGCTGGCGTGCGCGCTCTGCGCGCTCTCGCCAAACGTGCTCGCACACGCGCGTCTGGCGACCTCCGACCTGATGTTTGCAGTCCTGCTCGTCGCATCGCTCGGCCTGGTCTGGCGCAGCTTCTGGCGTCCCTCGCTGGCGATCGCGCTGGCCGCGGGCGCGGCGCTCGGCGCCCTGGCGCTGACCAAGCTCTCGGCAATTGGCGCGATCGGGATGATCGCGATCCTGCTCGCGCTGCGCGCGCTGTGGCCGGTGCCGCTGCCGTGGCGGCGCGGCCGACGGCTCGCCATGCCGGGCCAGCGCGCTGTCGCGCTGCTGATGCTGCTGGCGCTGCAGGGGGCCGCGGCGGTGACGCTGATCTGGGCTGTCTACGGCTTCCGCTACGACATCGTGCCGGAGGGCATGCCGGGCCGCGAAGCGGTCGCGCAGCAGTGGGTCTGGGTCCACGAACGCGACGGCCCCGGACTCGATGCGATCGACGCGCTGCGCTCGCTGCACGCCCTGCCGGAAGGCTTCCTGTTCAGTGCCGCCTTCGTGCTCCGCCACTCCGAAGAGCGCAGCAGCTTCTTCCGCGGCAAGACAGGAATCGGGGGCGACTGGCGCTTCTTTCCGTACGCACTGGCCGTGAAGACTCCACTTGCCCTGTTCGGGCTGATCGCGCTCGCCGGGCTCGCCGCGCGGCGAGCGCCTCCCGGCGAACGTCGACGACTCGCCGCTGTCGGCGCGCCGCTCGTCGTGCTGCTCGCGGTCCACGGTCTGCTGGCGATGACGAGCGAGATCAACCTGGGACTGCGCCACGTGCTGCCGCTGTATCCGGCGCTCTTCGTACTGGCGGGCGGCGCGGCGTCCGCCTGGCTGGGCGGGGCGGCCCGCACAACCGCGGTGGCACTCGGAGTCGGGTTCGCGGCCGCTTCGGCATCGATCTGGCCGCACTACCTCGCCTACTTCAACCTCCTGGTCGGTCCCGAGAACGGCTATCGCGTCCTGGTCGACAGCTCGCTCGACTGGGGCCAGGACCTCGACAGCCTGCAACGCGACCTGAGCGAGCGACCCGGGCACGAGCCGGTCTACCTCTCGTACTTCGGCTCTGCGGATCCGATGTTCCACGACCTCGACGTGCGGCTGCTTCCCGGATTCTTCGACTGGGCGACGATCCAGCACCGCGAGGCCCGCGCGGACCTCGACTGGACGCTCGAGCCGGGCCTGTACGCGATCAGCGCAACGATGCTGCAGCAGCCCTGGGCCCGCGTGCCGCGCGAGTGGACGCCCGCCCAGCACGCCGACTACGCCAGGCTCGGGGCTCGCTTCCAGCCTCTCGAGCGGGCGCAGGACCCGGCGGCCGCGCTGCGCGCCGCGCTCGGCGACCGCGCAACCCGAAAGGCCTGGCTCGACTACCGCGCACTGCGGCTGTCGCGGCTGTGCCAGGTGCTGCGCGAGCGCGAGCCCGACTGGCAGATCGGCCATTCGATCCTGGTGTACCGGGTGACAGAAGACGAGCTCGGTCGCGTCGTCGCGCGCTGACGGCTACTCGGCGTCGGCCCGCACGACGTACTCGACCGCACTTGCGCCGTGAGCCTCGAGTCGGCCGACCTCGCGCGCGCGGCTGCGCAGCCGCGCCGCGATCGCACGCCGCTCGGCCCCCGTGGTCCACATCGGATGCTCGAGCGCCACCAGCCAGACCCGCTCCCCCGCCGCCAGACCGCCCAGCTCCCGCTCGAGGGCCTCGGTCTGCTCGGGCCCGGACGCGGCCCCGGGGTGGGGGGGCCGCCCGCGCGGCCCCACCCGCCCGGGATACTAGGAGGGGGGGTGGGGACCCCC
>JAYZFK010000078.1:0-61627 GCA_036336835.1 Myxococcota bacterium | reverse complement strand
ACGGCCGGCGCGTAGACACCGGGCGCGTCGATCATCCAGTGCTCGGGGCCGACCAGGCCACGGACGGTGTCGACTACGTGGACGAGTGCGTGGAGCAGCGAGAATCCGGCCGCCGTGGCCGTGGCGGCGATGCGCCAGCTCGGTCGGAAGGCAGCACCGACCAGCGCCACACCCAGCAGCGTGAAGATGCACCCGATATCCCGGATGAAGTGCTCGTTGAGCGGCCCGAAGTCCGGAACGGCGGCCGGCAGCGTGTAGTACCAGTGCACAGGCGCGGCGAGCATCCAGATCCCGTTGGCGAGGTTGCCGAGACCGAACAGACCGAGCACGATGGTCATTGCATCGAGAACGCGGGCGCTCTCGGCGGCGGGTTCGGACTGGGACATTCGAGTCTTCCGATCGGTAGCGAGGACGTGAAGAATACGAACACTACACCTCGAAGGAGAGGCGCATGGGACTCCTGGCGAAGATCCGCAGTCTGCTGGCCATCGTGTCGGGGGCGCAGGGCAGCGGGATGCGCGAGCCGCTGGCGCTGCAGCGAAAACGTCCGGCCATTCTGTTGGGGACGAGCGTGTTCGAGTTCGGTCAGCTCGCCAGCAACCGGGTCGATGCACGCCTGAAGGTATTGGCCCAGGTGAAGACGAGCGCCCTCGTCGGCTGTCCGTTCTGACTCGACATCGGCTCTGCCGTGAGCAGGGCGAACGGAATCTCGAACGAGCAGCTGCTGGGCCTGACGGACTACGCACAGAGCCCGGTCTTCGACGAGCGGGAGCGGCTGGTGCTGGATCTCGCGGTCGCAATGGCCCAGCTACCGGCCGACATCCCAGAGGAGCTGGGCCGCCGATTGCGCAGCGAGTTCGACGAGGCCGAGCTGGTCGAGCTCGCCAGCGCGATCGCCTGGGAGAACCAGCGCGCCCGCTTCAATCGGGTGTTCGGCGTCGCGCCTGGCGGCTTCTCGGAGGGCGCAGTCTGCGCGCTGCCCGAACGCTAGCGGCCTGCGCTGCCATCGGCGGATGACCGAGCCCGGCGCGGCTCTTGCGGTGTCGCGCGCACCGCCCGCCGAACGTCCCACCACACTATCATCCCGGGTCCACCCGAGGAGACGAGTCATGGACTTCGAGCACATCACCTGGAGCGAGCCCGAGGACGGCGTCGCCGTGGTCACACTGTCGCGTCCCGATCGGCTGAACACGCTGACCACACCGCTGTTCGACGAGCTCGAAGCGGCGCTGACCCGGATCGAGCGCGACGACGAGATCCGCGTCTGGGCGCTCGCGGGGGGGCCTCGGCGCGACGGGCGGCCGTGCTTCAGCGCGGGGGTCGACGTACGCGCCTTCGCAGAGGGCAAGGGCGTCAGCGAGGGACAGGGCTTTCGCATCACGAACCGCATCGACGACATGCTGAAGCCTTCGATCGCCGTGATCGACGGCGTCTGCAGCACGGGCGGTGCAGAGCTCGCGCTTGCGTGCGACCTGCGGATCGTCGGCGAGGCGGCCGAGATCAGCGACTGGCACCTGAAGAAGCTGGGCACCGGACTCGGCGCCTGGGGTGCGAGCACACGCTGGGCCCGGCTGCTCGGCGTGCAACGCGCGAAGGAGATCATCCTGACCGGCAAGGTCGTCTCCGGAGCCGAGGCATATCGCATCGGCTTCGCCAGCGAGCTGCATCCGTCGGCGTCGCTCTGGGACGCTGCGCTCGAGACTCTTCGCACCATCGCCGGCATGGACCCGCGCGGCCTCAAGCTGACGCTTGCCCACCTCGACCGGATCGACGACATGTCGCGCGATCAGGCCCTTCGCTGGGCCGAGCTGGCACCCGAGTGGCTCGGCGTGCGCGTGCGCTCGGACGAGCTCGAGGGCAAGGTGCTCGGCGAGAAGGAGCGCTAGGCGCGGCGGACGCGCGCCCGCTCAGCCCGCGCGAAGCTTCGCGATCTGCTCGCGTTCCAGATCGGGATCGCCGAGGTCGAGCCCCCAGGCCATCCGATCGACCATGTCCCCGTAGCGGCCTAGCATCTCATGGACGAGCTGCTCGGCCGGCGCCTCGACGGCGAAGGCAGCGACGATCTCGTCGCTGATCTCCTCGCCCATCTCGACCCACTTCCCCGCCTTGGACAGCCGGTTGAGCTCCGTCTGCAGATCGCCCCAGCCGTGCAGCTCGAGTACCGGACGGTAGGCGGGAGTGGAGCCGTAGAAGGCGATCTGCCGCTTCAAGCCCGCTCGACGCGCCGCGTAGGTCGCATCGTCGTCAGTCGACAGCAGGAAGAGCGGGCACGAGAGCTGGAAGTCGGCCCGCGACCTCCCCGCCCGCTCGAACCCTAGTTCGAGAGACGGCAGCGTCACCTCGCGCATATAGCGCTCCGTGGTGAAGCCGTGCGCAATCATCCCGTCGGCCACCTCGCCCGCCACCTCGGTCATCCGCGGACCCACCGCCGCCAGAAACACCTTCGGCGCGCCGTGTCGGCTCTCCGGTGGCATGAAGTTCGGCGTCATCAGCGTGTGCTGGTAGAACTCGCCGCGGAAATCGAGCTGCTCGCCTTCGTTCCAGCACGCCCAGATCGCACGCATCGCCTGGACGTACTCGCGCATCCGCGCGGCGGGCTTCGACCACGGCATCGAGAAACGCCCGGTGATGTGGGCGCGGATCTGCGAGCCAAGTCCCAGGATGATGCGACCCCGCGAATACTGATTCAGATCGTGCCCGACCTGGGCCAGCGTCATCGGGCTGCGCGCGAACGCCACGGTGATGGCCGTCATCAGATCCACGCGCTCGGTGTGCTCCGCGGCGATCGTGAGCGGGGGAAACGGGTCCGCGTTCACCTCGGCCGCGATCAAGCCGTCGAAGCCCTCGGCCTCGATCGCGCGCGCCTGGCCCGCGATGCTCCCCAACTCGCCCCAGACCATTCGGTCGACCCGCATGCGTGCTCCTCCCCGCAGGGTGTTCAGGTGTATCACACACGAGGGGGCGGTGAGGAGCGGCAGGGACCACCGCAAGCGAGTGAAGTGCTTCACAGCGCGGCGGCTGCAAAGAATCGATGCTGTGTGGGAACCCACCGAGGCGAAAACAGCATACGGAGGACATCATGGCTCATGCACTCGACTATCCCCTCAGCGACGTCTTCACCGGCCGAGCCCGCCGAACACTGGCAAAGCGGCCACCCGTCGGCCCGCGGCGGGTCATCGTGCTGGCAAGTGCGGCGCTGCTCGTTGCAGCGTTCGTCAGAGTCGCCTACCCCGTCGTCGAGGCCCGGGTGGCCACGACGCCCGAGACACCTGCCGCGGCAGAGTCCCTGCTGCCCGCGGAGCTTCCGCGCGAGTGGAGGTGGGAGCGCAAGGCCGCGACCTTCGACGGAATGTTCCGCCAGAAGCGTTGAACGGTCTCGCTTCGGGGCGCGTCAGAGCGCCGAATCGGGCGGCCAGCGATCGGCCCACGGCTGTGCCTGCTCGAGCTCGTAGGCGAGTTCGAGCAGGCTTCGCTCGCCACCCCGCTGGGCGGTGAACTGGCTTCCGATGGGCAGTCCGGCCGAACTCAACGAGAGGGGAACGGACATCGCCGGCGTGCCCGCCGCATTCTGCGGTGGCGTATGGGACGCGTAGGAGACGACCTCCGCGAGGAGTGCCTCGAACGGAACGCCGGGGGCCTGCTCTCCGAGGCGAATCGGCGGCTCCCGCAGCACGGGCGTCAGCTGGATGTCGTGCTGCTCGAAGAAGCGGTCGTACGCCTGCGCGATCTGCTGGAAATAGGCGACGGCCTGCGCCACCGAATCGGCTCCCCGCTCCTCGTGGAGCTTCGCCAGGCCCCGCGTCCACGGCTCCAGGACGTCCTCGGCCCCGACCCAGCGAAGCTGCGTGAGACCGATCAGCCAGGCGTTCGCCTCGAGCCTGGCGGGCAGGGACGCCCACACCGAAAGGAAGTGGTGCTCGAACTCGTCGCCGTCGATCTCCAGAGCGGCTTCCACGACGGTATGACCGAGCGCCTCGCAGAGCATCGCCGTGGCCTCGAGCGCGTGCTGGACCTCGGGATCGGCCGCCTCGCCTTTCGCGTTGACCGTGGCGAAGCCGATCCGCAGCCGTCGCGTCGAGGGTCCTTCGACGAAGCCCACGGGCGCCAGAGCCGGCGCATCTCGCAGCTCGCTGGCGGCGAGCAAGCGCGCCGAGTCGCGTACCGTCCGGCTGACGCCGAAGCGAACGGCGATGTCGCCGGGTAGCGCCTCGCTGGTTCGAAAGATCCGCCCGCGCGAGGGCTTGAGGCCGAAGACGCCGCAGGCCGACGACGGGATGCGGATCGAGCCGCCGCCGTCACTGGCCTGGGCGCAGGGCAGCATGCCCGAAGCGACCGCGGCAGCGGCGCCTCCGCTCGAGCCCCCGGTGCTGTGCTCGAGGTTCCACGGGTTGCGCGCCGGCCCGAGCAGCTCGGACTCGGTCGTCGAGAGCAGCCCGAACTCGGGGGTATTGGTCTTGCCGAGGATCACCAGCCCCGCTTCGAGCGCTCGCTCGACGATGCCATTGCTGCGCTTCGAGATGTTGTCCTCGAACAGCCGCGAGCCCATCGTGGCGCGCGTCCCCTGATAGTCGGACAGGTCCTTGATCGCGTACGGAACGCCGCGAAACGGTCCGTCGGGCAGCGCGCCCCGGGCCTGCTCGCGCGCCCGGTCGAAGCACGTGGTCACGAAGGCGTTCAGCACCGGGTTCAGCCGTTCGATCCGTGCGATCGCCGCATCGACCAGTTCGAGAGGGGTGACCTCACCGGCTCGCACCAGCTCGGCCTGGGCGGTCGCATCCAGGCGAACGAAGGGATCCGCATCCGCCCAGGCCCAGCGCACCGGTGCCAGCGCGGTCGCGACGGCGGCACCCGCCGTCTTCAGGAAATATCGCCGCGTCAGCGCTCCGGCCACGGCACCCGTTCTCCTCTGCCTCCCGGGACCCACGGATCCGTCACAACGCTACCAGATGTTTGTGAACATCGTGTCAGTTATCCAGAAGTTTCTAAATTCATTCAACTACTTGTCTTAAATAGATTAATTCTGTTTTCTCCCCGATTGATTCTCCGTCGAATTCAGCTAAAATCGGACACTGTTCGATTTGAGGACACGCCCATGACCTCCTCCTCCAACCCGCTGCCGCAGACCAGGTGGGGCGACCGCGTCGGCCGCCGGCGGGACATCCTGCGAGCCGCGGCGGATCTGCTGGGGCAAGAGGGGTACGACCGGTTGAGCGTTCGGGCGATCGCGCAGCGGGCTGGAATCAGTCCCGCGACGCTCTACTCCTACTTCCCGAACAAGGGCGAGATCTTCGCGACGCTGATGGTGCAGCGGTTCGCGGACCTGCGGATGGCGCTCGATCAGCTGGGGCCCGCTGCGCTGCAGTCGGTCGAAGCGCTGGTGATGCATCTGATGCCGGAGCTGGTCGACCTGTACCGGCACTTCGGTCGCCACATCCACGAGTGGACGCGAGGTGAAGTCGAGCACAGCCCGACAGTGGCCTCCACCAAGCAGGCCTTCGTCGATGCAACCACCGCACTCGAACACGCGCTGCAGATCGCGGCGCGAAACCAGGGGATCGCACTCGATCGTGGCCCCGCCGTGATGCCCTATGTGTGGTCGACGCTGTTCGGCATCGCCGATCACCACGGAACCAACATGCCGGGGACACTCGGCTACCAGCGCGACGAGCTCACTCGGTACGCGGCGCGCGCACTGGCTCGCGGCCTGACATCGCGAGAGGGGTGTGAGGCGGGATGAGCAGCGAACGGAGCAGGCCGGCACGGGCTCAGCGCGCATCCGATGTCGCGCACTGGGACGACTCGGCCGACGTCTTGATCGTCGGGGTGGGCGGCGCTGGAGCTTGTGCCGCAATCGAGGCACGGCGCGCCGGCGCCAGCGTGCTCGCCCTCGAGCGGTTCGGCGGGCCGGGCGGTACCACGGCCGCTTCCGACGGCATGATGTACTTCGGCGGCGGCACGGCGCTGCAGAAGGCGTGCGGCTTCGAGGACACGCCGGAGGACATGTTCGACTACCTGATGGCCGCCTGCGGACCCGAGCCGCTCGAAGAGCGGATCCGGATCTACTGTGACGAGAGCCCGGCGCACTACGACTGGCTCGTCGATCAGGGCATCCCGTTCAAGGCCGAGTTCTACGACCAGCGCATGCTGGCGCCCGAGGAGCAGGGACTCACCTACTCGGGCAACGAGCTGGTGCATCCGTTCCGCGAGCTCGCGAAGCCGGCTCCCCGCGCTCACATGGCCGCCCAGGAAGGCATGACCGGAGCCTTCCTGATGCGGCTGCTCGTCGAGCGGGCCGAAGCACTGGGCGCTCGCATCCAGAGCAACACCCGGGTCGACCGGCTCGTACAGGACGATGCGGGCCGCGTCGTCGGCGTGATCGCGACGCAGGCCGGCAGCGAGACGACGATCCGCGCCGACCGCGGCGTGATCCTGTGCGCCGGCGGCTTCGCAATGAACGAGCAGATGCTCCGCCAATACGCGCCCGAGCTCTACAAGGCTCGCTTCAAGGCCGCGACCGAAGGCGATGACGGCTCGGGCGTTCGGATGGGAATGGGCGCTGGGGGCAACCCGATCCGCATGCACATGGCCTCTGTGACGCTGCCCTTCTACCCGCCCAAGTCCCTGATGAAGGGCATCTTCGTCAATCGGGCCGGGCAGCGTTTCATGCCCGAGGACGTCTACCAGGGCCGCGCCGGCGAGATCTGCATGTACCAGCAGGAGGGCCGCGTCTGGCTGATCCTCGACGACGCGACGTTCGAGCGACCGATGTTCGCCGGCGGCGAAATCCACGCCGCCGAGACGATCGCCGAGCTCGAGGAAGAGCTCGGCTTCGTGAGCGGCACGCTCGAGCACACGGTCGAGCTCTACAACCGACACGCGCGCGAGGGCGAAGATCCGGTCTTCCACAAGGGCGGCCAGTACGTCGTGCCCCTCGAGAAGTCTCCCTTCGGCGCGATCGACATGAGCTGGGACAAGGCGATCTACGCGGCGTTCACGCTCGGGGGTCTCGATACGGATACCGACGGCCGCGTGCGCGACGGCGACGGTGAGCCGGTGCCGGGGTTGTACGCAGCTGGGCGCACCGCCGCCTCGCTCTCGTCGCCTGGCTACTCGAGCGGCACCTCCATCGGTGAAGCCACGTTCTTCGGCCGACGCGCGGGCCGTCACGCCGCAAACAGCTGAGGAAGGAAGCGATGATCGACTACGACCCGTACCTGGACGAGATCATGGAGGACCCGTACCCGATTTATCAGCAGCTGCGCGACGACTCGCCGGTCCACTACAGCGAGGAATTCGACTGCTGGTTCCTGTCGCGCTTCGACGTGGTGTGGGACGCCGCCAGCGACTCGAAGCACCTCCGTACGCTGAAAGGCACCACGCCCGGGCACCTGCTGACGCGTGACATCCCGAACACCATGTCGCTCGCCGCCTATGATCCGCCCGAACACTCGAAGCGACGTGTGCAGATCAAGCCGCATTTCCAGCCTGCGCGCCTCGGCGCGCTGCGGGTGCAGATCGGCGAGCTCGCCAGCGAGCTGGTGGACGAGCTGCTCGAGCGCGGCGAGGGTGACCTGGTGCAGGACTTCGCCGCGAAGATCGCGACCACCGGCGCGCTGGTGACGGGCGGCATGCCGAGCGAGATGCGCGATCAGGCCATCGAATGGGTGAACGGGATCATGCATCGCACGCCGGGGCACAAGGGGGCGACCGACGTGGTCGCACGGGCCGGGCGCGACATGTTCTTCTGGTGCCTCGACTTCACGCGGCAGATGCGCGGGGATCCGGGCAAGGCGACCGGCGTGCTGCACACAATGCTCACGACCGAGATCGATGGCGAGGTGCTGGACGACGCCTCGATCGCTTCGACGCTTGCGCTGATCATGATCGGGGGCAGCGATACCTTCCCGAAGGCGCTCGGCGCCGCGCTGTATCGGCTCTGGCAGCACCCGGATCAGCGCGCACAGGTCGCGACGGATCCGAAGCTCGCGCGGGCTGCCTTCCTCGAGGCCCTGCGCCTCGACACCCCGACACAGATGCTAGGCCGGACCTGCGTCGAGGCCTGCGAAATCCGCGGACACCGCATCGAGCCCGGGCAGGGGGTGATGTTCCTGTGGGCCGCGGCGAACCGCGACGAGCGCGAGTTCGACGAGCCCGATCGGTTCGACATCCATCGGCGATCGGCGCGCATGCTCGCCTTCGGACAGGGAGCACACATGTGCCTGGGCCACCACGTGGCCAAGATGGAGGCCGAGGTCGCGCTTCGCGAGCTGCTGACGCGCGCACCCGAGTACGAAGTCCGCGAAGCCGAGGCCCGGCGCAACCGCACCGAGTTCGTGCAGGGCTGGATGGAGCTGCCCGCCTCGTTCGGCCCGTAATCGGGGCGCGAGTCGTCAGCTGTTGCCTAGGCAACGGGGGCTGCGCGGAGCGCCCGATAGTGCTCGACCGTTGGGAACGGGTCGTAGTAGTGATGGAGCAGCGCCTTCCAGCGCTGGTATTCGCCTGAGCGGCGAAAGCCCTCCGTGTGGTCCTCGAGCCTTGCCCAGCGCACCAGCAGCAGGTACTGCGACGGCACCTCGACACACTCGAGCAGCTCGTGGGACAGGTACCCGGGCATCGACGCGATGATGCCCTCCGCCTCCCGAAAGGACGTCTCGAAGGCCGGCGCCTCGACGGCGCGCACGTTGAGAACAGCGGTTTCGAGAATCAAGCTGGGCCTCCCATGGGGTCTCTTGGCGGCTTCGCGGGCGGGCGTGGCGCTCCGGGATCCGTGATCGCTCGATCCCCTCGAACGTCGCTTCCAGCGACGGGTCAGCGCCTCGCGTGCGGACTGGGATCGACCTCTCCGGGCGCAGACGTCGGGCCGACGATACCCCGATAAGATGGACGGCTGGGCGGCTCCGGTAGACTCGTGCGATGGCCGGGCCGCTGCCGAGAGTGCTGTCGCGGTGGGTGCTGGTGCTCCTCGGCGGCCAGCTCGCGCTGGGCCTGTCCTACACGGTCGCCGAGCTCGGCGAGCTCCCGCACTACCACGACAGCAACGCCTATTTCGAGCTGGCGCGCGTCCTGCGCGTCGACGCCCACCGCGGGATCGCCTATCCCGCCTTCCTGGCCGCGGCAGATCGGCTGGGCGGAGCGCCCTCATTCCTCCGGGTGATCGACAACGAGCATCCCGACGCGCCGTGCACGGCGCCCGACGGGATCGCGCTCGTGCAGCTGCTGCAGCTCCTGCTGTGCGCCGGGGCTTTCGTCTACTGGCTGCGCAGCCAGGCTGCCATCTCGCCGAGCGCCTCTTCGCTTCGCTGGGTCGGCTCCCTCGCAGTCGCGAGCCTGCTGCTGGTCGACCCGCTCGTGGCGCACTTCGCACTCAGCATCATGCCCGACGCCCTCGCGATGGCCGCTTCGCTGGTGTTCTGCGGCGCGCTCGCCCGCATCGCCCTCGGCGGCCGCAGACCAACGCGCGACGGCGCATGGCTGTTCCTTGCCTTCAGCGCCGCGAGCCTGCTGCGACCGGAGAAGAAATACGTCCTGCTGTGCGTCGCCGCCGCGAGCGCCGCGGTCTGGCTCTGGATCGCACGGCGAGGCCTGCACACCTTCGCGCGTCTGCCTGCGCGCCTCGCGTTTGCAGCCGGACTCGTCGCGCTCGGCCTCGCGGCGAGCGTCACCACGGAGCGGCTGGTCTTCTCCGACTACGGCCGACCGGGCCAGGGCTCGATCATGCTGCACGCTCGCGTGATCTTCCCGCACCTCGGCGACGTCTTCGGCGCACTGCCGGCCGACGTGCAGCGCCGCTTCACGGAGTCGGACGTCGCCTTCTACGACAAGCACGTCCTCAACCCCGGACCGGTGATGGAGCGCGTGAGCGGCGGCAATGCGGCCGAAGCCGAGCAGTTGACCGATCAGATGGCGCGAGCCGCATGGGACCAGCGCGGCCCGGCCATCGTCTTCGACACCGTGAAGGATGGAATCGAGAATACGCTGCCGACCGTCGGCTTCTATCCGCGCATGCTCACGCTCGAGGCGCTCGACGTGCACGGCTACCGGGCGTTGTCGCGCAGCGACATGCTCCCATGGACCCACGAGCGGATGACCGAGCATCATCCACGGCTGGCGCACGCGAGCCTTGCGCTGTCCGGGGTCGTCTTCGCGCTGCTCGCGGCCGCGGCCCTCGCGCGCTGGCGCCGCGAGAGCCGCCAAGCCCCGGAGGCCTTGACCACCGCGCTGCTGCCGTGGATTCCCGCGATCGCGTTCGCGCTGGCAAACGGCGCCGCCTTCGCGCTCCACGCGGACGCCGTGAGCCCCCGCTACACGATCGCAACCCACGTCATGGGTCTCTCTGCCGTCTACGCGAGCGCACTCGCCACCGCTCGCCCCGGCAGGCCCTAGCGAGGCTGCATCTGGGTTGCGCAGGAGCTGCTTCTGGTCGAAGACGCTAGGTAGTGGCAAGATAGGCAGATGGCCGACTTCCAATTCTTTCACGACCTCCGAAGAGCGCGCCGCCAGGCGCTGCTCGTGGCACTGCTCGTAGCCGGGTTCGCCCTCGCGGCGTCAGCCGAGTCCGAGATGCGCTCCGTACCCGCCTATATCGATCCGGGAACCGGGAGCTTCCTGGTCCAGGCCCTGGTGGCGGCAGTGGCCGGGATCGCGGTCACCTCGCGCATCTACTGGACGAAGATCAAGGGCTTCCTCGGACTCGCCACCGAGGGCAACGAAGGCGAAGAATCGTCACGCGACGATGACTGAGGAGCGTCACGAGGCCTCCTTTCGCGATCCAAGCGGCTTCGTCTTCCAGCGCGACGGAGCGATCCTTCGGCAGGTCAATCGGCGCTACGCCTCCGAGTACGAGCAGCTCATGTCCTCCGGGCTGTACGACGCGCTCGTTTCGAAGCGCTGGCTGGTGCCCCACGAGGAGGTGGCAGACGACCCGGCCGACTCCGAACACTTCCGCACCCTGCGCCCGGAGCTGATCGACTTCATCTCGCAGCCCTACGAGTGGAGCTTCAGCCAGCTGAAGGACGCTGCGCTGCTCACGCTGCGCATCCAGCGCAAGGCGCTCGGCTTCGGCATGACGCTGCGCGACGCATCCGCCTACAACGTGCAGTTCCAGCACGGACGGCCGATCTTCATCGACACGCTCTCATTCGGTCACTACCAAGAAGGCGAGCCGTGGGTCGGCTACCGGCAGTTCTGCCAGCACTTCCTCGCGCCGCTGGCGCTGATGAGCCGGCGCGACGTCCGACTCCAGCGTCTGCTCGTAACGCACATCGACGGGATTCCACTCGACCTCGCGGTCTCGCTGCTTCCCCGCCGGACATGGCTCAATCTCGGTCTCACCATGCATCTGTGGATGCACGCGCGCTTCCAGCGGCGTTTCGAAGGCGGTGGCGAGCAGGCCGCGGCGCAGACGCGCAAGCTCGCGAAGTCGGCGCACCAGAACCTCATCCGCGCACTCGAGGGCACGGTCCGCAAGCTCGACTGGCAGCCACAAGGGACCGAGTGGGCGGACTACTACCGCGGAGACAGCTACGAGGAAGGCGCGCTCGAGCACAAGCAGGAGCTCGTCGAGAAGTTTCTCTCTGCGATTGCTCCATCGCGTGTCTGGGATCTGGGCGCCAATACCGGCGTCTACAGCCGGATTGCGAGCAAGCAGGGCGCACGAGTCTGCTCATTCGACGTCGATCCCGCGTGCGTGGAACGCAACTATCGCGAGGTGCGCAAGAACGGCGAGGAATCGATCCTTCCCCTCCTCCTCGACCTCGTGAACCCATCGCCCAGCATCGGCTGGGCAAATCGCGAGCGCCGGGCGCTGATCGAGCGCAGCAATACGGACGCGATCCTGGCGCTGGCACTGATCCACCATCTCGCGATCTCGAACAATGTCCCGCTGTCCCACATCTCGCGCTTGCTCGCGGACCTGAGCGAGCACCTGATCATCGAGTTCGTCCCGAAGAGCGACGCCAAGGTGCGCACCCTGCTCGCTACGCGCGAAGACGTCTTCCCCGACTACACGCGGGCGGGGTTCGAGGCCGCCTTCCGGGCCGACTGGAGCATCGCGGAGGCGGTCGACATCCGGGGTTCGGAGCGGACGCTCTATCGGCTCGAACGACGCGGAGCCAACGCGGATTGACCCGCGGGCCAATGCTGCTCGACTCGCTGCGGGTGATCCCCCAGACACTGCTGGCACTGTGGCTGATCGGGTGCTGCTTCGCGGCAGCCCATCGGATCGCCTGGCACGCGGTCGGTGCCGGATCGAGCGCGCTGCGCTGGGCTGCGACGGCAACCACCGGCATCGCCCTCGCCATCGCTGGCTTCTTCGCATTGCTGCCGCTCGGGCTGTTCCGCCCGCTTCCCGCGGCGCTGGCCGCGGGCGTGTGTGCAGCGACCGCGCTGCGCTTCGTCCCGGGCCCGCCGCCGCAGGTGCTGCTCGCGCGGGAGCGGCGCGTGCTGAGAACGGCGCTGCGGCTCGAGCGGCCGATCCATCGCCTGCTTGCGCTCGTGCTCGGCGGGCCCGCGGTGCTCGCAGTGGCACGCACGCTCGCGGGGCCACCGCTTGCGTGGGACACGGCGACCTATCACGGCGTGCGAGCCGCGCTCTTCGTACAGAACGCTTTCACGTTCGAGTCGGGACCGGGCAGCTGGAGCCTGTATCGACACTTCTTCGCCGCCGGCGAGGTGCTCGTTGCGTGGGCGATGCTGCCCTTCCACTCGGACCTGCTCGCGGGCCTGGTCAACGGCGTCGAATGGGTGGCGCTGGGCGTCGCCTGCTTTGCGCTGGCCCGAGAGCTCGGCCTGCGCAGCGCGCAGGCGGCAATCGCGGCCTGGGCCAGCATCATGCTGCCGACGCTGCGACTGCAGGTGCCGTCCGGCTACGTCGAGCTTCCGATGCTGCTGTGCGTCGTCACCGCCCTCGGGCTGGCGCTGCGAGCCGTCCGGACCGAGCGCGCGCCCGCCGCATTCCTCGCCCTGGTGTCGCTGGGTGCGGCGGCGTCGATCAAGTTCGTTGCTGGCATTCCGCTCGCGGTGACCGCGGCAGCCCTCGCCTTCTGGGGCGTCGCTGCGTGGCGGCGCGGCAATCGCTCGCCCGCCCGCGCGGTCGCTGCGGGCGTCCTGGCCGCCGGTGCCCTGATCGCACCCTGGCTCGTCGCTCCTCTGCTCGAGACCGGCTACCCGCTGAGCCCGATCCCGCTCGAGCTGTTCGGAATCACGCTCGGCGAGGCCGATCCGGCGCTCGCCTGGAACCGCAGTCACGACACGACCCGCGCCTACACGGCACAGGCCGAATGGAACGCGCTGCGCGCCGTCTTCGTGCCGCCGGGCGCGCTCGCGACGGCACTGGGCCCGAGCGCTCTCGTGCCCTTGCTCGCGATGCCGCTCGGGGTCGCCGCCGCCTGGCGCCGCTCGCCAACGGCCGTCGGCATGCTCGTCGCGGTGGTACTCCTGAGTATCGCCTTCGTTTACCTGCCGGCCATGAACGTCAACCGCTTGTACTGGCCGCGCGCGAACTCGCGCTACATCGCCCTGGCGGTCATCGTCGGCACGCCGCTGGCCCTGGTCGCGGGCCGGTCGTTCCGCCGCTGGGGCCAGCTCTTGACCAGCGTGCTGTTCGTCGCCGCCGCCTGGTACTCCCTCGCCTTCGTCGGCCGCGGCTGGAGCCAGTGGGAGTCGCTCGTGGTTGCAGCACTCGGGGCCGCGGTGCTCGTCCTGGGCTCGCTAGTCCGCTGGCTCGGTCACCGCTCGGAGCGGGCCGGCGTCGTCGCCGGCGTGCTCGCGCTGGCAGTGATCACCGCGGGGCTCGACGCACTGCAGACGGCGGTCCGCTACGAGCTGCTGGCGAGCGCCCGGCATCACCACCGCTTCCCGCGCTACTGGCGAGAGGCCGCGGCCCAGCTCGACGAGCCCGGCGTCGCTCGCCGGATCGCGGTCACCGCCGGGCCCCATCAGGACGGCGACAACTGGCTCAGCTACTTCTTCCTGGGCCGCAGCCTCCAGAACACGCTCCACTACGTCCCGGTATCGCGCGCCGGCACGCTCGCGCACTTCGGCCCCGAGGGCCGCCGCGCGCAGCGCGCCGACGAGCGCGCGTGGCTCGCGCGGCTTGCCGAACGCGACATCAGCGAGGTGCTGTCGCTGCGGCCCCGCTCGCTCGAGCAGGGCTGGATGGAGGCGAGACCGGAGAGCTTCCCCAAGCTCGCCGGCGGACCCGACTGGGGGCTCTTCCGGGTCGACGAGCGCTAGCTGCCCTGCCACGCCCTGCGCTGCGCCTTCGCGGACCGCACGGTCGATCGCTCGTGCTTCGAGCGGCGCCGAAAGGAGCCGCTGGTCGGCCGCGCTCGCCGCGTCAGCGTCAAACGCCGAAGAACTCCCCGAGCGTGGCCTCGAGTGCCGGGCGCACGTGCGCTTCGAGCTCGGCGTTCGCGAACCCGACCCACGCAACCGGCGACACGGTGTCGAGCGGAAAGTCGAGCGGCGCGCCGTCCGGTGCGCTGACACGGCAGCCGGCTTCCTCGAGGATCAGGGCCGTGCAGGCGTCGTAGGGGTGGCAGGTGATCGCCTGCGACAGACCGAGCTTCTCGAACACGAGCGGCCGCAGGTCACCGAGCATGCGATCGTGCCCGGCCAGCAGCTCGTAGAACTGCCCACCCGTACAGAGGTACTGGTCGTCGAAGATCGCGGGGCCGCCCGCCTCCGACTCCCCGTAGAGCCGCTCCCAGAGCGATTCCTCGAACGCCGCCACCAGTGCCTTGCCCTGCGGAAAGAAGCGCGCAAACGCCGCGAAGCCGTTGCACAGATCGCGCGCTCGCGATGGGCGCAGCTGCACGGGAGCGCGCCCACCGCTTCGCAGATCGACGCGTTCGGCCCGCAGCCCCGAACGCCCCGCTCCGCGAATCGCCGAGACCTGGTCGGCCAGCTGCTGCTTCGTCGGCGGCAGCTCGGTCATGACGGCGACCCGCGTGTCGCGCAGCCGCGCAGGACGCGACGCGTCGAAGGGGGCTACCGCCGACAGGATCCATGCCGAACGCTTGTCGTGCATCAGACTCCGCGTCCCGTCGATCGGATCGATGATGCAGGTGAAACGCAGCTCGCTGTCCGGGGCATCTCGCGGGAAACGCAGGCCAGCGCCAGACCCTTCGGGCGCGCCTTCCATCACGAGCTCGACGGGCCAGGAACGGGGCCAGTGAGCCTCGAACCACGCGAGAATCGCCTCCTCGCCGACCCGATCGATCTTGTAGATGGTGTCGGATTCGGTCACCGCGGCGACGGACGAGAGATCCTCGCTCGAGCGGCGCTGACGCGCCTCACTGACGCGCGCCTGGATGTGGCTCTGCATCACGCAGAGCAGCGACCGGATGCGTTCGACCTCGGAGTCGATCAACACGGGCCCCCTCTTCCGCCTCGAGCGCGACTGCTGCATTGTACCGGGGCGCCCGTGGTGCGCTGGGGACTTGACTGGGGATGAACTCACGAGCGACGGCCGTGCCCCCCGCGCTCGCAGGTGCGGGTGTCGTCTGGCTCGCCGGTGCACTCGTCCTGGTCGGCTTCGCACCGCTGCGGGGCAGTGCCACGAGCACGCTCGCGACGCTAGGCGCGCTGCTGCTCGTGCCGGGCTTCCTCGTTGCTACGGCACTCCGACTGCACCCGTCCTGGCGCTCGATCTGGTCGGGGGTCGCCACCTCGCTCGCGCTCGGCGCCGCCATCAGCCTGCCACTCGCGTGGACACTGCACGCGCTCGGCTGGCCGCTCGAGTCGGGCGGGCCCCTGCTGGTGGCTCTCGAGACGATCCCGCTGGCAGCGATCGTCGTGCTCGCTCGGCGCGGTGAGCTGGGCGACTACGACGGCCTGCGGGCACGCGGCGCGCTCGAGTGGAGCGCGGACGGACTGGTCGCGCTCGGCGCGGCGGCACTCGCGACCACGTTCGCCGTCTGGATCGAGCCGTCGATGCCCGGCGGCGATCTCTGGTACTACCTCTCCTACATCGACTGGATGGCCGATCGACCCGGCCTCGCATACCTCCCGCACTCGATCGACCCCGAAGAGTGGAACCCCCGGCTGCAGTCGAGCGGCTTCCTCGCCTTCGAAGCAATGCTCGCGCGACTGGTCCGCGTCGATGCGAACGCGCTCCAGGTGTTCTGGAGCTGGCTGCCGCTCGGCCTGATCCCGCTCGCTCTCGTCGCCAGCTATGCGCTGGCGGTCGCGCTGGGCTCGGGACCGCTGACGCGCATGGCACTCGTGGTGGCGCAGCTGGCCCTGCTGTACGCGACCCTGCCCTATGTGTTCGACCGCGCGACCTCAGGCTCGCGCTGGCCGGCCACCGTGCTGTTCTTTCGCGCCTCCCAGGACAAAGTGTTCCTGGCCACACTGCTGGCTCCCGCGGCCGCCATGTTCGCTGCCGAGTGGCTCGCGCGAGGGCAACGGCGCTGGATCGCGGCGGCGTTCGCGACCGGAGTGGCGTGCGTCGTGACGCACCCGCTCGGGCTGCCCTTCTTCGCGATGGTGAGCCTGCCCTTCGGATTCGTCAGCGCCCTGACCCGGAGCACCAGCTGGCGACGCGTGGGAGCACTCGCCCTGTTGCTGCTGCCGCTCGTCGCCTGGCCACTGTCGCAGCGAGCCGACGAGAGCGCGCCGAACACGCTCGCCGACGACGCGGGGTTCGCGCGCCGCGAGCCGCTGACGCGAGACAGCCTCGACATCACGTCGCGCAAGCAGAACCGCTTCACCGCCCACACGAGCCTGATCGCCCACCCGCTGCTGGTCGCCGGGATCGCCTCTGGGCTCGCACTGGTCGGCTTTGCCCGTCGACGCGCCGATGCGCGCTACGTCTTTGCCACCACGGCGGCGCCGCTGCTCATGCTCTACACGCCGGGAATCGCACCGCTCGCCGGACTGGTGGTCACTCCATATCTACTGTGGCGCTTCACCTGGCTGCTGCCGACCGCGCTGGCGCTCGCGGTGGGTACAGCGGCCGTCGCCACACTGGCCAGGCGGGCGGCGCCGCGCAGCGGGGCGGTCGGACTCGTTGCCGGGGCGGTCTTCGCGCTCTGCGTCGCGCTCGCGAGCGCGCTGCCGCGCGACCTCGGCGAGCTCCGCGAGTCCGTCGCCGCGCTCAGCCCCGCCCCGTTTCCGGCAGCGACCGCGTCGGAGTGGATCGAGCCCCTGCGCGAGTACGTCGGCGACCAGACCGTCCTGCTCGACCCGAGCCTGCAACCACTCGCCATCTCGCTCAGCGCCGGCCTCCAAACGGGCTACTGGCGCTCGGGCTCGAATCCGCCGCTCTACGCGCGCGTGGTCGACTTCTTCGGCTCGCGGCTGCTCGCCGCCCGACACCTCGCGCTGCAACGCGAGCTCGAAGCGGATTGGATCGCAGTACCGACCAGCGCGCCGATCCATGCGAGCCTCGCGCTGCACGGCGAGCGCTTTGCACGCATCGCGACGCTCGACGACGTCGCACTGTTCCGGGTTCTCGATCCGGACTGGATCGACGCCTCCGACGACCCCGTCGAGTACTGGCGGGCGCGCAGCGATCGGGACCCCGAGTCGGCCACGGCGCGCAGCAGGCTGGCCCTCGCATTGTTCGAGACAGGTCAACGCGCCGAGGCACGGCAGCTGCTCGAGGCGGCGGTCGCACGCGGAGACGCCGACGCCACCAGCTACGAGCAGCTGGGGACGCTGGCCCTGATCGAGGGCGAGTATCGTCTTGCGCTCGAGCATCTCGAGCGAAGTCTCGAGCTCGACCCAGGCCGAAGCACCGCGCGCAACAACCTCACCTGGCTGCTCGCAACCTGCCCGGTCGCGGAGCTGCGCAACCCCCAGGCCGCCGTGCGCCATGCGGAGGCGCTGCTGGCTGCCGGACGACCCGACGCGGACAGCCTCGACACGATCGCCGCCGCCTACGCCGCGTCCGGCGACTTCGCCGCAGCCGTCCAGCACGCAAGTCGGGCGCTCGTGCTCTACGAGAGCGGCTATACGCCGGGCCAGCCGCTGCGCTCGATTCGCCAGCGGCTCGACGCCTACCGAGCCCGCCGCGCCTTCATCGACCTGGCGGACTGAGCCGCCGCCGGGCCGTTGCCCCTATCCTCTAGACAGTGAACGCAACCGCTCCGGACCGACTGCCGAGCGCACTCCGCTTCGGCGACGCCACACTCGGGTGCCTCGCAGTCTGGACGGTCTGTGCGAACGCAGCCGTCCTGGCGGGCCTCGACCTCGACGCGCTGATCGCGCTGTTCGTCGTCGCGGGCGCCGCCGCGGTGCTGGCGCTGCGCTGGCTGCCGCACTCGCAAACACCGCCGACTCCAGCTGACGGCTACCGCGCAGCCTGGCCATCGGACGGGGTCTGGGGTGCAATCGCGCTCGCCGCCGCGAGCGCGGCGATCGTCCTGCTGCACCGGACCGCCGATTTGCGCCCGTTCTGGATCGTCGCCGTGGCGCTGCTGGCCGCGAGCTGTCTGCGCGAGGCTCGGCGCGGCAGTGCGCCTCGGACGCCCGCGGTCGGCGACGCCCGCTGGCTGTGGGGTGTCGCGGCGGCGGGAGCCGTGCTCGCATCCGTGTGTCATCGCCCCGACGCCGACGACGCCCTCTACCTCAATCTCGCGGTTGCCGCAGCCGTGCGGCCCGAGCTCCCACTCCTCGCAGCCGACACGCTTCACGGGATCGAAGGGCTGCCGCTCCCACTCCCGGTCTACCGCCTGCACGCAATCGAGCTGCTGTGGGCAGCGCTCGCGCGCTGCTTCGGCCTGTCGGTCATCGATCTCGCACACGTCGCCACACCCGCGATCGCGGGAGCCCTGATCCCGCTCGGTCTGGCGCGACTGCTGCGACTGCTGCTGCCCCGCGACTGGGGCTGGGGTCTGGCAGCTGCGCTCGCCTTCCTGCTGCTCGCCGGTGGCGCCGTGCACGGCTTCGGCAACTTCGGATTCGTCCGGCTCCAGCAGGGCAAGGCGATCCTGCTCTCGGTCGGCGTACCGTGGATCGCCGCGTGTGCGCTCGAGTTTGCGCGGGCGCCGAGCGCCAGGTGCTGGGCTCGACTCGCCGCAGTGCAGATCGCCGCCCTGGGACTCAGCGCCTCTGCGGTCTGGCTCGCCCCCGCGGTCGCGGGGCTCGCGCTGCTGAGCGCGCTGGTGGCCGAGCGCGGCTCGCTGCGGCGGATCGGCTTCGCTGCGCTCGCCTCGGCCTATCCACTGGCCGCGGGACTGGCGATCCGCGGAGAGACCCGGGCGCTGTTCGCTGCCGGGACGCTGCGGGGCGAGTTCCCCGTACTGTCCGACGCGGTGCTCGCGCGCAGCGCGATCGAGCCCGTACTCGGCAACGACCCCCTCGCCTCGCTGCTGATCGGGGTGATGCTGCTCTCCGGAATCTTCGCGGCGACGCCTGCCGGCCGGCGCTTCTGTACGGTGTTCGCACTCGGCTTCCTGCTCTTCTTCTGGAACCCGTTCGTCGCGAGCTGGGTCGCCGCATCGATCACTGGGCCCGGCACCTACTGGCGCGTCTTCTGGGTGCTCCCACTCCCGATCCTGGTCGCCGCGCTGGCCACCGCGCCGCGCCTCTCCGGGCGCCTGCCACTGCCCGCCGCCGCACTCGGCACCCTGGCGTGCGGATTGCTGCTGCTGTGGGTGCCGGGCTCACCGGTCACTGCGACTGCGAACGGCGTCGTCTGGTCGTGGCCGGGCCGACGAATTCCCGCTCGGGTACAGCCGGTGATCGGCGCCTTGCTCGCGCACAGCCGCGCCGGGTCGTCGGTGTTGCTGCCGTTCGAAGTCTCGCCGTGGATCACGGGCTTCGAGGCGGCACCCACGCCGCTCGTCGTCCGGCCGGAGTACCTCGGCGTGCTACGGGCGCGCTACGAGCCGAGCGAGCTCGACCGACGAATGCACCTGGCGCGGCTCGTCTCGGGCGAAGTGCGATCCGCTCGGGCGGGCGACGTCCTGCGCAAGGCGATCGACGACTACGCACTGGCGGCGGTCGGCCTGTCCGGAGCGGTCCGGGCGGGGAGCCTGCTCGACGACGCCCTGGCCGACGCGAGCTTCGAGCGCGTCTTCCTCGATCCGAGCCACGCCCTATGGTCGAGAGAGAGCCAGCCGGAGTCGGATCATTGACTCGGGCCCCCTCTCGGACGGGACCCTCGGCAGGTGAGATCACTCGAGATAGCCGAGTGCTCGCAGCGCGTCCTCCGTTTCGCGATCGCGCAGCAGGGGCGACTCTCGACTGCGCCGCTGCTGATCGAACTCGGCGAACAGCTCTCGCGCCGGCGCCGCGCGCGTCTCGTCGACGAGCCGATCGTCCCGGTCGTCTTCGACGACCCGCCGCGCATCCCCGGTCAGCAGCGCGTCGCCGTACGCGGCGAAGAAGCGCGGCTCGCTCGCGTCGACCTCGCTGCCGTCGGTCCGCATCTCGGGTGCCGTGCCGAACTGCCCCGCCATCCCAAAGGCCTCGCTCGCCGCGCTCGACGCCGCCTTCGCCAGATCGCGGCCGGCAAAGCCACTCGTGTCGACACCGGCGAGCCCGAGCAACGTGCGCGCGACGTCGCGCGAGCCCGCGACGTCGCTTCGAGCCCCTGGAGCCAGGCTCGGCGACACGATCACGAATGGAACGTGCACCTGCTCGGGAGAGACCCGATAGCCGTGCGTGAAGCTGCCGTCCTCGCCAAAGCTCTCGCCGTGGTCCGAAGTGAGCAGCACGTGCGTCTCGATGTGCCCGGCGTCCGCCTCGAGCCGGGCGAAGAACGGACCGAGCGCGGCGTCGAGCTCGGCGAGATCCGAGTCGTACAACCTGCGCACGTATCGCATGTGTGAGCGGCTCAGCTCCTGCGTGCTCGCGAGCTGGCGGATGCGCGATGGATAGGCGCGCTGCCCGCCCGCGGCGTCGCCGTAGGGCTCGTGCGGGTCGAACAGGTGCAGCCACAAGAACTGCTTCGGCCCTTGCAGCGCATCGAGGCGATCGATCGCGCGGGCGACGACAGGCCCGGCCAGCCCGTAGAAGCGCTGGCCCTCGACGGGCTCTCCCTGCCAGGCGCCGCGCACGAGAGTGTGCTCGAACTCCTGCTCGTAGCTGTCGAATCCCTGATCCAGGGCGAAGCGCCGATCGAGCGCAAAGGAGGCCACGACCGCAGCGGTGGCGAATCCAGCCGCGCGCAGTCGCTCGGCGACGGTCTCGTGGGCCGGGTCGAGTGCGATCCCATTGCGCGCGACGCCGTGTTCCCACGGATGCTGTCCGGTGAAGAGCGTGGCGTGGGTCGGCTGGGTCGCGGAGCTCGCGGCATAGAAGCGCTCGAAGCGAAGCCCGCGGTTCGCGAAGGCGTGCGTTTTGGGCATGTGGGTCGCGCTGAGGCCGTCGGCGCGCAGTGTGTCCAATGTAATCAGGACGATGCGCAGCTCGGGTGGAGCGGGAGCGCAGGCCGCCAACCACGACACGCACGCGGCCGTAGCCAGCCTGCGGAGCTGGCGGCGGGAGTTCGCTGCGCGCATCGAGCGAGGATACCACCGGGTCGGCTCGCGGCGGCGGCGGCGCGTGATAGCATCGGCCGCTCCGGGAGCAGGCCATGATCTTCGAGACCCCTCACAAGCTGCACGACCACGTCGGCGAGCGCCTCGGCGAGAGCGACTGGATCACGATCGAGCAGGATCGGATCGACAAGTTCGCGGACGCCACGGGCGATCATCAGTGGATCCACGTCGATCCGGAGCGAGCCAAGGACGGGCCGTACGGCAAGACGATTGCGCACGGCTACCTGACCCAGGCGCTGGTCAATCTCTTCCTGCCACAGATTGCCGACGTTCGCGGCTACTCGATGGGCGTGAACTACGGCGCGGATCGACTGCGCTTCCCGGCGCCCGTCGTGGTGGGGTCGAGGATCCGCGGGGTGGGCGAGTTGATCGCTTGCGAACAGACCCGGGACGGCGCGATCCAGGCCACGATCCGCGTCACGGTCGAGATCGAGGGCAGCGAGCGCCCGGGCTGCGTGATCGACACGATCAGTCGCTACTACCCGGAGTAGCGGGCGCGAGACGCCGAAGGGCCGGAAACCCGCCGAATCGGCGGGCCCCCGGCCCCGCGCGCCGCCTGCAGAGACTGCTGGACGGCTGGACGGCTGGACGGACAGCGCTAGTAGGTCACGAGGAGCGAGAAGCGCAGGCGCGTGGCGTCTTCGCGCTGGTCGATCCGGGTGTTGAGGTTCTCGATCTGCGAACCGACCAAGACTGCCGAGGGCATCACCAGACCCGACGTATTGCAGACGGCGTGGCCGATGAAGTCGCGGCCGTTCGAGAAGTCCGAGGCCCGCATGTAGCGCAAGCCGTGCGCCGGGAGGCCTGAGCGGACGCGGCCGAGCGCAACGCCGCTGCGGTCGTACGCAGTGCAGACGACCCGCCGCTCCACCGCCGTTGCGTTGGTGAACACGAGCACGGTGTCGGCCACGTCGACGTCGTGGGGCCGCGGCCGGATCTCGTCGCGCAGCGCATCCGCGTCGCGCTCGACGTCGATCGTGGGCAGCCAGCGGTCGGTCTGGGCCGTGGCAGTGGACACGATCGACAGCGCGCCGATCAGCACGAGCCCGAGCACGGGAATCCGGAGTGTGTTGGAGATGGTCATGACTAGGTCCTCTAGGGGTAGTAGGCGGTCTCGACCGCGTATGTGGGAATAATTCCCACTTATTGGTCCTCAGGATACGTGGAAATATTTCCCACGTCAAGGGACTCACGGACTCTTTCGGGCCCTGCGCGTGGGCTGAGTGTGATCGCGGTCACACTCCGGGCATTTTTATGAGCAGGCAGCACGCAGCGGGCCGGCAGCTCGGGACGCGGGGTAAGCTCGCCGGGATGACCAGCGGGCACGGCGGCTCCATCCCGTCGCGGGTTGCCGCGCGACGGGCCACCCCGCCGCCGTGGTGGCTTCCGACACAAGCCTGGACGCTCTGGAGCGAGCTCGAATCCCGCGCGCGGCGGATCGCGACGAACACCAATGAGTACGGCTACGACCCCTTCGGCTTCGATCCGCAGTGGACGGCGCCACTGATGCTGCCGATGGCGCTGCTCTATCGACACTGGCTGCGGGTCGAGACGTCCGGGATCGAGCAGGTCCCGAGCGGCCGCGTCCTGCTGATCGCAAACCACGCGGGCAACACCGTCGCCTACGACGCAGCGATGATGTCGATGGCACTGTTCCTCGAGTGCGAGCCGCCGCGGATCGCGCGAGGCATGGCCGAGTACTACCTGCCGAGGCTTCCGTTCTTCAACGTCGCCATGCAGCGGATGGGGTCGGTCGTCGGGACGCCGCAGAACTGCGTCACCCTGCTCGAGAACGACGAGGCGGTGATGGTGTTCCCGGAAGGCCAGCGCGGCTTCATCAAGCCCTACCACCAGGCCTACGAGCTCCAGGAGTTCGGGCTCGGCTTCCTGCGCATGGCACTCCAGACCGGGACGCCGATCGTGCCGGTCGGCATCGTCGGCTCCGAGGAGCAGTCGCCCGGGCTCGCACGGATGGAATCGATCGCCCAGCGCATTGGCGCACCGGCGCTACCGCTCACCGCGACCTTCCCGCTGCTCGGGCCGCTCGGCATCCTGCCGCTTCCCGTCAAGTTCCGTGTTCGCTTCGGCGAGCCGCTGCGCTTTGCGGGCGATCCGGATGACGACAACGCGCGCATCGCGCAACACGTCGACGCCGTGAAGGATCGGATCCGGACCCTGATCGCCGAGGGGCTCGAGGCGCGCGACGGCTGGTTCCGCTGACCGATGCCGACCCGTTCCGTACAGTGGCGCGCCCCGCTCGGTCTGTTCGCGCTCGCCTTCTGTGTGCGCATGCTGCCGAGGGCGACGGTCTTCAGTGGCGAAGGCGCCCACTTCACGGGCAACGACGCGTACTATCACATGCGCCGGGTGCTCTACGGGCTCGAACACTTCCCTGACTGGCTCGACTTCGACCCGTATCTGAACTTTCCCCAGGGCGCGCGACCGATCTGGACCCCGCTGTTCGACTGGCTCTCGACGCTCGCCGTGCTTCCATTCGACGCGCTGGGCGGCGTGGCGGCAGCCGAGTGGGCCGCAGCCACCATTCCCGCACTGCTCGGCGCGAGCTGTGTGGTGGTGCTCTACCTGGCCGCACGACGCTGCTTCGACGAGGCCACCGCACGGCTCGCAGGGCTGCTGCTCGCGCTGCTCACGGCACACGTCTGGTACTCGACGGCCGGCTTCTTCGACCACCACGCAGCCGTTGCTCTGATGGCCGCCGTGATGTTGTGGGCAGCCTTCCCGGTGCTCGCCGCGCCCCCGACCCAGCGCGCCAGCCTCCTGCTCTCCACAACACAGGCCACGGCGCTGCTGCTGTGGCCGGGCATGTTGCTGCAGCTGGCACTGATCGAGCTCGGCGTGCTGCTTCACGCTCTACAGGAACGCGAGCACGGGAGCCAGCTGCTGCGCCAGCGTGCGCTCGGGCACGCTCTCGCCCTTGGCCTGGTCGCCCCGCTGTGTCTGATCCAGAGCTGGCCCCAGTGGAGTGAGTACTCGGCCAACGTGTTGTCGCGCTTCCAGCCGTGGGTGTTCGCTGCGATGGCGTCGCACGCCGCCTGTTGCGCGGCACTCTGGCGCCGCAGAGCCATCGCATCCGGACTCGCCCGCTTCGGGAGCGCGATCGCAGTCGGACTCGCCGTCGCGGCGCTGAGTGTCGTGCTGCTGCCCGGGCTCGCCGACTCGCCGATCGACGCCCTGCGTTGGCTCGGCAAGCAGGAGCAGTTCCAGAGCCAGGTCACCGAGTCGAAGGGCATCCTGCAAGCCGTTGGCGGACTCTCGGCCGCGCGACTGCTCCGCAACCTCTCGGGGTTCGGCCTGCTGCTGCCGATCACGCTGGCCGCGCTCCTCTGGCGAGCGCGCAGTCGCCGCGACTTCGCTCTGCGTCTGCTGGTCGCGATCTGGAGCGGCGGCCTGATGCTGGCCACCCTGCAGCAGCGACGCTTCGGCAACAGCGCGGCGCTCGGCGTCGCGCTCGTCTCGGCCTGGGCGATTCGCGCGCTCTGGCTGCGCGCCGCGTCCCTCGAACGGGTGCGTCCGGCACAGGCTGCAATCGTGCTCGCGACGGCCCTGCTGATGCTGCCGACGCTGCGAGCGCGCATCCCAGGGCTCGAGCACACGGTCGCTCAGCTGAGGGGCGAGCCAATCGCGGTCGACCGGTATCTGCAAGGCAAGCGCCTGTTGCTCGATGCGGGTCGCTGGCTGCGTGAGCACGGCGGCCACGACCCGGACTTCAACGACTCGTCGAGCACACCGCCGTACGGCGTGATGGCGCCCTGGCACCTGGGGCACCGACTGCTGTACTCGAGCCGGCTTCCGATGGTGGTCGGCAACTTCGGCGACGACCTCGGCGAGCAGAACTTCGAGCTGCACCGCCGCTATCTGCTCTCGGCCGAGCCACACGCAGCCGAACGACTCGATCGCGTCCGGGCGCGCTTCGTCGTAACCGAGAGCCTGAACGATGTGGCGCGCGCGCGACTGGGCGAGAGGACGATGATCCGGAGGCTCACCGAAGCGCCGCTGAAGAACCTCGCCTTCCACCGACTGCGTTATGCGACGGAAGTGCCCACGACCACGCGAGACGTTCGTGTCTACCGGGTGTTCGAACGCGTCGCGGGCGCCGAGATCGTCGGAAGCGCGCCAGCCGGCGCCTCGGTGAGCGCACGGATCATCGTCTCGGCCGGCACCCGTGCGATCCGCATCGAGCACGAGACGACGGCCGACGAGGACGGCCGATACCGAATGCGGCTCGCCCATGCCAGCAAGGACGCCGCCGTGGGTGGCTGGCGGCTGCGTTCCGGAGACCGTCAGGCCGAGCTCCTGGTTCCGCTCGAGGCGGTCCTGGTTGGCGAGCGGCTCGCAGGACCGCGGCTCTAGCGGGCTGCGCCGCAGCCCTGGACCGGGCCACGGCCTCGTTCGGAGGCCGCCCGCAGCCCACCAACGCGAGAGCGCCCTCGCAGCGGGCTAAGCCGGGCGGACGGGCGGCGGAGCCGGCTGGCTGCCCAGACGCACGCGCTCGTGGCGCCGGCGGGCGCCGTCGAGCACCAGATCGGCCGCGCGGAGGGCACGCGCCTCGGGGCGCGGGTCGCCCGAGCCGAGTGCGACCGCAATGGCGAGCCCCACGCTTGCGACCAGCAGCTCGGCGAGCTCGACGGGCTCGATGTCTCGGCGCAGCTCGCCCGCATCCCGAGAGGCCGCGAGCAACGCAGCGAGATCGCTACGCGCTGCAGCAGCGCCGGCGGCCCGCTGCAGCCGCCCTCGCTGCCAGGCCGCCGCGGCGAGACCCTCGGCGTTGGCAGCGACCCGCGCGAGCTGCCGGACACGCTGGCGCAGGGTGGAGCGCCGGTTGCGGGATTCGCCCGCCAGCTGCGCGAACGCGTTCGCAAGCTCGTCCGCGAGCCAGGCGTCGAGCAGCTCGGATTTGCTCGAGAAGTAATTGAAGAAGGTCGCCTCGCTGATCTCGAGCTGATCGATCAGATCGCGCACGCGCAGTGCGTCGAAGCCGCGCCGGCTGGCCAGGTCGACCGCCGTCGCCAGAATCGATGCGCGCAGACGCGCCTTCTTGCGCTCGCGCAGCCCCATTAGCGCCCGCCTCTCACCCCGAGGCAACGCTAAGCGTTTCGACAAGGCCGCGCAAACGAAATCCAGCAAAACCTATTTTTAGAGAATCACTATTTTTGGTGAAAAATAGATTTTACTTTTTACCCAACGGGTTGGTGCGGATCCCATCCTTGACCCGATATTGCGCTGGGCCGGGCCTGGATCGCGTTGTTCTTCCCTCGGA
Organism: Myxococcota bacterium; assembly: GCA_036336835.1. Taxonomy (GTDB): domain Bacteria; phylum Myxococcota_A; class UBA9160; order UBA9160; family UBA4427; genus JAYZFK01. The sequence goes on along the minus strand of JAYZFK010000078.1, from coordinate 34,858 downwards.
GTGGTGTCGCGCGCCGTCGAGACAGCACATCCCTACGCCTGGAGGACTGGCCGCCCAGGCCGGGGCGAGCGGCGCAGCCGGGTGGTCAGCGCTCCGGGCGTTCGACGAAGCTCGCCTCGCGCGCCTCGAACGCGCCGTCCTCCAGGGCCTCGTCCGCCAGGGGTTCCCACTGGTGGACGCGCGCGCCAGCGAGCACGTCCTCGCGCACCGGAGCCAGGGCTTCGAGTGTCTTCGCGTTGGCCGCGAGCACCAGTCGCTCGACCTCGCGGCCCATCGACACCTCGGCGTCGGCCTTGGCCTTGTTGATCGCCGCCAGCGCGGCGACGGCGTGGTCGAAGCTGAACTCGCTGTCCGGTGCAGCGATCTCGGCCAGCGAGCCCTCGGTCGGCCACGGCGCGCGGTGGATGCTCGGGTGACCGGTCTCCCCGGCGAACACCCAGGACCAGATCTCCTCGGTCACATACGGCATCACCGGGGCAAACATCCGCAGCAGCACATCGAGCCCGAGCCGCAGCGCCGCCACAGCCGACCCGCACTGCGCCGCGCGCTCACCCGCGGTATCGCCGTCGACGGCCCAGCGCGCCCGCGGCTTCACGAGCTCGAGATAGGTGTCGGTAAAGTGCGTCCAGAAGAACGCCTCGGTGTCCTGGAGCGCCTGGGCGTAGTTGAACTCGTCGAAGCTCACCGCGGCGCGGGCGGCCAGCCGGCGCAGCTTGGCGACGAAGGCACGGTCGAGCTCGCAGCGAATCGGGTGCTGCGGCGCCTGCTGCGCGAGCACGAACTTGCCGGCGTTGTACAGCTTCGTCGAGAGCCGCTTGCCGATCTTGTAGATCTGCTCGTCGAGCGCGGTGTCGACGCCCAGTCGTGCACTGGCAGCCCAATAACGGACGGCGTCGGCACCGAAGCGTTCGATCGGCTCGGTCGGGACCAGGGCGTTGCCCTTGCTCTTCGACATCTTCTTGCGATTCGGGTCCAGGATCCAGCCCGAGATCAACACGTGGTGCCACGGAATGCTGTCTTCGTGCAGCAAGGCCTTTGCGATCGTGTAGAAGGCCCACGTACGGATGATCTCGTGCGCCTGCGGCCGCACATCGGCCGGAAACAGCTTCGCGTGCCGATCGTCGTCGGTTCCCCAGTGCGAGCCAATCTGCGGCGTCAACGAGCTGGTGAACCAGGTGTCGAAGATGTCGGCCTCGCCGGTGAAGCCTCCGGCCTGATCGCGCTGCGACTCGTCGTGGCCCGGCGGCGTGTGGATCATCGGGTCGACGGGCATCTGCTCGATCTCGGCACAGATCGGATGCTCGTAGTCGCGCTCGCCGTTCGAATCGAGCGGATACCAGACCGGGATCGGAACGCCGAAGTAACGCTGGCGCGACAGGCACCAGTCGATGGCAAGTCCTTCGGTCCAGTCGCGGTAGCGATTGAGCATGTGAGCAGGGTGCCACTGGATCTGCTCACCCTTGCGCAATAGCGCGTCCTTCTTGTCGAGCAGCCGGCAGAACCACTGGCGCGTCGGCACGTACTCGAGCGGACGGTCGCCGTTCTCGTAGTAGCGAACGGTGTGCACCATCGGCTCGGGCTCGCCCTGCAGCGGAGCCGAGTGCCCCGTGGCGCTTCCCGCCGCGTCCTGCAGCAGCTCGACGATCGCGCGACGGGCCTGCTTGACGTTCTTGCCGGCGAGCTCGGCGAAGTAGCGGTTCGCGTCTTCGGGCCGCAGGCTCGGGAAGTCGTCCGTCCCGAACTCGGCTTCGGCCAGGCGGCCGTTGCGCCCGACGAGCTGGCGCAGCGCAAGCCCCTGCTCGCGCCACCACAGCACGTCGGTGGCGTCGCCGAACGTGCACACCATGAGGATGCCGGTTCCCTTCTCGGGATCCGCGAGCTCGCTCGCGAAGATCGGCACCGGGGCGAAGAACAGCGGGGTCACCGCGTTCTTTCCGAACAGGCCCTGGTAGCGTTCGTCGTCGGGGTGGGCACACACGCCCACGCACGCCGGCAGCAGCTCCGGGCGCGTGGTCGCGATCACGAAGCCCTGCTCACTGTCCTCGACCGCGAACTCGACGTTGTGATACGCGCCGGGCTCTTCCCTGTCGGCGACCTCGGCCTGGGCGACCGCGGTCTGGAAGTCGACATCCCACATCGTCGGCGCGTACGTGGTGTACAGGTGGCCCTTGTCGAACAGATCGCGAAACGAGCGCTGAGCGAGGCCGCGGCAGCGATCGTCGATCGTCGCGTACTCGAGGCTCCAGTCGATCGAGAGCCCGAGCTTCTGCCACAGATCCTTGAACACCTGCTCGTCGACGGCAGTGAGACCTGCGCAGATCTCGATGAAGTTCTGGCGCGAGACCAGCCTCGGCGGCTTCTTGCGCTGCTTGCCCGACGGCGGCTCGAGCTCGAGCCCCTCCTCGTACGGGGTGTGCGGATCGCAGCGGATGTGGAGGTGGTTCTGGACGCGGCGCTCCGTCGGCAGCCCGTTGTCGTCCCAGCCCATGGGGTAGAAGACGTTCTTGCCGCACATCCGCTGGTAGCGCGCGACGACATCGGTCTGGGTGTACGAGAACACGTGGCCGACGTGGAGCTCACCAGACGCCGTGGGCGGCGGCGTATCGACGACGAAGGTCTCCTCGCGCGATTTCGACGGGTCGTAGCGATACAGCCCGTCGCGCTCCCAGGTCTCGTGCCAGCGCTGCTGCGCCTCGGCAGGGTCGAAGTGCTTGGCGATCGAATCCGGGTCGATCGTCCGGGGTGGTCGGCTCATCGCACGTCTCTCGTCCAGCGGGACGGGCGAACATAGCCCGACCGCGCCCACCGGCCACGCGACCGGCGGATCGCCGGTCACAGCTCACCGCGCAGAGGTATCCTGATCGGTCCCACTGCAACATCCCGCTCGCCAGGGCGGCGCCGGAGGCATCCCCGTGAGCGACCGCTACCAAGAATTCTCGAGCCTGCGCTTCGAGCGGCCCGAGGAGGGCATCCTGCGCATCGTGCTCGACGCGCCCGGCCTCAACTCGGTCGGCCATCAGATGCACCGCGACCTGGCGAATGTCTGGCTCGCGGTCGACCGGGACTCGGACGTTCAGGTCGCCATCATCCAGGGAGCCGGCAAAGCCTTCTCGGCGGGGGGCAGCTTCGAGCTGATCGACGACCTGATCGACGACTTCGCCGCCCGCACGCGCGTGCTGCGCGAGGCGCGCGACATCGTGATGAACGTGATCAACTGCTCGAAGCCGGTGGTATCGGCCATCCACGGCCCGGCCGTCGGTGCGGGGCTCGTCGTGGCTCTGCTGGCCGATGTGTCCATTGCCGCGCGCAGCGCGCGCATCATCGATGGACACACCCGTCTGGGCATCGCCGCGGGCGACCACGCCGCGATCTGCTGGCCCCTGCTGTGCGGCATGGCAAAGGCCAAGTACTACCTGCTCACCTGCGAGACGCTCACCGGCGAGGAGGCCGAGCGCATCGGACTGGTATCGCTGTGCGTCGAGGACGGCGAGGTGCACGGCAAGGCGCTCGAGGTGGCTCGTTCGCTCGCCGCCGGATCGCAGAGCGCGATCCGCTGGACCAAGCACACGCTCAACAACTGGTATCGGATGTTCGGACCGAGCTTCGACGCGTCGCTCGCCTTCGAATTCTACGGCCTCGGGGGTCCGGACGTGAAGGAAGGGCTCGCCGCGCACCGCGAGAAACGAACACCGCGCTTCAGCGGCCCGACGAGCGAGTAGCCTCCAGCGCCCGCCGCCAGAGCTGCGGAATCGTCCGCGACGTGGTCTACTGACGACGGAGGGCACGCCATGTCGACCCCGAAGCAGCGCGAAGCTCTCAACCGGGCCGTAACGACGGCCCGCGAGCTCGACCAGTCGAAAGCCGAGTTCCTCGAGCACGAGTTCGAGACCTACGAGCTGTTGCGCGAGCACCTGCCAGTCGCCCGGACCGAGCGGGGCCCGATGGGCATGGGCGCGAACGACCCGGTCTGGTTCCTCACCCGCTACGACGACATCGCCGAGGTGCTGCGCGCGCCGGTCGACTTCTCGAGCCAGACCTCGAACTATCCGGTGCGCCCCTGGATCCCGCAGGCGATCGACCCGCCAATGCACACCTCGTACCGGCGGATCATGAATCCGTGGTTCACAGTCGACGCCATGGCCAAGCTCGAGCCCCACCTCGAGCGCTATGCCACGCAGCTGCTCGACGACATGCTCTCCAAGGACGAATTCGACTTCGTCGCCGACTTTGCCGATCCCTTCCCGACCGTGATCTTCTGCGAGCTCGCCGGCTTCCCGGCCGAGGACTACGGCCAGATCATGGACTGGAAGAACACCCTGATGCACGCGAACGATGGGCACCCGCGCGGCAGGGAGCTCGCGCTCGCTCGCGCCAGACAGATGGGCCTCGAGATCGGCGAGGAGAACGACCTCGCGGAGGTGCAGCTGCAGGTGCGCACGCAGGTCGGGGTCGAGATCTACGCCTACCTGGCCGAGCAGCTCGAGGCCCACCGCCAGCAGCCGGGGGACGATCTCATCACCAAGCTGCTCGAAGCGCGCTACGAGGGCGACCGGCCACTGACCGAGGAGGAGCTGCAGGACACGCTGTTTCTGCTGTTCATGGCGGGGCTCGATACGGTCGCCTCCGTCTTCGGGCTGGTCGTGAAGACGTTCGCCGAGCAGCCGGACGAGCGGCGCGAGTTCGTCGCGCTGCTCGACGACTCGCGCGCCGTCGCCGAGGCCGTCGAGGAGCTGGTGCGCTTCCACGCAATCGTGACGCCACCGCGCCGGGTCACGCGCGATCTCGTCTTCCAGGGCGCGCACTTCCTCGAGAACGACACCGTCTCCTGCGCGACGCCGTCCGCCAACCGCGATCCAGAGGCCTTCGACGACCCCGACGAGCTGGTGTTCGACCGCAATCCCAATCGCCACATGGGCTTCGGGCTGGGCCCGCACCGCTGCCTGGGCATCCACCTGGCACGCCGCGAGCTGCGGATCGGCCTGCAAGCCTTCCACCGGCGGCTGCCCGACTACCGGCTGCACCCGGAGCGGCAGCCGATCCTGTTTGGAGGCATGAAAGGTGCGAGCTCGCTCTGGCTGGTGAAGGCGTGAGGGGACGAGCCGGGCGATCGATGAGTCGCCTCGCCTCCGCCAGGCCCCGTCGGCGGCCGATGGCTGCGCCCGATCTCGTCCAAATACCCATCCCAGAAGGAGAATTGGCCCTCGCGCCGGCGGTGCCGGCGCTTGCGGCGACGCGCTCGGACGTCTAGAGTCCCCGCCTCGCCTCGCGAGACCCCCGTTCGAGATTGCCCCGAGAGAAACCGGAGTCCCCTCGATGGCCAAGAAGTGCCAGATCAATCGCGACAACAAGCGCCGCAAGCTGATCGCGAAGTATGCCAGCCGGCGCGCCGAGCTGCGCCAGCGACTGAATGATCCGGAAGTCTCGATCGAGGAAAAGCTCCAGATTCAGGAAAAGTTCGCCAAGCTGCCGCGCAACTCGTGCTCGACCCGCCTCAACCGGCGCTGCGATGTCTCGGGACGATCGCACGGCTACTACAAGAAGTTCGCGATCTCCCGCATTGCCCTGCGCGAGCTAGCCCTGCGCGGCCAGCTTCCGGGCGTGCGCAAGTCGAGCTGGTAAGCGCCCCGCCGTGAAGCCCGACACCCATCCCGACTACCACAAGGTCATATTCGTGGACTCGGCGACCGGCACCGAGTGGGTGTCGCGTTCGACGATGACGGCGAAGGAGACCCGCGAAGTCGAAGGCGAGGAGCTCCCTGTCGTCAAGCTCGACATCTCGTCGGTCAGCCACCCGTTCTGGACCGGCAAGATGCGCGAGCTCGACAGCGACGGAAAGATCGATCGATTCCGCAGGCGCTGGGGCGGCAAGAGCAGCAAGGCCAGCAAGGCCGACGAGGCCAGCGAGGCCGACGAGGCCAGCGAGGCCGGCGAGGCCGGCGAGAAGACGTAACCATGTCGCGATCCTGCCAGCTCACGGGCAAGAAGCCGCAATCGGGCCACAACGTCTCGCACTCGAACCGCAAGACGAACCGGAGCTTCCTGCCGAACATCCAGAAGGTTTCGCTCGCCTCGGCAGTGCTAGGCCGCGACATCACCCTCAGAGTTTCGACGCGTGCGCTGCGCACCGTGGTCAAGAAGGGCGGCCTCGACCGGTTCCTGCTCGACACCGCCGACCAGAAGCTGCCCGAAGAAGCGCAGCGACTGAAGCGCCAGATCAAGAAGCGGCTGGGCAAGCCGGGCGCGCCGGCGACCGTCACCCGCTAGAGGCGACGCTCGGGGCCCGACGCGCTTCAGGGGCCGTCTCCGGCCATCTGCGGTACCACCGACCGAAGTGAGCGACCGCGCCGGCCCGGCATCGCCAGAAGAGCACGACTTCACCCAGCACCCGCATCGCACGATGTGGTGGCTGTCGGTGCCGATGGTCGGCTCGCTGGTGGCCGAGCCACTCACTGGAATCGTGGATTCGCTGCTGATCGCGCGACTCGGAGCGAGCCCGCTGGCGGCGCTCGGTGTCGCGGTGCCGCTGATGTCGATGCTGCTGTTCGCATTCAACTTCCTCGGCATCGGAACCCAGACGCTCGTGGCGAAGGCTCTCGGCGAGGGCCGGCGCGATCGGGCAGCGGAGACGACCGGGCTCGCGATGGGCCTCGGCCTGGGATTCGGCGCGGCACTCGCGCTGATCGGCGAGCTCTCGGCAGAGGCGGCCGCCAACTGGATGGGCGCCGAGGGCACAACGCTCGAGGGCGCGTTGGCGTACCTGCGGATCCGGCTGGTGGGCGCCCCCGCCGTGCTGCTCACGATGGCGGCCTTCGGCGCACTGCGGGGAGTGCAGGACGTGCGGACGCCGCTGTGGATCGCAATTGCGACGAATGTTGCGAACCTGGCGCTCGACGTCGTACTGATCTTCGGGGTCGGCCCGTTTCCGCGACTCGAGATCGTCGGCGCGGCCTGGGCCTCCACGATCGCCCAGTGGCTCGGCGCCGCCATCGCCCTGCACGCGGTCGTGGCGAAGCTCGGGCCCACGCGGCGCATCGTCTGGGCGAGGACCGGGCAGTTGCTGATCGTCGGGCGCGATCTGTTCATGCGCTCGGCGATGCTGCTCGTCTTCGTGACTCTCGCGGGTCGCGCCGCAATGCGTATTGGCACCGATGCCGGCGCCGCCCACACGTTGATCCGCTCCGTCTGGATGCTGGCGGCTTTCCTGCTCGACGCCTACGCGATCGTCGCCCAGAGCCTGATCGGCTACTTCGCAGGCGCCGGCCGGAGCGATCTCGCCCGCCGGGTCGCGCGGGTGTGTCTCGAGTGGAGCGTCGCAACTGGCGTCGCCGCGGCCGCCCTGATGCTACTCGGCACCCCGTGGCTGCTCGCTGCGCTCCCCGAATCCGCTCGCCCGCTCGCCGGCGGTGCCTGGACGATCGCCGCGCTGTCGCAGCCCTTCAATGCGGTGTCGTTCGGAACCGACGGCATCCACTGGGGAACAGGCGACTATCGCTTCCTGCGCAACGCGATGCTGATCTCGACGGGTACCGGCGCGGCGCTGCTGCTCGCCCTCGACGCGAGCGGCCGCTCGTCGCTCGAGGGCGTCTGGATCGTGACCACGCTGTGGATCGTGCTGCGCGGCGGCGCGGGCACGTTGCGCATCTGGCCCGGCATCGGGCGGGCGCCGCTGCGCAAGCGGGGGGCCGGCTGAGACGGGCGCTCGTCAGGCCCAGGAGAGCAACAGCTCCGCCAGCTCGCGCGGACGCGCCGCAAAGGCGCTGTGGCCCGAGTCGAAACGAATGACCTCGTCGACCTGCGCGACCTTCGCCTGCTCGAGCTGCAAGGCATCGGGCAGCGTCTCGTCGCGTTCCAGCAGGATGTAGGTCGTCGGGAGATCCGGCGGCAGCTCGGCCTGCGCAACCGGCTCGTTCATCGGCCCCGGCGGCTCGTCGCCCAGCCGCTCCAGCAGCCAGGCGGTCGTCTCGGGATCGAGATCGTTGCAGAACATGGTGTCGGCGGCGATCCCGCGCGAGATGGGAGACAGCGGATGCTTCATCAGCTCCATGATGCTCGAGCCGGCCGGCGGGTTCGACGTGGCCAGATAGACGAGGCGCTCGATCCGCGGGAGCAGACGCGCCGCTGCGTGAGGAATCGAGATGCCCGCCAGCGAGTGCCCGACGAGCACGACATCGTGCAGGTCGCGGGACTCGATCGCGTGGACGATGTCGTCGACGTAGTCCGCGATCGCGATCTCCTCGAGTGGCTTTGCGTCGCGACGCGTGCCGTGGCCCGCGAGATCGATCGCCACGACCGAGGCGACGCGCGGGTCAGCTTCCAGGAAGGGAAGCAGCCGTTCCCAGCACCAGGCACCGTGTGACGCACCGTGGACGAAGACGTAGCTCACAGCCATGTGTCGTCGAGCTCCTCGGCGATCGAGCCGTGCGTGCCGCCCCGGTTCTCGAGGAACCAGGTCCTGATCGCCTTTCGGTAGACCTGGTCGTTGCCGAGCCCCGGATTGCGGCGAGCCTCGGCTTCGAGACGGCGGAGCAGCTCGGCGTTGTCGCCGTTGCACTGATCGAGCAGGAACTGGTGGTCTTCGTTCGGCGACGTGCTCGACTCCGCCGGGGCCTCGCCGCCCGCAGTGCGCGCCAGGGCACGCCCGACCTTGCTACGCAAGCGGCGCCCGGGCTCGGTACGCATCAGACCGAACCACAGTCCGAGGCCAACCAACCCGAAGGCCACGAGCTCGAGCGGTGTGGTCACGCGGCGTCCTCGGCGGTGGAAGCGATCAGATCGGATCGCAGGTGCGAGATCTCCCCGAGGCTGGCGACGCTGCGCTCGCCGCTCGATGCCGCGAAGAATCGATTGATGCTCGTGTAGTAGGGATCGAAGAAGAGCAGCTCGGAGATCCCGAGCACGTGAGAGGCCCAGGCGTTGATCACCCCGCCGTGGCAGACGACGGCGACACGTCTACCCGGGTTGGCTGCGATCGTCCGTTCGATCGCGTCCACGACTTCGCCGCGAAAGGCTTCGACGTCGACACCGGCATAGAGCCCGCCGGCCATTGCCACCTTCCAGGCCTCGTAATCCTGCTCCTTCAGCTCCTCGAGAGGGATGTAGCGGTCCGAATCCGCGTCGAGCTCACGCACCCCTGGTTCGACCTGGATCTCGCATCGCTTGGCGTCTGCCAGGGGCTCGGCCGTCTCGAGGGCGCGCAACAGCGGGCTCGACACGATTGCGTCGATCCGCTCCGCAACCAGCCAGCGCGCGACCCGCTGCGACTGCCCGCGGCCCGCGCGCGAGAGCGGTGGGTCCGCAGGCGCCCCATCGTCGCGCTCGATGCGAACGGGAAGCCCGTGACGGATCAGCAGCAGCTCCACGGCGAGAATCTACTGGGTCGCACCGGGGCCAGAGCTGAATAATCGACTTTTTCGGCGCACGTGCACTGGGCACCCGCGGGAATCCGTCGGTGATTCGAGCTCGGCCCCGGCCAGCCATTCGACCGCGGACTCCGCGCGTTCCACGGGAGTCTCGGGGCGGGCTGCTAGCCCGAGGCGACCGGGACGACGTGCCTGGCGGTAGCCGGGATGGTGTGGCTGTCGAGCTCGGCCCGGAGCTGCTCGAACTCGGCCCGCGCAGCCTCCCGTCGGGCATCGTCCCGGAAGGCGCGCAAACGCTGGCGCATTCCACCGTCCTCGCCGAGCTCCTTATCGAGCTGGCCCTCAGTCGAGAGACGTCCAACGTGCTCGCGGACGCTCTCGAGCGCGGCCATCTCGGCGTCGACCGACATGCCGTCGACCGCGAGCTGCAGCCGGCGACGCGCCTGGGCGTTGGCGAGCGTTGCCACCATGCGACCCTTCTCGCGGACCAGCAGGCGGATCTCCTCGCGGAAGCGTGTCAGGTTCTGCTTCGCCTCCTCGGCCTCGTCGCGAACGCTCTCGAGCTCCTGCTCAGCGTGCTCGAGATCCTCGAACAGGGCCTGCTTCTGCGCGATCAGCGCTACCGCGATCTCCTCCTGGCCACGGCGCACCGATCGGCGGATGTCGTCGTGTCGCCGCGCGATCTCGGCGCGCCGTTCATTGATCTCGCCTTCGAGCTTGGTCCGCATGTACAGGATTCCGGCGACCGCCTGCTTGAGCTCGCGGTACTGGCGCACACGGCCCTCGATCGCCTGTTCGTAGACCAGCTCGGGGTTGCGGTTCTCCCTGCCGCGCACCCAGCCAGAGAAGAAGCCGCGCAGCAGACTGCCGAAACGGGCAAGTGCCCCCGGTTGTTCGTTCAGCGTACTCATCCGATCTCTCCCTTCGTTGCTTGGTCGTGGGCGCGCAGGTTCAGGACTTGTCGCCGTTGCCCCAGTCTTCCGAGCGGAGCTCGAGCTCGCGGATCTTCTGCTGGAGGCTCTGGCGAACCATTCCGATGGCGTTCGCGGTGCGAGAGACGTTGCCGCCGTTCTCGCGCAGTGCGCGAAGCAGGTAGCTGCGTTCGAAGTCGTCGACGTGCCGCTTCTTCGACTCGCTGAATGGGATCGCCGTATCGATCACCGCTCCGACGTCGGCCTGCCGCGCGTCATCGAGCTTGAGATCGCCAGCCGTGATGCTGTCACCGCTGGACAACACCGCGGCCTGCTCGATCACGTTGCGCAGCTCGCGCACGTTGCCCGGCCAGGTGTGACGGGCAAGCTGAGTGAGCGAGTCGTCGGACAGGCGTTTCTTGTCGCGTCCGAGCCGCTCTGCGACCTGGCCCAGGAATCGATCGGCCAGCGCTGCCACGTCCGCGCGCCGCTCACGCAGCGGCGGCAGCTCGACCTCGACCACCTTGAGCCGGTAGTAGAGATCCTCCCGGAACGTGCCCTCTTCGACGGCCTTCTCGAGATCGCGGTGGGTCGCGACGACCACGCGCACATCGACCTCGACGCTGCTGGTGCCGCCGACGCGCTCGAGCTTCCGCTCTTGCAGCACACGCAGCACCTTGGCCTGCGTCTCAGGGGCCATGTCGCCGACCTCGTCGAGAAAGATCGTGCCGCCCTCGGCGGACTCGAACCGTCCCGCGCGCCGACTGTCCGCGCCGGTGAACGCGCCCTTCTCGTGTCCGAACAGCTCGCTCTCGACCAGCTCGCGGTTGATCGCCGCGCAGTTGACCGCGATGAAAGGCCGCTGCTTGCGGTTGCTCGAATTGTGGAGAGCCTGGGCGACGAGCTCCTTGCCCGTACCGCTCTCGCCCCGCACCAGCACCGTCAGGTCGGTCTCGGCCACCTTCTGGATCGTCTCGAACACGTTCTGCATCGCCTCGCCGGAGCCGATCAGCGTATCGAAGCCGTAGTCTCGCTGGATGCGCTCGAGCAGCAGTCGGTTCTCGCGTTCGAGGCGGTAACGATTGAGCGCGCGGCGAACGACCACGCGGATCTCGTCGTTGTCGAAGGGCTTTGGCACGTAGTCGTCCGCTCCCGCCTTCATGGCATCGACGGCGATCTTCTCGCTGCCGTGCGCGGTGATCATCACGACCGCCGTCCCCGGGCACTGCTCCTTGAAGTGCTGCAGCACGTCCATGCCGCTGACGCCCCGACCGAGCGCCAGGTCGGTGAGCACCAGATCGAACTCTTCGCTGGCCAGCCTGGCGATGGCGCGCTCACCATCCTCGGCCAGCGCGACCTCGTAGCCCTCGCGCGACAACAGACCCCTCAGCGCCAGCCGGATCGCCTGCTCGTCCTCGACCACCAGGATGCGAGGACTCATCGCGCACCTCCCCTCGACTCCTTCGGAAACGTCACCAGGAACTCGGTGCCCTGACCGAGCTCGCTCGCCAACTCGATCTCACCGCCGTGCGCCTCGACCAGCTTCCGCGTGATGGACAGCCCGAGCCCCGTGCCCGCCTGCTTCTGCGTGAAGAACGGATCGAAGATGCGCGCTGCAACCTCGGGTTCGATCCCGGGCCCGTTGTCGCGCACGCGCACCCACACCTCGCTGCCCGCCAGGTTCTCGCCCAGAGCGACAACGATCTGCCGATCCGCGGTCGCGCTGTCGGCGAGTGCGTCGATGGCGTTCCCGACTAGATTGATCGCGATGCGCCGCAGCTTCTCCGGGTCGCCGCGCAGTGCGCCGTCGGTGTCGAAGCTGCGCTCGATCGTGATACCGTCGCGCGCCGAGCGCTCGCGAAAGGTCTCGAGCGCCGAGTCGAGCACTTCGGCCATCACTACGTTCTGCTCGCGCATCTCCTCGTCCCGCGCGAAGCGCAGCAGATGTGACACCGAGCGCTCGACGCGCTCGAGCTCGCCGAGGGCCACATTCGCGTACTCGACATTGTCCGCAGACGAAGGCTCCTCGCCCATCTGCTGGACCAGACTCTTCGCGGCAGTGATCGGGTTCCGGATCTCGTGAGCGATCGAGGCCGACAGCTTCTCGAGCGAGCGGGCGTGCTCGCCCTCCATCGCGCGCCGCTGAGCCTGCACCCGGGCGTCGAGCCGCTTGCCTACCTCGTCGGCCACCAGACGATCGCGCACACCCGGCTCGATCAGCACCTGATAGGTGCGACGACCGATTCGCATGACCTGATAGGCGGTGAAACACACACCGATCGGGAACAGGAAGATCAGCAGGATCAGCGCGATCGGACCTACCTTCACCAGCTCGCGGTAGAGATCGACCTTTTCTTCGGCGCGGCGTCGCGCCTCGAGATAGGCCCGTTCGTCCTCATCCAGCAGCGATTCGTCGATCTGCGCGAGCTCGCTCGCACGCTCGAGAGAGGGATCAGGGGTGCCGCGATCGCCGCCTCCGCGACTCGGCTCCAGCCGTTCGCGGCTCTGGGTGTGACGCCGGCGGCGGCGACGACGTCGGGGCGGCGCGGAGCCATCGTACGGAGCGCGGGGCATGCCATCCACCTCCAGCAGAGAGGGTACAACCGGCCACGGTCGGGCCAACGTCTTGCTCATCGCGGCACTCCTTCGGGCTCGGGATCGCGTGGGAAGGCCACGATGAACTCGCTTCCGCCCCCCGGCTCGGACTCGACCTCGAGTGTGCCCCCGTGCGTCTCCACGAGCTTCTTGGACAGCGCCAGCCCCAGGCCCGTGCCCTGGTGCTTGGTGGTGTAGAAGGGATCGAAGATCTTGCGTCGGGTCTCGGGGTCGATCCCGGGCCCGTTGTCGCGCACGCGCACCCATGCTTCCGTACCGGCGAGGTTCTCACCGGCCGACACCCACAGAGTCGGGTCCTGTGGCCCGCCGTCGATCGCATCCAGTGCGTTGGCGATCAGGTTGATCACGACGCGTCGAAGCTTGTCGCCATCGCCATGCACGAAGCCGGCAGCTCCGATGTCGCGCTCGACGCGCACGCCGAGCCGCGCGATCCGGTCTCGAAAGGTCTCGAGTGCCGAGTCGACCAGATCGGCGACGTCGAGCGTCTCGAGCCTCAGCTCCTCGCCGCGCGCGTACTTCAGCAAGTGGCTGATCGAGCGCTCCACACGGTCGAGCTCGCCGAGTGCGACATTGGCGAACTCGACGTTGGCGCTGGCGGTCGGATCCTCGCCCATCTGCTGGACCAGGCTCTTGGCTGCCGTGACCGGGTTGCGGATCTCGTGGGCGATCGAAGCCGACAGATCCTCGAGCGAACGCACCTTGCGCTCGATGTGGTCCCGCCGCTCGGCGTCGACCTTGGGCTTGGCGTTGCGGCCCAGCTCTTCGTCGATCCAGCGCTTTCGGAGGTCCGGCAGCACGACCACGCCGAAGTAGTGCAGCGAGAGAGCGATGCCCCAGGCGGCGGCCACCAGCATCACCACGCGCGCGCTGCGGGTGGCGACGAACAGCAGGCCGAGCGTCGAGAGGTAGGCGACCCCGTGCGTGTAGAACCTGGCCCTGCGGTTGGCCTGGCTGCGAGCGGAGCGATAGGCGCGCTCCTCGGGGGTGAGCGACTCGGGGCGCTTGCGCCCTCGCGATCGCTCGCGCCGGGCTCGCTGCCGGTCGCGGCCACGCCGCGGACGGCGCGGGCTGTCCCCATCGCGCTGGTGACGCATCGCGAAGCCTCCCCACCGATTCCCCTCGGCCCGGAACGCGTGGCCCGTGGAGTGGGACCCGGTGTACTGCCAGCACTGCATGCGTGCTGTTAACGCAAGCTCCGTGCCCGAGCTCGAATCCCTTGTCTTTCAACCTCTTGCGGACCCACTGCCCGCCGGGAGCTGCAGCTTCCGGCATTCAGTGCAGGACAAAGACTGCACCGAATGCTCTGCAAGTGCCAGCTTGAAACCGGCCTCTGCGGGCGACCTCTCCTGGTATGCTCACGCGCCGCCGCAGGGTTCGCCCCGGGAGGAGCGCTTGAGCACGTTGTCGCAGATCGTGATCGCAGGAGCTTCGCTAGCCGGGCTCCGGGCGGCCGAGGCCCTCCGCCAGCTCGGCTACGAGGGCAAGCTGAGCTTGATCGGCGCCGAGCAGGCGCTCCCCTACGACCGCCCGCCGCTCTCGAAGGAGATCCTGCGGGGCGACTGGGAACCGGAGCAGACCACGCTCGTGCGCGACCCCGCGCGCTTCGACGCGCTCGAGCTCGATCTCCGTCTCGGCTGCCGCGCGACCGGGATCGACGTCCGCTCGCGCCGGATCGCACTCGCTGACGGCAGCGATCTCGCATTCGACGGTCTGCTGATCGCGACCGGCGCCGCGCCGCGGAAGCTTCCGAGCCAGGACGGACTCGCAGGGGTGTCGGTGCTGCGCACCCTCGAGCAGGCGGTAGCGCTCCGCTCGGCGCTCGAGCACACGCCACGAGTCGCGGTCGTGGGCGCGGGCTTCATCGGGGCGGAGGTCGCCGCCAGCTGCCGCAGCCGCGGACTCGAGGTCGCGATGATCGAGGCGCTGCCCGTACCGATCGAGCGCGCCGTCGGCGCGGATGTCGGGCAGACGATCGCACAGGTCCACCGCGATCACGGCGTCGACGTACGCCTCGGAGTCGGGGTCGAGGCCCTCGAAGGCGGCGAACGCGTGGAGCGCCTGAGGCTCAGCGACGGCAGTGCGGTCGAGGCCGACATCGTCGTGGTCGGCATCGGCGTCGCCCCCTGCACCGAGTGGCTCGCCGGCTCGGGCATCGAGCTCGGCAACGGCGTCCTGTGCGACGCCCACTGCGCGACGAACGTCCCGGGCATCGTCGCGGCCGGCGACGTCGCGCAGTGGCACAATCCGCTGTTCGACGAGGACATGCGCATCGAGCACTGGAGCAACGCAGCCGAGATGGCTCGCGCAGCCGTCGAGACGCTGCTGGCGGGCTCGGGGGAGGCGCCCGCCTACGAGTCGGTTCCGTTCTTCTGGTCCGATCAGTTCGATCTGAAGATCCAGTCGGCAGGCCGGCTCGTCGACGCAGACGAGAGCGTAGTCGTCCACGGCTCACTCGAAGAGCGCAATTTCCTCAAGCTCTACGGCCGCAAGGGCCGCCTGGTGGGCGCGCTCGCGTTCAACCAGGCCCGTAAGCTGATCAGCTACCGACGCAAACTGCGCCAGCCAGTTGCCTTCGCCGACGCGATCGCGGAAATCCAGGCCTAGCATCGAGGAGAAGAGATTTGGTCACCATTGGAATGAACTACCATGTGCTACCCGGCAAGGAGCAGGTGTTCGAGGACGCCTGCAAGAAGGTCATCGAGACCATGCGGGGCATCGATGGGCACGACGACTCGCACCTCTACCGCGAGATCGCGGACGACGCGCCCGCCTATCTGATCGTCTCGCGCTGGGCCAGCGAGGACGCCTTCAACGCGTTCGTTGCATCCGACGCGTTCAAGAAGGTCACGAACTGGGGCAAGGAGAACATCCTGTCCCGCCGCCCGGCGCACACCACCTACACGACCGGTTAGGCGCCTGAGCCAGGTCCGCCGCGGGCACCGCGGCTGCCGAGCTGCCCGGAGTCCGAGGGCTGGCTCCTGGCTCGCACGCTCAGTCGAGCACCTCGACCGGAGCGCCGAGCTCGACCACGCCCGACCCCTCGTGCAGGTAGTTGGCACCGAAGAAGACGCCGCGCTCGGTATTGCCGTCGGGGTTGCGAATCTCCATCGTGCGGTAGGTCGCGAGTGTTCGCAGCGGCTCGCCGGCCGCGGCGATCTCAGCGGTCGCCGGGTCGATGGTCGTGACCTGACAGCGTGAGCAGCACTTTCCGAAGGTCAGCCGCACACCATCCGGGCCGCCGATGCGAATCTGCTTCCAGCCGTCCTCGGCGTGCGCGCGGGCACCACGCAGCACCAGGTTGGGACGGAAGCGCTGCATCGGAAGCGACTCGTCGAGCTTCGAGTTCAGCAGGTCGAGCGAGGCCTGACTCGCGACCAGCAGGGGGAAGCCATCCGTGAAGCGCGTGGTCGCAGGAGCGGCGCTGAATGGTGCCGGGACCGGGCGCGCGTGGGCGGGCGCGACACGCACGAGGCGCAGCGGACGAGCGAGCTGCTCGGAGAACCAGGATGCTGCGGCGTCCCCTTCGTCGAGCGCCGCCTGTGTATCCAACCAGCAGCGCACCTCGCGCGTCGCGCGGTCTCCCGCCTCGAGCGGGACCTCGAGCACGGGCGACGAGCGGACTCGCAGGCGAAGCACGCCGGCCGGCTCGTCCAGCTCCGTGCCGATCAGGGCGAGCCGCGTGTCTTCGCGCTGCGTGACGAAGACCCCCTCCGGGTCGACTAGCATCCACTCGCGATCGTAGCGCGGGCCGTGCCGGTCGAACTCGACGCGATCGCGAGCGACACCCCGAAGCCCCTTCACGGGGTACACGAACAGCGATGCCACCTCGATCATCGAGTCTCCACGCGACACATTCTGGGTAACCTGGCCGTCCCGCCAGAAGACCGGCCCCTCGTGGTTAGCAGATCGCACCGGGCCCGGTCTCGGTGCGAGCCCAGCCGAGCAAGCGCAAGCGCTAGTCGGGCTGTCCGAGGATCGCGATCGCCTCCCGGTTGCCCGGGTCGAAGCGCAGCCACTCGCGCGCCGCAGCTTGCGCGCGCGCCGGTCGCCCCAGACGCCGGGCCAGCGCCGCGATCACCGGGGGGGCGCGCTCGTCGAGCGGTGCGACCGTGCGCAGGCGCTCGAGCAGCTCGAGCGCCTGCGCAGGGTCGCCCGTCCATCGCGCGACACTCGCGCCGTGGAACAGCGCATCCGGATCGTCGGGCGCGCGGCCCAACGCCTCGCCGCAGGCGCGGGCGGCCGCCGCCAGCTGCCCGGTCCGCAGATCGGCGCGACAGGCCCCCACCTGGGCCCACGGCAGTGAACCGGCCGCGCCCAGCTCCGCCGCGCGCTCGAAGTGCAACATCGCCTCGTCCGGTCGACCCGCCGCAAGCGCCCACTCCCCGCGACCGCGAAGCGTGTCCGGCGCATCCGCATCGACCCAGAACACCGAGAACGAGATCGCCGCCCAGATCCACAGCGCCGCGGAGACGACGCGTCCCGCGCGCGCCGATCGCTCTCGCAGGGTGTCCACACCCAGAGCGAACGCCACGATCAGAACGACGAATGCGGGGCTCCAATAGATCGCCTTGGCCTGCGCATAGGACGGGACGCGCAGCGTCATGAACACGAAGGCGGTGAACATCGAAACACCGAGCCCGACCAGCGCCAGCCCGGTCGCATCGGGTCGCCGCCAGACTCGGGCCAGTCCCCGGGCGCCGCCGAGCACGACCAGGAATGTCGGAATCAGCCCGAGCCACAGCGCGACGCGCGCGAGCCCGTGGTTCCAGGCAGGACCGAGCAGGCGAGATCGCTCGCCGCTAGCGAGTCCGTCCGCGTAGAAGGTCGAGTAGACCCCGTCCCAGACCGAGTCGAAGCCGGCGAACCACGGGTCGGACAACGCACCGCCGAAGCTCAGATAGGCCGTGAGATCGCGGACACCCGGATCCTGCCACCAGGCGAAGCCGACCCGCTCGTCCCAGTTGCCGACGAAGGGGGTGCCGAACTCGCTGGTGATCCGCGCGTAGTACCAGCCGGCAACCGCCAGCATCGACAACGCAGCCGCAGGCGCGGCCCAGCTCCGCGGTCGCTGTACGATCAGCGCGCCGAGCGCGATCGGGACCAGCACCAGCGCCGACAGCTTCGCGAGAATGGCCGCCCCGACCAGGACGCCGACGATCACCCCGTGTCTCGCACGCAGCGGGTCGCTGCGGAGCGCACGCAACAGCGCCCATACCGCCGCCGTCGAGAGCGCCGCAACCAGCGCCTCGTTGGTGAACGCGTGGAACAGCGCGAGGTGCAACGGCGCGGCCGCCGCAAACACCAGCGCGAGCGCGGCCACCTTGCGGCCTGGCAGCAGCATGCGCACGCAGGCGTAGAGCCCGGCCAGGTGCGCCAGGCCGAGGGCGAAAGTGAGTCCTCGAAGCGCGAACGCGGCCGAGTCGCTGCCAAGAGACAGACCGAGCAGACGGAGCCAGCCCGCCGAGATCAGATAGAACAGCGGCGGCTGATAGGTCTGGACACCGTCACTCGGTGACGGGATGGCACCGTGCTCCAACAGGAAGCGCAGATAGAACACGTGGTGCTCGACGTCGAAGCCCACGAAGCTCGGCAGACTGCCGAGATTGTGGACCAGCAGCGAGCACCACGCGATCGCGACCAGCACCGGCAGTGCCCAGCGCGCGCGGGCTGCGAGGCGAGGTGCTGCCAGCCAGGCTCCGACGCCCAGCAGCACGAGGCCCGCGACGGCGAGCCACGGCACGCCAGGGAGCTCCGGCGCCGGCGGCCGAGCTCGCTCCGTCCCGAACGCCGCCGGCAACCGCACCGAGCCGTCCTGCGAGACCGTCCAGCGGGTGTCGCTCGCAAGGATCCCCGCCCCACCTTGGCGTTCGCGCCGCGCGAACGACAAGGCGGGCGGACCGTCATCGCGCGACACGAGGACTGTGAAAGTGCTCGATCCAGCCTTCAGCCGCGCTCCGCTGTCCCCGAACGGACGGCCGTCGAGCCGGAGGCGGCAGGCTCCCAGACAGCGCAGATCGACCCACACACTGGCCTCGGTCGAGCGCTCGATCTCGCGTTCGAACACGGCCTCGAGCGTGCGGAGCGGATGCGACGTCGTGCGAGGAACGTGCGGATACACGATGAAGGGCGCATCGCCCCGCGCGAGCCAACCGGGGCCCGAGTCCCCTCCGACGGCCTGGAACAGGAACGCGATCGCCGCCGCGATCCCGAGACCCAGCAGCACGCGTCCCTTGCCTTGCGAAAGTGAGGGCCCGGAATCCATCTCAAGAGTTCCCGGCCGAGCGAATGCTCGACGTTCGGCTTCCGGGCTTCGCGCGGAGCGACGCGGCGATCCGGTCGGCGGAGCGCGCAGCTCGACCGCCGCGACTCTCACGGTGGGTTCTAGTCATCGCGGCGTCCTGCGCCTCTCGCAAGCGCCTTGCGCAGCCCCCGGGTGGCGCGGAAGTTGCCCGGCCGCTCCCGCAGAACGCTGCGATAGAGCGCGACCGCTTCCGCGAGATCCGAAGGCTCGCCGTACTTGCGAAGCAGCTCGGCCAGGTTCAGCTGGGCAGGCGAGTGGCCCGGGTGCACCGCCAACGCCTCTCGGTAGCCGGCCTCGGCCTCGGCATAGCGACCCGCATCGAGCTCGGCGTTGCCCATGTTGAAGAGCAGAGTCACGTCGCGGGGGCTGATCTCGAGAGCGTGCCCATACAGCGCGCGCGCGCTCTGCCAGTAGCCCGCCTGGCGATGCGCGACGAGTGCCGATGTGCCGAGCAGCGCAACCGACGTCCCCGCGACGATCACGGCGGGGATGCGCAGCCGCTCGCGCAGGGCGTTGGCCTCCCAGGCCAACGCGATGAACGGGCCGAGCAGGGGCAGGTAGGCGTAGCGATCTGCAACCGCCTGCGTCCCAACCTGGACGATCCCGATCACCGGAAGCAGAGCGATTGCCGCCCACGCAACCCCGAAGGCGATCCAGGGCCGCCGCCGCGCCGCGATTACCGCCAGGATCACCACGCTGGCGAGCAAGCTGCCCGCACCGAGGATGACGAGCGGCGACGGCGCGATGCCGCCCGCAAGCGGCAAATAGGGATGGGGATAGTGGACCGCGAGGTCGGCCGGCCAGATCGCCTTCTCGAGATACCACGCATAGCCGAGTACCGCGTTCGGCAGGTGGGCGCGCAGCAGTCGGTCGAGCGTGAGCGGCGCCATCGCCTCCGCCGAATGCTGCGCGACGATGGTGACGGCCGCGATCGCCAGGACGGGCAGCAGCAGCACGAGTTTTTCGCGCGCGAGGACGCGCGCATCGCGCAGCGAGCCGAGGCGCCGGAGTGGCCAGTAGTCGAGCAGTGCGAACAGCAGCGGCAGCGTCACCAGCATCGACTTCGCGAGCAGGCCGACCGTGAGCAGACCCGCCGAGAGCGCGAAGCGCCAGGCGCCACCTCGGCGGGCGTAGGTGACGTAGGCCAGCATCGAGGCCATCCCGAAGACCGCGCACAGCAGCGTCTTGCGCTGCGACACCCAGGCCACGACCTCGACGTGCAGCGGATGGACCGCGAACAGCGCTGCGACGAACGCGCTGCGCCAGCGCGCTCCAGTCGCCTCGCGCACGACCAGGAAGACCAGCAGCGTGACGAGCGCGTGCAGCACCACGTTGACCGCGTGATGACCGCCGGCCTCGAGCCCGAACAACTCGACGTCGAGCATGTGCGAGAGCTGGGTGACCGGATGCCAGTTCGCCGCGACGGTGGCGCGAAGCGCCGGACCGAGCACCGCCGGGTCGAGACCCTGCTGCGTGATCGCGTTGAGCGTCACGTGAGCCTCGTCGTCGAAGCCGACGAAATCGAACGATGCGGTCTGCGCGTAGATCGCACCACAGGCGATCCCGAGCGCGAGAACGATCGCGAGATCGAGGCGATCGAGTCTCACTGACAAACGTCGCTCCTCTCCGTCCTGGCGCCGAGGTTCGCATCTGAGAAGCTATCCAATCGCAGCCCAGCCGGCGTGGGGAGGCGGAGCGTGTCGGGCAAGGAGCGTGGGCTAGAGTCCCCGTCCCCCGCTCTCACGGGTCCCGTCATGACGCCCCTCACGCGAAACGCATCGGCTCTCGCGCTCCTCGTAGCGACGTTCCTCGCCCGATGGCCGTTTCGCAGCATTCCCCTGATCCGGGACGAGGGCGAGCTCGCGCACCTTGCACAGGGTCTGCGCACGTCGGTGGTGCCCTATCTCGAGATCTACAACCAGAAGCCGCCGATCGCGTTCGGGCTGATCGCCGCGCTGCAGTCGGTCGCGGGCGAATCCGTCGAGGCACTCCGTGTCGGCACCACGCTGTGGTTCCTGCTCGGTGGACTCGGGCTGTTCATCACCGCATGCCGCTGGCTCGGCGATCGCGCCGCGCTGTGCGTGCTCGCCGCCTACAGCCTGATGGGGGTCGGCCAGGCCGGGCTCCTCCACCAGGCCAGCACCGAGGTCTTCGCACTGCCCTGGCTCGCGCTCGGGATCGCGGCCTGGCTCCGAGCCCGGGAGGATGCGCGTCCGGGGGCCGCATTCGTCGCCGGGGTCGCTGCGGCGCTGGCCTATCAGACCAAGCAGACCGGCATTGCGCTCGCCGCGGCGATCGCGCTCGACGCGCTGCTCGCGGGACACCAGCGCGCGGCGAGGCTCGCGGCCGCCTGGGCCGCGCTCGGGTTCGGCGTGCTGACCGCTGCGGTCGCAGCCGCGCTCGCCAGCGCCGGGGCGCTCAGCGCCTATCTGGATGCGACCTGGTTCCACAACTGGGCCTACATCGGCGGCCGCCACGCTGCGGATTCGATCACTGGCGGCGCCCCGGGCCTGCCGATCGCGCTCGCAGACCTGCCGTTGTGGCTCGCCGGCGCGGCCGGCCTGGCCGTCGTCGCCGTGCGCGAACCCGCGGCACCGCTGCGCGCGGTCGCCCTGCTCGGCGCCACGACGCTGGGCGCTGCGCTGCTCGCCGGGCACCCCTATGCGCACTACTACGTCCCGCTGATCGTTCCACTCGCGCTCGGCGCAGGCGCCCTCGCCGGCGAACTCGAGCGTCGTACCCCGGGCTGGCTCGGCGCGCTGCTGATCGCAGCCGTGGTCGCCGCCCCGCTCGTCCGCACCTCCGCAACACTCGCCAGTGCAGAGGCATCGACCGAGCAGCTTCTCGCCCGGGTACCCGGTGTGCGCGCGGCACCCGACGTCGCCAATTACCTCGCGACACGGACGCGACCGGGCGAGCCGATCGCCGTGCTCGGCTCGGAGCCTCAGCTCTACTTCCTGGCCGGTCGGCCCGCGGCGACCCGGATGGCGATCCTGTATCCGCTGAGCGGCGGCTATCCCCACTCCGAGGCGCTGTTCGACGAGCTGCGCACCGCCCTGTCCACCGCGAGCGCCCGCTACCTGGTGGTCGCCGACGACTGGCGATCGTTCGCCGAGGCGCGTCCCAATGCGCGACGTCTGCAGCAACGCCTGACCGCTCTGATCGATGCCGACTACGAGCTCGAACGCGAGTTTCCGCAGGCCTTTCGCGTGCTGCGCCGCCGCGACGCACGCGAGCCGCGCCTGCTACTGCTGATCACGGCGGATACGCTGCGCGCCGATCACGTCGGCGCCTACGGCAGCACCGCCTCGCGCACCCCGGCCCTCGACGCCCTGGCTCGCAAGAGCCTGCGTTTCACGACGGGCTATGCGACCGCGCCGTATACCATGCCCTCAGTGGCATCGCTGCTCACCGGCCGCTACCCCGAAGAGCTCGGCATCCTCGCCAACCACTCGCTGTTTCGCGGCACGAGCGAGACACTCGGCGAGCTCCTCCGCCGCAGCGGCTGGCGCACCGGTGCCGTCGTCAGCAACTACGTGTTGCGCCGAGGGACAGGTATCGAGACGGGCTTCGATCTCTACGACGACACCTTTCCTCAGGCCGAGACCAACCGCGATCAGCCCGAACGCACGGCGGGCGACACCACGGACGCCGCGCTCGTCGCGCTCGACACACTGCGCGAGCCGCCCGGGAAGGACGTCTTCCTGTGGGTCCACTACCAGGATCCGCACGGACCCTATCTGCCGCCTGGAGATCTGCGCGCCCGCCACCTCGCCGTCGCGCATGCGACCGCCGACGGGCGCCGGGAGCTGGCCGTTGGCGGGGTGAACCCGATCGGGGCGATTCCCGGCTACCAGCTCGTCGAGCAGCGCCGCGACGTCGGCTTCTATCGCGCCGGCTACGCGGGCGAGGTGGACTTCGTCGATGCCGAGATCGGCCGCCTGCTCGATGGCGTGCGCGAGCGCGTGCCGGAAGAGTCGACGACCGTGGTCCTGACCGCCGACCACGGCGAGAGCCTCGGGGAGAACGACTACTGGTTCGCGCACGGCGCGTTCCTGAGCGACGCGCTGGTACGCGTTCCGCTGATCATCGCCAGCCCGTCGCTCGAACCCGGGGTACGCGACGACATCGCGTCGCTGGTCGACCTCGTGCCCACTCTGCTCGGCGTCGTCGGCACGACACCTCCCGGGGCGCTCCCTGGGCGCGACCTGCTCGCGCCCGGAGCCGAACGCGAGCCCGGACGCGCCTACCTGGCCAATCTGATGGGCTCCGCGGACAAGCGCTGGGGCTGGGTCGAGGACGGCCACGTCCTGGTGAGCGAGCACACGCCTAGCGGAGACCGGGGCGCCGCCGTCCGGACGCTCGGCGCCGGCGAGACGATCGACGATCCCGTTCGACTCGAGCGCATGCTCTCTGCGCTCGACGCGTTCCGAGCGGGACTGCGCGTCGTGCCCGCGGTGCAGCAACACCTCTCGCCGCGCGACCTCGAGATGCTGAGGCAGCTGGGCTACGTGGACTAGGGCTACAGATATCCCAGGGCGCGCAGCCGTGCTTCGAGCTCTGCATCCGCCTCGGCGGCCTGGACCCCGCGCGGACGGATGTGGAAGACGGCGCAACGCGGCTCGGCCCCCGCCTCGACGAGGCCGGGGGCGATGGGGAGCTCGATCGACGCAAGCGCGATGGGCGTACCGTCGGCCGGCAGCGCAACACCGTCCGGGCCCTCCAGTCGAACGCCCCGCGCGTGAACACGCAGCGTCGCACCGGGCGGCTGGGGGACGCGGATGCGGTCGCGGTCGGGATCCTGACGCGCGACTGCGACGCGGTCGAAGCGCGCGAGCCCAGTTACCTGCTCGGCGGGTCGCAGCTGCAGCCGCGCGCGCAGCCGGTTGCCTTCGATGCTCGCGACGTCCTCGCCGATCTCGAAGCCCACGCGCTGGATTTCGAGCGCGACCGCGTCATCGAGCTCCAGCTCGAGCTCGAGCTCACCGTGCACCAGACGATCGCCGGCAACGCAGCTGACCTCGAGGCCGCCGCGCGCCAGCGCGAGCCGGTCGTCGAGCACGCTCTCGAGGGCCGCGAGCACGGGGGCCTCGTGCGCTCCCAGGCTGTGCTGCTCGCGCGGATCTTTCGACAGATCGAACAGCCGGGGAGGCGCTTGCGGTGTGCGGAGCAGCTTCCAAGGCCAACGCAACGCGCTCTGCGCGGTTGCACCCGCGAGGTCGAGCTCCGCGATCAGGATCGGGGCGGGCCCGTCCTCCGCGCGGGCCAGCGGGAGCGAGGGCCGGTCGGCGGTCCACGACGCAGCAACTCCCGCGAGCGCGACGACCGTGGACGCAATGCCTTCGAGCGCTGTCGGCAGCGATACCCGGCCAGGCGCGAGGCTTCCCAGCGGCGGCTTCAACACGAGCGGCACGTGCAGCTGCTCCTGGAAGAGCGTGTGTCCGTGCCCCGCTCCGCCGTGCTCGCCGAACTCCTCTCCGTGATCGGCGGTGAGCACCACGACGGCGTCCTCGTAGCGATCGAGCCGGCGCAGCGCGTCCATCAGCGCGCCGAAGCGATCGCTGGTCGAACGAATCGCCGCGCGTTGAAGCTGCGCGGCCTGCAAGAGGACGGACGCGCCCGCCTGCGGATCGGGCAGCTCGGCGGGCGAGCCCGCGGCCGCCGCACCGAACATCGCGCGGTAGCGCTCGAGCGGCCGATAGGGCAGGTGGGGTTCGTTGTCGTGAACGTAGAGGAACAGCGGCACGTCGGTGGAGCCGCGCACCAGCTCGAGCAGCTTGCTGCCCAGCCCTTCGTAGCCGCGCTCGGTCAGCCAGCCGTCGGAATTCACATCGACGAAGCGGTCGAAGCCGTCGAGGAAGCCGAACACCGGGAGGATGTTCGGATTGCTCGAGACCGCCACCGTGAGCCAGCCGGCGTCCGCGAAAGCCTGCTGCAGGCGCGGAGCCCAGGCTGGGAGCCGATCCTGACGGTCGAGGACGCGGTGGGCCGACGGTCCGAGCCCGGTGAGGATCGACGCGACGGCGGGTCGGGTCCAGGAGGAGCTCGAGACGGCGCGGTCGTAGACCAGCCCGTCGCGGGCGAGCGTTTCGAACGCGGGAGCGAGCTTCGCGCGCTCCTCGCCTTTCGCCTGTCCGAAGGGAGTCCGGTCGTAGCGCAGCGAGTCGACGACGTAGACGACGACCCAGGGACGAGGACGACCCGGCGTCACCAGCAACCCGTCCGACAGCCATGCCACACTCCCTTCCCCGTCGACCGTCAGCGCGACACAGCCCGTGACACCGGCAGCGAGCTCGAGGACGAGCTCGCTCCACGCGTCGCCTCCGGTCGCGCTCACGCGGTCTTCGCCCAGCGCGAGTGACGCACGCGGCCGCCCCTGCTTGGCTCCGATCGGCAGCACCAGCCGCCGCGCTGCAGCGGAGGCCGCCTCCGGCAGACACAGCTCCGCCTGCACACCTGCACTGGCCGCACTCGCCGGGCGCGCTTCGTCGCCGAGCTCCGCTCCCTCGGGCTCGTGCCCCATGTCGAGAACGATGCGTTCCACGGACTCGAGCGGCGGCGCCTCGGTCGACTGCTCGAGGCAACCGGCGAGCAGCGCCGGAAGCAACCCAAGACAGCAGATCGGGCGCAGCGTGGTTGACTCGGTCATGAGAACAGGCGGTGAGCCTACAACGCACGAGGGGCACCCGCCGGGAAGCGGTCCCGCCGGATAGACTGGACCCGCGGCGCCGGATCAGACGGCTGTCCGGGGAGATCGAGGGCAGACGGGACGATCCCTGCGCTGCCCCTCAGGCGATCGCGCCGTAGGTCTTGGCGTAGTGCTCGCGATACTCCGCCTTGCTCCGCGTCCGCACGTCGACACCACTCGCGCGCGCCCGGAGCGCGCCCACGGTGGCTTCCTCGCGACTCGTGTGGCGGAAAGGATCGAAGCGCAGCCAGCGACTCGCGTTCTCGTGCGTGATCTTTGCGATCTCCTCGTCGCTGCACCGCGATTCCACGATGCACTCCCACAGCTCTTCGGGCGAGCCGGGAAAGGTGCAGTCCGAGTGCGGGTAGTCGACTTCGTAGGCGATGTTGTCGATGCCGACGCGATCACGCATCAGCAGACCCGACGGATCGGAGATGAAGCAGGCGAGGAAGTGCCGGCGGAACATCTCGGTCGGCGTGAGGCCGCCGAGATCCGACTTCATCCAGGTCTGCTTGTCGAACTGTCGCTCCATGCGGTCGAGGAAGCCCGGGATCCACGAAGTGCCTCCCTCGGACAAGGCGATCTTGAGCGTCGGGTACTTCAGCAGCGACTTGCACCACATGAAGTTCGCGGCGCATTCGAGCGCGTTCCAGCACGGCAACGTGCTCGCAACCTCGATCGGGACCGTGCTGTGGTCCCTCTGCATGTTGCTCGATGCGATGTGGATCGCGATCACCACGTCTTCCTCGACGCACGCCTCGAACATGGGATCCCAGCCACCCGAGTGGATGCTCGGATAACCGAAGCTGTGCGGCGCCTCGGAGAACGAAATCGCGGTCGCCCCCTTGCGCGCCACGCGCCGCACCTCCTGCGCCGCAACCTCGGGATCCCACAGCGGCGCGATGGGCAGGGGAATGAAGCGTCCCGGGTGCGCGCCGCACCACTCGTCGATGTGCCAGTCGTTGTAGGCCTGCAGGCAAACAAGGGCGAGCTCGCGGTCTTCGCACTCGGCGAAGAAGCTGCCGGCCATGCCGGGAAACGACCCGAAGCACATCGAGGCCACAACGCCGTTGGCATCCATGTCGCGCACACGCTCGTCGACGTTCCAGCAGCCGGGTCGCATCTCTGCGAGCGATGTCGGATCGTAGCCCCATTCTTCGGACGGCAACGTCACGACCGCACAGATGAAGGGCGTCGCGGTGCTGCCGCCCTCCCACGACCACGACTGCTGCTGACGGCTCGCGTCGGCGACGAGCCGAGGCGCCCGCGCCGCCCACTTCTTGGGAACGTGATTCTCGAACACATCGGCCGGCTCGATGATGTGGTCGTCCACACTGATCAGAATCATGTCGTCGAGCTGCATACCGGCCCTCCTTGCAGTAGCGCGATCGATCGGGTCAGACCGCCGTGTAGCCACCATCGACGCAGAGCAACTGTCCCGTAATGTACGAAGCCTCGTTCGATGCGAGGAACAGGATGGCGTCCGCCACCTCGACCGGGTCCCCGCAGCGGCCCGCGGGAATCTTCGCCGCCATCGCGTCGAGTCGCTCCTTCTGCTCCGCGGGCGACAAGCCGTCGCGTTCGCCGGTCGTCATCGGCGTGATCATGTAGCCGGGCCCGACAGCATTGACACGGATGTTCTGCCGGGCCAGCTCCACGGCGATGGTCTTCGCGTAGAGCGCCACGCCGCCCTTCGACGCGGTGTAGGGAGCCGCGGCGCAGACCACCTCGCTGGCGATCGACGCCGTGACGACGATCGCTCCACCGCCGCGCTTCAGCAGCTCGGGAACGGCGAACTTCGTGCACAGATAGACACCCTTCAGGTTGACGCCGAGCACGCGATCCCACTCCGCTTCGTCGGTGTCCCAGCTGTCGTCGATTTGAGCCGTGGCAACTCCCGCGTTGTTCACCAGGACGTCGAGGCCGCCGTGGCGCTCCACCGTGGTGCTCACCGCCAGGCGCGCGCCCTCGGCAGTCGAGATGTCGGCCTGGGTGAAGGAGGCCTCGCCGCCCGCCTGCCCGATCGCGTCGACCACGCGCTCGCCTCCCGCCGCATCGACGTCGATCAGCGAGACGATCGCTCCCTCCTCGGCCATCCGCAGGGCGGTCGCTTCACCCATGCCGGAGCCACCCCCGGTCACCAGGACTACCTTGCCCTCGAAGCGTCGCGCCATCGTCCGCCCTCCTCGGCCGGGGTTACCATGCAAGCCCGGACCCGTTCCGCGGGGAGATCCATTATGACCGAGACGGCAGCCTCGAGGGCGTCGCAAGGGAGGTCCAGATGAACCCAGGCGGCTTCCGCATCGACATGACCCGGATCCCCGAGCCGATCCTCGGGATGTTCATCACGGCCAATGCCTCGCTCCGCGGCGCCTGGACCCCCGGCGAGCGACTGCGAGAGCTGGTTCGACTCTTCTCGGCCTTCGAGCACCAGTGCCACACTTGAACCGTCTCGCGAGACGAAGCGGGGCTTCGTCAAGGACTGACGGACGAGCTGGCGGCACGGGTCCACGACCCGGAGGGCGCCGGCTTCAGCGAGCGGGAGCTGGCCCTGCTCCGGGCGCTGCCGCTGATGAAGGCCGAATCCGCCGAGCGAGCGATCGATACGCTGGCAGGACACTTCGACGCAGGCGAGATCGGTCAGATCATCCACGCCTACGGCATGTACCGAGGGCTCCACACGACGATGGCGATGCTAGGTGCCGAGATCCTGGACGCCGAGGGGCGTCCTCTGAGCGCTCGCGAGGGCTTTGGCGTCGTCACCATGGACGACGGCACCTTCAAGGCGCGCAGCGAGATTCCGTTGCCGTAGAGTCCACCACCATGCGCGCCAACTCATCGAGGTTCTCCTCGAGCCAGCCGCGCAGCTCGCGGCCTTCCCAGTAGGGCTCGCGCAGCCGGCGCTTGTACAGCTTGCCGTTCGGGTCGCGCGGTAGCGCCGTCACGAAACGCACGTTGCGCGGACACTTGTAGCTGGCAAGCCGCTCGCGACAGAAGGCGATCAGCTCGTCGGCCACGGTGCTTCCTCCTCGACAGAGGCTTGGAGACCCGGCGCCGGGGCCTACTTCCTCAGCTGCTTCCGAGCGAACAGGGTCGTTGGAACCTACCGGGAACGGAAGTGCCGATTGCCCCGCCAATCCGCCGGCCCGATCGCAAGCGCTGGATCAGATCTCGCTGCCGGAGTAGGCTGCTCGCCGAGGAGTGGCCCATGGATTCCCGAACCGATGGCTTCCTTGCCGACTGGCACACGCTGGTGAGGGAGCGCGACATGATCGCGCTCGAGAAGCTGCTGGCCGAGGACGTCTCGCTAGGGGCGCCACCGTACTGGCAAAAGCTGCAGGGGCGGCCGCTCGTCCATCACCTGCTCGGGCTGATCATCCAGACGATCGAGGACTTCAGCTACCACCGCGAGTGGCACGACGACTCGCGGAGCGAGGGCGAACTCGCACTCGAGTTCCGAGGCCATATCGGCGAGCTCGACCTGCAGGGCATCGATCTGATTACGCTCAACGAGCGCGGCGAGGTCCAGAATCTGGACGTGATGATCCGCCCGATGAACGCCCTGTCGGCGCTGCGAGACATCATCGCGCCGCAGATGATGGAGTTCCTGCAAAAGAGCTGATCGAGTGAGTCGCCCGACGCCGACCCGGCGGTCGGACGGAAAGGTCAGTCCATCAGCTCGAGCAGCTTCTCCGAGGGCCGGGCGATCACCGCCCGGTCGCCGCGAATCACCACCGGCCGCTGCATCAGCTTCGGATGCTCGAGCAGCACCTCGACCACGGCCTCGCGCGTCGTGTAGTCGTCCGGGTCCAACCCGAGCGCCTTGAAGTTCTTGTCCTTGCGAACCAGCTCCGCGGGCTCGTTGGGCAGAAGGTCGAGGAAACGCTCCAGATCCGTGCGGGTCAGGGGCTGCTGCAGGTATTCGATGACGTCGAACTCGACGTCGCGCTCGCGCAGGATCTCCAACGCACCGCGCGACTGGCCTCAGCCCGGGTTGTGGTAGACGAGTAGCTTCGACATGGCCGATCTCCCTGGAACGGCGCCGAGGCTACCCGATCGAGCAGACCGGTGCCTTCCCGAAATGGGTCATCGCGACTCGCTGCGGTGCCGAACCGTGTACGCCTGCGCCGGCTGCTCGCCGGCCCGCCACACGCCCTCTACAATCGGCCAACATGACGCACATCGCCGGCGGCGACCTGGCCGAGATCCGCGAGGTGTTCAGCGAGGGAGCGATCGTAGAGCTCTCGTTCTTCGTCGGCTTCTACAACATGCTTCACCGCTTCAACGCGGTCATCGATCTCGACCCGAAGGACGGTCACGAGATCGTCTTCGAGAGCCTGGCGACCTTCCAGCTGGCGGACTGAGGCCTCCCCTCGACGCGAGGCGTCGAGGCGACTGGGCCCGGCTCGCAGGAGTCACCGATCATGACTCGGCGGATGCCCGGCCTCTTCCTGCTGCTGTCGATACTCGGCGGAATCGTCATCGCGCTGCCGATGCGCGACCTCCACCCGCTTCTGGCGACCGGGGATTCCGGGCGCGATCTCTACGGCTACTGGCTCACGCAGAGAGGAGGCATCCCCTACCGGGACTACTACTGGAACTTCGGGCCATTGATGCCCTACTACTTCGCGCTGTTTCTCGAGCTCTTCGGCGGCGGGATCAAGAGCGTACTGATCGGGGCGACCGTGCTCCGGCTGGCCAGCGGGATCTGCATCTATCTGATCCTCCGCCGGCTGACCTCCCCGGTGCTGGCGTTCCTGGGCGCTCTCTGGTTCTGGACGTCGAGCCCAGAGTTCTATTACACGTGGAACCACGCCGGCGCCGTCCTCGCGAACCTGCTGGCCTGCTACCTGGTGATCGCCCACCTGCAGCGGCCCGATAGACGCTGGGTTCTGTACCTGTTCCCGGTCGTCTTCGCCGCGATCCTGGTCAAGGCCAACGCGGGTGCCGCGACCCTCGCTGCTTGCCTGGTCTCACTAGCCATAATCGATCGGTCACGCGGTGTGTCGCTCTACCCGCCGAATCCCCGCTACCTCCTGCTTGCCACGGCGGCTCCCGCTGCGGCGCTCCTGGTCTACGTCTCGCTCGTCTTCGGGCTGCCCCGCGACTATCTCCTCCAGTGCTTTCCATTCTCTCCGGGTTACGATCCTCCGGCCTCCGGGAACCTCATCGATACCGTCCAGAGGACGTTCGACTACCTGAGTTCCCGCTTCACCGATCCCCGCGCGTTCATGCCCGGGGCCTCGACGCTGCTGACTCCGGGGCCCAACCGGACATTCGGAGCGATCCTGGCGGGCAGCCTGCTGCTGCTGGCTGTGTCGTTCATCCGACAGAGCAAGGCCGGGGAGGCGAGGCGAAATCGCGTGCTGGTGCTGAGCCTGCTGCTCGTGTTCAGCTCGTTCAGTCTTCACGAGTTCTTCTTGAGTGGTGTCCTCCACCGCCTCTCCTGGGGGACGCCGCTGCTGATCGTACTCGCCTTCTACCTGATCCACCTGGCGCTCCACCCACTGCCCATCGCAGTGAAGGCAACGGTCTGGCTTGCGCTCTTTGCGGCCATCGCGGTGGACACCGCGGGCGTCTATCGGTTCGCGAGCCAGCTGAAGGCGCGGCCGGATCAGCACCTGTCGCTACCGGCCGCAGATCTCTTCGTATCCAATCGGACCAGCTGGGTGAAGACCGTCGAACAGGTCACCAGGCATCTCGAGGCGGAGCTGGCTCCAGACGAGACCTTCTTCGCACTCCCCTACGACCCGCTCTACTACTTCCTGACCGAGCGGGCCGCCCCAGCTCGCGAGTACATCTTCTTCGACTTTCTCAACATCAGCGAGCGCCAGGAGCGCGACATCATCGCGCGGCTCGAGGAGCGGGGGGTCGACACCATCCTGGTCTCGAACCGTGAGAAGTCGGACGAGCCGGGGCTGGGCGACTTCGGACAGAGCTACGGCGTGATCCTCCACGAGTACCTGAAGCGGCACTTCCGCGAGGTCGCCGAGTTCGGAAGATGGAGCGCGCCCCCCGGCTGGGCCTGGAACCACGCCGTGCGAATCTACCGGCGCAACCCTGGCGACCCCTGAACGCACGCGCGTTCTGCGATGCCCCGGTCGGGTCTGCGCGCCTAGCTTCGGCCGCGCCCTCCGACCGGGCCGCGGCGCACGTGCTCCAGACGGAAACGGGAAACGACGAAGTCGACGCGTCCGCCCCAGACGCGCAGCTCCGTGTCGAGACCGGGAACCCGGAGCCGGGACCACGAGGAGGGCCCAGGACGGGCGCGAGCGAATTGCTGCTCGATCTTGTGGCGCGCCCGGCAGGACTCGAACCTGCGGCCCCCAGCTCCGCAAGCTGGTGCTCTATCCATCTGAGCTACGGGCGCTCTCTACTCGATTCGGGCCGCGCAGTCTAGCGCAGCGCCGGCTGCGTCAAGTTGGCAGTGGGGGCAGTCGGGTGCGAACCCATCTCGAGGGACGAAATCCCTGGTAGCCTGGGGAAATCGGGCGAAGCCGGGCCCCGCCGCGTGCCCGATTCGCTGATTCGACTCGCACTCCGGGGGCCTGCCCCGCGATTTCTCTGAGTCTGGTACAGGGAAATCTCTCCTAACGACGTCGGCGGGATCTTCGGCGCGGAGCGCGCTGTCTCCGTGGCCGGGGACTCCATGCTGGTGGTGAGAGCCTCTCGGGCAAACCCGTCAGGAGCCGGCGCCAGATTGGAGCTCCAGACCCGCGAGCTCTCCACTCGCTCGCCAGTCGGCCAGGAGTTTCTTGAACCCGAAGAAGTCACCGAAACCGCCTCGATAGCTTCCAGCGAGAGGACTCGTGGCGCCGGGGTTTCCTTCGTTGTTGATTCTCGACGGAGTGCACAGCGACATGACCGGGCTGCTGTCGACGTGGGTAGAGAGGATCGTCTCGCACCAATCGGCCTCGGCCTCTTGGCTCACGTCGAAAGCCGCGACGCCCTTCTCCTCCAGACGGGCCACGGTCGCGGCGACGTGCTCTGCGACCTCGACCGTAATCAAGGCGTGGTTGACGGTGACCACGGCTTGCTGACCCGGCGAAGGCATGATGAACATGTTGGGAAAGCTGCGACTCATCATCCCGAAAAGCGTCCTCGGGCCGTCCTTCCACTTCTCGGCCAGCAGAACCTCGCCCCGACCGACGATCTCGTGGCCGGCGCGCCGGAAGAACGGCGTCGTCTCCGCCTCGAATCCCGTCGCGTAGACGATGCAATCGAGCTCGAACTCTCGCTCCCCGATGACCAGACCGTTCTCGGTCACGCACTCGATACCAGCAGGACAGTCGATCAGCTCGACGTTCGCGGCGTTGAAGGCAGGCAGATACTCGTCGTGAAAGCAGGGCCGCCTGCAAATATATCGGTAGTACGGCTTCAGTGTGTTGGCGGTAGCGGCGTCGTCAACAGTCTCCTCGACCCTTCGCCGATGCGCCTCCATGATCTCGAGGTCGAACTCTTCCAATCGGCGCCCGTACTCCTCGCTGGACCAGGCGGGATCGCGGGGATAGGTGTGGACGGGGCCAAAGTGATGGGTCCAGCCGTCGTCGACCAGGTCGGACTCCACCGGGACGCCCAGGATGATTGCCTGGAAGTTCTCCATTCGCTCCCGTTGCCATCCGGGGCGTAGATCCTTGGCGAAGTCTTCCTCCGTAGGTCGGTTGTCTCGCACACCGATGGCCGACGGAGTCCGCTGAAAGACGAACAGCTTCTTGGAGCCCTCCGCGAGATGGGGAATGCACTGAATCGCGCTCGCACCGGTCCCGACGACGCCAACCACCTTGTCGGCGAGTTTGTGGAGCCCGCCGTGCAGGTTGCCGCCCGTGTAGTCGTAGTCCCATCTTGCGGTGTGAAAGGCCCTCCCTCGGAAGAGCTCCATTCCTGGAATCACAGGCAACTTCATGAGGTTGAGAATGCCGACGGCCATGACGACGTACTTTGCCGTGATCTCGTCTCCGTGATCGGTACGGATGCTCCACCGCAGGGATCTCTCGTCCCATTCGCTGCGGTCGACCCGCGTGTGGAAGAGCGCGTCCGCTACGAGATCGAACTTGGCAGCAAGGGCTTCGAAATGACCGAGGATCTCGTCTCCGAAGGCGTAGCGGTTTCTCGGGATGTAGTCGCGATCCTCGAGCATCGGCAGGTAGGTGTAGGACTCGATGTCGCACATGACACCCGGGTATCGGTTCCAGTACCAGGTCCCGCCGATCCCCCCGGCCTCATCGATGATCCTGATCCGACGAACACCGGCCTTGCGGAGCTGCGCTCCGGCTACGATCCCCGCCATGCCACCGCCGATGATTGCGACATCGACATCATCGGACACGGCATCGCGCTCTTCATACTCCGTGAATGGGTCGCGCCGGTAGTCAGCGAAATGGCGATCCGCGCGGAGATCGCGGATGGCCGCTCTACCCTCGACGAGGCGCTTGTCGCGCTCGCGCAGGTACTTCTTCCGGACCGCGTCCAGCTCGAGTCCCTGGGGATCGTTCTCGGAGTCCTTCATCTCCATCCCTTGATGTGTCGTCCCAGTCGCAGATCGCGCACCGAGCTGTGTACTTTCGGCGCCTGGCCTCCAGGCAATCTCGACACCAGTCTCCCGTTCGGAATCGCCCGGCCCCCTCGCAAAGGCCTAGTGCGGATCCAACCGTAGGAACTGCCTCGGTGCGAATCCGGTGAAGACGTATGCGGCGAGTGGGAACCCGGACTCGTCGAGGAGGCGTTCGCGTTCCTGTTCGCTGACGGGTACGGCGTGGTAGTCACTGGTTTCGCCATCGCGAGTCACGCGGACATTCAGATTCTCGAGCGCGCGGTGATACCACGCGCGCGGCCAGTGGTTCGCGGCGACAAAGAGCTGGCCGTCGTCATCGATGGGCGACAACACCCGCTCCCGGGGCGTCCCGTCCGCACTCGTGGTGGAGAGAACGATCGTGGGTCCCCCGAGATTCTCGGGCTGGAAGGCGGCGAATGCCGTCATGCAGCC
>JAYZFK010000077.1:0-37030 GCA_036336835.1 Myxococcota bacterium | reverse complement strand
ACCGGCTCGCTGCGGCGGCGCCCCCGCCGCCGGACCACGCGCGCTGGGACGGGGCGGGGCGGATCGAACTGGTGGGCCGCGCGGTCGACTTCGGCTCCTGTGACGCGATCGACTTCGGCCACGCCGCGGAGGGGCCGCTCTGGGGCTATCAGCTCCATTTCTTCGAGTGGGCACGATCGCCGGCGGCCGCGCCCGAGGCGCGGGCGCAGGCCGTCGAAGCGTGGCTGCGGTCGCAGCGTGCGGCGACCGGCTGGGATCCGCACCCGATCTCGTTGCGCGTGTTGTCGTGGCTCAAGCTTCGGCTCTCGGGCGAGCTGCCGGCGGATTTCCCGGGCTCGCCGGCCGATGCACGGCTGCGGGCCTCTCTCGCGAGCCAGCTCGACTGGCTGTCGCGCAACCCCGAGACGCGGCTGCAGGCCAATCACCTGCTCGACAACTGGATTGCGGTGCTCGCCGGAGGACTCGCGCTCGAGACGGCTGGCTCCGAGCGCTGGCTCGCGGCCGTCGAGCCGCTCGGCAGCCAGCTGCACGAGCAGCTGGGTGCCGACGGCGCGCACTGCGAGCGCAGCCCGATGTATCACGCGGTCCTGCTCGAGCACCTGCTCGATCTGCTCTCGCTCGCCCGAGTGGCGGGCGCACGAGCGCCCGCCGGGCTGGTCGGCCTGTTGCTCGATGCCTGCAGGCGAATGCTGACTGCGCTCGAGACCTGGACACATCCCGACGGCGAGATCGCCCTGCTCGGAGACGCTGTGTTCGGCATCGCGCAGCGGCCGGTGGTGCTCGCTCGGTATGCCGAGGCCCTGGGCGTGGCGGCCGCCGCATCGCACGAGCCGGGGCTGTTGCGCAGTACCGGGCACGCCCGGCTCGAGACCGCCGAGCTGTGCTGGATCGGCTCGTTCGGTGGGCCGTCACCCGCGCATCAGCCCGGCCATGCACACTGCGACGCACTCGCCTTCGAGCTCAGCGTGCAGGGCGAGAGAGTCGTCACGGATACCGGGGTCTTCGAGTACGTGGCCGGCGAGCGGCGCCAGCACGCGCGAGCGACGCGCTCGCACGCGACGCTCGAGGTCGGCGGCCGCGAGCAGGCGGAGATCTGGTCGGCACACCGCGTGGGCGGGCGTCCGCGCGTGGCACTCGAGCTCTGGGAGCCGGGGCGCGCCGTCGAAGGCACGTGCACCGGTTGGGCGACGCCGCGCACGACGCATCGCCGCCGGGTCGAGATCGCCGGCCGTGCGCTAGTGGTGCGCGATCGGCTCGAGGGCCGCACGGCATCGCTCCGCGCCAGCCTGCCCCTGGCGCCCGGGCTCGAGCCCCGGCTCGACGGCTCGGTGGCGCGGGTCGCGCTGGCTGGTGGCGGAGCTCTGCGCGTCGAGCTGCCGGCCGGGCTGTCGTGGCGCGTCGAGCGCGGGCCGTACTACCCGCGTTTCGGTGAGGAGCACTCGCGTGCCGTGCTGGTCGGCGAGGCGGGCGCATTCGAGTCCGGAAGCTGGCGCTTCGTGGTCGAACGCGAGGCGGGCGGATCCTGAGCGCTGCCCTGCTAGGAGCTCCGCTTCCTCGCCGTCTTCTTCTTCGCGGTCTTCTTCTTCTTCGCCTTTTTCTTCTTCGCCTTCTTGGTTGCAGCCTTCTTCTTCCTGGGCCGGGGCGGCGGCTCGGGTTCCGGCGGCGGGCCCTCGACGAGCACGCGTTCGAGCCCGGCCTCGTCGAGGATCGTGACGCCGAGCTGTTCGGCCTTCGACGCCTTGCTGCCCGGGTCGGCGCCGACCACCGCAAAGCTCGTCTTCTTGGAGACCGAGCCGGTGACCTTGCCGCCCGCCTCTTCGATCCGGCGCTTGGCGTCGGCGCGCGGGATGTCGAGCGTGCCGGTCAGCACGAAGGTCCGGCCCGCGAGCAGGCCTTCGCCAGTCGCCGGGCGCGGCTCGGTCTTCTCCCACACCACGCCGAGCTCGCTCAGTCGTTCGACCTCGCTCGCGTTGCGCTCGTCCGCGAAGAATCGGGTGACTGCCTCGGCGATCGTGGGGCCGATGCCCTCGACCGCCTCGATGGCCTCGACGCTGGCGGCGCGGATCGGAGCGAGATCGCCGAAGTGGCGGGCGAGCAGGTCCGCCACGGTCTCGCCGACGTGCCGGATGCCGAGCGCGACCAGCAGGCGTGCCAGTGTCGTGCGCTTGGCGCGCTCGAGGCTTGCGGCGAGGTTGGCTGCGCTCTTCGTGCCCATCCTGTCGAGCTGCTCGAGCATTGTGGCGTCGAGCGCGAACAGGTCGAAGATGCGCGTGACGAGCTGCTTCTCGACCAGCTGATCGACGACCTTTTCTCCGAGGCCGTCGATGTCCAGCGCGCGGCGGCTGGCGAGGTGCAGCAGGTTGTTCTTGAGCTGTGCCGGGCAGTCGAGGTTGGCGCAGCGTGTCACGGCCTCGCCCTCGAGCCTCACCGCCTCGGAGTCGCACACGGGGCAGCGCTCCGGAAGCCGAAAGCGCGGCGGGTCGCCCGTGCGCCGCCCGGGGAGCACGTGCACGAGCTGCGGGATGACGTCACCCGCGCGCTGGACGACCGCGACGTCGCCGATGCGAACATCCTTGCGCTCGATCTCGTCCTGGTTGTGGAGTGAGACGCTCGAGACGGTCACGCCGCCCACGAACACCGGCTCGACCTTCGCGACGGGCGTGAGCGCCCCGGTGCGCCCGATGCCGACGACGATGTCCTGGATCACGGTCTGCGCCTGCTGCGGCGGAAACTTGACGGCGATCGCCCAGCGCGGCGAGCGCGACAGCGCGCCGAGCTCGTCCTGAAGGCCGAGGCGGTTCACCTTGACCACGCTGCCGTCGGCCTCGACGGGCATCGTCTGGCGAGCCGCGCGCAACGCCTCGTGAGCTTTGACGGCGGCTTCGACGTCCTTGCAGCGGCGCGAGTCCGGGCTCACCAGGAAGCCCCACGCGCGCAGCGTCTCGAGCAGGTCCCACTGCGTGGTCGCGGTCTCGGGCAGTCCCTCCGCGAGCTGATAGGCGCGGAATTCGAGCGAGCGAAGCCGGCGTACGTCGATGTCGTGGATCTGTCGCAGGGAGCCCGCTGCGGCGTTGCGCGGGTTGACGAATGGCTCGAGCCCGTCGGCCTCGCGCAGCCGGTTCAGGCGCCGGAAGCGTTCGAGCGGCAGCACGATCTCGCCGCGGACGGAGGCCCACTCGGGCGCGGGCGTATCGCGCGATTCCAGTGACAGCGGAATCGACAGCACGTGCTTGAGACTCGTGCTCACGTCCTCGCCCGTGCTGCCGTCGCCGCGCGTCAGGCCCTGGTCGAAGCGTCCCCTGCGGTAGATCAGCTCGACGCCCGCGCCGTCGAGCTTCGGCTCGATCACGTACTCGAGCACCTCCTCCTCGCGGCCGAGCATGCGTCGGATCCGCTCGTCGAAGGCACGGAGCGCCTCTGCGTCCATGGCATTGTCGAGAGAGAGCATGGGGCTGCGGTGCGGTGCCGTCGTGAAGCCCTCGGCGGGGGGCGCGCCCACGCGCCGCGTGGGCGAATCGTCGCGAGCCAGCTCCGGATGGGCGGCCTCGAGCGCCTCGAGTTCGCGGAACCGCTCGTCGTACTCGGCGTCGCTGATCTCCGGAGCATCTTCGAGGTGGTAGAGCCGCAGATGCCGCTCTAGCTCGCGGACCAGCGCGTCGATCCGTGCGGCCGGATCGCCGCCCTTCGCACTGCGCCCGGCCAACCACCCCTCCTTTGCGTACGGCCTGCCCGGCTGGATCTGGGGCCGCCTGCTCGCGACCGGTCAAGCTCGGCCTCCGAGAAGGCGATGAGTGTTGCTGGACCCGCTTGGTCGAGTCCGGACGGGGCAACTCTATCACGTCGCCTCGCCCGTACTGGACTTCCGGAGGACTAGTGCAGGGCATCGTACCCGGTGATCACGCGAGTGGCGCGAGCGACGAGATGCAGGCCGACGCCTGGTCGGTGCTCGTGGAGCTCGTTGCGGACGGTGTCCTCGAGACGCAGTACGGCGCCATCGTTCGCGCCAACCAGCAGGCGGTGCACCTGCTGGGCGCGGGCTCGGATGCCGACGTGCTCGTCGGCCGCACGATCGAAGAGCTGCTCGAGCCGCGCGGTGACGGGCCGCTCGAGTGCAATCCGAATCAGGCCGTGCCATGTCGCGTGCTCGGCTTGGGCTGGGAGCGTCACGTCGATCTGCGCACGCGTGTGCTCGACTGCTCGCGGGCCCTCCATCTCGTGACCGCGGTCGCGCCGACCGACGCTGCATCGTTCGAGAAGTCGCGCGGCCGGCCGCTGGCGCGCGGCAAGGAGCAGACCTCGCCCGCGGCGGTCGAGAACTCGGTGGCGGAGCGCTTGGAGCTCGTAGAGGTCGTGTGCCACGAGCTGCGCACCCCGATTACGGTCATCCAGGGCTATGCGAAGCTGCTGCTGTCGGGCGAGGTGGGCCCGCTGAACGACGAGCAGCGGCGTTTCCTCCAAGAGTCGGCGAAGAGCTGCCAACGCCTCGATGATTTCGTCGAGCTGCTGGTACGCGAGACTGGCCAGGACTGCACCGCTCTTGCAGAGACCGTGGCAGTCGAGGCGTCGCTTGCACCCCTGCTCGAAGGCGTCATCGACTATCTGCGCCCCATACTCGAAGAGCGCCGCGTGCGCATCGAGTTCGAGCTGGACCCGAACGCGCTGTGGGCGCGCTTCGACGCCGCGAGGATCGAGCAGGTCGTCGCCAATCTGGTGGGCAACGCGCTCGAACACACCGACAGCGCGGTGCTGCGCATTCACACGAGAGCGGTCCACAGCGACCCGTCCGATCCCATCGATGAAGGATCGTGGGTCGAGGTCGGTGTGTCGGACGGCGGTCCGGGCCTTCCCGAGTCCGACCGCCAGCGGATATTCGAGCCGCATGTGCGCGGGGCGCGAGCGATCTCGTCGCGCGGCATCGGGCTCGGGCTGTCGATCTGTCGGCGCATCGTGGAGGCCCACGGCGGTCGCATCGCGGTGCGACCGGCTGCTCCCGGCAACTGCTTCGCCTTCACGCTACCGGCTGTGGATCCGAAGCCCCGCTTGCTCGGCGCGGATCGAGAAGGGTAGGAGTCGAATGGCGGTCAAGTCAGGCTGGGCAACTAGCAGTGTGATGGCGCGCAAGCGCCGAGTGCTCATCGTGGATGATGCCGAGAGCATTCGCGCGTATCTCGCGGACCTGCTGGTGCTGAAGGGCTTCGAGGTGGATACGGCCGAGGATGGCCGAAAGGGCTTGCAGCTGCTCCAGTCGGGAGCCGCTCCGGATGTCGTGTTGCTCGACGTATTGATGCCGGGCAGCGATGGTCTCGATGCGCTGAAGCAGATGCGCGAGTTCGATGCCGAGGTCCCGATCGTCATGCTGTCGGTCGTCGGCACGGCTTCGACCATCGTCCAGGCGATGCAAGCGGGTGCCAGCGACTACCTCAACAAGCCCTTCGATGACGACGAGCTCGAGAGCACGCTGATGCGGGTAATCGCGCGCGGTGAACGCGCACCCGGTCGTTCGCGCCGCCAGCCGGCGGTCGAGGTCGGCGCGTCTGTCTGGCGCAGTGAGGCAATGCAACGCATTCGAGGGGTGATCGACCAGATCGGTGACACCGACGTCACCGTGCTGGTGCAAGGCGAGAGTGGGGTTGGCAAGGAGATCGTCGCGCGCACGATCCACTCGAGTTCCGTCCGGAAGGACAAGCCGTTCGTCAAGGTCAACTGCGCTGCGCTGCCCGAGGATCTGCTCGAGAGCGAGCTCTTCGGCTACGAGCCGGGGGCCTTTACCGGAGCCAACGGTCGCAAGCCAGGTCGTTTCGAGCTCGCGAACAAGGGCACCATGTTCCTCGACGAGATCGGTGAGATGAGCCCGGGCTTGCAGGCGAAGCTGCTACAGGTCCTCCAGGAGAACCGCTTCACGCGCCTCGGCGGCAACGAAGAGATCGAGGTCGATGTGCGCGTTGTGTGCGCCACCCACCGGCCACTGCTCACGATGGTCGCTGACCGCAGCTTCCGCGAAGATCTCTACTTCCGGCTCAACGTCGTCAACATCGAGATCCCGCCGCTGCGCAATCGGCGCGACGAGATTCCGGTGATGATGGAGACCTTCTTGCATCGCTGTGCCGTCGAATACGAGAAGCCGGTGCCGGTGCCCTCCGCTCGTCTCGAGGCCGCGTTCGCGAGCTATGACTTTCCGGGCAACGTCCGAGAGCTCGAGAACCTGATCAAGCGCCTGGTCGTGCTCGAGAGCGAGGAACCGATCCTGTGTGATCTCGAAACCGGACGCCGCAGCCGCAGCGGCGGCGAGTTCGAGGCCCTGCTGCGCGAGGTCGAGGCCACTGCTGGCGAGGTCCCGCTGCGCGAGGTCGGCCGGCGCGTCGCTCGTCAGGCCGAACGCGAGACGATCAGCATCGCGCTCGACAAGACCCAGTGGAACCGCAAGCAGGCCGCCAAGCTGCTCCAGGTCTCCTACAAGACCCTGCTGCAGAAGATCCGCGAGAGCGGTCTGGATCTGGAAGCTCCCTAGGCCGCGGTTTCCGGTGGCGAGAGCCACCGTTGGGTGGCTGGCGAAGTACCGTCAGCTGACGACGAGCACGCTTCGTCCGATTGCATAACAGCTGATGCGCTGGGGGAGTCTCGGCCCGCGCGATGGATGCGTGAGGCGCGGGCTCGAGCAGCGATCGGTGTCGCCTGGTACGCTGCGGGGCCGAATCGAGGGACCGCGACGAGCTGAATGACACGCCCGAAGCGAATGCTGTTTGCCGCAATCGTCGCGGTCCTGGTCCTCGGCTTCATCGAGGGCTCTGCGCGTCTGGCCTACCGCGCACTCTATGAACGTCCATACGCCGGGGCCGAGCTCGGCGACTTTGCGATGGACGCAGCCTTTCGACCGCACGAGGTACGCGGCCCCGACGTCGTCGGCCTGCACGTGGTACATCCATACCTGGGCTTCGTGGCGAGGAGCAGTCCCGCTAGCGACGCGGCGCACGGCTTCTTCGACAGCTTCCCCCCCGAAGATCCCGCGCCGCCCGACAGCTTCTCGGTTCTGCTCACCGGTGGCTCCGTGGCGTTGCAGGTCAGCAACAAGCTCCGGCAGGCGCTCGCCCAGCGCCTCGGGGATCGTGCGGGTCAGCCGGTCCGCGTTCGGATGTTCAAGGGGGCGCTCGGCGGGTACAAGCAGCCGCAGCAGCTCATGACGTTCAACTACCTCCTTGTGCTGGGCGCGCGCTTCGATCTCGTGATCAACCTCGACGGCTACAACGAGATCGCCCTGAGCTATGCCGACAACGTGATGCGCGGCGTCCATCCGGTCTACCCGCGCCACTGGCAGTTTCGCATCCACAACCTGCTCGACAGCGAGTCTCTCTCGCGACGAGGCGAGGTCGCATTCCTGCGCGCACGGAACCGGTCCCGCGAGGCGTGGGCGCGCGAGAGCCCGCTGGCCAGCTCTGCGCTCGTGGGTCTGTTCCTCACGCGCTCGTTCCTCGAGACGGAGCGGCGGATAGCGGACGTGATCGCGGCGACCGAGAGCGCCGACCGGGGAAGTCTCTCGTTCGAGGCGGCAGGTCCTCCGCACCACATCGAGAGCGCCGCTGAGGCGATTAGCGCGGCGACCGCACTCTGGAAGCAATCCTCGCTGCAAATGCACAGGCTCGCGGCGGCGAACGGCATCCGGTACGTGCACGTGCTGCAACCCAATCAATATTTTGCGGGAACGAAGCCGCTGTCTGCGAGGGAAAGGCGGGACTTCTTCCGACCGAGGTCCCCCTCGGCCCAGGCAACGAAGGCGGCATACCCGTTGCTGCTCCGTGCGGGGGACGCGCTGCGACGGAGTGGCGTGGCCTGGGTCGACGCCAGCCGAATGTTCCAGGACGATTCGATGACGAGGTACAGCGACTGGTGTTGTCACCTCAGCCCGCAGGCGGTCACGATGCTCGCGAACCTCATCGCAGACGCGGCGTTGGC
This sequence comes from Myxococcota bacterium, assembly GCA_036336835.1. Lineage (GTDB taxonomy): Bacteria > Myxococcota_A > UBA9160 > UBA9160 > UBA4427 > JAYZFK01. Next base: position 29,083 of record JAYZFK010000077.1, on the reverse strand, counting down.
TGATCCCGAGCACGGAGCGCCTCTTCCGCACGTCGCGCGATGAAGCGCGAGCGGTCCTTCCGGGGACCGGGGCCTCGACTCTCCGCGGAGCCGAGCCCCTCGGCATCGGTCCGGCGCGCGGTCCGGGCCCACTTTCCGTACTTGCTGGGGTAGACTGCGAGCCTCGAGAATCGGCAGCGGAGGTGCCATGAGCCAAGTCGATCGGGATGAGGAACGCATGGGGGGAGGCCAGACGCCCACAGTAGAGCCGCTGATCGACGCTATGCGTTCGGTTGCCACGACTCTGCTCCAGGACCTGGAGGGGGCGGCCCAGGCGCTGCAGAAGAGCGGTCAGCTACCGAAGGAGTCGCTGGCGGATTCGATCGTCTCGCTGAGGCAGTCGTTCCGCGCGCTCTGGAGCACTCTGGAGCAGCACGCCTCCCACGTGGGGATCGAGCTCGAGTCGCTGGGCGATGATCTTTCGCTGCATGCGCTCGAGTCGGCTACGGAGAGGATCGATGCCGTCTATGCCGAGATCGGTCGCCGGCGCGCCGCTGCACTCGCCGTGGTGAGGCGCGTCGTCGGCCTGCGTGCGACCACGGATGCGGCTCGGGTGCTCCTCGAGGTGCCGCGCGGCGAGGCGGAGCAGCGCGTTGCCGAGCTCACGGGCGAAGCCCCGGTCGGTCTCGACCGCCTCGAGTCCCTGACCTCGGATTCGCATCCCTACTCGTTGCTGCTCGCGCTGATCGCCGCCACGGACGATCTCGACGACGGCGCCTGGGAGCAGCGTCGGGCTGCAGTGGCAGACGCGTTCGGCCCGAACCTCGCGGCCGCGGTCGCCCGCGGTCGGGTCATCGAAGCGGCGACGGGGAGCGTCGAGCCGGCGCCGCCGCCGGTTGCTCCTGCGCCCGTTGCTCCTGCGCCGGTTGCTCCCGAGCCCGTTGCTCCTGCGCCCTTCGTCCCCGCACCTGCGCCGGGCGTGTCCGAAGCGGCCGGGTCCTCGGTCGAGTCGGTACCAGTGCTGGAGCCAGCTCCGGGGGTGGGCGAGTCGGTATCCAGCTCTTGGGGAGAGCAGGTGGTCGAGTCCGCGGCGGTCGATTCGGACGCGACACAGGGGGAGGGTTCGGAGCAGAAGTCGGCGTCCCGTCGCTGGCGCCGGCGCCGCCGCTGAGGGGAGGCTCGGACTCGGCAGCCCCGCACGCGAGCTCCGCGAGCTGGCCGGTCGTTGCGCGGGTTTGCTCGACGGCGTGGCTCGCCAGGTCGATTTCTGCTCGCGGGCGCCCGTAGCCGCCCCGCCCGGAGGCCAGTGATTCGGCAAGCAGGTGGAGGGGCTCAGAGCGTCTTCGTGACCGAGAGTTCCGGGTTGAAGTATTCACGCGTGCGGCACACCAGGCCGTTGCGAAACCACCAGAAGCCCACGTAGCGGTTGGACGAGAGCTCGCCCGTCGGTTGCGACGTTCCCGAGCTCGTGTACTCGGCGATCACCAGGTCGGGATCGGCGGCCGGATGCGTCGCGGTGATGCTGAGATCCAGGTGCAGAACGCGAAACACCGCCCGCAGGCGTGCGCGGACGACGTCGCGGCCCTCGTACCGGGTGGTGCCGTCGGCCGTTGCGTACGGCAATTCCAGCACGTAGTCGTCGGTATAGTGTTCGACGAGCGCGTCGGCGTCGCCCGTTCCGATGATCGCGAAGCACTCCTTCAGCACGGCGAGATTCTCGGCCGCTCTCTCGCGCATCGACTTCCCTCCGCCACGTGCCTCGGGGAGAGGAACCTAGCGTGGCGATCTCACAAGAATGGAGCGCGCTCCGGCCGCGCGGAGCAGCGCGGGACCACTAGTGTACCTCGAGGCGATATCACCGCCGGCGCGCTCCGAGCGATCGGCGAGGCGACATACAGCGGCCAGGGGATCGGAAATCCCATCGTGGTGTCGATCGAGGCGTTGCCCGTGCGCCGGTCGGCGCAGTAGCGAGACCGGCCTGTCCGGCGATTCGCCGGGTGCGCGCGCTCCCGGGTGCGCTCAGCGGACCTGGTAGATGGTCATCTGCTCGGCGCGGCCGCGGATCTCCACGTCGCGGTGGACGGTGGCTTCGGGGCGCGGCTCTTCGAGATGGGACCAGACCGTGTCGGTCACCAGCACCGTAGTGTCGAAGCGCTTGTTGAGCGATTCGACGCGCGATGCCACGTTCACCACGTCGCCGATGAGAGTGTACTCCTTGCGGCGTGACGACCCGATGCTGCCGGCGATGGCATGGCCCGCGTGGATGCCAATGCCGATCCGAAGCGGCGGCAGCTCCTTGTCTGCGATCCGCGCGTCGAGACCGTCGCAAATCCCCAGGGCCGCGGCGAGCGCGTTCGCGGCGTCCTGGCCGGTCGAGAAGGGCGCTCCGAACATCGCCATGAAGCCATCGCCCAGGAACTTGTTCACGATGCCCTGGTGCCGGTCGATCTCGTCGACCATGAAGGAAAAGAGGTCATTGAGCAGCTCGACCACCTCCTCGGGTGACAGGGTCTCGCTGCGCCTGGTGAATCCGCGGATGTCGAGGAAGAGCACGCTCACATCGCGCAACTCGGTCTCGGAGCCGGCGCCGCTCTCCAGCAGGCGCTCTGCCACCTGGGGCGAGACGTGGCGGCCGAAGGTCTCCAGGATCTCGTGCTGGCTGCGCTGCGCCTCTAGCATTCCGTCCGTCAGGCGCCGCCCCATGCCGATGACGCCAGTGGTGGCCAGCGCCGTGAGATTCAGTGTGGTCAGGAAGATGATCACCTCGTCGACGGGCAACGACTCCGCTGACGCGGTGTCGAGAACGAGGAAGGCACCTGAGGCGCACACTACGATCGCGAGCAGGGCGCGCGTGTGCAGCAGCAACCCGTGCATGACCACGACGATGAAGAACGTGAAGGGTATCGTGGTGCCGACGCCGCCCAGCAGGAATGCCACGGTCATGACGATCCCCACGTCGATGGGGACCGCCGCATAGGCCAGCCACTCTCGCGGTGGGGCGTCGCGGACCGCGCGCAGGATCAGCCACGCCGAGACGATGCCGACGCCGCAGATGCTGAGGCCCTGGATGGTGAACTCGATGGGATCGATCTGCAGCACGGGCCCGGTCACGAATATGACCGCCGCGAAAGCGATGTACGCGATGAAGCGCACCCGATGCATCGCGCGGAGTCCCTCGCGCAGGTTGGTGCGCTGGGCGACCGCCGCGTCGATCAGCTGTCCCAGTTCGCCGGAGTTTTCCGGAGTCGCGGTATTCGGCATCCGAACCCTGGTGTCTCTACCTGATGGCGTTGTCGGGCCACCATTTCTGGAGTTCTTCCACGGCGTAGCGGTATCCGGTTTCGGCGAGGTCCTCGAACGCCTGGAATTCCAGCAGGCCCGCGTTCTCGACGGGCGGGTACAGGCAGAGATCGGCATCCCGCGCGTTGGCGGCCTGAGCACTCGAGCTGCCCAGCAGCGTGGTTCGCATCAGGACGTTCGCAATCGTGGGAACCTCCATCGATCGGGCGAACGGGTTCATGCCTCGCCTCAGGACCTTCCAGCCCGAAATCGCCTCGCCGAAGGATACCTTCTGCCGCATGTCCACCTTCGGACTGACGTCGACGGCGATGACCGTTCCCCCGTCGCATGTCGTGCGCATGATGCCCACGGGAAGGTTGTTCGTGACGCTCCCGTCCACGAGCAGGTCCCCATCGTGGTAGATCGGCGGCAGGATGCCGGGAAGAGAGATGCTCGCTCGGATCCGCTGCCAACACGAGCCGTCGCGGTGGACCGCCGTTTCGGCGCGGGTCAGATTGCTCGACACGCAATAGTATTTCAGCCAGAGATCCTCGATTTGCGCATCGCCGAAGACCGTCTCGAGGTGTTTCCCGATTCGTTTTCCGGACGCCAACGCAACGGCTGGAAAGGTGATGTCTAGCAGCTTCCGTTGTTTCAGGAATGTAGTCCGGCAAAGCGCGGTCATGTTTTCGAGATCGGAATTCATCGCATAGAACCCTGAAATGACCGCGCCCATGCTCGTCCCGCCGATCGCGTCGATCGGGATCCCAATTTCTTGGATGGCTCGGATCACGCCGACGTGTGCGAGCCCGCGTGCGCCGCCTCCTCCCAGAACGAGACCGAATGCCCTGCCGGTCAGGAGCCTGACGAGCCGCTCGTAATCCTTCTCGAGCCCGCTGCGAATGTGATGGCAACCCCGGACGTTGCGCAGGGCAAGCCAGTGCTTCGTCCCGCTCGGTGGGGTCCCGTCGTTCTCGTGAACGAGAACCAGCTCGGCCTGGGCGAAGACCTTGTTGGAGCCGTGTTTCAGGAATTCTTCTTCGATCTCGTTTCGCTCGGGATTGCTCCGCGCCAGCCCCACGGCGAGTACGCGGTCGGCCAGACGCAGACATCGGCGTGTCCAGTTCGTCGCAGACGCGTCCGCGCGGTAGACGATATAGCGATGTTTCGCCTCTTGTTCATTGAGCCAGCTCAGGAGTCGGTCGTTGTGCGAGCCGTGCTGCGTTGCGTCGGCTGCGCCAGGTCCGAGGTGTTCGTCGACCAAGCCGCTGTCGAGCACCAGGGTCGAACCGATTTGGCCAAGCCGGTCGACGAACTCATCGATGAACGGGTCGATCGGGGCCTGCTCACCGGCCGGGATGACCGCGATGCTCAACTCCCTCCTCGATGCGGCCTGAGAGCGGATGCTTCGCCGGAGCCGGGTCACGATCTGGCGCGCAATCTTCAGCATGGCCACGGGATGCTTCTCGACGAGGTGCTCGAAATCCTCTCTCGAGAACATCAGGAGCTCGCTGTCGCGAATCGCGATGACGGTCGCCGAGCGTGGCTCATCCGCAATGATGGCCATCTCGCCGACCACCTCATTGCGCCCGATTTCGCCGACGGCCGCTTCTACGCCGTCGCGCTGCTTGACCTGGACGCGAAGCCGGCCGCTGACGAGGACGTACAGGCAATCCGCGGGATCGCCCTCTCGCATCAGGAATTCGCCGGGAGCCAGATACACCCGTTCGCAGCGGCCCGCGAATTCCTGGAGGAGGGCATCCTCCAAGCCCGCGAACAGATCAGTTGCGCCGAGCAACTCTGCGAGTTTCGAACGCGAATTCGATCCCGAAAACGTATGCACGCGAACCCCAACCCCAGGAGGGACTCATGATCGCACGATCCGGTTGGCCATTTCAATCATCGCGCGCCTTCCCGGCCACGGTGCGAAGATCCTACAGGTGGCCCTGACGGCCACCACGCTGGCGTCGAGAGTCGAGACGCGACGAGCTCGCCACGCCCATGAATCCGGCCAGCGCGGCTTAGGGGCCTTCTGCCGGATTCTCACGGCCTGCTGCGTTGCTGGCCAGCCGGCCCAGGGCCCCAGCGGGTCTCGATTGCCCCACGGGTCGCGTGCCTGAGCGGCCAGGACTCGTCACGAGTCGACTCCGGTGGCTTCAGCGCCCAAGGCAGGCTCGAGTCGATTTTCACCGGTCGGAGGCGCCGAGTACGCCCGAACATCGACACGGAACAACAGCGAGTAGAGCACGGGCACCAGGAGCAGCGTCAGAACCGTCGCAAACAGCAAGCCGAAGATGATCGTGATCGCCATCGGCTGGAACATCGAGCCGCCGCCGAACCACAACGGGATCAGGCCGAGGACCGTTGTCGCGGTGGTGAGGAGGATCGGTCGGAGACGGCGGATGGCCGCCTCGATGACTGCCTCGGCGGGCGTTCGCCCCAGGTCTTCGATCTCGATCCGAATGCGATCGATCAGGACGATCGCGTTGTTGATGACGACGCCCGAGAGCGCGATGACGCCGAGGAGTGTGAAGAAGCCGAAGTAGGAACGCGCCACGAGCAGGCCGAAGACCACGCCGATCAGGCCGAGTGGGATCGTGATGAGGATGATCAGGGGCTTGCGGACCGAGTTGAACTGTCCGACCAGTAGCAGGACGATGATGAGCCCGGCGATCGGAAGCTTGGCGCCAATTGCCCGCCGCGATCGGTCGGAGGCCTCGTGCTCGCCGCCGAGCTCCCAGGTGTAGCCGAGCCCCCAGGCTGTCGACTGCTCCTCGAGCCACGGCGAAAGCGCGGAGTTGATGTCAGCAGCCGTGTGGCTGGGCGCCATTGCCGATTCGACCGTCACGGTCCGAACGCGGTTGAAGCGGTGCACGCGCGCGGGCTCCCATTCGAGGACCAGATCGGCGACCTGGTTCAGGGGGACCGAGACGCCCGAGGCCTGGGCGTACACGTTGATGCCGTCAATGCGACCGAGGTCGTTGCGCCCGGCCGCGACCGAACGAAGCGTGACCGGGATGAGCTTGTCGCCCTCCCGGTACTGCGTCGTCTCGATTCCGGACAGGAAGCTCTGGAGCGAGAGCGCGACGTCCTGGCTGGTCACCCCCGCGCGCCGGGCCCGCGGCTGGTCGATGGCAATCCGCGCCTTCTTGGCGCGCGCCCCCCAGTCGTCGTCGATGAGTTTGGTGCCGGGGATCTCGCGGAGCCTTGCTTTGACCTGGTCGGCCAGCGCGAAGATCTGCTCCGTGTCGCGCCCTGAGATGCGGACCTCGATGGGCGGCCACGCGGGCGGCCCGGTGTCGAGCGGACGCACCGTCGCTTTGACATCGGGGAAATGATCGCGCAGGAACTGCTCGATCTTCGGGAGCAGTGGATCCACGGCCGAGCGGGAGGTGGCGTTGAGGATCGCGTAGGCAATCTCGGGAGACGCGACCTTCGGCGCGTAGGGGAGGATGAAGCGGGGCCCACCATTGCCTACGAAGGTGATCCAGTCCGTCACGCCCTCGTCGCGCTCGGGGCCGATGCGGTGGTGCTCGGCGATGTAGCGATCGAACTCTCGAACCACGGCCTCCGTCCGTGCAATGGGGCTGCCGGCGGGCAGCTCGATCTCGGCGGTGAAAGTGGGTCGGTCGTTGGGTGGGAAGAAAATCGACGGTACGAAGCGGAAGCCGTAGATGGCGGCTGCGAAGACGCCCGCGACGGCGACGAGAAACAAGAAGCGGTGTTGCAGGACGCCCACCAGGACCGCCCGGTACCGCTGGTAGAACGGCGAATCGACGCTCTCGGCATCGGGGTTCGCGGAGACGCGCAGATAGCGCACGCAGAGCAGCGGGATCAGCGTCAAGCCGAGGAGCCACGAGGAGAGCAGCATGATGGTCACGACCTGGAAGATCGGCGCGGTGTACTCGCCGGCCTTCGCCTCCGCGAGATAGATCGGGAGGAAGGCGGCCGCGGTCGTGAGCGCGGATGTGAGCAGAGGGACCATCAGCTCCTGTGAGGAAGCCACGGCCGCTTCGACGGGTGACTTGCCGGCAGCGATCTCGACCGTGATCGACTCGCACATCACGATCGACGTGTCGACGAGCATGCCGAGCGCGATGATGAGTGCCGCCAGTGAAATCTGGTTGAGACCGATGTCGAAGTAGCCCATCAGCACCAGTCCCATGGCGATCGTCATCGGAATCAGGCTCGCGACGATCAGGCCCGTGCGGAGACCGAGTGCGAACAGAAGAACCAGGGTGACGACCCCGATTGCCTGGAGCAAATTTCCGATGAAATCGCTGATCTTCCGCTCGACCGCATCGGGCTGGAACTGAATCATCTCGAACTCGATGCCGATCGGGTAGACGGAGCGCGCTCGCTCGAGGAAGGCCTCGATGCCCTTCCCGACGTCTAGAATGTTGCCGCCCTCCCGCATCGCCACCGCTAGCGCGAGCGCGTTCTCGCCTGAGACGCGAACCTTGCTATGCGGCGGGTCCACGTAGCCGCGATAGATGTCGACGATGTCGCCGAGATACATCACCTCGCGGCTCCCGGGCACCACCACGACAGTGCGAGCCGTGTCCTCGATCGACTCGAAGTTTCCCGAGGGTTCGAGCGTGATCCGCTCGAACTCCGTGCTGACCTGACCGCCTGGGACGATGATGTTGCGCTCCCGGAGGACTTTCTGGAGCAGGAGCGGCGACAAGCCAAGCTCGGCGAGTCGCGCGTTGTCGTACTCGACGAAGATGCGTTCTTGCTGGGCCCCGTAGATCTCGACCTTGGCGACGTCGGGCAGGTGCAGGAGTTCGTCGCGCACCTCGTCGGCGACCTGCTTCAACTCCGCGTAGCCGAAGCCGTCTCCGATGATCCCGAGCACGATGCCGAAGACATCACCGAACTCGTCGTTCACGACAGGGCCGATCACACCGGAGGGCAGCTCGGCTGCTGCCCGCTGGACCTTGCGCCGCAGCTTGTCCCAGAGGGGACGCATGTTGCTGTACTTCTCGTCGATGTCGACGTAGATGATCGACACCCCCTCCTTGGACTGGCTCTGAATGCGCTCGAGCTCGGGCAGCTCCTGAATCTTCTTCTCGAGCTTGTCAGTGACCAGCTGCTCGACGCGTTCGGCGCTCGCGCCCGGAAACCGTGTCAGGACCACCGCGGTGCGGACGGTGAAGCCCGGATCCTCGGCCCGCGGCATTCCCAGATAGGTGAACACACCCGTCAACGCGATGACCGCGAGGGCTACCCACGTCACCCGATCCCTCTGGATCGCGGCGCGCGTCAGGTTCACTGGTGTGCCTTTCGGTCCGGCTCCGGTGGGTCGAGGAGCCGCACCGGGAGCCCGTCCTGTATCCGGCGAACGCCCGCCGTAATGACCGTCTCGCCCTCGCGGAGCCCGGAGAGGATTTCGAGCCCCCCGACGGAGACGCTCCCTATTTCGACGGCGCGGCGACGTGCCGTGCCGAGTCCGTCGGGTCCGGTCTCGAAGACGAACACGAAGCGGCCCTGCCGATCCTCTCCGACGGCCACGGTCGGGACCAGCAGGCGTCCTTCGCCTTCCGCTGCAAAGCGGAACTCCACCTCGGCGGCCATGCCCGGCCGGATCGCGGGGTGATCCTCGTGAAGCCTTGCCGTGACGGGAAAGGTGCTGCGCCCAGCGCCGGCGCTGACCCCAACTTCGATGACGGTTGCCGGCAGGGGAGGACCCTCGATGCTTGGCAGGCTCACCTTCACGATGTCGTCCCGCTTCACCTGCGCGATCAGGTGGCTGGGGATCGCGATCTCGACCTCCGGCAGTGCGCCGGAGGTCAGTACCACCGTCGTTTGACCCGCGGCGACGTTCTCGTTCTCGTCGCCGGGGACCTCGGATACGAGGCCATCGACCGGCGCCTCGAGCCGCGTGTAGCTGAGCTGCTTAGTCGCGAGCTCGAGCGTCTTCGAGTGGGCCTCCAACAGCGAGCCCGCGGACTCCGCGCGTGCGCGTGCGGCGTCGAGCTCCGTGCGCGACGCGTTGTTGTTCTCGTAGAGCGCGCGCACGCGATCGTACTGGGCCTCGGCGTTGCGTTGCTCCGCAAACCTCAGAGCGCGTGTGGCCCTTGCCTCGCCTTCCCGCAGCTCGTAGTCGCTGGGCTCCAGCTGTGCGATCAGCTGTCCTCTTACGACCGGGTCGCCCAGGCGCACGAGCAATCGCATGATGGTCCCGGGAACCTTGAAGCTCAGGGCGATCTCCGCGCCCGCCTTCGTCGAGCCGGTGAAGCTGCGTACCTGCTCACTTCCGGTGGACTGGACCCGCGCGGTGCGGACCGGGCGGATCAACGGCTCACTGACCTCGGGCTCGCCTCCGCAAGCGACCAGTGCGGTCAGGGCCGCGGCCACGACGGTCTGCCAGACGTTGGGGGGCGGGGGTCTGCTGGCCATGGATTCCTCTCGGACGGGGAAGCCGCGATCGGCTCAAGGCGTGCGCGCAAAGAAGCTCTTCATGCGTTCGACCAGGGCATCGCGCTCGGAGCGCGAGGACAGGAAGGGAAAGCGCGAAGCTGCTCGCTCCGCGCGCATCAGGTCGACCAGGAAGTCGTGGACCGCGTTCGCGGCCGCCTGGTCGGCGCGTAGCGCCGCGTTCTGCGCGTCGAGCAGGTCGATGATGCCCACCGCACCGCGTGCGTAGAGGTCTGTCACCAGCGCGAAGTTCTCGCTCGCCGCCGCCGCCGCCGCCTTCGAGAGCGCGATGCTGGTGAAGGAGCGTGCGGCCAGGAAGAAGGTGGAACGTACGTCGCGCTCCACCTGTTGCGACGCCAACCGCCTCTCGACGCGAAGCTGGGCGACCTCCTCGAAGGCCTGCCGGGTCTCCGAGAACTTCGCGCCCCCGCGCACGATGGGAAAGGTGAGTTGCAGACCTAGCGTGTAGTCGGTGTCGTCGCTCAGCGCGATGTTCGAACCGGCCCCGGACTCGTGGACGCTGTGGCGCAGGTCGCCGCGAAAGGCAACCGACGGCGAGTAGAATGCGCTACGCGTCGATGCCAGTACTCGTTCGCGCGCCTCGAGGGCCGCGTCGATGCGCTTGATTTCCGGGGATGCCTCGAGCCCGACCTCGACCATGAAGTCGCGGAAGACCCGGTTCTCGGCCGGCGAGTCGACGTAGGACAGGAGTTTCGGGTCTCCGAAGATGAAGCCGTACTCGGCGAGGGTCGCGTCCTGGGCAGCAAAGCTCTCTTCGATGGGACGATTCAACAGCTGGTTGAGACGTTGCCGCGCGATTTCCACACGAACGTACGCGTCGATCACGGCCTGCTTGTCGCGGTTGATCCGGCTCAGCCAGCGGAGCTCCTCCTGGCGGCCGGAGTAGCCGACGGCAACCCGCATACGGGCGAGGTCCAGGTTGGAGCGGCTGACCGCGAGGTTCTCGCGCTCGGTACGCAGCAGCGTCCGGGCGCGGAGCACGTCCAGGTAGGCGCTGGCCCCGGCCAGAACGATGTCGAGGGTGCGTACGCTGCGGTCCTCTTCTCGGGACCGCTGCAGGTGCTTCTCGACTGTGAAGCTCGCCCACGCTCTCTCGTCCCAGATCAGCTGCTCGACCCGCCCGCCCACGTCTTGCTGGCTCTCCGGCATCAGGCCGAAGCTGTTGCGGGCGCGGTCGCCGTCGATTCGCGTGTAGCCGGTGCGAAACTCAGCCTTTGGAAGCAGCTTCGAGCGCGCGTTGCGGACCTCTTCCGCGCCGGCCAGCACCTCGTGACGGTTCGCCTCGAGAGAGAGATTGCTCGAGATCGCCTCTCGCACACTCCCGATCAGAGTTCGCTCGCGCTGTTGCATATCGTCGGGGTGGAGGAGTCGGGCCTCGACATAGACCGACCAGCTGGGAGAGAAGCCGATCGCGCGCGCCGTCTCCATGTTGAGCACCAGGCGCTTGCGCATCTCGAACTCTACCGGCAGTGTGCCGGGATCCTCTCCCAGCAGTGCTCGCTGGGCGTTCAAGGAGATCCGGCGCGCCATGCGCCGCCAATCCGAGTGCGGCCGGATGCCGGCCAGGATGCCGGCTGCGACCTCCCCCTCTCCGAGCAGCGAGAAGCTCGGAAGCCGCCGTTCGATGAACCCCCGGGTCAGCTGTTCGAACTCCGCGGCGGACAGCTGCAACAGCGGCGTGACGAAGACCGCGTCGACTCTCGGGCCGATCGCGGCCAGCGCGTCGCCCACGGAGCGGTCCACCGGAATTACATCGAGCTCGACGCCGAGCAGCTGGGCCGCTGCCTTCGCCTGGGCGGTAAAGCCCGGTACCGCGCGCGCCAGCTCGGCGTTGACGAACAGCGCCAGATGCTCGAAGGAAACGAGCTCCCGGAACGCCGCGAGACTCTGGCGAGTGTCGATGTTCGACGCCAGGTAGTTGAAGTTCTGCACTCCGCTCGTGCCATCGGCGTAGGGCAGGTTCTGGATCGCGGCGTCGACGGGAAACGGTGCGAAGGTCGGCTTGGGCCTGTAGGGGTGACGCGCCGCCTCCTGAGACGCGATCAGTCCGAGGGCCACGACGAGATCGATCTTTGGGTCGTCGTACAGTGCGTCGAGCGAGGCCCGGACCCCCTCGGCCGTGTAGTCGCTCGGCACGATTGCGTCCCCGGGCACTTCGAGGCCGAACTCTTCGCCCATCAGCTCGACCAGCTCCGCGCGAAAGATGTCGATCAGGTCGGCCCGTGTCACCGGTCCATCGAGGACGATGCCCACACGAACGCCGCGCGCCCCTGCCTCGGAAGAGGGTAGATGCAGTGCCGCGACGGCCACGAATGCCGCGATCGCCAGCGTCGTCCGTGCGAAGGGCCTGGCGTTTCCGAAGCACCGGCGATCTGCAGCTCGCCGGGTGGATCCACGCGGCATCGTCCAGCACCCCTGAACCCGAATCGCGTCGGCTTCGCGTGGGCGATTATACGGCGAGATATCTCGAAACAGGGAAGTACCGCGGGTCGTCCGACGGCAGCAGGCGGCCTCGAATCTGGGCCTTCGAATTCCAGTCTTGCTGGGCCGCCTCGTTAAGTCGCACGAATCCTGCGCCCTTCACCCGTTCGCGATCGATTGCACGCCGATGACGTACTTGGAGTTGCGCGAGAGCCGGAGTGGCAGCCCCTGGATCATCGCCGATGCGCGGCGCTGCTCGCCGACCCGGAACTTGAACTCCACGACCAGGGTGTCGGGGTGGTTGGCGCGGCGGCGTAGGTTGGGCAGTGAGCGAAGCTTCTGGTCGTAGACCTGTTGATCCCAGTCGACGGTCAGGCGGACGGCGCCGTCGCCCGAAGCGAAGTAGCGGCGTCGGTAGCGGTTGATCAACACCGGGAGCGGGTTTGCGTCGAGCCAGATGCGGCCGGCGCCGTCGAGCGCCGTGCGCAGGGTCGCGCGCACGTCGCGCCACGGCAGGGTCGTGAGATCGCAGCCGCCGGTGCGGTAGGCGAGCTTCCAGCCGAGGCCGCCGCGGCGGCGCTTGACCTCGAGAGTTCCCCGGTCGGGACCGGTGGTGTCGCCGTACCAACGCCAGCGGACCTTCGAGCGGCGGCTGGTGCCGGAGAGGTTCTCGTGGAAGGCCGAGAGCTCATAGCTGTCGAAGTACACGTTGCTGATGCGGCGGTCGGGATACGGTCGGCCGAAACCGGCCCAGTGGTTGCGGACCCACTGCAGCACGGCGGACCGCTCGCTCGCATGGGCGACGAACTTGACCTCGTAGCGCAGCTGCTCGAGCGCGGGCGCCGACACGGGTGCGTCAGACGCTGGGGAGCTGATTCTGATCGACGAACGTGACGCCCACACCGGGGAAGCGCTGCTGCAGGGCTTCGACCATCGCTGGCACCACCTCGACGCCCTGGACATCGACGAAGTAGGTGACCTCGTAGCCCCCTTCGCGCGCATCGACTCGACGCAGGTCGGCCGCGAGAGCATGAGCCGAGACGACCTCTGCCAGCCCTTCGAGCGGGCTCGAGGCCGCCTCGCGCCAGTCCACCGACAGGTAGAGGCCGGTCTGCTCACTGCCGCGGCGTCTCCAGCGCAGCAGAGCGACCACGCCCAGGATCAGGCTTGCAGCCACCACCGTGGCAACGTGCTGGTTGGCCCCGAGGCCGAGCCCGATGCTGATCGCGATGAACAGGTACGCGAGCTCTTCTGGCTCCTTGATCGGTGTGCGGAAGCGGACGATCGAGAGCGCACCGACGAGGCCGAGCGAGAGCGCGAGCGAGCTCTTCACGACGGTGATGATCAGCACCGTCGTGAGCACGATCATCGGGAAGACCTGCGCGAACTCCGAGCGGTTGGACAACGTCGAGCCGAAGCGCTCGAAGTGCCAGCGCAAGATGATGGCCAGCACTGTGCCGATGCCCAGGCTCACCACGAGCGCGGCAACGGACAGCGGAGCACCCGCCGGAAGTTCGAGACCGAGGCCCTGCATCGTGCTCTCCACGTCCCCCTCGCCCGGAACCTGGCGCTCGGAGCGGGGTCGCACTCTACCACCCGGGTTCCCAGCCGCCTCAACTTGTCCCCCGCGGGGGTCGAAGCTCGAGATCCGCCGCCGATAGGCCGAAGCAGATGGGCAGATTCGTGTGGGGACCCGCTAGGTTGGCGCGCTACGCGGGTATCCTTCCGGTTTGATCCTCGCGTGGCGCCAACGGCCTCGATCAGTGGAGCAGCGGTGAACGGGCTCTTCGACAGCGTGATCCACCACGTGTACCCGCGTCTGCCCGTGGGACTCCAGAACCTGGGCCTCTCGGCCGGTGGCTTGCTGCGCTATCGCGCGCGGTTCAGTCGCCACTTCCACCGCACGCTGAACCAGTGGGAACACGGTGATGCTCGCTCGCACGAGGAGCTCCTCGGGCTGCAGCGCACTCGGCTCGCCACGCTGGTGAGCCAGGCGCGCGAGCACGTTCCCTACTACCGCGATCTATCGCCGCCGTCCGAGAAACGCGATCCGCTCGAGGCCATGCGCGAGATTCTCAACGGGATTCCTCCGCTCGAGAAGCGCGCCTATCGCGATCAACCGCATGCGTTCATGTCGCGCCGTGTCGCGCGCCACCGGCTGTACACGGCACAGACCAGCGGAACGACGGGAACGGCACTCGAACTGTGGCATTCACCCGAGACGCTCGCGGAGGAATACGCGACGGTCTGGCGGATGCGTCGGCGCGTTGGTGTCGGGATCGACGATCCGTATCTCTCGTTCGCTGGACAGATCATCGTACCCTTCGCACAGGTCGAGCCGCCGTTCTGGCGCACCAACTGGTACAGCAAGCAGACGTTCTTCTCGATCTACCACATGACACCGGCGAACCTGCGCGACTACGTCGAGGCGGTGCATGCGACGCCCAGTCGTTATGTCCAGGGCTACCCGTCGTCGATCCACCTCGTCGCGCGCGCGCTGCTCGAGGCCGGGCGCCCGTTGCCGAAGGGTAGGCTAGCGGGGGTATTCACCTCCTCGGAGTCGCTGCTCGCGTTTCAGCGCGAGATCATCGAGCTCGCGTTCGGCGCGCCAATCCTCGACCGGTACGGCGTGAGCGAGTTTTCGGTCTCGATGACACAGTGCGACGAGGGGCGTCTCCACGTCGACATGGAGTTTTGCATCGTCGAGGTCGAGACGACCGAGGAGAGCGAAGACTCCGAGACGGGCCCGCTGCTGATCACCGGCCTGTCGCACGATGCGACGCCGATGTTTCGCTACCGGATCGGCGACGTCGGAACGCGGGCCAAGCGGCCTTGCCCGTGTGGTCGCCCCGGCGACTCGTTCTTCGAGGTCGACGGACGTATCGAGGACTACGTGCTGACCCCCGACGGTCGCCTCGTCGGCCGGATGGACCACGTGTTCAAGGAGCAATTCGAGGTCGCCGAGGCGCAGATCGTGCAGCGCGATCCTAGCGAGATCGAGGTGCTCATCGTGCCCCGCGACGGCTACGACGATTCGACCGAGCGCAGTGTGATCCGCGAGATCCGCTCTCGGCTGGGGCGGGAGATCGAGATTCGACTTCGGCTGGTGAACGAGATCGCGCGCGAGGCAAACGGCAAGTTTCGCGCGGTGAAATCCGACGTCGGGAGGAACGAGCCGTGACTGCTCGGGTCGGTCTCGCGCGCACCAAGCCGAGCTACGCCGGATTGTCGGCGCCCTTCGGCCCGGGGGCGGCGTACCCCGAGCTCGCGGCCTTTGGAGACCATCGGTCTCCGGGCTCGGACGACGACGCCCCCAACCACGTCTACGCAGCGGTTCGCGCAGCGCTGGCCGGCGCGGGCCTCGACGAGGAGCGCTTCGGGAGTGCGGACTGGGACCCGCTCGGCTCGCTGGTGGGACCGGGTGCACGGATCGTGTTGAAGCCCAACTTCATTCGCCACTGGAACCCGTGTGCCGAGGGAACGCTCGCTTCTCTGATCACACACGGAGCAGTGCTGCGTGCGATGGCGGACTACGCCTGGCTGGCGGCCGGGGATGGTGGCAGCGTGGTGATCGCCGAGGCCCCGCAACACGACTGCGACTGGGATGTGGTCGCGGCCAATGCTGGGCTCGACGACCTGGTGCGCTTCTACGACGAGCGGATCGCCCGTCGATTGGAAGTGATTGATCTTCGGCGCGAGGTCGTTCGCTACGCTGACGGCGTGATCGTGCAGCGCAGGTCGCTTCCCGGCGACCCGGCCGGCTATCGACTGGTGGATCTGGGCGAACGCAGCGCGTTCCACGGCTCGGGCCTCGACCCGAAGCGCTTCCGGGGCGCCGACTACGATGCGCAGCCGACCACCGAACATCACACCGGAGGTCGCCACGAGTATCTGCTGTCCGAGACGGTGCTTTCGTCCGACCTCGTCGTGAACCTGCCGAAGCTCAAGACGCACAAGAAGACTGGCGTGACGCTCGCACTCAAGAACCTCGTCGGCATCAATGGCGACAAGAACCTGCTGCCACACCATTGCGTGGGCTCGGCCGGGGCGGGCGGTGACGAGTTCCCCGGCGAGGGCCGGCTCGATCGCGTTCGCAGTGCAGCGACGGAGGTTGCGCGCGGTCTGTTGCGACGGCGCGTCGGGACGCGCTTGGTGCGCTGGGTGCGGCGCGCCGAGAATGCCGCGCGCGCGAGCGACTTCGTTCGCAGTGGCAACTGGTACGGTAATCGCACTACCTGGCGGATGTGTCTCGACCTCAACCGCGCGCTCTACTACAGCGACCGCAGCGGTACGCACTTCGGCGCCGCCGCCCCGGTGCGCACGGTGCTCACGGTGATCGATGGCGTGGTGGCCGGGGAGGGCGAGGGCCCGCTAGCGCCCACCGATCGCCCGCTCGGCGTAGTGCTGGCCTCGCTCGATCCGATCGCGCTCGACCTGGCTGCGGTTCGCCTGATGGGATTCGACGAGACGCGGATTCCCAAGGTCTGGGAGACGCTGCGCACATCCACGCTACGTGTGAGCTCAGTCCGTGATGCAGCTGACGTCGTCGTGCACGAGATCCCGTTCGGAGACGCTCGCTCGCGGGTGTTCGGGCTGGAAGGCCTCGCCGAAGAGCCGTGCTTCGTGGCGCATCCTGGCTGGCGGGGTCATCTCGAACGCCGGGTCCGAGCGCTGGCCGAGGAGGCCGTGCCATGTGCGGGATAGCCGGCTTCTCCGGGCGGTTCGACGAGGCGCTGCTGCTGAGTATGAGCCGGGCCCTGGCACACCGCGGTCCGGACGACGCGGGGGTCGCAATCGACAGCGAGGCGGGGATCGGGCTGGCCCACCGGCGCCTGTCGATCATCGACTTGTCGTCGCGAGGGCGTCAGCCGATGACCGACGTCACGGGTGTGGTCACGATCGTCTACAACGGCGAGATCTACAACTACCGCGAGCTACGTCGTGAGCTCGTCGAAGACGGCTTCGAGTTTCGCAGTGATTGCGATACCGAGGTGTTGCTGAACCTGTACCGGCGCGACGGCGACAAGATGATGGCGCGGTTGAACGGCATCTACGCCTTCGCGATCCACGATCACCGCGACGACTCGCTGCTCGTGGTCCGCGACGGGTTCGGAGTGAAGCCGCTCTACTACGCCGAGTGCGAGAAGGGTTTCGTGTTCGCGAGCGAGATCAAGGCGCTGCTGCAGGAGTCGTCGATCTCGCGCGAGCTCGACCACCAGAGCGTCCGGCACCACTTGCTGTATCTGTGGACCCCCTCGCCGTTGACGATGCTGCGGGCGGTGAGCAAGCTCGAGCCGGGCTTCGCTCTGGTCGTGCGCGCCGGTCAAATCGAACGTAAGTGGCGCTTCTACGACTTGCCGCTCGCGAACTCCTTCGTCGACTGGCCGAAGGGCGACGCGACCGTTCAGGTGCGCAAGTACCTGACGCAGGCCGTAGAGCGTCAGCTGGTGTCCGATGTGCCCGTGGGTGCGTTCTTGTCGGGTGGGCTTGATTCGAGCAGCGTTGTCGCGTTGGCGCAGCGAGCGATGGGTAGCGAGCGGCTGCAGTGCTTCACGATCGGCTTTCAGGATCCCAGCGCGGACGCCGAAGGCATGGCTGAGGATCTGCCGTACGCCCAGCGCGTTGCGAAGCATCTCGACGTCGATCTACACACCATCTACGTCGGGCCCGAGATGGTCGACGAGCTGCCGAGCATGGTGTTCCACCTCGACGAGCCCCAGGCCGATCCGGCGCCGATCAACGCGCTGTTCATCAGTCGGATGGCACGCGAGCACGGCATCAAGGTGCTGCTTTCGGGTGCCGGTGGAGACGACATCTTCACGGGCTACCGACGCCACCGCGCGCTCATGCTCGAGCGGTTCTGGGGCTGGCTCCCGCTCTCGGCGCGGGTCGGCATGGCCTGGGCCTCCTCGCAGATTGCGCCCACCAACGAGCTGCGACGGCGGGTCTCGAAGGCGTTCCGCTACGCTCACCTGTCGGGCGACGAACGGATCGCCTCGTACTTTCGCTGGATCGGCCTCGACCATCTCGACCCGGTGTTCCACCCGGCGCTGCGCGAAGAGTTCGCGCGCGGCGCGCGAAGTCCAGTGCTCGAGGCGCTCGACGCGCTCAGCCCGAGCGTGCCGCCGCTCAACCGGATGCTCTACCTCGAGGCCAAGTTCTTCCTCGCCGACCACAACCTCAACTACGTCGACAAGGTGTCCATGGCGCACGGCGTCGAGGTGCGGGTTCCGCTGCTCGATCCCGATCTGGTCGATCTGGTCGCGCGCCTTCCGCTCGGGTACAAGCAGCACGGCGGGACCGGCAAGTGGGTGCTGCGCCAGGCGATGAAGCCGTACCTGCCGCGCGAGGTGCTGTACCGGCCCAAGACGGGTTTCGGCGCGCCGATCCGCAGTTGGCTGCGCGGCCCGCTGTCGCCGTTGGTAGATGACCTGCTGTCGCACGCCTCGCTCGAGCGCCGGCAGCTGTTCGATCCGGCAGGGGTGTGGAATCTCATCGGACTTGATCGCGAGCGTCGTTACGATGCGAGCTACACGATCTTCTCGTTGATGTGCATCGAGCTCTGGTGTCGGATGTACATCGACAAGAAGACCCCATCGGCCGACTGAGGAACCGTGTGAAGCAGATCGTCCAGAGTGCACGCAGCGGCGAGCTCGAACTCGTCGAGGTCCCGGCGCCGCATCCGGGTCCGGGCCAGGTTCTCGTCCGCACCCACTACTCGGTGATGTCGCCCGGCACCGAGAAGCTGGCGATGGATTTCGCGCGCAAGTCGCTGCTCGGCAAGGCCCAGAGTCGTCCTGATCTGGTCGCCCAGGTGACGCGCAAACTGCGCCAGGATGGCCCCATCCAGACGTATCGCGCGGTCACGGGGCGGCTCGATGTCCCGCAGCCGCTCGGCTACTCGTGCGCCGGCGTGGTCGAGGCCGCCGGGTCCGGGGTGCGTTGGCTGGCTCCGGGCGACCGGGTGGCTTGCGCGGGTGCGGGCTATGCGAACCACGCCGAGTGGAACGTGGTGCCCGAGAATCTGGTCGCTCGCCTGCCGGAAGGGGTCGGGCTCGACCGCGGCGCGTACGCGACGGTTGGTGCGATCGCGCTGCAGGGGATTCGCCTGGTGAGGCCACAGCTGGGCGAGGTGGCCGTCGTCGTCGGGCTCGGCCTGATCGGCCAGCTCGCCGTCCAGCTGCTGCGCGCAAACGGCTGCCGCGTGCTCGGCGTCGACACCGATCCCGCGCGAGCCAAGCAGGCCCTCGATCAGGGGGCCGAGTGGAGCTGTGGGCCCGACCAGGTGCCCGAGGGCTGGAAGGATCAGGCGACCGGCGGTCACGGGGCCGACCTCGCGATCGTCGCCGCCTCGGCCAGCAGCTCGGCACCGATCGCACTGGCCGCGGACCTGTGTCGCCAGAAGGGCCGGCTATCGGTGGTCGGGGCGATGCCGATGGAGCTCGATCGGCGCAGCTTCTACGACAAGGAACTCGAGTTCGTCGTCAGCAGGTCCTACGGTCCGGGCCGCTACGACCGCAGCTACGAAGAGCAGGGCAACGACTATCCGCTGCCCTACGTGCGCTGGACTGAGAACCGCAACCTGCAGGCCTTTTTGTCGCTCGTCGCCTCCGGCAGCGTCGATCCCGGGTGGCTCGGCGCCGAGACGGTCGCGTTCGCAGATGCGCTGGGCAGCTACGAGGAGCTGGCGGCGGGAAGCCACAGGGCCGTGTCGGTGCTGTTTCGCTATGCCCCCGAGCAGGCGTCGTCCGAGCGCTGCCTGGAGCTCGACGCGCCGCCCCGGCGGGCAGCGGGCGCGAACGAACCGCTGGGGGTGGCCTTCGTGGGCGCGGGCAACTATGCCAGGGGCGTGTTGCTGCCGGCGCTTGCGCGCTGCAAGGGTGTCCGTCACGTCGCGCTTGTCACGGAGACCGGCCTGTCGGCGCGCCGGACGGCCGAGCGCTTCTCGTTTGCGCGGTGCGCAACCGACGCGTCGAGCGTGCTCGGCGATGATGCGGTCGATCTCGTGTTCGTCGCGACGCGGCACGACAGCCACGCCGAGCTGGCCGAGTCGGCGCTGCGCGCGGGCAAGGCCGTCTGGCTCGAGAAGCCGGTGGCGCTCGATCTCGCTCAGCTGGACCGCGTGGTCAGCGCAGCGCGCGACACGCAGGGCTTCCTGATGGTTGGCTACAACCGGAGGTTCTCGACGCACACGTCGGCCCTGCGCGCAGCCTTCGAGTCGCGCCTCGGACCGCTGGCGATCCGTTACTCGGTCTCGGCCGGGTCACCGCCCGCCGGCAGCTGGATCACCGATCCTGCGGTGGGTGGCGGACGGATCATCGGCGAGATGTGTCACTTCGTCGACCTGTGCACGCACCTCGCCGGTGCGCTGCCAGTGCGTGTGTATGCGTGTGCGCTCGGTCGCGATCCCGAACGCGACGATTCGGTGGTCGCCGCCGTCTCGTTTGCGGACGGCTCGGTGGCCACCCTCGAATACCTCGCCCGCGCGAGCAGTGCGCTCGCCAAGGAGCGAATCGAGGTCTCGGCGGAGGGTCGGACGCTGCGCTGCGACAACTTCCGGGTGACAGTGGGCCACGGCGCCCGGGGCGTTCGGGGCCTCAACCAGGACAAGGGGCAGACCGAGGCCGTGGCGCGCACGCTGGCCGCCCTGCGGGCAGGCGAGCCCTCGCCGATCGCGCTGACGGAGATCGAAGCGGTGTCGCGCGCCACGTTTGCCATCCTGGAGTCGATCGAGACCAGCGAGCCCGTTGTGCTGGAGTCGTGCTAGTGCCGGAGAGCGGAGACAACCGCGAAGAGCTCGAGTTGACGGTCGTCATGCCGTGCCTCGACGAGGCCGAGACGCTCGAGGTGTGCATCTGCAAAGCGAAGGCGGCGATGGAGGCCGGCGGCGTTCCGGGCGAGGTGCTGGTTGCGGACAACGGCAGCACCGACGGCTCGCAGCAGATCGCGCGGCGCAACGGTGCGCGCGTCATCGACGTTCCGGTTCGTGGCTACGGCGCGGCGCTGCAGGGCGGGATTACGGCGGCTCGCGGTCGCTTCATCATCATGGGCGACGCCGACGACAGCTACGACTTCGGCAACTTGATGCCCTTCGTCGAGAAGCTGCGCGAGGGTTACGACCTGGTAATGGGCAACCGCTTCCTCGGTGGAATCGAGCCGGGCGCGATGCCGCCGCTGCACCGCTACCTGGGCAACCCCGTCCTCACGGGCATCGGCCGGCTGCTGTTCCGCAGCCCGAGCGGTGACTTCCACTGCGGACTGCGCGGATTCCAGCGCGAGTCGGCGTTGGCGCTCGGGCTGCAGACGACGGGCATGGAGTTCGCGTCCGAGATGGTCGTCAAGGCGACGCTGATGAAGCAGCGCATCGCCGAGGTGCCCACGACGCTTGCGCCCGACGGCCGCAGCCGCGCACCGCACCTGCGCAGCTGGCGCGACGGCTGGCGACACCTGCGCTTCCTGATGCTGTACAGCCCGCGCTGGCTATTCCTTTATCCGGGTCTCGTGCTGATGGCGATCGGGCTCGCGGCGATGCTCGCGCTGATCCCCAGCGCGGTTCTCATCGGCACCTTCGCATTCGACGTCAACACGATGCTGTACGCCGCGGCGGCGATCTTCGTCGGCTATCAGTCGGCGATCTTCGCAGTCTTCACCAAGGTCTACGGCGTGAGCGAGGGACTCTTGCCCCCCGATCAGCGCCTGAATCGCCTGTTCGGGCGCGTGAAGCTCGAGACCGGCCTGGTTGCGGGGCTGCTGCTGGTGGCCTTCGGGGCCGCCGCCTCGATCTGGGCCCTGGCGGACTGGGGCGCGCAGTCGTTTGGCGATCTCGACCCGCAGCAGACGTTGCGGCTGATCGTTCCCGCGGTGCTCTCGCTCACGCTGGGCTTCCAGACGATCTTGTCGAGCTTCTTCCTGAGCGTGTTGGGCCTCGGCCGCCAGCGAGATGGGGCGGCCGTCGACTGATCGAGAGGTCCCGGCGGCTTGCCTCGCGGGTCAGAGGTCCGTGCTTGCGATGCGGTGGGCGTTGGCCATGACCGTGAGCGTGATGGTGGTCGACGGGATGGTGGGGAAGGTGCTCGAATCGATCAGGTGGACGCGCTCGAGACCGTGAGGCCGGCCGAGCAGGTCGCATTCGAGCTCGCCGGGCCGCTCGTGCATCGGAAAGCTGCCGCCGCTGTGGAAGCCGCGGCCGGCGGGTGCAATGCGCAGGGCCGGGACCACCGGGAGCGCGCCCAGCTCGGGTGCCAGGCGCACCAGGCGCGCCACCAGCCGGCGCACGACCGGGCGCGTTCTCGGGTTGCGCCGCTCGACCAGCTGGAGAACCGGCGTGTCGGCGCGGCGCTCGAGTGTCGCCTCGATCGTCGGCGACGCGTCGGAGTGCAGATATCCCTGTATCAGCAGCAGGCGCGCCAGCACGGCGTCGATCAGCGGCCGGGCCGCGCCGCGCAGCGGCCCCAGCAGTCGATCGAACAGGCGCGCGTACAGGTCGTTGTAGGTGTAGATCTGCAAGTGCACGTTGCGGGGGTCGATGCGCGGGTCGCGCAGCTCGAGGAAGGCCTGGCACAACGTGTGGAGCGCCTCGTCGCGGGGTCGTGGAACGCCGCGGGCCCGCAGCCACGGCAGCAGGAAGTACTGCGAGTCGCGAATCGTCACCGGGCGGTCGTAGCACTCGAGCGAT
This sequence comes from Myxococcota bacterium, assembly GCA_036336835.1. Lineage (GTDB taxonomy): Bacteria > Myxococcota_A > UBA9160 > UBA9160 > UBA4427 > JAYZFK01. The sequence continues at coordinate 6,288 of JAYZFK010000077.1, read as the reverse complement.
GCAAGCAGCAGACGTGTCGTCGCGATCGCTCCGCAACCGACGTACACGCGCTCGACGTGGGTGCGCGTGCGGTCGCCGCTCGCAATCGAGCGAAGCTCGAGCTCGACGTCGCCGCCCCGCTCTTCGAAACGTTCGACCACGACGCCCTTTCGGTACTCGACCGCGTCGCTGGCCAGCAGCTGGTCGAGCGTTGCGCTTGCGTCGTAGATCAGCCGGTGGGGGCAGCCCTGCAGGCACAGACCGCAGTAGACGCAGCCCGGCCCTGCAGCACTCTCCTCGGCGCGCACCGCGGTGCGCGACCAGCCAAAGCGCAGACCCTTGGCGGCAAGGCGCCGACGCGCCCGATCGAGATCGTGCATCAGCGCGCGTGCCTGCGCACTGGGGGCCAGCTGCTGCGGCGTCTCGCAGTAGAGTGGGAACTCCTCCGCCAGCGCGTCGTGGGTGGCTGCAAGCGGCAGGAACTTCATCACCGCCCGGTAGTGCGGTGCCAGGTCTGCCGAGGTGAGCGGCCAGTCGGCCAGATCTTCGTCGAGGTAGGGCAGCACGCACGAGCCCCAGACGGTGCTGAAGCCGCCGCGCGCAAGCGTCGGTCGAGCGTCGCTGCCGTGATTCTCGAATGGGAGCCATCGCGCGACGTCTCGGTGGGGGAAATCGGACCCGTAGCTGAGCTTGCGCATCACGCCGCCAACCCCGACGTCGCCAGTGTCGCGGATCACGTCGATGGAGTCGCGGTCCCACTCGTCGGGGGGCTGCGTCGCGAGTCGGTCGATCTCGCCGCGGCGCTCGGCCTCGAGCTCCATGCCCGCATCGAACAACGCTACCCGCTGCCCGCGGGCGGCGAGCGCGCGGGCAGCCGATACCCCGGCCGGCCCCGAGCCGATGACAGCGATCACGTGCGGACACCTCCAGCGACGGCGGCGAGCCGGCGCGAACCGGTTAGGGCCTGCCGGGGTCGGACCGTACCGCAATCGTCGCAACGCGAGGCAGGGCCGCGGCCCGATCGCCCGCCAGCCGTACGGGAGGCGATCGGAGCGCGCGCGGCGGGTGCTCGATACTCTCGGCGCGCATGGAGAAGCAGGGGTGACGGCCAGCTCGCGGCCCGCGGGCGAGAGCGATCTCGACGCCGACGATTTCCGGCGCCTCGGGGCGCTCCACGTCGAGTGCATCGATGACTCGCTGCCCGCGCTGCTGGGGCCGAGGTTCGCCGCACGCCTGTATGCCTTTCTCGATCGCTCGGAGTCGGAGTACGTGTTGTGCGAGCGGGTCGATGGCCGTGTCGAGAGCGCAGTGGTCGTCAGTGAGTCGCCGGGCGATCTGCAGCGGCGGATTGCGCGTGCCACGTTACCGCAGCTGCTCGTTGCGGCGGGGATCGCCCTGTTCACCCGGTGGGCGTTTGGGCGCTTCCTGCTTGGCACGCTCGGAGAATCGCTGCGCCACGAATCCGAGCCCGTGAAGGCGCCGGAGATCACCTACATCTTCACGAATTCAAGGCTTCAGGGTCAGCAGCTCGGCAAGCGCCTGATCCAGCGGGTCGACGAGATGCTGCGCACGCGCGGCGTCGACGTCTACTACGTCAAGACCCTCGACGATCCGGCCAATCGCGCGATCGCCTTCTACGAACGAGAGGGCTTCGAGCGGATCGGCAGGTGCGAAGAGGCCGGTCGGAGCTTTGTCGTATTCCACAAGCGGCTCGGCGAACGGTAGGCTTCCGCCCGCGATGCAGCCGCTCCCGCGCTACCGCATCTATTCGTCGCCGCGTGACTACTGGGCGGTCGTCCGGGAGGTTGCGTTGGGAAGCTGGATGCGCGGCGACGCCTGCACCGAGCTCGAGCGGGTGCTGTGCGAGCGCCACGACGTGAGGCATGCGCTGTGCATCGCCAAGGCGCGCGTCGGCATCTTCGTGACGCTCCGCGCGCTGATCGAGCCCGGCCAGAAGGTGGTGCTCTCGCCATACACCATCTCGGACGTGGTCAACATGGTGCTCTGCGCCGGCGGCGTACCCGTATTCGCGGATCTCGAGCCCGATACCTGCAACGTCGATTCCGCCGAACTCGAGCGCCTCGTCGATGGCGAGACCGGTGCCGTGCTGATCACTCACCTGCACGGGCTCGCGTGCGACATGGAGCGCATCCCGGCGCTGTGCCGCGAGCGCGGCGTGGCGCTCGTCGAGGATGCAGCTCAGGCCTTCGGAGCGCGCTTCGCCGGCCGGGCCGTGGGGACGTTCGGGGCCGCCGGCGTCTACAGCTACGGCGCGTACAAGAACGTCAACTCGTTCTTCGGTGGCATGGTCGTCAGCAACGACGGCGAGCTGATGGCCCGGCTGCGCGCGGTGGTCGATGGCTTTCCGCCTCAGGAGATCCCCTACTACCTGTCGAAGGTACGCGAAGCCCTGACCACTGATCTTGCGACCCTTCCCCCGGTATTCAAGGCCCTGACCTATCGAATCTTCCGCTATGGCTTCCTGAACGACGTCGGGCTGCTGAACAGCCAGGTCTCGGTGGACGATGATCCCAGGAGCAAGAGCGAGCTGCCCGAGAGCTACCTGCGGCGCCTGACATCGATGCAGGCGAGGATCGTGATGGCGCAGCTCCCGAGTGTTGACGATTCGATTCGTGCGCGTGTCGCCTATGCAGAGCGTTACCACGCCGGTCTGTCCGGTGTCGATGGGATCGGGCTCCCGCCGCTGCGGAAGGACGGCTCGCATACCTACACGTACTTTCCGATCCAGGTCGACGATCGACAGAGCGTGCTGAGGCACATGATGCGCGAGCGCTGCGACGTCGCCGCCCAGCACCTGAAGAACTGCGCCGATCTCGAATGCTTCTCTCGGTTCGCCCGCGAGTGCCCGAACGCCCGCAGGACCGCACGGTCGGTGGTGCTGCTGCCGACCTATCCTCGCTATTCGGATATCGACGTCGATCGCAACATCCGCGTTCTGCGCGAGTACTTCGGGGCGACGTGAGCGAGTCGATGGCGTTCGACCTGCCGGGCCCGTCCCGGGCTTCGTTCGCCCGGCGTCTTGGCGTGTTCGGCCCGGGTGATCCCGAGCTCGTGCGCCGGATTGTGTTGGCGATGCTCGCCCTCTACGCCATCTCGTTCGGGCTGTTCTACCCGGGAACCGTGACCAACGACGATGAGGCGATGTATCTGCAGCAGGCACGGCTCGTGTTCGCGGGTCAGCCGACGATCACGCAGATCGATCCCTTCTCGGGGCAGGAGCTGGAGATCTACGCGAGCACCTACCCGCCTGGCACGGCGCTGCTGATGGCTCCGTTCGTCGAGCTGTTCGGCTGGCGGGGAGCGTTCGTGATCCCCTGCGCGTCGCTGCTGCTGGCGACGTGGCTCAGCTACCTGTGGATTCGCGAGACCGACGCCTCGCCCCTGTTCGCTTTGGTGGTGCTCGGCTTCCCCCCGGCGCTGGTGATGGGCCGTGTCGCAATGAGTGATGTGCCGAGCGCGGCACTGGTCGCGCTCGGCTGGTATCTGTTCTGGCGCGGCGAGCGACGCCACTCTGGCTGGTGGATCGCGTCCGGCGTGGTAGCGGGCGCATCGTGGGCCTTCCGGGCCACCAACCCGCTCCTGTTCGTCCCGTTGTTCGCCGGCACGGTGCTGCGGCGCGAGCAGAAGAGCTGGGCGCTGATCGTGGGCGGACTCCTCGGCCTCGGCATCCGCTTCTTGGCCATGTATCTGTTCTTCGGGTCCGGCCTCTACGAGCGCGATGGCTATCACCCTGCGCTGCTCACCATCATCGATCGGCTGCCGCTCTACCTGATCGGGCTCCTGTTGTTCGTACCGGGTGGGCTGGTGTTCGGATGTCTGTACCGCGGGAAGAGGCGACCCGAGGTCATCGCGACCATCCTGCTGATTTTCTTCTTCTTCCTGCTGCAGCACTACAGCACCCAGGGAACCAGCTTCGCCAAGCGCCTGGTGCTCGCGCTCCGCTACTTCATCCCGCTGCTTCCGGTCCTTGCCTTTGCGATGGCCGAATCGGTCCCCACCACGCTCGCTGCCCTGCGCAGCCGGGGAGGGGCCGCGCGAAGGTTCGCCGTTGGCGGGGGCGTGGCGATCGTGGCCTGGCTGGCTGTCGTGGGGATCGCGTCGGCGGGCGTGCACCCGCTGTTTACCGTGTGGGGCGCGACGCAGGCAGTGATCCGCGATGCGATCGCTCGGACTCTGCCCGGCGATGCCGTCTACGTCACCAACTGGATCGGCACCCGCAAATTTGTCGATTTCGCCGCGCAGAAGTACGTCCGGATCGAGCGCGACCAGGTCACGCCGCATCAAATCCAGCTGCTGGTCCAGGAGTACGAGGCGGTCTACGTCGTGCTCGTGGGTCGCAACGACAGCGAACACTGGATCCGCGACGGCGAGCGCACCGATGCTTTCCTCGCATCGCTGCGCAACGAGCCCAAGCTGCTGGTGGATCGACGGCCCAGTCCAGTCGATCGAGTGAGGGTCTGGCGACTGGACGAGAACTCGCCTGCTCGCAGATAGCGGTGGGCGCGCCGTCTGGCGGTTGCGCTCGAGAGGAGGCTCAGTGCGCCAAGGCGCCGGCAACCCGGGCTGCGATGGGCAGTGACCACGAATCGCGCGGTCGGCGGCCCGGCAGACTGTGGACTGCGGGCGCGCGGGGCGCGCCGTGGTGGCGGTCCTCGTCGAGGACGTCGTCGAACAGGGCGAGCAGTGTCGAAGCGCTGCGTCTCCAGGTGAAGTGCTGAAGTCGCTCGCGTCCACGCTTGACTAGCGTCTCGGCAGCACCCTGCCGGTAGAGACCATCTTCCATGGCCCGAGCCAGCGAGGAAGTCGAGAGGGGATCCGCGAAGAATGCCGCGTCCCCGGCGACCTCCCGGAACACCGGGATGTCCGCCGCGACCAGCGGTACTTCGGCGGCCATCGCTTCTAGCAGCGGGTGACCGAACGTCTCGAGGTAGGACGGGAAGACGAACAGCGAGGCGTTTCGGTAGTACTGCCGGATGTCGGCGTAGGGCACCTCGCCGAGGATGTGGATCCACTCGCTGTACTCACCGGCTGCGTCGCGCGCCTGCCACATGGCCTGTGACGCCGCCGCGTCCTGCTCGTCGCCCACGATCACGAGGTCGGGGAGCTCTGGATTGCGCCGTGCTATCTCGGTGTAGGCCTCGATCAGCCGCACGTAGTTCTTGTACGGATAGATCGAGCTGACCGACAGGATGTAGGGTCGGTCGTGGACGGCCGCGCGCCGCGGCTCGGCTTGCCACAGGGCGGAGTCGATGCCGTGGTGAACCACCGCGCGCTTCGCCTCGGGCGCGCCGATTGCGTCGCCGATCCAACCTGCCGAGTCTTCGCTCACGAACATTACGCGGTCTGCGGTGGCGGCCGATGTGCGCGCGACGGCGTTCAGGGCGCGCAGTCGCAGCCGCTGCGCTCCGGTGAGCCCCTGACCCTTGCCGAGGGTGAAGATGTTCGGGTTCCGCAGGGCGACGACCGTGGGGCACTCGGCGTTGGGCGGCAACCAATCGCTGGCGGAGAAGTAGAGGTCGGTGTTCCAGTCGCGCGCGAGCCGGGCTGCCTCGGCGTACGTGAAGCGGAAGCGGTCAGCGAGCCCGAGCGGGCCGAGGTAGTCGATCTCGACGTTGGGCGCCGGCTGGATCGAGTTCGCCAGCTTCTGGTCGCTGAGCAGGATCCGGAAGCGATCGTCGGGAGCCTGGCGCGCGAGTTCCGGGACGATGTTCACCAGATACGTGAAGCCACCGCCGGCCTTGTTCATCGATCCGTCGATGATGAAACGCCTTCCTCGACTCGTTGACATTCACCTGCTCCCCGCGGGCACCGCTGTTCGCCAGCGGCTCCTGCTGGTCGTTACGCGCCACAGGGGGCAGTGGGAAAAACTGGCAAGTCGTGTCAGAAAATCTGCGTCGCGGCACAAGAAAACGCGCGCCGGCGATCGGGTGTCTGCGTCGCGGTCTGCAGGGTGTTGCTAGGAACGGTGCGGGTCGAGCATGTCGCGGCGCTGGAGTGCCTCGAGGACACGCTCGGCGATCAGCCCATGCCCCGCGGGGCCGGGATGGATCGGGTCCTCGCCCGGGCCGCGATCGATCAGGCCGGCGCGCTCGAAGTCGGCGCGCAGGTCGAGCAAGGGCAGTCCGGCCTCGCGCGCGATGGCGTCGATCCGCTCGTGGTAGCGCTCGAAGCCCCAGCGTTCGTAGGCGGCCGGCGCCAGATACGGCACCAGCACCGCGAGCACCGGGATCTCGGCCGACAGGGCCGCCAGGCCGCGCAGGCTGCTCTCCACGTTGCGCCAGCCCTGCT
>JAYZFK010000076.1:0-19103 GCA_036336835.1 Myxococcota bacterium | reverse complement strand
GGGCTCTCGTAATCCGCCGAGCGCGGCGCTACGCGCTCCAGCTCCTGCCGCTCCGGGCCAAGTGCACAGCCGCAGGCTTCCAGGGCTTGCGAGAAATAGCGTCGCAAGATGAGATCTTCGCGAACCGCGATCAGGGCATATCGACGCCGCGCTGCTTCGTCTCCACTGCGGCCGTAGCGACCGATGTTCGCATCACGTCGAAACAGGTGGACTCGGAATTCGTGCGCGTAGGGCTCGCGGTGCGGCGGGTGACTCGCCAGGAAGTCGTCGTAGCTCCCGCTCCAGCCCGCGACGAGCCCGCCCACCTCCGGCCCCTGCTCCTCGTCGCTGAGGCGCAGCGCTTCCGGAGAGAGACGCGAGGGGAATACTCCGATCTCGGGGTCGCGGTAGCGATGGCCGTACTCGACCATGGTGCTCGGGTTGTCCGCCAGGGGCTGCAGCCAGACTACCGACGAGGCGTAGGCATCGACGCGCGCAGGCGTGTTCAGGGTGAAGACCAGCAGCAGCGTCCAGAATAGGGCCGCCGCGCGCACGACGGCCTGCAGCCCTCGCGTCGAGAACGACGGCTCGATCCACGCCGGGTCGATGCCCTTCGCGATCGCGAGCTGCACCAGCACACTCGCATATCCATTGAGACCGATGTCGCGCATGCCGAAGTAGCGCATCGGGGTGATCCACTGGATCGCCTCGTCGAGACAGCCGATCAGCGCACCGCCGAGTCCCGCTACGAGATAGATCGAGCGATCCGCCAGACGATGAGCGAACGCTCGGTGCAGCAGCGCGCCCAGCCCGCCGTACTGCACGAAGTGCATCGCCTCCTCCGGATTCGACCACAGCGTTGCCGTCGAAACGACGAAGACGAGTGCGATGCCGATCAGCCAGACCAGCGATCCTCGACGCCGCTGCACCGGCGCCCGAGCCCCAGCTCGCACGACCGCGATGACGGCCAGGGCCGCGCTCGCAACCACCACACCGACGACGAACCAGCCAAAGGCGTGTTGTCCCAGGTGCTCGCGGACCCACGCCTCAACGCTGCGCGCAAGGGGAATCGACGCAAAGATCGAGAGCAACCACAGGATGACCCACGTCCACGACCGCCACTCGGGTTCACTGGGTCGGTCCTCGAACAAGCTCTTCTCCTGTCGGCTGCGCGCAGCTGCGGATCAGGGCGTCCGTTCGGGCTCGACACTGCCAGAACGCCAGAGTATCTGCTCCCGCACGCTGGTCTGCAGCCGAGCCGTTTCCGGATCGAGCGCGAGCGTCACGACCGCAACCGTCGCGCCCTCCCAGTCCGGGTGGAGCTCGAGCATGCGCTGGCCCAGCGGCTCCATCGACGCGAGCCTGCCCAGTGCTCGGCGACGCTGCCGAAACCGGTCGACCGACCGCTGCTCCGCCGGAGCGTATCGCTCGAAATCGAGCATCTGGCCGCGGCCGGCCTGTGACATCGGAAAGACCCGCACGGTCTTCATCGGACCGGGCACGCTGTACATCGCAAAGCCAAAGAGCTTCCACGGGTCGACGTCGTAGCGCCATACGAGGTCGCGATGGATCAGCGGCCACAGCGCAAAAGCGATCAGGAAGACACCGACCACGCGCCGTTTCACAGCGTTCCTCCCCGGCGCAAGAAGAACTCGCCCGGCGCACCCAGCAACACGGCGAGCAGATACGCGTAGACGACGAGGAAGACCACCAGCAATCGACGGTTCCACTCGCCGGGGACGAAGAGCAGCAGCAACTGCGAATAGAACAACGCGAACATGAATTCACGCGGCGCCAACTGGATCCCGAATGTGAGTCCGATCGCTCCGAGCGCGGCGAAAGTCCGCGTCCGCCGCCAGAGCATCCCGAGCCCGAGTGCGATTTCGCCCAGCCAGACGCCGTTCGAGAGCACGACGAGCAGTGGCGATGCCGCTCGGTACGGTCCCGCCTCGGTCGAATAGCGCGGATAGGCCTCGAGTCGCGCGAGCTCCACATCCGAGACGGCGAGTCCGAACACTTCTCCCCAACGCTCGCCGCCATGAGCGATCATCCAGGTCAGGAACTCGCCCCCGAAGTACAGGCCATACCACGCCTTGTGGACGCCAGCCCAGCAGAAGACGATCACCGCAAGCCAGCGCAGCGCACACAACGCGAGAGCACCCTCTTCCGGAAGCTTCGGATCCAGCAGCGCGAACGCAGCGAGGCACACGAGCGCGAGGAAGGTGTGGTTGGCGGTGAACGGGAAGAGGCCTCCCGCACACAGGAGGGCGACGGGCAGCGCAATGATGCAAGCAAGTCGCCCGCGGGATCCGAGGCTGAGCACACAGCAGGCCGTCAGCACCACGCCCGACACCGCGAAGGTGTGCGCTCCGATTGGGACCCCCGCGACAGCGGGCTCCAACCGCCACGACCAGGCCTGGAGCGCCCAGTGGGCCAGGACGAGCGAACGAAAGGCTTCGAGATGCCGAGCCGATGAGCTGCCGGAAGCGTCACCGATCCAATCCAGCAGCCGACCGGGTGCCATCGATCGAGGCTAGCAGCCCCGCTTTCGACCGAAGAGGAAGCTCTCCAGCCACTGGCGGGGTGCTTCGGGCGCCGCGTCGCCGAACGGGGCTGCGGCGGATCCCACCCGAGGCCTCGATACACTGTCAGTGCGCGCCCCGCCGACCTGAAACGCTTCCCGCCGACGCGGAGCTCGGTGCGGACAGGCAGCTCGGGCGCAGCGCCCACGCGACGACACCAAACGTGTTCTCGCGGCAACGGACGAAGTACCCTGCGGGCTTCTCGAGGAGCCATGACCACCCCGGCCAAAGTCATCGTCGTCGTCCCGACCTACAACGAGGCCGAAAATCTCGAGCTCCTGGTGACGGCCGTGCTCGCCCAGGATCCGCGCATCCAGGTGCTGGTGGTCGACGATGCCTCGCCGGACGGCACCGGCAAGCTCGCCGACGAGCTGAGCGCGCGGACGGAACGCGTCGACGTGCTCCACCGCTCCGCCAAGGCGGGTCTCGGGGCCGCCTACCGGGCCGGCCTGCGCCGTGCGCTCGATCTCGGGGCGGACGCCGTCATCCAGATGGACTGCGATTTCTCGCATCCCCCGGACATGCTCCCGCGGTTCCTCGAGTGCATCGAAGAGTCCGACGTGGTGCTCGGCTCGCGCTATAGCAATGGCATCACCGTCATCAACTGGCCGATCGAGCGGATCCTGATCAGCTGGTTCGGCAACTGGTACGCCAGGCAAATCACCGGGCTCGAAATCACCGACGCCACGGGTGGATTCCGTTGCGTACGGCGGTCGCTGCTCGAATCGATGGGCTTCGAACGAATTCGCTCCAACGGCTATGGCTTCCAGATCGAGATGAACTATCGCTTCGAGCGACAGGGCGCCCGCGTTCAAGAGCTAGAGTTCTTCTTCGTGGACCGGAAACGAGGCGAGTCGAAGCTGTCCCTGCGCATCGCCTTCGAAGCGATGTGGATCGTCTGGTGGCTGCGCATCGCCGACCGTCTCGGAAGACTGTAGGCGGGAGCGAACCAGGACGTCGTGCCGCGCCCCTGCCGCGTGTTGATCCTGAACGAGCGCGACTTCCGCCATCCGGCGGCAGGCGGAGCCGAGCTGCACGTGTTCGAGATCTTCTCACGGCTGGCGGCGCGCGGCTTCGATGTCACCGTGCTGTGCGAGCGCTTCGCGGGCGCGCCCGAGCGCGAGACCGTGATGGGCGTCGCGGTGCGGCGACTCGCGCGCGTGCCACTGTACTATCCCCGCGCCGCAGCTCACTGCCGCCGCGCCACCCGCGCCGACGAGGTCGACGTAGTCGTCGAGTGCCTGAACAAGCTGCCCTACCTGAGCCCGCTCTACTCGCGAGCTCCGGTGATCGGTCTGTCGCATCACTTGTTCGGAGCGACGGCGTTCCAGCAGGTATCCTGGCCAGTGGCGGCAACGGTGTGGGTCGCCGAGCGAGCCATCCCGTTCGTCTTCCGCAACCGGCCCTTCGTGACCATCAGCGAAAGCTCGCGACAGGATCTGATCGAGCGCGGCGTCACAGCCGAGAGCATCCGTGTGAGTCTCTGCGGCATCCACTCGCCGGACCTCGAAGTCGACGTCGAAACGCTCCGGCCACCGTGCGTCGTCTACCTCGGCCGACTCGCTCACTACAAGCGGGTCGAGGTGATGCTGGAGGCACTGGCAGCGCTGCGACCGCGGTTCCCCGACCTCCAGATCGCGATCATCGGACGCGGACCAGCGCGCGCAAAGCTCGAGCAGCTCGCGGGCGAGTTCGGGCTGCACGAGTGCACGCGCTTCACCGGCTTCGTCGACGACGCGGAGCGCGATCGTCTCGTCGCAGCCGCGCGCGTCTGCGTCTGTCCTTCCGAGAAGGAGGGATGGGGACTCACGGTAATCGAGGCGAACGCGGTCGGCACGCCGGTCGTCGCAGCCGATGCGCCGGGACTGCGTGAGTCGGTACGCGAGGGTGAGACCGGCTTCCTGGTGCCGGTGGGCGACGTAGACGGCTTCACACAGCGAATCGGCGAGCTGCTCGAGGACGACGCGCTCTCGCTCAGGATGCAACAGGCCGCCCTGGCATGGTCGCGCCACTTCGACTGGGACCGCGCCGCCGACGAGATGGCGGAAGCGATCGAGCAGGCGCGAACGTGACCAGGCCGGGTGGGCTCCGCAGCGCGCTTCCCTTCATCGTCACGGCAGCGATTCTCGTCTATCTGTTCGCGCGGGTCGATCTGTCGGCCGCCTTTGCAACGCTCACCTTCGATGCCGCCCGTGTCCTGATTCCGGCGATCATCGTGTACGGCCTGGTGAGCCTCGCGATCGAGGGCTTGTCGCTCGCGCGCCTCAGCGACTCTGCCGGCTGCCCCACGGACGTCCTGACCTGCGCGCGCATCAAGGCCGCCAGCTACACCCTCGGCATCCTCAACTACGCGCTCGGCGTGGCGACGCTCTGCGTCCTGTTTCGGCGCCGCGTGGGCCTGAGCCTGACGGCGGCCGCTGGGCTGGTGGCAACGGTCTCATTCGCAGATCTCACGATGCTGCTCGCGATCACTCTGGTCTCGCTCGGGTTCGCGACCGGCGACGGACCGGCGCTTCAGCTGGGAACAGTCGCGCTGGTGGGCGCTGGCATCGCTCTCGGTCTCGTGTTGCTGCGTGCGCCGCGGCGGCTCGGCCCGCTCGAGCGCGTGCGTGAGCTCGAGCTGTTCAAGACGGTCCGAACCGTACCACTGAGATCACTGCTCGAGCTGGCCGTGCTGCGCGGCGTCTTCGTGTTCACGTTCATCGGTGCGGGCTATGCGTCGCTGCTCTCATTCGACGTCTCGGTGCCGCCGGGCCAGCTGATCGTGGGCATGGCGACGGTCGCGCTGGTGGGAGCGCTGCCGATCGCTGTCGCGGGCCTCGGAACCGTACAGCTCGCGACGGTACAGCTGTTCGGGGCGTACGCAGACGAGGCGACGCTGATCGCCTGCAGTCTGTCCATGCAAGCCGCGATGGTAGCGGTGCGCATGTCGATGGGCCTGGTCTTCGCGCGCGAGTTCACACGCGAGGCCGTCGAGGCGACGCGGAGATCCGAGGCATGAGCGAGAGGGATGAAGACGCGCTGGTGTCATTCACGGGCGAGCGTCTGCACGCCGGCAATGCGCTATTCGGAATCGATCTGGCGCGCCACCGCGCCGCTTACAGTTTCGCAGCGACTCTTGCCGGGGGCGGAAGCGTACTCGATCTCGGCTGCGGCTCGGGCTACGGCGCCGCCGAGCTCGCCGAGCACAGCGGGTTGCTGATTGGTGTCGACCGCGTGCGACCCGATCTGGCATCGCGTCAGGGTCGCGCGCAGTTCCTGCGCGCCGATATCGCCGGCCTGCCGCTGGCACCCGCTGCCTTCGATCTGATCGTGAGCTTCCAGGTCATCGAGCATCTCGAAGATCCGGCTCCCTATCTGGACGCCATGGCGCGACTCGTCCGGCCCGGCGGGACGGTGCTGCTCACGACGCCGAACATCCTGACGTCGGACCGGGTCAATCCATTCCACGTTCACGAGTACCACTCGGACGAGCTCGGGGCAGCGCTCGAGCCTCACTTCCGCAGCGTGGAAATGCGCGGAATCGGCATGAAGCCGGCGGTCCGCGCCTACAACGACGCACGCCTGGCGCGCATCCACTCGATCATGCGGCTCGACGTCCTGAAGCTCCATCAGCGACTACCGCGCCCAATCATCGAGTGGGCCTTTGGCATGCTGGCCAAGCGCGTCCGCCGCGGCATCCAAGCCGAAGACGGATTGCCCGACGTCACCGAGCGAGACTTCCCGATCGGCTCGCCAGCCGACGACGATATCGACCTGCTCGCGATCTGCCGAATCGGCTAGCGGACCGGCGCCGCCGTCTGGCCGGACATCCGGACACCGAGTGGCCCGCGCGGCACGACCAAGGAATGGCGCTCGCCGTGGCGTTCGACGACCAGCCGCACCGATTCGCCCTTGACGCCAGACGTCGTCCCGCGCCGCACGTCGTTCGGCGTGAACACGCGCTCGGAGCCGTAGGAAAACACCTGATCGCCGGTCTGCACGCCGGCAACCGCCGCGGCCGAGCCTCTGATCACCGAGCTCACCACGACCCGATTGGGCTGACCGGTTGCAAAGAGCATCCGGTCGAAGCCGGTCTCGCCCAGATCGGCCCGGAGCTGAGCGGCGAGCCACGCGAGTTGACGCCTGTGCCGCGGCTTGAACAGCCAGCCCTCGCGCGCCGCTTGATCGTTCAGCTCCAGCCTTGCCAGCTGGGCGCCGTCCCAGCGATCGCGCAGCTCCCGCACCTCGCTCTCCACCAGACCGACCTGCTGCAGCAGCGCCTCGTCGAGATCGCTCTGGCTCGGCGCTCCTGGCTCCGAGCGCTTGCCGAGCGGCGGCTCGGGACTGTCTGGCACGATCGACTCGGCCACCCATTCGCTCGCGAGCTGCTCGATCACCGTACGCATCAGCGAGACCTCGGCTGCGAGCCTCTCGCGCTCGATACTCTCGTGCTCGCGCGCGACGCGCAGCGCCGCGAGCTCGGCCGGGGGGACGGCCGCGGGCAGGCTGGCAGAGGGTGCCGGAGCGGAGGCACCTCCGGGTCGGACGATCGCCGCCGCGATGCCGATCGCGACGACCGCGAGGGCCCCGATCCACCACGCGGCGGCCCGGCTCACCGATGCGTCCCGCCAGCCGCTCGTCGGCGCAGCGCCGCCGGCGGGCCCCCGGGCGGCCTGCCGATCGCGAGGTTCCAGTACGCGACGCACCCGGACGGCGGACGGGGGACGACACGCGGCCGTTCGATCCACATCGCGATTTCCTACCTCTTTCCGTCTACTTCCCGTCGCTCGAGCTCGTCGCCCAGATTCTACGCGACACTCGGGGCCGAGGGCGGCTCCGCTGGTTTCCCAGGGTGCCGCGGCGCCCGCGCGTCCTCTCCGCGGCCCCGGACGAGCTCGCCCGGGCCGCTATCAATCTCACCCGAAGCGGCGCTGGGGTCGTGGGTTCGCCTTGTGGGGCAGGCGACGGCGACCGCTCGCCTGCGCTATCCGTGCGGTCACTCGGGGGGTGTGGATCCGCTTGAAGGATCGAATCGACGAGATCGTCGGGCGCGGGCTGCACGCCTGGATCGCCAGAGTGCACGCGCAGTCGCGCTTCCTCGTCTGGGGCATCCTCGCGCTGACACTGCTGCTCGGCGTGTACGCGGCCCTGAACCTCGGCGTGAATTCCGACAACCTGGCGCTGCTTTCGCCCGAGCTGCCCTCGCGGCGCAACCACGCCGAGTTCTCTCGCCACTTCCCCAACCTCGAGAATGCACTCCTGGTGGTGATCGACGGCGACACGCCCGAGCTCGCCCGCGAGGGCGCCGAGCAGCTCGCGACGGCGCTGCGGGCCAACCCGAGCCAGTTCGAGGACGTATACCTGCCGGGCGGCGGCTTCTTCGAGCGCAACGGTCTGCTGTACCGGACCGTCGACGAGCTCGACGAGTTCGCCGACGAGATCGCCGCGATCCAGCCCCTGATCGCGGAGCTCGAGCACGATGCCAGCATCGCCAACCTGGCGCAGCTGGTGGAGGCCGGGCTCGAGAGTGTCCAAGACGGCACAGCCGACGCCCAGGACTGGCCCGCTGTACTCGACCGGGTCGGCACGGCGACCGTCGGCGTCTACGCCGAGTACCCGATCGCCATCTCGTGGGAGGAGGTGCTGCTCAAGGGCTCCGCCGTCGACCTGAGCACGCGGCGCGTGCTGATCGTCCACGCCGCGCTCGAGTTCGGCAGCGTGTTCGCCGCCGGCCAGGCTCTGGACGCGATCCGCGAGGCCGCAGCGTCGCTCGGGCTGGCGCCTGCGCGCGGCGTCACGGTCCGCATCACGGGCAATCCGGCGCTCAACTTCGAGGAGATGGCGGGGATCCTGTGGGACATCTTCGTCGCCGGCATCTTCTGCTTCGCCCTCGTGGTGGTCATCCTGTGGTTCGCTCTGCGGTCGTGGCACATCGTGACGGCGGCCGTCTCCACGCTGCTGGTAGGCCTGGTGTGGACGGCGGCATTTGCCGCGCTATCGGTCGGCTACCTGAACATCGTCTCACTCGCGGTGGCCATCCTGTTCATCGGCCTCGGCGTCGACTTCGCCATCCACCTCGGCTCGCGCTATGCAGACCGGCTGCGCGAGGCCGACGAGCCACTTCACGCGATGACTGCAGCCGTCGAAGATGTCGGCGGCTCGCTCGTGCTGTGTACGATCACGACCTCGATCGGCTTCCTGGTCTTCGTACCCACCGACTACCGCGGCGTGGCCGAGCTCGGCCTGATCGCGGGGGTGGGCATGGGAATCATCCTCACGCTGACACTCAGCTTGTTCCCGGCACTGCTGTTCTCGTGGCTGCGCTTCGACGCGTCGCGCCACCTGACGCGCGCCGTGCGCTTCGAGACACACTGGTGGAAGTGGTTCGACGAGCACCCGCGACACGTGCGCATCGCCGCCGCTGCTGCCGGCGTGCTGGCTCTGGTGCTGATCCCGCGTGCGCACTTCTCGCCCAACGTGCTCGACATCCGCGATCCCGCAACGGAGTCGGTCCAGACCTTCGACGACCTGTTGGCCCAGGCGGGCAGCGCTTCGCCCTGGTACGTGGATGCAATCGCGCCCAACCTCGAAGCGGCCGAGGCACTCGCCCATCGGCTCGAGGAGCTCGAGGTCGTGAGCCACGCCGTCACGCTCGTCTCCTACGTGCCACCGGACCAGGAAGAGAAGCACGAGGTGCTGGCCGACATCTCCTTCCTGATCGAACCGCCGCCTCCGGGCGACGCATCCCGGAAGGAGCTGTCGGTCGACGAGCAGGTCGCCGCGCTGCGCAAGCTGCACGACTTCCTCGCTGCCGACTGGCTCGATCGCAGCGACTCCACGCTCGGCGCGAGCGTGCGCGGCCTGCGCAGCTACCTCGCGACCTTCCTGGCGCGGATCGAAGCGGACGGCGACCCGACCGAGGCGCTGGGACGGCTCGAGGACATTCTGCTCTCCGGGCTGACCGGGCAGCTCGCCCGCCTGAGGCAGGCACTCGAACCGGAGGAGATCACGCTCGAGTCGCTTCCCGAGGAGCTGCGTCGTCGGATGATCGCCAGCAACGGCCTCGCACGCGTGCAGATCTTTCCCCAGTACGACCTCGACGGTGAGGAGGCCATGCGTCCGTTCGTCGAGGACGTAGCCAGTATTGCGCCCAGGGCGAGCGGCATCGCCATCAACCTGATCGCGCTCGAGGAGGCGACCAAGCGCTCGTTCCAGCAGTCGCTGATCGCAGCGCTCTCCCTGATCTCGCTGCTGCTCTGGCTGCTGTGGAGGCGGCTCGCCGACACGCTGCTCGTGCTGGCGCCGCTGCTGCTATCGGCCGGCCTCGCGGTCGGCTTCATGGGACTGTTCGACATCCCCTTCAACTTCGTGAACGTGATCGTAATCCCGTTGATGTTCGGCATCGGGGTCGACTCGGGAATCCACCTGGTGCACCAGTCGCACAGCCCCGTTGCGGCTCGCGACGGTCTGCTCGGCACCACCACGGCACGAGCCGTCTACTACAGCGCGGTCACGACGACGGTGAGCTTCGGCTCGCTCGCACTGTCGTCGCACCGCGGGATGGCGAGTCTCGGAGTGCTGCTGACGTTCGGCATGCTGCTCACCCTCGTCGGAAATCTGATCGTGCTCCCGTCGCTGATCGCCCTGCGCCAGCCGAGCACTCCCGAACGTGGCTGAGCGAAGCTACGAGCGCTTCGAGCAGATCGACTGGAGCCAGTGGCACCCGGACGAGCACGCCACCCTGTGCTTCGTGATCCGCGGCGGCGAGATCCTGCTGATCCGCAAGAAGCGAGGCCTCGGCGCTGGCAAGATCAATGGCCCGGGCGGGCGACTCGAGGCCGGTGAGACGGCACTCGAGTGCGCCGTCCGGGAGACGCGCGAGGAGCTCGGGGTCACAGCGACTGGCGTCGCGCTCGCCGGCGAGCTGCGCTTTCAGTTCAGCGAGGGCTACGCGCTGCGCGGAAGCGTCTTCCGAGCCAGCGGCTGTGAGGGCGAGGCGATCGAGACCGAGGAAGCAACGCCGCTCTGGACCCCGACCGACGCGGTGCCCTTCGACGAGATGTGGGCCGACGACGAGCTCTGGTTCCCGCACCTGCTTGCAGGCCGCTACTTCGCAGGCCGCTTCCTGTTCGACAGCGACACGGACGCGATGCTCGGGTACGCCCTGGACCAGCCCTGACGCACCACCGGCAACGAGAACGCCCCGGGGCCTGGGCCCCGGGGCGTTCTCGTCCAGCGAAATCGGATTCGATCAGGAGCGCGAACGGCGCCCCACATAGCCGAGCCCCGCGATGCCCGCGATCAGCAGCAACGCCGTGGTCGGCTCGGGCATCGGCGGCGGTGCCACCGGCCCGGTTATCGATGCGCCAATGAACGCACAGCCTCCGGGCGTTACACTGGTACAGAGCGTGACGTTGGGCGGGCTAGTCAGCGCGTCGATACCGGGGTTCAAAAGGGCGGCGATCACGTCGATGTCCGTGGCGTCATTCGCCGCAGCAACGACATGGAACGTGATCGATCCGAGCGTGCGCGTATTTCCACCGACCAGACCCGTTGAGAGGGTTGCCTCGTCGAACAGGGTGACCAGGCCAGCCCCGTTGTCGATCATCGTGCCGGCCGAGATCGGGGAGAACGAGTTGGTCATGCCCGGCAGGCCGACCACAGCGAGCTCCGTTGCATTGACCGCCTGCAGCTCGTTGGCGTCGAACTCGATCGAGATAAAAATACCCTGGACGGTCTCCGTGGTGGTGGTGAGTACGATGTCCGCAATGGCATCGGTCGAGGCCGCGGGCGAGACCAGCGTCGCGCCAACACCGCGCCAAATCATCGAAACTGACGGAACAGCCTGGGCGCTCGTCACGAGAAGCACGTTCAGCATTACTGCAACTACCAGAGCCGGAACTCGAGACTGCATCGACTGCCCTCCTGGAAGATTTCGACGCGGGCCCGGGCCCGGGAACGCGTCGGCTTGAGATCGACGGAGATCGTGCAGGCTGAAAAAACGAGTAGTGACGGACGACGATCGCGTTTGTCGAGGCAACATCACGACACTTTCCCCTGGGCCAGCACGCCCCCACGCTGTGATGTGGCAACTCGTGTGCAAATGTGTCGAGCAGACTTCGAGCAGGCATGAAATACTTTCAACCCTTTGATATATATGGTGAATTATCCACTAGAGATCCGAGTTGGGAGGTTCTGTGCAGGCTCTGTACTTCGATGGCTCGCGGGTCCGCGTGATCGAACGACCCGAGCCGCAGGCCGGGCCCGACAGCGCGGTGGTCCGGATGCGGCTCGCCGGCGTCTGCAACACCGATCTCGAGATCGCACGCGGCTACATGGACTTTCGCGGGGTGCTCGGCCACGAGGGAGTCGGAGAGGTCGTCGAGGGACCACCCGAGTGGCTGGGGCGTCGGGTCGTGAGCGAGATCAACTTCGCCTGCGGCCACTGCGCCACCTGCCGGAGCGGGCTCGGACGACACTGCCCCAGCCGACGGGTAATGGGAATCCTCGCCGCCGACGGCGCATTTGCGCAGTATCTGGCCGTCCCCGTCGCGAACCTCCACGCGGTCCCAGATGCCATGGGCGACGACCGAGCGGTGTTCGCGGAGCCGCTGGCGGCCGCATTCGAGATTCTCGAGCAGGTGGGCGAGGTCGCCGGGCAGCACGCGGTCGTGTTCGGAGACGGCAAGCTGGGCCTGCTGATCGCGCAGGTGCTCGACAACGCGGGCGCGCAGGTGCTCGCAGTCGGGCACCATCGCTCCCATCTCGCACTGCTTTCGCAGCGTGGAATCGAGACGTGCGCTGCCGCGTCGTTCCCGCCCGGGAACACGCCACGAGCCGATCTGGTGGTCGAGGCGACGGGCTCCCCAGAAGGGCTGGCGGGAGCGATCGCAGCCGTGCGGCCGCGCGGCACCCTGGTGCTCAAGACGACCCTGGCCGAGCACCCGAGAGTCGACCTGGCGCGAATCGTGATCGACGAGATCCACCTGGTGGGATCACGCTGCGGGCCGTTCACGCCGGCGCTCGCCGCGCTCGAGACCGGGAGCGTCGACGTCTCGGCACTCGTCGAGGAGCGTTTTCCACTGTCGCAAAGTGTCGAGGCGCTGGAGCGAGCCGCAGCGCGCGGTGCGCGCAAGGTCGTGATCGACTGCGAAGGATCGAGCTGAGGACGGACTGGCCGGTTGCGCTAGCTGCGGCCCTGCACGAGCACACGGCTCTCGTCACCGAACCGGATCTCGACCTTGTTCGGCCCGAGGGCCTTCTGGACCACGCCCTCGCCTAGCTTCGGGTGCGAGATACGGTCGCCCGGCTCATAGGACTCGCGCAGCGAGTAGGGCACGGGCGTCCGCTCGAGGTTCGCCTCGACGATCGCATCCTCCTTGGCCGCATTCCGCAACTTCCACTTCGGCTTGAGCTCGTTGCCGATCGGATCGAGACCGTTGCGGATCGCTGGATCCGACGCCAGCTGAGGCATGCCCTGGCGTACCCGCCACGGCGGATCGCCGTAGAGCTTGATGCTGGCAAACGCAACCGGAATACCGAGCGCCTGCTCGATCTCGCCGCCGACGCGTCGCAACGCCGCCATCCACGGTCCGGCGCTCTTCAGCGAGCGGCGTCGATAGATCTCCCAGTAGCGGTTGTTGGCCAGTACCACCAGGCGCGGCGGATCCGCCGAGATCGTCCGCCCGCTACTCGCCTCGATCTGGGCGGACAGGGTGCTGCGGTAGCCCTCGGCAACCGCGCACTGGGCAAGTCCCTCGATCAGCGCCCGCAGCGGTGTGTCGCCCTTGGTCGACCTGGGAGGCATCAGCCGCACGCGGGCCACCGCGAGACGCTCCTCGGCCGTCACGCCGACGAGATCGAGAGCACTGATCACCCGGTGCCGGGCCTTGATCTTGGACGGTGCGAGCGTGGTCACTGGAACTGCGTAATCGAGCAGGTCGATTCGCGTCGCTGGAATGCCCTGATCGTCGACGTCGTCGGGATCGATCGGCGACGCACCGTCTGCCAGGATCAGCGGTACCCCGTCCAGGCGGCACTGATTGAAGATCGCAATCGCCAGCTCCTTGTCCTCGATGACCGACTCGCCCTCGATCGTGCCGGCGTGGCCGACGAAATGCTGGATCTTGGCGCTCGCGTCTTCGGCGGCCGTCGCGCGTTCCTGCGCGTACAGGTCGGCAAGCTGCTGGCCCGTCAGGGCGTCGGCGGCCTCGCGGAACGACGCGGGTGTCTTCACACCAGAATCGTTGGCGAGCTCGATCAACGGATGCGAACTCACTGGATCCCCTCGATGAACGAATAAGCATAACCCAACCGACATGCGGGAGGCGCGGGGGAAGAACGGATCGGGCGGAATTGCTCGCGGCTGCCTGCTGGCAGCCGGTCCTCAGTCCCCTCGCGCCTCGAGGAGCTCGGCGATGGCCTCGGACCCGGCCGGCGGGACGAGATCCAGCGGACGCTGCCCGCTCTCATCGGCGATCGCGGGATCGGCGCCGAACTCGAGCAGCATCGCCACCAGCTCTGGCGGCCCGCTGGTAGCGGCGCGGTGGAGCGGCGTGCGGCCAGTCGCGTTCCTCGCGTTCGGCTTCGCTCCCTCCTTGAGCAGGAGCGCGACGCCATCCGCATCACCCAGCGCGACTGCAATGTGAAGCGCCGACTCGCCGTCGCTCAGCCGAGCATCGACCGACGCCTCGCGCGCGAGGAGCTTTCCCAGCAGCTCCAAGTCCCCGCTCATCACCGCGTACAACAGAGGGGTCAGGCCCGAACGCTCTTCGAGCACACCGAGCCCGGCTCCCTGGTCGACGAGATAACCGACGAGCGCCTTGTGGCCCTTCGCGATCGCCACCCCCAGCGCGCTGCGCCCGTTTGCCTCCGCGTCGATCGGGGCGCCTCGCTCGATCAGCATCCGGGCGACCTCGATGCTGCCATGCTCAGCCGCTCGATGCAGCGGCGTCCAGCCGCGGGGGTGGCGCGCTGCCACGGGCGCGCCGTTCTCGAGCAACAGGGCGACGATATCGGCTCGTCCGTGAAACGCCGCGTGGTGGAGTGCGGTCCAGCCGTTGGGAGTCACCTCGCCCAGATCGATCCCGTCATCGACGAGCTCGCGCACCTCGGCGAGATTCCCCCGGCGCACCGCGGCCAACAAGGAGCGGATCCGCTCCTCGTCGCTGCGCAGGTCGAGCAACTCGAACACGATCACAGCGAGCACGACACCGCTCACCGCCCAGGCAGCCTGTGAGGCCCACTCGCGCCTCGAACTGGACTGCGGTGACGCAGTCATCGCCCTCCCCGCACGGACACGCCCTGGTCACCGGTGCGCCCCGCGTTGATACTACCCGACTCAGTCGTCGATTCGCGAAGCAAGCAGCCGCTCGAGCCGGCTGCTCTCGCGACGCAGATGAACCGTACGGCCGCCGGTCACGTAGACCAGCCCCCGCTTGGCCCCCCTGGGCTTCTTCACGTTCTTGATCGGGACCACGTGGACATCCGCCCTGCCGGCGTTGCTGGATTTCGAGAAGTGGACGGCCAGCTCGCAGGCATCGATGACGGAATCCGGGGGAGGATCCGTCCTCCCCTCGGTTCGAAGCACCACATGACTGCCTGGCGCCCCGTCGAGGTGGAAGAACAGATCGAGACCGCGGGCCAGCCGCGTCGTCAGCTGGTCGTTGCCCTCGTCGCTGCGCCCCACCCAGATCTCCAGGCCGTCGACGCTGCGATAGCGCCGGGGGTGAAGGCGCCGTGGCAAGCCGTCGAAGGGGCGCTTGCGCGGCCGGGCCGGCGGCAACGCCCCCTCGACGGGCTTGCTGGCGGCGTGCTTGCGCAGTAGCCGAACCACGTCGTCACGGGCAGCCAGCGCCGCGACCGCTTCCGGCCCCTGCTCGAACTCGCCCTCGAGCTGCGACAGCCGCTCGAGGGCGGCGCGGGCCTGGTCGGACTGCGCACCCGCCTTGCTGAGCCGCCGCACGAGCTTCTGGTAGCGCTTGAACGTGGCCTCGAGATTGGCGCGCGGCGAGAGCGCCGGATCGAGCGGAATCGCCAGGTCCTCGCCCGTCGCGTGGTCGTGCACCACGATCTCGCTCATGCCGGGCGCGAGATCTCCGAGCACACCCTTGAGTAGCTCGCCGTGACGCTGGAGTTCGCTCGCCTGCTCGGCCTCGGCAAGCTCGCTCTCGATGCGCGCGGCACGCCGCTCGGCCGCCTTGCGCTCCTTGCGCAGCGCCTTGGCGATCCGGACGCCGAGATCGTCCGCGTCGCGCTCGGTCTCGCTGCCTGCGTACTCGGCCTCGATCGCCGCGAGCAGGTCATCATCCGAGAGCGCCTCGAAGCGATCCTCGCTCTCGCGAAGCCCTCCCTCCGGCGGATCCTGCCACGGCTCGCCGATGCGCAGCGTGCGCCGCGTCTTGTCGAGCGGGCGTTGCGCGGCGAGCAGACAGCGCTCGGCGTCCAGGACGTAACAGTTGCTCCGTCTGCCGAGTAGCGACAGCAACAGCTCGAAGCCTCCGTCGACGGTGTCGAACAGCAGCGACAGCTGCCGTTCACGCCGGGCGATCCGTGCATGACGCAGGCGCGCGCGCTCGAGCCGCGGACGGGCGAACTGAGCGAACGGCGGCGGTCGCTCCGCGGAGGCGAGAGGGCTCGGCAGCTCACTGACGCGCGCAAACGCGGGATCGCACGACACGAGCAGGTGGCGTTTGCTGCCGCGCTCGGCATCGGCATCGCGCCCATAGCAGGTCAGAACGAGCCGGAACGCGTCCGGCTGCGCAATCCGCTCGACGCGAAAGCCCGCGAAACGTGCGTCGACCGCCGCGGCGGCGCGGCGGAGCTCGGCGAAGCTGAGCACGCGAAACTCCCGGGTGAAGCCAGCCCCTAGCGCTGGCACTGCGGACAGTAGTGGGTCCCGCGCTGTGCGATCACAACCTTCTTGACGATCGCGGCGCACGAGTAGCACGGCGCGCCCTGGCGCGCATAGACGCGCCGCTCTTCCTGGTAGGCGCCATCGATCCCATCCGGTGCGACGTAGTCGCTGATGCTCGAGCCACCAGTTTCGATCGAACGCCGGAGCACGCGCTGCAGGCCGTCGACGATCGCCGCGGACTCCCGGCGCGTGATGCGCGCGGCACGGCGCCCGGGGCGTACCCCAGCGAGGAACAGGGCTTCGTCGGCATAGATGTTGCCGGTGCCGGCCGCCACCCGCTGATCTAGCAGCACGGCCTTGATCGGGGTCTTGCGTTTCCGAGTCGCCGCGAACAACCGATCGCCCGACAGCTCGAGCGCGTCGGGGCCGAGCCGATCGAGGCGTTCGTGGCTCTCGCCGGGCGCCAGCCAGATGACCTTGCCGAACTTGCGCACATCGCGCAGGTAGACCGGAGGGCCCTCATCGGCGAAGTGGAGCTGCAGGTGCGTGTGCCGGTCGGGCTCGAAGTCCGGCTGCTGATCCGGCCCGAGAGCGGAGCGCGCGGTCGCCGACAGCAGGCGAATGCTCGAGGCTCCGCGCGCAAACAGCTGACCGGTCATGCCGAGGTGGATGACGAGCTGACTGCCATCGTCGAGCTCGGCGATCAGATACTTGCCCCGCCGCTCCAATGCGTGTGTCGTGCGGCCCACGAGCGCGCGGCGCAACTTCGCCGGAGGCGTCACGAAGAAATACGAGGGCGCGCTGGCTCGCAGCTCGCGGATCTGGCGGTCGACGAGCAGGGGCGCGATCCGACGACGCGTCGTCTCGACCTCGGGCAGCTCGGGCATCCTCGTGATTCCCACCGCGCGCCCGGTGCACGCCGGCGCGCCGCCCACTACTCTCGCACACTCCGGTCCCGCGGAGCAGTGAGATGACATCGTCTAGTCGCAAACGGGTATCCGAGCGGCGCTCGCCGCCTGTGGCTCCCAGTGAGCACTCGCTCGAGCGGGCCGCGCTTCGCTATCTCGAGCGTTATGACTCGACCGAGCGGAACCTCCGCCAGGTGCTCGAGCGCAAAGCTCGCCTCGCGCTCGACGCGGTGGACGCCGGGCCCGAGCTGCGCGACGCAACGCGGGGCTGGATCTCGACGATCGTGGCGCGGGCCGTCGAACTACGGCTGGTCGACGATCGCCGCTACGCCGAGAGCCTCGCTCGGCACCTCCAACGCCGAGGCAGCTCGCACCGCGCAAGCTGGCAGCAGCTGCGACACAAGGGGGTGTCCGACGAGTTGATCCGAGAACAACTCGGTGTCACGGCTGAGCCCGAGGCGGAGCTCGCGGCGGCCAGTGTCCACGCACGGCGCAGAAGGCTCGGCCCGTGGCGAGCCGGCGAAGCCCGAGCAGCCCGACGCGAGCGCGACCTCGCCGCGCTGGCACGCGCTGGCTTCGACCTCGACGTGGCAAGCCGGGTCGTCGACGCGGACTCACCTGAGTCACTGCCCGACACCGGACCGCGCCCGGCGTTCAGCTGATCCGGCTGGAGGGGCTGGAGCGCAGGGCAGAACGGGCTGGTATCCAGCGGGCTCCAACGTCGAAACGGGCCACGCTCCCCCGGGGCCCGAGCACCCAGGCGAGCATGCCCGACGCGCATCCCGAACCGAGCGGGGGCCGAGCGCCCTACCCCAACGTCGAGGCCCAGCCTCACTTTCCCGACATCGAGAAGCGCATCCTCGCTCGCTGGGCGGAGCGCGACGTATTCCGCCACTCCATCGACGTTCGGCCCGCGGGCGAGCGCGGTAGCAACGAGTTCATCTTCTACGACGGACCGCCATTCGCCAACGGGCTGCCTCACTACGGACACCTGATCACCAGCTACATCAAGGACATCGTGCCGCGCTTCCAGACCATGCGCGGCAAGCGCGTCGAACGCCGCTTTGGCTGGGATTGCCACGGACTACCCGCCGAGATGGAGGCCGAGAGGGAGCTCCACGTCTCTGGCCGCGCGAACATCATCGAGTTCGGCATCGCGAACTTCAATGATCACTGCCGCGCCTCGGTCATGAAGTACACGAACGACTGGCAGCGCTATGTGAACCGCGCCGCGCGCTGGGTCGATTTCGACAACGATTACAAGACGCTCGATCTCCCGTACATGGAGAGCTTGATCTGGGCGCTCAAGCAGCTGTGGGAGCGTGGGCTGCTGTACGAGAGCTACGATATCGAGGATGTATTCGAGCGCATCGGGTCGGACGCCCTGCGCTGGTACCTCGTGTCATCACCGCTCATGAAGGGCGGCGATCTGCGCATCGACCAGGAGGGCAAGGCGATCGCCGAGGCGGTGCGTCTGGTGATCAACCCGATCTGGAACGCCTACAGCTTCTTCTGTCTGTATGCGAACACGGACGGTGTGCGCGCGCGTGCGATCACGGGCAGCGGCGAGGAGCTCGTGGCCGAGGGTCGCGCGCGGGACCTGGTGCGGGTCGTTCAGCAGGCACGCAAACAGGCGGGCCTGCCCGTAGCCGACCAGATCCATCTGATCGTCGACGTTCCCGACAGCTGGCGCAGCGCAATCGATCGCTTCGCCGACTACGTGCGCGAGCAGACGCTCGCCACCGAGCTTGCGCAGGGCGACGCCGACAGCGACGGCCATTTCGAGCACGCCGGTCA
>JAYZFK010000075.1:0-9528 GCA_036336835.1 Myxococcota bacterium | reverse complement strand
TTGCCGCGGTGTGTATCCTTGGCTCAGGCTTTATCATCTCCCGTTGTTTTCTCCAGCAACCAGATGGCCTCCTGGTGGAGCCAGCCTTGGCGGCGACGACATCGAAGCAACGGCGCCGAGCCTTTCTCGAGAGCGTCGAGCTGTTCGCGGGGTTGAGTCCCCCGGTGCTCGACGGGCTGGCCGAGCTTTCGGCGAACCGGTCGCTCGAGCCGAACCAGGTGCTGTGCCACCGCGGCGATGAGGCCGGCCAGCTCTACGGCGTGCTGCAAGGACGCTTGAAGGCAGTCGGCTCGAGCGTTGACGGGCGAGAGGTCGTCTTCGTCGTGCTGGGGCCCGGTGAAGTGACGGGCGAGATCGCGCTGATCGACGGGAAGGCACGCTCGGCGACGCTCGTCGCGATCGATCGCTGCGAGCTGCTCGTGCTGGGGCGACGCGAGTTCCTGGCTCTGCTGCGGGAGGATTCGGAGGCCGCGATCCAGCTCTGCCAGGTGCTCGCCGCCTACGTGCGGCGCCTGTCGGACACGGTCGAGGACGCCTACTACCACAAGCTGCCGGTACGGCTTGCCAAGAAGCTCCTGGTACTCGGCCGTGAGCACGGAGAGGAGACCCCCGATGGCCTGCGGATCGGCGTGAAGCTCTCCCAGCGCGAGATCGGCGAACTCGTCGGCAAGACACGCGAAGCCGTCAACAAGCAGCTGCGAAGCTGGACCGACGCCGAGCTGCTCGGCATGGCCGATGGCCACCTCGTGATCCGCGACGTCGACCGGCTCGAGGACATCGCAGACGGCTTCTGAGCCCCGTGTGCCTGTCCGGTCCGAATCTGGAAGAATACGCGACCCCTTCCCGCAGGAGTCCCATGAGCACGGCCCCGTACACCGTCATCTCCGCCGACACTCACGCGGGTGCCAGCGTCAACGACTACCGCCAGTATCTCGACGCCCGGCATCAGAAGCTGTTCGACGAGTGGCGGGGTAGCTACAAGAATCCCCAGAAGAAGCACATCGGCTCGAAGAAGCACAAGAACTGGGACGACGCCGAACGGATGAGGGACATGCAGAGCGACGGCGTCGTCGGCGAGATCATATTCCCGAACACCGTGCCCCCATTCTTCAAGACCAGCGTGCTGATCTGCGGGAATCCGCAGCCTGAGGACTTCGAGCTGCGGCTCGAGGGCATCCGAGCACACAACCGCTGGCTCTCGGACTGGTGCGCCCAGTACCCGGCGCAGCGCGCTGGCATCGGCCTGGTCTACCTGAACGACCTCGACGAAGCGATCAAGGACGTCGAGTGGATCGCGACGGCAAATTTGCGCGGCGGCATCCTGCTACCGCACGTGCCGCCGGACGTTCAGTCCTTCATCAAGCCGCTCTATCACCCGGACTATGAGCGATTCTGGTCGGTAGTCGAGGATCACGGGCTGGTCGTGAATCAGCACGGAGGCACCGGCTCGCCGGACTACGGCAAGCTTCCGATCTCGCTGCCGATCCGGCTGATCGAAACGGCCTTCTACTCGACCCGGTCGTTCTCGCAGCTGTTGCTGGCCGGCATCTTCGACCGACATCCGAAGCTCGAGTACATCATCACCGAGGCGGGCTGCGCCTGGGTCCCGCAGACGCTCGAGCGCCTGGACTGGACCTGGGGGCGCATGCGCGCGGGCATGGCCGGCGAGTTCGAGTTCTCCAAGGACACGCATACGCCGGAGCCACCCAGCTTCTACGCGAAGCGCAACTGCTGGTTCGGAGCCAGCTCGCCTTCGCCGATGGAGATCCGCGAGCGCGACGCGATCGGCACCGACCGCATCCTGTGGGGCAGTGATTATCCGCACTACGAAGGAACCCACCCGCACACACGGCTCGCACTCCGACACACCTTCAACGACGTGGTAGAAGAAGACCGCCGTAAGATGCTCGGCCTGAACGCCGCCGAGCTCTACGACTTCGACCTGGACGCGCTGGCGCCGCTGGCCGAGGCGTATGGACCGACAGTGGACGAGATCTCCTCGAAGCCGCGCGATGACGAATACCCGGAGCTGACGCACACCAACGCACTGCGCCGCGCGTAAAGCTCAGTCTTCCTCGGAGGGCTCCCGAGTGATCGCACCGATGTCGAAGGCAGAAACGCCCTCGGGCCCCGGCACCTCGACGATCGGCTCGTCGCGATCGTCGAACTCGAGGCGGAGCGCACGGCACATCGTCGCGTGCATTTCGTACATGCAGGTGATGTAGGTGAGCTCGAGGATCGCCTCGTCGCTGAGGCGCTCGCGCAGCGCATCGAAGACGCCGTCGGAGACACGCCCCCCGTCGAGCACGAGCGCGTCGGTGTAGGCGAGCACAGCTCGCTCGACGTCGCTGAAGCAGCTCGCCACCTGCCAGCTGGGAATCGCCTCGATCCGCTGCTCGCTCACACCGAGCGCGCGGCAGGACTTGCAGTGTTGCGAGAACACGAACTGGCTTCCGCGGGTCCAGCCGGCACGAGTCTGGGCGAGCTCCCGCAGCACGCCATCGAGCTCGCGCCGCTCGCTGCGGTACAGGCCGAAGCCACGCACGCAGTGGTCGAACACATCGGGCACGAGCGCGAAGACGGTCCACCAGTCGCCGGGGGTCCCGGTGGCCGTGCCCGGCTCCGCGACCGGGTCGCGCTCGCCGAACAACATCCCGTACATGGTCTGGACGATTCCCTCCGGCGCCTGGGCGCGCGGAACCTGGCGGAGTCGGGGCATGATGGACGCTCCTCGTGCGGGTGAGGCAGAGAGGGTAACGCCTCGGCGCGCTACGCTACGGCAGCAATGAGCGAGCCGGCGGCGATCGAGGCGCGACAGCTGTCGAAGCGGTTTCGCTCGCTGGTCGCGGTCGAACGCGTGGACCTCGACGTGGCTGCGGGCGACATCTTCGGCTTCATCGGACCCAACGGCGCCGGCAAGACGACGACACTGCGCATGCTGCTGGGGCTGATCACCCCGACCGAGGGGCGCGTGCGCATCTTCGGCCACGATATCGAGCGCGAGTTCAAGCGCGCGATCCAGCCGGTCGGCGCGCTGATCGAGGGGGCGGCGTTCTATCCGTTCTTGTCGGCCCGCAACAACCTGGCGCTGTTCGGCAACATCTCTGGTCACCGCTCGCACGCGCGCGTCGAGCAGGTACTCGAGTGGGTTGGTCTCGCCGCACGCGGCGACGATCGGGTCGCGGGCTACTCGCAGGGGATGCGGCAACGGCTGGGGCTCGCGCTCGCGCTGCTCGAACGCCCGCGGCTGCTGATCCTCGACGAACCGACCAACGGGCTCGATCCGCAGGGCAGCCGAGAGATCCGCGAGCTGATCCGGCGCATTCGCGATGAGGAGGGCACGACGATCTTGCTGTCGAGTCACCTGCTGGCCGAGATGGAG
The DNA here is from genome assembly GCA_036336835.1 of Myxococcota bacterium. Lineage (GTDB taxonomy): Bacteria > Myxococcota_A > UBA9160 > UBA9160 > UBA4427 > JAYZFK01. Next base: position 6,146 of record JAYZFK010000075.1, on the reverse strand, counting down.
GGTGTCTGCGACCGCCTGGCGATCATCGCGAACGGTCGCATCCTGCGGGTGGGTGCACTCGACGAAGTGATCGGCAGCGACAGCGAGCGACTCGTCCTGGCCACGTCCGCGGGCGACGACGAACGCGCCGCTGCCCTGCTGCGCGAGCGATTCAGCATTCACGCCGCGCGCCCCGGGAGCAACCGTCTGGAGTTCGACCGCGGCGACCGCGAACCGGCCGAGATCAACCGCGCCCTCGTCGAAGCGGGCATCGGCGTCGCCGCCCTGGCGCCGCAGCTCCGCACGCTCGAACAGGCGTTCATCGAGCTCACGGGCACGTCGTCCGCGGTCCAATGAGCCAGAGCCCCAGCCCGCCTCCCGCCAGCGCCGCAACCACCATCGCCCGGCTGGTTCGAGCCGACCTGATGAAGCTCTCGCACCACTGGGTCATCGCCATTGGCTACGGCGCGATGCTCATCGTGGCGATCCCCGGCGCCGTTCTCTTCCACATGGGCGAGCAGCTGATCAACGTCACATCTGAGTCTGGCTATGCCTTCGCATTCAGTCTGATGGTCCGCTGTCTCGACTTCTCGGCCTCGATCCTGTTCATGATGGTGTGCCTTCTCTTCTCGATCGACATCGCGAACGGTGCCATCAAGTACATCCTCACTCGCCCGGTGACGCGCATGGAGCTGCTGCTCTCGAAGTATGCGACCGCCGCCATCATGACTGGGCTGACCCTCGCGATCCTGTGGCTCGGATGCCTCGGGATGGGCTGGTACTACTACGGCCTCGGCCCGCTGACCGAGAACGACTATGTGATCTTCGAAGCGAGCGCGATGTTTCGCCACATCGCGATCGCAACCGGGTTTCTCGCATTCTCGCTGGCCGCCAGTGCTTCGATGGCGATCGCGGTGTCGAGCTACTCGAGCACGATGGGAGGTGCGATCATCGTCGGGCTCGTGCTGTACGGCTTCGTCAGCTCGCTGACGGTGATTCCGGCGACGATCGGCTTCGAGATCGCCTGGGGCGGCGAGACCTATTACTTCCCCTGGTCGTCGCTCGCATTCACCAGCCAGCTCTTCATCCCGATGTACCTGCTGGACGATCTCCCGACCGGGATCCCGATCGAGAGCTGGTGGACCTGGGACGTGGTGCGGATGATGCTCGTGTCGGGCGGCTACGGGCTGATCTTCTTCGCGATCGCCGCGCGCGCCGTGCGCAAGCGGGACTTCGCACTGTGAGGCGGCCGAGGTCGACTGCGCCGTCGACCGTGCGGTGCACGCTCGGGCTCGCCGTGCTCGCGAGCCTCGCACCGACGGCAGCGCTCGCAGGGGCGAGCGCCGATGACTTCGAGCTGCTGGAGCTGGGCTTTCCCGAGGCGGCCAGGTCCCACCGGGTGGCGGATGTCGACGGAGACGGAAAGCTGGACCTGACCTTCGTCTTCACGCCTGAAAGCTCGGCCGAGCAGCGCGCCGGCGGGAGCAGCCAGGACGAAGACTATTGGCTGCGCACTTGTCTCCACGAACCGAAGCCCCACTTCTCGCGCTGCGTCGACTTCGACCTGCCCGGGGAAACGCGCGGCTACGACCTCGGTGCACTCGACGGCACGCCGGGCGCCGAGCTCCTGCTGGTAACTCGCGACGGGGTTGCCATCGCGTCGTTCGCCAACGGCGCCTACGGGCGGTTGGAAGGCGTCCCGCTCGAATCGCTGCTCTCGGCGACTGACCCGAGCGCACCGCTCGCGCTGAAGCTGTTGTTCGACCTCGATCGCGACGGGCGCGCCGAGGTGCTGGTCCCCACCCTGCGCGGACCCGCGCTCTACCGCGCGACCGAGCGCGGGTTGTCCGCACCCGTGACACTCGAGAGTCCCGCGACCGTGAAGTACCGCTTCTCCGGTCCCGCCCGCGAGGTCGGCGTCGCGACGGATCGCGAGCTGGTGCGGCGGATCTCGGCGCAGGCGACTGCACTGCCGATCGTGGTCGACGACTTCGACGGCGACGGCCGCAACGACATCACGACCTCGGACGGTCCTCGGCTGCGTGTGTTCCTCCAGGCCGAGGACGCGAGCTTCGCGACGGAGCCTTCGCTCGACATCGAGCGCAGCGTGCTCACTCCCGAGGAGGAGGAGGGCGGCTTTACCGGCGAGGCGCTCGGCTTCGCCGATCTCGACGGCGACGGCCTTGCCGACCTGATCGCGCTCAAGTGGGGCAGCTCGCGCGAGCGAACACGAATGGATCGCCATCTGTTCTATGCGCGCCCTGGCCTGAACTATCCGGAGACGGCGGATCAGATCCTTCGCTCGGAGAGCTTCTTCCCCGATTTCGAAGTGCGCGATCTCAACGGCGACGGCCGCCGCGACCTGGTGATCCCGTACTTCCGCATCGCGCCGACCCAGGCCTTCAAGGTCCTGACACAGAATGCACTCAGGGTGCAGCTTCGACTGTTCCTGATGCGCGAGGACGGCCGCTACGCGCAGGGCGCGGGCAAGCGCTTCGCCAAGGTCGACCGCCGCGTCGTGCTCGATTACCAGCTGAACGTGATGCGGATGATCTTCGGCTCGCGCGGCCCACCGGACTCGTTCTCGCCTCTGCTGACGACGCGCGGCGACTTCGACGGCGACGGGTTTGCGGATCTGGCCGCCGACAGCGGCGCCGACCGGCTGCACATCCGCTTCGGCAACGAGCGAGCCGAGTACTCGAGCCGGCCCGACCTGGCATTTCCGTTCGAGTCTTCGCTCGCGTATCAGGTGGTGGACCTGAACCGCGACGGCCGCAGCGACCTCGTCGCGTACTACGGCGCCGCGGCCAAGCGCACCCGCAGCCGCCGCGCCCCGGACGAGCTGCGCCGCGGCGGCCGCCCCGAGCGGGAGCCGGCCCCGGACCAGCCCGCGGGCCCGCCGGCCGCGGCGCGCATCCGGGTGCTGCTCTCGCGTGAGGCGCCGCACTAGCCCCCGGGCGCGGGGCAGAGCGACCTCGTCCCAGTCAGCCCAGTGGGCCGCCGGGCTCGATGCCGAGGTGGCCCATCGCCAGCTCTTCGTAGCTCTTGCGATCGACGAAGATGTGCTGCCCACCCGTGTACATGTCGCGAAAGCAGCGCTGCAGCAGGCTCGGATTGCGCAGGCCATGGCTGCCTGCCGCGTTGTACGCAAACAACGTCGCGTCCTGGCAGACCTGGGTCATGTAGGCGACACACGCCATCAGGTCGTCCTGCATCGGCTTGCTCATCGTCTCGCCAGCGGCCAGCCGGTCGACTGTCCGACCGAACAAGTCGTGCACCAGCAGCCGCACCGAGCGCAGCGCCAGCACCTTCTCACCGAACTCGCGTTGGAACACCTGCTGATCCTTGAGCGCCCCGCCCGTCATGCGCGTGCGCCCCTCCGAGGCGATCTTCTCGATCTCGTCGAGCGCGCGCTGCGCCACCCCGAGGCCCCAGCCGGCGTGGCCGAATCCCGCGAGCCCGACGGGGCCGACGCGGTAGATCGGGCCGCCGGTGCGAACCTGGCTCTCGAACAGCCAGAACGTCCGGCCCTCGTCGACCTGCTGCTCTGGCACGGTGTAATCGAAGCTGCCGGTGCCGCGCAGGCCCATCACGTCCCAGCCGCCGGTCATCTCGACCGCATCCTTCGACACGAACCAGCACAGATAGGCGGGCAGACCGGAGGGCAGGATCTCCGGGCTGCCGTCATCGCCCGTAACGAAGCCGCCGCCACCTACGAAGGAGGCGTGCGCGCTGCCACTGCCAAAGCCGAAGCTGCCCTGCACCCTGAAGCCACCATCGGTGCGCTTTGCGCCGCCGCGCGGCGCGAACTGCCCGGCGAACACCGAGCCCGGCTTGTCGGCCACCATCTCGCGCGCTCGTGCCGGCTCGAGTAGCGCGCTGTAGGCGGTCGCGCTCGCGTTGGCCATGTGGGTCCAGCCGATCGAGCCGTCCTGGTGCGACAGCTCCTCGAACACATCGAGCACGGTATCGGGATCGGCCTCGAGTCCACCGAACTCCTTCGGCACCATCAGGTGGAACAGCATCGAGTCGCTGAGTGCCTCCACCACGGGCTTGGTCGGTGTCAGCTCGCGGTCAGTGGTGTTGGCCTCGGACTCGATCAGAGGCCGCAGCGCCTTGGCTGCGGCCAGAGGATCGGCAGCGCTCGTCATGCAGGATCTCCAGCGGTTCGGATGAAGGAATGCGGCGACCAAGGCTGAACGACCGCCGGCCGCGCGTCAAGCAACGCGCTACTCTCCGGGCGCGCCCTCGGAGGACTCGGCCTGATGGTCGAATACGATCCGTTCTCTCCGCAGTGGCTCAGTGACCCCTACCCGAAGTACCGCGAGCTGCGCGACCACGCGCCCGTCCACTATGCAGAGGAAGCGAACGTCTGGTGCATCTCGCGCCACGCGGATGTCTTCCGGGTGCTGAACGACCCCGAAACGTTCTCGTCGAAGGCCATGTTCGTCATGCTGATGAACCGGGGGCAGGAAGGTCCGCCCCCGCTCAGCTGGCAGGTCCTCAAGTTCGTGGCGCGGACCTTCTGGAAGACCCGGATGTGGCCCGCCGGCTTTCCCGGCGCGCGCAATCTGATCGCCGACGACGGCAAGGCGCACAGCGAGCTGCGCAACATCGTGAACCGGGGCTTCACGCCACGCGGCATCTCCAGCTGGGAGCCGCGGGCCCGCAAGCTTGCCGACCAGTGCCTGGCCGGGATGCGGCGCGGCGAGCCGTTCGATCTGGTGCGCGACCTGGCTGTCCCACTGCCGGTGACGATCATCGCCGAGCTGCTCGGGGTGGAGGCGGAGCGACAAGCCGACTTCAAGCACTGGTCCGACGTAATCCTCCGCGCCATGTCGACGCCCGAGGGCCGTGCCGACCCGTTCTCATCCGAGATGGCCGAGGCCCTTGCCGGGCTCATCGGCTACCTGAAGAAGGTCGCTCGCGAGCGTCGCAAGGCACCTGCCGACGATCTGATCAGCACGATCGTCGGGCACCAGGAAGCGGGGAAGCGCCTCGACGACTACGACGTCGTCAACTTCGTCATGCTGCTGCTCGTCGCGGGCAACGAGACCACCACGAACCTGATCGGCAACGCGGCCGTCGCGCTGCTCGATCACCCCGACCAGCTCGCTCGCCTCCAGACCGACCCGAGCCTGACCGCACTGGCCCTCGAGGAGACGCTGCGCTTCGAATCACCGATCCAGCTGGTGTTCCGCACCGCCACGCGCGACGTCGCGCTGCACGGCGCAACGATCCCGAAGGGCGCAATCGTCGCGCCGCTGCTCGGCTCGGCCAATCGAGACGAGCGGCAATTCTCCGACCCGGACCGCTTCGACATCGAACGCAACCCGCAGGCGCACGTGGGCTTCGGCTTCGGCAAGCACTTCTGCCTCGGCAGCTCACTGGCGCGACTCGAGGCGCGCTGCGCGCTGGAGGCGCTGCTGCCGGAGCTGCCGCGGCTGGCCTGCACCAGCAGCGAGCGCGCCTGGGGCGACTCGTTCCTGGTACGAGGACTGCGGCACCTGGAGCTGAAGCAGCGCGCCGCGTGATTCAGCGCGCCAGCGCCTCGCGAACCAGCACCAGTCGGTCGTTGCCGAAGTAGAGGTCGTCTCCGTCGACGAACATCGTCGGGCTGCCGAAGCCACCGCGCGCGATCAGCTCGTCCGTGTTGGCGCGCAGGCGATCCTTGATCTCGGGACTGGCGATGCGCTGCGCGAAGGCATCGGCATCGAGTCCGGCCCGGCGGGCCAGCTCGACCATGACTTCGTCCCGGGAGATGTCGAGGTTCTCGCCCCAGTAGGCCTCGAAGGCCGCACGCGAGTACTGCGAGACGCAGCCTTCGTCGAGCGCCACCAGCGCACCCCGCATCGCCTTCACGCTGTTGACCGGGAAGACGGCCGGCGGCAAGACGATCTTCAGGTCGTAGCTCCGGGCCCAGTCCGCCAGATCCTTGCCCATGTAGACCGCACGCGGCTTGACCGGGTTCGCGCGCGACTCGTAGACGGCCGGGTTGACCGTGTTGAACACCCCGCCGACCAGGATCGGCTTCCAGACCAGCTCCGCCTCAGCCTCGGCGGCCACCTCCTCGATCCGATGGAAGGCGAGATACGTCCAGGGGCTTCCGACGTCGTAGAAGAACTCCAGTGTGGGCATGTTCCGGCCGAGCCTAACACGGAGCACGC
>JAYZFK010000074.1:0-31563 GCA_036336835.1 Myxococcota bacterium | reverse complement strand
GCCTTGTGGCTGGCGGTGCGGACCGTCCAGCAGCGGTTCATCATGTCCACCTGCACGTCGCTCTCGTGGGGCTGCCCGGTGCCCTCGAGCAGGGCGGCAAAGCTGCGGCCCTGGATGCGCGCCTCCTCTTGCGCCGCCTTGCGGGGCTCGATGCCGGCGAGATCCAGCAGCGTGCTCAACAAGTCGATCTGCTCGACGAAGCCCTCGATCCGCACGCCCGCCTTCAGCCGGGCGGGGTAGCGGACGATCAGCGGCACCCGGATCAGTGCGTCGTAGCCGCAGGTCGACAGCTTGTAGATCATTCCGTGCTCGCCGACCATGTCGCCGTGGTCGGAGGTGAAGACCACGACGGTGTCGTCCATCTGACCCGTCTCGTCGAGAGCGGCCAACACGCGACCGAGCTGCTCGTCGACATAGCTGCAGAAGCCCCAGTAGCGCCGGATGTAGTCGCGCACCTGTGCTTCCTTCCAGCGCAGCCGCACGTAGGCGGGGTCGGCGCGCTGGCTCGGAGGCTTGCCGGCGAGCGTGTCGTTGAAGTTCGCCGGCAGGGGGACGTCCCCCAGCGCATAACGTTCGTGCCAGGGCCTGGGCGGCGCGACGGGCAGGTGCGGCCCGTAGAAGGAGAGGACGCCCATCCAGGGTGTCTCCGTGCCCGCTGCGTTGCGGATGACGTTCTCCATCGAGCCCGCCAGGAACGCCGACATGTGATGCGCCGCCGGGATCTGGCTGTATGCGGACTTGTCGTCGGGCGCCGAGGGACGCTGCTGATGCGCGCCGACCCACGGGTCCCGGGTATACCCGCCCAGCCCGACATCTCTCAGGTACTGCTTGTAGTGGTTCCAGCCCCCGATGTAGGTGTCCTTGAAGCCGCCGTTGGGCCCGTCCTCGCCCAGGCCGCCTTGCGCCTTCTCGAAGACGAAGCCGCTCGGCCCCCGCGAGACCGCGACCCTGCCGTCCAGAACGCCCGAGGCCACCTCGACCCCGCGGTAGACCTCGCCACCGAGGTGCCACTTGCCCACGTAGTGCGTGCGGTAGCCGGCCTCCCGAAAGTGATGGCCCAGCGACGGGTGGTCGTTGGGCAGCTCGACCTTGTTGGTGACGATGCCGGTGGTGTGAGCCCACTGGCCCGTCACCAGCACGGACCGGGCCGGAGTGCACGGGAAGGCGCTGATGTAGAAGTCCTCGCAGAGCACCCCTTCCGCGCCGAGCCGCGCCACGTTGGGAGTCCGCACGACCGGGTTGCCGTAGCCCTGCACCCCCGACAGCGACTGCTGGTCGGTCATGATGAGCAGCAGGTTGGGACGGCGCTTCGCCGCCGTGTCCGCGGTGTCCGCCGCCTCCGCCCCGAAGGCGGGGTCGACCAGGGCCGCGCCTGCGGCGCCGACTGCGGCTTTCAGGAAGGTTCGGCGATCGATCGTCATGAGCTCGAACCTCTCGCGCGCAGGCCGGGGCTGGCCTCCGACGACGGGAGTGAGAGAGTCCGGTAGATCCACGCCGCTGTCGACGGCCCGCCGGGCTCGCGCGCGCGGGGGCGCTCCGCAGCCCGACACGGCCGACGCTCGCGCGGCCGGGCTCGCAGAGGTCGCGGCACGAGGCGGGTTCCGGGGCTAGCGTGATCGGCGATGCCGTCCGCCGAGCCGCGCGCGCACAGCTTCGTCGCGACCTGGGGAGTGGCGTGTGCACTGATGCTGGGGCCGCTGCTGATCTTCCTGCGCTTCCACCAGCTGCCGTTCGCGAGCGCCGAGGTGCTGGCGGTGACCGGGCTGGGAGCGCTCGCCGCCGCCGCGGTCGGGGCGCTACTCGAGCGGGCCGGCACCGCGGTGCGCGCGCTCGGCGTGGGCGCGCTCGCCGTGCTGTTCGCAGACCTGCAGCGCACCACGCCGCTCGGCATCCCGGGGCTGATCGGAATCGGCGTTGCGGCGGCCGCCGCGGCCTGGACGCTGCGCGGCGTCTGGCGCCCGATCGTCGGTCCGGTGGCCTGGACCTTCACGCTCGCCGCTGCGCTGTTGTCCGGAGGGGGCGACTCCACCGCCGCCGGAATCGACCGTCCGCCCGCGCCGCGCAACCGGGCGCTGCCGCCGCGACTGCATCTGATCCTCGACGAGCAGATCGGTGTCGAGGGCATTCCCCGAGCGTTCGACCCCGATGGCCACTTCGCGCGCGCGCTGCGCGACGCCTACCTGTCGCGCGGCTTCAGCGTGTTCGGCCGGGCGTACAGCCGCTACTTCATGAGCCACGATTCGTTCTCGGCCCTGTTCAACCGCGGCGACGCGCTCCGCCACAGCGGCCGCGGGCGCCGTGTCGCGCTCGAACACAGCGCCTACTTCGAGGAGCTGCAGCGGCGCGGCTACGCGCTGCGTGTGCTGCGCACCGACTATCTGGATCTGTGCAGTGCCGAGCGCGGCTTCGAGCTCGAGCACTGCTCGGTCTCCGCGGTCGAGAGCCCGCGCGTGCTGCCGGACTCCGGCCTTCCCGTCGCGACCCGGCTGCGGCTGCTCGGCGGGATGCTCACCAGGCTGTCGAGCCTGATCCCCGACCAGCCGGTCAGCCGGGTGAGCTCGCTCGTCGCGATGCGCTCGCTCGGCCGGCTGCGCGAGGAGATCGATCAGCGTCTCGAGCCCGGCGTCGCGCTGATCGCGCACCTGATGCTGCCGCACTTCCCCTTCGCCTACGAGGCCGACTGCACCCTGCGCAGCGATCCCTCGACCTGGACATACGGCGAGCCGGGCGTACTGCACGCAACGCACTTCTCCGAAGCGACCCGCGCCGTGCACTACCCGCTCTACCTCGAGCAGATGGCGTGCACCACCCGCCGGGTGACGGCGCTACTCGATCGATTGTCCGCGCGGCCCGAGACCTTGGACAGTGTGGTGATCGTCCACGGCGACCACGGCTCGCGCATCACGGCGCGACGCCCCGCGCCGAGCAACCGGAACCTGCTCACCCCGGCCGACCTGCGCGACGGCTTCTCGACCCTGTTCGCCGTGCGCAGGCCCGGCGTGCCCGCCCACTACGACGACCGCCTGCTGCCGATCGACGCGTTGCTCGATGCGACGCTCGCCGCCGGACCGATCCCGCGCGGTGCGCAGTGGCAGCAACCCGCGGAGATCGTGATCGAAGACCGCTGGACGCGCCTGCGGATTCCGCTCGCGCCCTTCGAGCGCGTGGAGCTGCGGCCCGCGACCGGGGACTAGACGCTAGGCGGCTTCCATCGCCTCGCTGTAGCTGCCCGAGCGCGCGGCTCCGTTGCAGCGGGCGCGGTGGAAGTAGGCCTGCTGGGCGGCCTCGATGTTCTCGGGCTTGCCGGCCCAGGCCTTGAGCGCCGGCGCCTGCAGCGCGCGACCGTACGAGAACGAGAGCTCCCAGGGCCCACCGCCGATCTTGTTCATCTCGTTGAGATGAGCCGTCGCGAGCTCGTCGCTCTGACCGCCGGAGAGGAACACGATGCCGGGCACCGCCGCCGGGACGCAGCGGTGGAAGCAGCGGAGCGTCGCCTCGGCAACCGCGCGGACGTCGGCCTGCTTCGAGCAGGTCGAGCCGGACAAGACCATGTTCGGCTTGAGCAGGGTCTGCTCGAGCGGGACGCGTTGCGCGTACAGCTCGCCGAAGACCTTCTCGAGCGTGCGCTCGGTGACCTCGTAGCAGCGCTCGATGGTGTGGCCGCCGTCCATCAACACCTCCGGCTCGACGATCGGAACCAGGCCTGCCTCGACGCACAGCGCCGCATAACGAGCCAGAGCGTGCGCGTTCGCCTCGATGCAGTAGTCGCTGGGGATGTCGTCGCCGATGGTGATCACCGCGCGCCACTTGGCAAACCCGGCGCCGAGCCCGCGGTACTCGTCGAGCCGCTCGCGCAGACCGTCGAGGCCCTCGGTCACCTTCTCGCCCGACGCGCCGGCGAGCTCCTTCGCCCCCGTGTCGACCTTGATCCCGGGGATGATGCCGGCTTCGCTCAGCACCTTGACCAGCGGGGTGCCGTCGGCCGCGTCCTGGCGGATCGTCTCGTCGAACAGGATCACGCCGCTGATGAAGTCCTGCGCGCCGGCGGTGCGGAAGAGCGACTCGCGGTAGTCGCGCCGTGTCGTCTCGGTCGACTCGGCACCGATCGAGTCGAACCGCTTCTTGATCGTGCCGCCGCTCTCGTCGGCAGCGAGGATGCCCTTGCCCGGCGCAACGATCGCCCTTGCAGTTTCTTCGAGACTACCCATGTGGACCGGCCTCCAGCTGAACATCCCGATCGCTGATGACGACGATCGGACAGGATGTTGGAATCTCACCTGCCGCGGGATGGCCCCTGCGGCGGGTAGAGAGATTAAACGAGTTCGGCCGCCGTAGGCAAGAACGTCTGCGAAGCCGGGGACTTCGGACGGTGCTCACAGCGGCAGGCGAGCCAGCTCGAGCTGCGACTCGGCCGCCGCAGCGAGGGCGTCGAAGTCGTCGCGGGCGGCCGGGGCGACGAAGGGCATCTGTCCGAGATCCGCCGCCGCACAGAAGCGCGACAGGGTATCCCGATGGGTCGCCAGCGCGTGGGGCGCGTCCGGGCGGCTCTCGCCCCCCTCGAGCGCGTTGAGCACGTAGCCCGCGACGCGCAGTCCGCGCCGCTCGAGCTCGGCCAGGGTGAGCAGCGCGTGGTTCAGGCAGCCGAGCCTCGAGCCCACCACGACGAGCACCGGCAGGCCGAGCCGCTCGGCCAGGTCTGCGTAGGTGAAGGCCGGTGCGATCGGCACCAGCAGGCCCCCGGCGCCCTCGACCAGCACGGAGTCGTAGTCCGCCGCCAGCTTCTCGAAGTCGCGGACCAGGAGATCCGGGTCGATCGACGCGTGCTCGGCCTCGGCCGAGACCAGCGGAGCGGCCGGGATCGGGTACAACGCGCTAGCGACGCTCGACTCCGGCTGTCCTGTGTCGGCGGCGGCGAGCAGCCGGCGGCAATCCTCTCCGTAGCGGCGGCCCTCGGCGTCGCTGGGGCAGCCGGTCTCGACCGGCTTGTAGACACCGACGAGTCGTCCGCGGCGCCGCAACGCACGCAGCACCGCGCACGACACGAGCGTCTTGCCGACACCCGTGTCCGTTCCCGTGACGAACAGGCCGCGCGCGGGCGCGCTCAAGCCGCCGTCACCCGCGCCACCGCCCGGGCGGTGGCCTCGACCACGCGCTCGACGAGGCTCGGCGGCATGGCGAGCGGCGGCATCAGGATCACGCTGTCGCCGAGCGGCCGCACGATCACACCCTCGTCGCGCGCCGCCAGCGCCACGTGGTGTGAGCGGCGCTCCGACGACGGATAGCGCTCGCCGGTCGCGGCATCGCGCAGCATGTCGAAGCCCACCATCGTACCGATCCGCCGGACCGGGCTGGTGTGAGCCAGCGGGTCGATGTGCAGGGCGAGCGAGCGCCCGAGGGCATCGGCCGCCTTGCGCGCCTTGCCGAGCGTGTCCTCGCGCTCGAACACGTCGAGGTTGGCGATCGCAGCGGCACAGCCGAGCGGGTTGCCGCCGTAGGTATGGCCGTGGAACAGCGCCTTGTATTCGGCGTACGGCGCGTTGAAGGCCTCGAACAGCGACTCGGTGGCGAGCGTCGCCGCCACCGGGAGGTAGCCGGCCGTGAGTCCCTTGGCGAGACACAGGATGTCGGGCGAGATCCCCGCCTGCTCGATCGCGAACATCGTTCCCGTGCGCCCGAAGCCCGTCGCCACCTCGTCACACACGAGCAGCACCTCGTGCACATCGCACAGCTCGCGCACGCGGCGCACGAACGACGCGGGCTGCGGCCACATCCCGGCGGCGCCCTGCATCAACGGCTCGATGAACACGGCGGCCGTCTCGCGCGCGTGCTGCTCCAGCTGCTGCTCGAACCCGGCCAGGCTCACCTGCGCCGCCGCCTCCAGCCGCGCGGCGTCGTAGCTGCCGTTGCCCGTGATCGGCGCGCACAGCCACGGTGGATCGAACTTGAGTGTGCGAAAGGTGATCGGCTCGTAGCCGGTGTGGAACGGCTCGGAGAAGCCCAGGCTGACGGAGCCGATCGTATCGCCGTGATAGCCGTCGGTCAGCGTAATGAAGCGGGTCTTCTCGGGATGACCCACCTGGCGCCAGTACTGGAAGGCCATGCGCAGCGCGACCTCGACGGCAGTCGCGCCGGCATCACTGAAGAAGACGCGGGTCAGCGGCTCGGGTGTCAGTGCCACGAGCCGCTCAGCCAGCTCGATGGCGGGCGTGTGCGACAGGCCGAGCATGGTGGAGTGCTGCACGCGGTCGAGCTGCTCGCGCATGGCGTCGAGGATGTCCGGATGGCCGTGGCCGTGCACGTTGCACCACAGCGACGACACGCCGTCCAGGTAGCGACGTCCCTCGGTATCGATCAGCTCGAAGCCCTCGGCGCGCTCGACGACGATCGGATCGTACGAGAACCACTCTTCGTGCTGGGTGAACGGGTGCCACAGCACCGCGCGGTCGCGCTCGATCCACGAGCTCATGCGATGCTCCGGGCGAGCGCGTCGGCCGCGTGCTCGAGCTGCTCTTTCGTGTGAGTCGCCATCACCGACAGGCGCAGGCGCGAGGTTCCGGGCGGCACCGTGGGTGGACGAATAGCCGCGACGTAGACACCGCGCTCGAGCAGCGCGTGCATCGCGGCCAGCGTGCGATCGGCGTCGCCTAGCATCACGGGCAGGATCTGGCTCTGCGCTTCGGGGACGCTGAGGCCAGCGGCGCGCAAGTGCGCCGCCAGCTCGCGCACGCGCCGGCGCAGCCCCGCGGCCCGCTCCGGCTCGCGCTGACAGATCTCGATGGCCGCTCCGGCGGCCGCGACGGCCGAGGGCGGCAGACCGGTGGTAAAGATGAAGGGTCGCGCGCGGTTGATCAGCAGATCCACCAGCCGGCGCGAGCCGGCGACGTACGCGCCGAAGCTGCCGAGCGCCTTGCCGAGCGTGCCGACCTGCACGTCGACGACGTCGTTCAGTCCCAGCTCTTCGACCAGGCCCGCACCCTGCTTGCCGAACACTCCCGCGCCGTGCGCCTCGTCGACCATCAGCCAGGCCCCGTGGCGGCGGGCGAGCCGCGCCATCTCGACGAGCGGCGCGGCGTCGCCGTCCATCGAGAAGATCGATTCGGTCACCACCAGCACGCGCCGCGCGCCCCGCGCCTCGCGCAGCAGATCCTCGAGCTGACCGGTGTCGTTGTGGCGGAAGATCCGCGCGCGCGCCTTCGACAGGCGCGTTGCATCGATGATGCTCGCGTGGTTGAGCTCGTCGGAGAGCACCACGTCGTCCACCCCGGCGAGCGCCGTGATGCAGCCGAGGTTCGCCTGGTAGCCGGTCGAGAACACCAGCGCCGCCTCGAGCTGCTTCCAGCCGGCGATGCGCTCTTCGAGCTCGCGGTGCGCGCGCATGTGACCCGAGATGAGTCGCGACGAGCCCGCGCTCGCGCCGTAGCGCGCGGCCGCCTCGCGCGAGGCCTCGACCACCGCGGGATGGTTCGCGAGCCCGAGGTAGTTGTTCGAGCAGAACAGCAGCACCTCGCGACCGCGCAGCAGCACCGAGGGACCCTGCGCGGACTCGATCTCGCGCAGCTCGCGCCACAGGCCGGCGGCCTCGATCTCGCCGAGGTCGCGGCCGAGCGCATCGTCCAGAGCAGGGCGGGGGGAAGCCGGCATCGCGGCGCCAGCTTCGGCGAGGGGCGCAAGGCCGTCAACCGGTCGAGAGTCACTGGTTGACAGCCCTGGTTCGTCGGGCACTTACGAGATCAGGACGCCTTCAGTGCGGCCTGGTCGAGCTCGCCGAGATCCTCGGGGGCGAGCTTGCGGTCGGCGATCCCGGCAAAGCCGTCCCATCCCGTGTAGGTGTCCTCGCCCTTGGCCAGCCCGTCCTCGCCGAACGGCCAGAGCGTCGCCATCCGCGTCTCGTACAGGTAGTAGGCGTCGGGATCGTCGACCGCGTGGCCCATCGCGATCAGCGTCGCGCCCGGGTAGGCCATCTTCATCACGCCCTCGGTGAGCACGCAGTCCTCGTCGGCGACCAGCCGGTCGACGTCCAACTCGAGCCGGGTCGCGCCCGAGGCGATGAACGCCTGGTAGAACTTGCGCACGTCGGACTTGGACTTCGGGCTGTAGACCGGATCGTCGCTGCCGTAGGCGTCGTAGCTGGTGTCGACGGGCGAGATCGTTTCGAGCAGGCCGTCGAGATCGCCGAGCGCCTCGGCCTTCATGTGCCGCAGCACGACCTCGAGATTCTGCCGGATCTTCGGATTGGTCTCGCGCGCCAGCCGCTCTTCGACCTTGCGCCAGGTGTTGTTCGGATCGATCTTCACGGGTCGGCCTCCTGTTGGGTCTCGGCGATCTATCGCAGGTCTTCGAACGTGTACTGACTCATTGGATGGGACGACACGCGCGAGCGGTCGATGAACGCGTCGCAGCTGGCCATCATCCGATCCAGGTGGGTCTGGAGCCGCGCGAGATCGCCGCGGGCGTCGTAGAACACCTCGGGCTCGTCGAGCGCATCGATCGGGAAGCCCTCCTCGACGATCGCATCCCAGGCGGGCGCGCCGTCGGTCAGCGGCCGCACGATCTCGTTGCGCACATAGGAGAAGGTGCTCTGGGTCTCGATGGCGACGGCTCGGTGCACGTCGTACCAGAGCTCGATGAAGCGACTCCGCTCGAGATCGCCGCGCTTGGCGATCGCCGTGCACAGGCTGAAGCCGGGCGTGCGCTCTCCGAGCGGCGCGCGCTGCTCGCGGTTGACGATCGGGCGCGACTCGACCACCAGGTAGCCCGCGATGCGTGCGCTCGCCGCCGCGATCCGGCCCTCGCAGTCGGCCACGTCCTGGCTCTGCTCGAGCCAGAAGCTCACGAGCGCGTCCTTGTGCGGCTCGGCCCCGGCGATCCGCAGCTTGTCGCCCGCGGCGACGGCGCTGTCGGCCACCGAGATCGCCAGCCCGCACACCCCGGCGCGGTGGAGCTCCTGCGACAGATCGTCGACCAGGCGATCGCGAAAGGCGTCGGACTCGACGCCCTCGGGCCTCCACAGCAGGTAGACGACCTTCTCCACTGATTCAGGCTCCAGCGGGCTAACGCCCCTTGAACTCCGGCTTGCGCTTCTGGGCGAAGGCGAGCGGACCCTCCTTGGCGTCCTCGCTCCCGAAGATCGCACTGCCGTACTCCCACTCGTGCTTCAGCGCCGCGTCGAGCTCCATGCCGTCGCACTCGTGCAGCGTTCGGGTGATCGCGGCCACCGCGAGCGGACCGTTCTGGCAGATCACGTCGGCGATCTCGCGCGCCTTGGCCAGCGCCTCGCCGTCGGGCACGACGTGGCCGATCAATCCGATCTCCTTGGCTTCGGCCGCCGTAATGTGCTTGCC
Source organism: Myxococcota bacterium (assembly GCA_036336835.1). Taxonomy (GTDB): domain Bacteria; phylum Myxococcota_A; class UBA9160; order UBA9160; family UBA4427; genus JAYZFK01. The sequence continues at coordinate 22,222 of JAYZFK010000074.1, read as the reverse complement.
GGTCAGCAGGATCTCGGCCGCCTGGGTGTACGGGATCTGCTTGGGAAGACGGACGGCCGAGCCCCCCATCGGATACAGCGACCAGCGCGCCTCCGAGACACCGAAGCGCGCGCTCTCGCCAGCGACGCGGATCTCCATTGCCTGCAGCAGCTCGGTGCCGCCGGCGATCGCGACCCCCTCGACCGCGGCGATGATCGGCTTGGTCGGGCGGTAGTGCCGGAACAGCGCCTTGTAGACGATGCCCGGATCCTCCTTCATGCGCGCCTGGACGTCGATCTCGGGGTCCGAGCTGTCGGCATCGCCCGACATGCCCTTCAGATCGGCGCCCGAGCAGAAGTTGCCCTCGGCGCCCGTGATGATGATGCAGCGCACCTCGGGATCGTTGGACGCCTCTTCGTAGGCGTCGTACATGCGGATCAGCATCTCGCCGGACAGCGCGTTGTAGCGCTTGGGGCGGTTCATCGTGATGGTCATCAGGTGACCTTCGCGTTCGACGATGGCGTCCGGCACGGTGTCTCTCTCCTCGAAGTGGTTTCAGTTGCTACGCATGCCGCCGCCGACCGCGAAGTCTTCGCCCGTCACGTAGGACGACGCGGCGCTCGCCAGGTACAGCACGAGGGGCACGATCTCTTCGGGCTCGGCAATGCGCTTCATCAGCGTCGCCTCCGCCGAACGGGTGATGAACATGTCGTCGTACTTCGCGGTGCCCCTCATCATCTCGGTCATGAACGGGCCGGGCGCAAGCGCGTTGACGCGCACGTTCATCTCGGCCCACTCGGCCGCCATCGCCCGGGTGAAGTTCAGCAGCGCGGCCTTGCCCGCGGTGTAGACGCTCACGTTCGGCCCGCCGATGTAGGCGCCGATGGTGATCACGTTGATCACGCTGCCGCCGCCCGCCTCGCCCATGCGCGGCGCAACGAGGCCGGCGAGCCGAACGGGGCCCTTCACGTTCACCGCCATCAGCTTGTCGAAGTACTCGCTCGAGATCGCGGAGACCGGCGTGGGGGCGGGGTTGATCCCGGCGTTGTTGATCAACACGTCGACGCGGCCGAACCGCTCGTACACCCGGTCGACCAGATCGGCAATGCCATCCCAGTCGCCCATGTGGCAGGGCGCCGACATCGCGCTTCGCCCCGTCGACGCCTCGACTTCTCGCGCCACCTCGTCGCACAGCTCGGGCTTGCGGCTCACCACGACGACGTCACTGCCCGCCTCGGCCAGCCCCTGCAGCATGGCGCGGCCGAGCCCCTTGGTGGCTCCCGTCACCAGCGACACCTTGCCCGCCAGGTCGAACGACTCCAGTGCCTTGCTCACGAGCGCCCTCCGCGGCGCGCAGCCTACCCGAAATGGCGTCGAGCGTGTGCCACCGGATTGGGGCAAGATGGCCGCTGCCCGCAAGCAGCTGGAGACGCTCGATGCCCCTGCCCTCGAAGCGCGATCGCGAATGGGTGCGCACCCGACTGAACGACTGGCTCGCGCGACAGCTGCCCGACGACGCCTCACCCCGCATCTCGCAGCTCGACGTGCCCGAGGGCACTGGCATGTCGAGCGAGACCTTCCTGTTCGACGCCGACTGGAGTGAAGGCGGCGCGTCGCGCAAAGGCCGCTATGTCGCACGCATGAGTCCCAACATGGACGACTATCCGGCGTTTCCGGAGTACGACCTCTCGCTCCAGGTCAACTGTCTGCGGCTGGTCGGCGAGAACAGCGACGTCCCCGTGCCCGAGGTGGCGTGGTACGAGCCGGATGCGAGCGTGCTCGAGTATCCGTTCTACGTGATGCACCGCGTCGACGGGCTCGTCCCCCCCGATCTGCCGCCCTACCCGATCGCGGGCTGGCTGGTCGACGCGAGCGCCGAGCAGCGTGCGCAGCTGCAGCGCAAGACGATCGAGCTGCTCGCGAGCCTGCACCGGATCGACGTGTCGGGCGGCAAGGCGGCCTTCCTCGACCGCCCGCGCTACGGCGCGACGCCGCTCGAGCAGCACCTCACCTACCAGCGCGAGTACTACGAGTGGGCGCGCGAGGGCACGGTGTACCCGGTCCTCGAGAAGACCTTCGACTGGCTGGAAGCCAACCGACCGGACGACGCGAGGCCGCCGGTGCTCAACTGGGGCGACTCGCGCATCGGCAACGTGATGTACCGCGATTTCGAGCCGGTGGCCGTGTTCGACTGGGAGATGGCGGCGCTCGGCGCGCCCGAAGTCGATCTCGCCTGGATGGTCGAGATGCACGACTTCTTCCAGCGCATGGCCGAAGGGGCCGGGCTGCCCGGACTGCCCGGTTTCCTCGAGCGCGACGAGGTGATCGCCAGCTACCAGGAGCTGTCCGGGCGCAAGGTGGAGCACTTCGAGTGGTACTACGCCTTCGCCGCGCTGCGCTTCGGCATCGTGATGATTCGCACCTCGATGCGCGCCATTGCCTACGGCCAGATGGAACCGACCGAGACGCCGGACGAGCGGATCACCAACCGGATCCTGCTCGAGCCCTACGCGAGCTGACGCCATCCCGGCCCCGCCGACCTCGCAAGCCCGCCTCGGGTTCGGCACGAAGTTCTTCTACGGCTTCGGGTCGGTGGCGTACGGCGTCAAGGACAACGGCTTCGCGTTCTTCCTGCTGCTCTACTACAACCAGGTGCTGGGGCTGCCGGCGCGCATGGCGAGCCTCGCGATCTTCATCGCGTTGCTGGTGGACGCCGTCTCCGACCCGGTGGTCGGCAACCTGTCGGACCGGCTGCACTCGCGGCTGGGTCGGCGCCATCCGTTCATGTATGCGTCGGCGCTGCCGGTCGCGCTCGCGTTCTATCTGCTGTGGAACCCTCCGCCGCTCGCCGAGCGCGGGCTGTTCCTGTACCTGCTGGGGATGGCGATCACGGTGCGAACGCTGATCACGTTCTACGAGGTTCCGAGCAGCGCACTGGCCCCCGAGCTGACCGCGGACTACGACGAGCGCACGACGCTGGCGAGCGCGCGCCACTTCTTCGGCTGGGCGGGCGGCATCCTGGTCTCGATGCTGGCCTATCTGTTCCTGCTGGTGCCCAGCCCGGAGTATCCGGTCGGACAGCTGAATCCGCGCGGCTACGAGACGTACGGCGCCTTGGCGGCGGCGATGATGGCGCTGGCGATCCTGCTCTCGGCCGCCGGCACCCACCGCAACATCCCGGACCTGAAGGCGCCGCCGCCGCGACGACGCATGTCGCTGGTCAGCTCGCTGCGCGAGCTGCGCCAGACGCTGGCGAGCCGCTCGTTTTTCGCGCTGTTCGGCTTCGGCATCTTTGCGGCCATGGCCGGCGGCCTGGTCGGCGCGATGAGCATCTATCTGAACACGTTCTTCTGGGAGCTGCGCAACGACCAGATCGGTCTGCTGGTCCCGTCGGGCTTCCTGTCGGCGGCGTTCGCGCTGCCCGCCACGCCCTGGCTTGCGGCGCGAACCGGGAAGAAGGCCGCGGCGATCGGGCTCTCGGTCGTCGCCCTGCTGCTCTCACCGGTTCCCTACGCCGCGCGCCTGCTGGGCTGGATGCCCGACAACGGCACGACCGAGCTGCTCGGGCTCCTGATCCTCTACAACATCGTCGAGGTCGCGCTCCTCATCATGTCGACCACGCTGGTGTCGGCGATGATGGCCGACGTGGTCGAGGAGACCGAGCTGGCGACCGGGCGCCGCTCGGAGGGCGTGCTGTTCGCGGCGCGGAGCTTCGTCGGCAAGTCGCTGTCGGGCCTCGGGGTGGTGACGGCGACCGCGCTGCTCACGATGATCGGCTTTCCGGACGGCGCCCAGCCCGGGGCGCTCGACGCCGCGGTCGTCCGCAACCTCGGGCTCGTCTACGCGCCGACACTGATGATCCTGTACGGCTTGGCGATCCTGGCGCTGTCGGCCTACACGATCACCCGGTCGCGGCACGCGGCGAACCTGGCCGCACTGCGCGAGCGCTGAGAGCCGCTCAGAGCGAACCAGAAGCTGATTGTAGTCAAACCCTGACCCGAATATAATGCGTTCGTGGCCCCGACCGACCTCCATGCCCCAGCCTCCACGCGGCGCGACCGGCGCCGGCTCGAGCTCTTCGAGCGGATCCTCGAAGCCGCCGAGCTGCTCTTCAACGAGCACGGCTACGAAGCGACCAAGGTCGCCTCCATCTGCGAGAGCGCGGACGTCGCCTACGGCACCTTCTTCAACCACTTCCCGGCGAAACAGGATCTGCTGCGCGCGCTCGCGGATCGTTATGTCGGGCGGGTCGGCAAGCGGCTCGAAGATCTCGCCAAGCGCCCCGGCACGATCGAGGACCTGCTGATCGAGCTGTTCGAGGGCGGCGCGCTGCAGATCGAGACCGTGACCGAGCATCGTCGCGACATCGTCGGCCGCGTCCAGTCGATCGCCTTCACCGACACCCCCGAGGACCGCGACCGCCGCTTCCACGCGGCCTTCGAGATCTTCCTGCGCAGCTGCCGGGAGGACGGCCGGCTGCGCGGCGACGTGCCGATCGAGGTGCTGGCCGACGTGGTCTCGAGCACCTACTCGGCGATGTCGCTCAGCTGGGTGCACTTCGACGACTACCCGGTGCGCGAGCGGGCCGCCGCGACGGCGCGCTTCCTCGCGCAGAGCCTCGATGTCCGACGAAACACCAGGGAGGAAATCTGATGACCCGTCATCTCGTCGTGTCTTCCGACTGCCACGCGGGCCTGCAGCCCGAGCGCTACCGCGAGTATCTCGACCCGCAGTATCGCGAGCGCTTCGACACGGAGCTCGCGCTCCAGATCGCCCAGCGCGAGGAGATGGCGCGGCTGTTCCTGGTCGACGAGTTCAACGAGAGCTGGCAGCGCGACAACAGCGAGCTGCTCGCGGGCGCCTGGGACCACGACAAGCGCATCGAGGTGCTCGACACCGACGGGATCGCGGTAGAGATCGTGTTCCCCGACGGCATCACCGAGTTCAACAGCCCGCCCTTCGAGGGCGGCCTCGGACTCCCCACCGAGGGCGCCGACCCCGAGCTGCAGTGGGCGGGCGCGCGGTCGCACAACCGCTGGCTCGCCGAGCTGTGCCAGATGGCGCCCGAGCGCCGGATCGGTGTCGCGCTGGTTCCCGTCTGGGACATCGACGAGGCCGTGCGCGAGGTGGAGTGGGCGCGTGCCAACGGGCTGGGCGGCGTGATGCTGCCAGTGATGTGGGGCAAGCTGCCGCCGTACCACACGCGCCACTACGAGCCGCTGTGGCAGGCCTGTACCGACAACCAGATGGTCGTCCACTTCCACTCGGGACCGGGGCCACGCGACGACTACTTCGCAATGAACACCGACGGCACGCTGGCCGAAGGAGCCGTCGGCATCTACGTATCGGAGGTCTGCTTCTATCTGGTGCGACCGCTGACCTTCATGATCTGGGGCGGCGTCTTCGATCGCCATCCCGAGCTGCGCGTCGCGATCACCGAGGGCTCGTGCATCTGGGTGCCCGAGTACCTGAAGCTGCTCGACCATCGCTTCACCGCCCACCGGGCGAACGCCAAGATGGGCGACTTCACCAGTCACCTGAAGCGCTCTCCGAGCGAGACCTTCCACGATTGCGTCGCGGTCGGCGCCTCCGTGCTCGCCCGCCGCGAAGTCGAGCTGCGCGAAGAGATCGGCACCCGGTGCATCATGTGGGGCAGCGACTACCCGCACCCCGAAGGCAGCTGGCCCGACACCCGCGACGAGATGGTGACCGCGCTGCGCGGCCTCCCCGAGGCGGAGATCGCCGCCATTCTGGGCGGCAATGCCGCGCGCTTCTACGACCTGGATACGGAGAAACTCGCCCCGCTCGTGGCCCGCATCGGTCCCGAGCAGAGCCTGTTCGACTGAGCCGATTCGATCACGCCCAACACGGCTCGCGCGTCCCCTCTATCCGGCCGGCGCGAGCCAGGAGAACAACGATGTCGAACCTCCTCATCATCAGCGCCGACTGCCACGCGGGCGCTCTACCCGCCACCTACCGCGAGTACCTGCCCGCCCGCCTGCGCGAGCACTTCGACGCCTGGTGGGCCGCCACCGATGCCGAGATGAAGGAGCGCCGCGGCACCTTCTTCGATATGGACTCGACCGAGGAGCGCGAGCGCATCGAATCCGTGCTCGACGGCAAGGCCGAGGGCGAGTACGACGCGGCTGCGCGCGTGCGCGAGCTCGACGCCGACGGCGTCGCCGGAGAGGTCATCTTTCCGCAGATGGCGCCCTTCGGCGCCGGACTGATGCAGTACCGCCGCGAGATCGAGCCCGACTGGAACCTCGAAGGCACCCGCGCCTACAACCGCTGGCTGGCGGATCTGTGCAACGCCAACCCGGGTCGCCACGCGGGCGTCGCCCTGATCAACGTCGACGACATCGCCGTCTCGATCCAGGACGTGACCGCGGCCAAGGAGCTGGGGCTGTGGGGCGGCGTGCTGATCCCGGCGGGCACCGGAGACCACGAGTACTACCACCACCCGCGCTACGAGCCGCTGTGGGCGGCCTGCGAAGAGCTCGAGATGCCGGTCCACACCCACTCCGGCTGGACCCCGGACTACGGCGACGTCCCGGCCGCGACGGCGATGTTCATCAGCGAGGTGTCCTGGTACGCGCACCGGCCGTTCACCTGCTTCCTGTGGGCCGGCGTCTTCGAGCGCTACCCGAACCTGAAGATGGTGATGACCGAGCAGGGCACGAGCTGGATCGTCGACACCATGCGCATGTACGAGCGCCACTTCGACTCGCCGTACTTCAAGTACTTCCACAAGGACCTGAGCCTGCGGCCGCGCGAGTACTTCGAGCGCCAGTGCTTCCTCGGCGCCTCGTTCCTGACCCCGGCCGACTGTACGCTGCGCCACCAGATCGGCATCGATCGGCTGATGTGGGGCAGCGACTATCCGCACCTCGAAGGCACCTGGCCCAACACCATGCCCTCCCTGCGCGCCACCTTCGGCGAGGTGGCCGAGAACGAGACGCGCGCAATGCTCGGCGAGACCGCGCTCGACGTCTTCGCGTTCGACACCGAGCAGATGAAGGGCATCGCCGAGAAGATCGGGCCGACGCTCGAGGACATCCAGGCCCCCGCCTAGCATCCGCCACGGCTCGAGCGCGGTCAGAAGTGGGCCGTGAGGCGGCCGCCGTACAGACGCGGGGTGTTGTAGAAGGCCACTTCGTGGAGCCCGGCGCTCACCGGGAGAATGTTCGTTGCCACCGCCCGATCGGCGACGTTCATCACGAAGGCCTCGACCTGCAGGCCGACGGCGTTCCACTCGCTCTGATAGATGGCGCGCAGGTCGGCGATGTGGGTTCGTCCCGAGCGAAAGCGCGCATCGTTTTCTGGATCGAAGTCCACTTCGTCGCGGAACGTGTAGTCGCCGCGCAGCGTGATGCTGCCGATCCGACTCGAGATCGTGTAGCGGTACTCGACGCCGGTGTTCAGGCTGAACTCCGGTGCGCGGACCAGGCGCTTGCCGTCGACGGCGATCGGACCGCCGCCTCCGTACTCGGCGAACAGATAGCCGAACGAGCCGTTCCAGCGGACCGCGTCGATCGGGCTCACCAGCCAGTCGATCTCGGCCCCGGCGACCTCGGCCTTGGGAACATTGGCGATCGTCGTCGTGTCGCCCGAGTGGACGAGCAGCTGGACGTCCTGGTAGTCGTACCAGAAGACGTTGGCGCCGAGGCTCCAGCGCCCCTGGTCCGAGCGGCTCCGCGCCCCGAGCTCGACCGCCAGGATCTGCTCCTCGTCGAACGACCCCTGCTGCAGGAAGTGGAAGCCGCCCGGCCGGTTGCCGGTCGAGACCGTGGCGTAGACCGCGGTGCCCTCGCTCGGCTCGAAACGCGTTCCGGCGCGCCAGGTCAGCGCCGTCCAGCCCTTCGACTGGTCGCTCCCCGTGGTGCGCTCGAACACCGGCTCCCCGGTCGGCGACGCGATCTGGTTGGTGTGCTCCGACCGATCGCGGAACTCGCGGTCCATGCGACTCAGGCGAACGCCGCCGTATACGCTCCAGGCATCGCCGAGCTCCACCACCAGGTCGCTAAACACGCTCCAGCTGAGGTTCTCCCCGTGCGCCTCGAGGCGGAGACGGTCCTCGAAGTCCGCCGGAAACGGCAGCAGCGGCATGCTCTGGATCGCCTCGGTCTGCTGCAGCGATTGCAGATCGACGCCCGTTCCGGTCTGCTTCTCGAAGAAGACGTTCGCCCCGAGGACGCCCGAGAACCGGCCCGGCCCCCGGAGCCGGAGCGCGAGATCCTGCGAGACGGCGTACAGATCGGCGAACTGGCGCTCGACACGGATCGGCAGCTCGGTGTGGTCGGCGTCGAGCACCGTATTGGCGTCGTGCTGCTGGTAGGCCGTCGTGGACTCGAGCGAGAGCGCGTCGCCGAGCCCGAGCCGACCGCGCAGGCTCACGAGGTGGACGCGGTCTTCGAGCTCGCCGCGGCGATCCTCGCGCCCGAGCCGCGGACTCGGCGGCGTCGGCAGCGCGCCCGTGAAATCGTCGACCAGCACGCCGCCGGAGCCGCTCGCGATCGGATCGCTCTGCAGCTTCGAGTCGTGGCCCCCGCCCGCCCGATCGATCAGCGTGTAGCGGACGTCGAACGACAGCGCCTCGATCGGATCGAGCCGCAGCGACACGCGAACGGTGGTGTCGTCCGCGTCGTAGACGTGATCGCCCGCCGCGAGCTGGTGATAGAAGCCCGAGTGCTGCTCGTGCTGCACCGCGACGCGCAGCGCGAGCAGGTCGTCGACGATCGGCAGGTTGAGCATGCCGCGCGCACGCAGACTCCGGCGGTTGCCGGCTTCGACGTCGAGCGCCATCGCCGAGTCGAACTCGGCTCGCCTCGGGATGGTGTTCGACACCCCGGCGGTGTTGCGTGCCGCGAGCGAGCCCTGGGGACCGCGCGCGACCTCGATGCGCTCGGTGTCGTAGAAGCCCACCCGCATCGGCGAGAGGCGCGCCAGGTAGACCCCGTCCAGCTGGACCGCGAAGCCCGGGTCGGCCGCCGGGCCGGCGACCTCGCCGCCGACGCCCCGCAGCGCGAGCGACTCGAGGCCGCGACCGGCCAGCCACGACGGCACCTGGTACTGCAACTGCTCGATCGACACGACGCCCCGGCGGTCGAGGTCGCGCTGCTCGAAGAGCGAGATCGGATCGGCGCCGACCCCTGGCGCCCCGAGCACGAGGACTGCCAGCAGTCGTAGTGGAGTGACTGCTCTCATGGGTCGCTCGCCGGTCAGACGATCCGGCCTTCGTGACCTTCCCAGTACGGATCCTTGAGCTTGCGCTTGTACAGCTTGCCGTTCGGATCGCGGGGCATGTCGTCGGTGAAGTCGATCGAGCGCGGCCACTTCTGCTTGGTCATCTGGTCCTTGGCGAAGGCCATGATCTCCTGGCGCGTGGCGTCGCTCGCCTCGACACCCTCCTCGAGCTCGATCACTGCCTTGATCTCCTCGCCGGTGTCCTCGTTCGGTACGCCGAAGACGGCGACGTCCTTGATCTTCGGGTGCTGGTGGAAGCTCCCCTCGATCTCCTGCGGGTAGATGTTGACGCCGCCGACGATGATCATGTCGTTCGCACGGTCGTTCAGGAACAGATAGTCGTCGTCGTTGAAGTGGCCGATGTCGCCGACGGTGAAGAAGCCCTTCATGCGCGCCTTGTTCGTCTTGGCTTCGTCCTTGTAGTACTTGAACTCGTTGCCACCCATCCGCATGTAGATGGTTCCGCTCTGGCCGGTCGGGACGGGCTCGCCGTCGTCATCGAAGATCACGACCTCCGAGTTGGGCCAGGCCTTGCCGACGGTCCCCGGGTACTTGCGCCAGTCCTGGGGGCTCACCACCGTGCCGCCGCCCTCAGTGGCGGCGTAGTACTCCCAGATCACGTCTCCCCACCAGTCGAGCATCTTCCACTTGGTCTCGATCGGGCACGGCGCGGCGGCGTGGATCATGCAGCGCAGCGACGACAGGTCGTAGTCCGCTCGCCGCTCTTCGGGCATCGCGAGCAGCCGGTGGAACATGGTCGGCACCATGTGGCTCTGGGTCACCTTGTACTTCTCGATGCGCTCGAGCGCGCCTTCGGGCGTCCACTTGTCCATCAGCGTGACGCTGTGACCCCAGTGGAGCGACGTGGTGGTCCAGTTGTTGACGGCCGTGTGATAGAGCGGAGCCTGCGTGATGTGCACGTGGTCGTCGTGCGGACCCATGCCGAAGAGCAGGAAGAGCATGCCCGCGCCCTTGGCGGCATCGTCGGGGTGCGCGTCGGGCAGATCGCGCCGCACGCCCTTGGGGCGACCGGTGGTGCCACTCGTATAGAACATGAAGGAGCCCGCCGAGATCTTCTCGGGGCGATCGCCCGACTGCCCGTCGACCAGCTCGTCGAACGATCGGAAGCCCGGCACGGCGCCGATCGCGAAGCAGGCCGCGGGCGGCAGGCCGGCTTCGCCGGCGGCGCGCTGAGACTCGTGGGCGAAGCGTTCGTGCGTGACGTAGATCTTCGACTCGGCGTCGCCCAGGATGTACGCGATCTCCGGGCCGACCAGGTGCCAGTTGATCGTGGTGATGTAGTAGCCGCTCTGGAAGGCCGCCAGACACAGCGCCACCTGCTCGATCGTGTTGGGCAGGGTGGTCGCGATGTGATCGCCGCGCTCGAGGCCGGCGGCGCGCAGCCCGTTCGAGATCCGGTTCACCAGCTCGTACAGCTGGCCGTAGCTGATCACGTTGTAGTCGGGGTCGGCGATCGCCCAGCGGTCGGGAGTGTCTTCGGCAATCGCGTAGAAACCGAGGGTGTCGCTCACGGCTGTGCTCCTGTCGCGCGAGGGCGAGGCGGGGGGCCTTCCGCCCGTTGGAGGGTTGCGGCTCGCGGCGGCTCTCGCGCGCGCGCTCGGACGCGGCGAGACCAGCGGCGGCCCACATTAGAGCACGGTTCGCCGCCGCACTGCGAGCCCCGGGGGCTGGGCCGGTTATTCTGCCGCAGGGAGACCCCGGCGGTGGACCTGCGCGAAAGACGACCGATCGCTCTGCTCGCTGTGGCCTTCCTGGTACTCGGGGCGCTGCTGAGCCGCGACATCGGCCCGACCGCCGACGAGCGCGAGACCGTGCGGGCCGGCCTGCGCAACCTCGAGATCATCGCCGCCTGGAGCGCGGGCGAGCCGCTGCCCGACTGGCGCTTCCACGAGCTCACCGGCTTCTACTTCGTGCTCGACACCGCGCGGGCGCTCTGGGCCCGCGCCCTGGCACCCCTCGGCATCCGCGACGCGTATCAGGCCCAGCACCTCGCCCATCTCCTGCTGTCGTCGGCAACGCTGTGGCTGCTGTTTGCGATCGCCCGGCTCTGCGGCGCATCGCGGCGGGCGGCGCTGCTGGCGGCCGTTGCGCTGGCGACGCTGCCGAAGTTCGTGGCGCACTCGCAGAACAATCCGAAGGATCTGCCGGCCACCTTCGCCTTCCTGCTGGCGCTCTACGGCGTGCTGGCAACCGGGCTGCGCGGGGGCCTGGGCCGCGCGGTGCTCGCCGGCGCCGCGCTCGGTCTGGCACTGACGACCCGCGTGCACGCGGTCTTCGCACCGCTGATCGGCTGGACGTGGCTCGTCCTGGCACGGGCGCCGCTGGCTCGTCGCGATGTGGGCAACCAGCTGGCACTGCTCGCAGCGGGAGGGCTGTTCGCGATCGCGTTCTGGCCCTGGCTGTGGCCGGCGCCACTCGACCAGGCGCTGAGCGCGTTCCAGGGACTGAGCAACAAGGTGTTCACCATCCCCGTGCTCTACCTCGGAGAGGTCTACCCGGCACACCAGGTGCCCTGGCACTACCGCCCGGTCCTGCTGCTGGCGACCACGCCGATCTCGTGGCTGGCACTGGCGGGGCTGGGACTCGCGACGCTGGGACGCCGCGCCGCGCCCGGCGTGCGCGACCCCGCGCGGCTCGCGGCCAGCTGGCTCGCCGTGCTGTGGCTGGCCGACGGGCTGGTGTCATCGCGCTATGACGGCGTGCGGCACTTCCTGATGGCGCTGCCGGCGCTCGCGCTGCTCGCCGGCGTCGGCGCCGAGCGCGCGCTGCTCTGGCTGGAGGCGCGGGAGCTGCCGCGCGCGCTCTACGCCCTGCCCTGCCTGCCGTTCGCGATCGGCGCGCTCACGCTGGCACTGCTCCACCCCTACCCGAACGCCGTGCTCGGCGCGCCGGCGCGGCTGCTGGCGGGCGAGGACAGCGACCGGCTGTTCGAGCTCGACTACTGGGGGCAGAGCTATCTCGAGGCCGCTCGCTGGCTCGACGCCCACGCGGAGAGCGACGCCGAGGTGATCGTCCCGCTGTTCGCACCGCTCGCGCGCCTCTCGACTCGCCGCGAGCTGCGCGCCGGCTCGGTCGCAGACTGGCTGCCCGGCGATCGGCCCCGCTACCTGGTGGTGCTGGCGCGCCGCGCCTACTGGGACGAGCCGCTGCGCGAGCTCGAGCGCCGGCGCGCGCCGGATTTCGAGATCCGCCGCTCCGGCGGACAGCTGCTGGCGATCTACCGCAACGACGCGGCGCGCTAGCGGCTAACGCGCTAGCGGCTAACGCGCTTAACGCGGCTAACGCGGCTCGGCCATTCGCATGACGCGATCGCGATCGAGCATCTTGAATACGCCCTCGGCCTCGACGGTGACGGCGTCGCCGAACAGGGCGCGGCCGCGCGAGGTCACCCGGTCGTCGGTCACGTCCTCGACCCACGCCTCGAACCGCAGATCCTCGCGCAAGGGCGTCGGGCGTCGGTAGCGCAGCGTGAGCACGACCGTCGGCCCGGCGGTCCCGCCCATGATGTTGGCCACGTTGAAGACCTGATCGAAGACGCCCGCGATCACCGCTCCGTGGACGCAGCCGGGCGGTCCCTCGTAGGCCGTGGTGAAGCGCGCGCGGCCGATCGCTCGCCCTTCGGCGTACTCGACCTCGACCGGAAGTGCCAGCGGGCTGTAGATCCCGAGCACGGGATCGTATGGGAACACGTCGTGCGGCTCGAGATCGTCCGGGTGCTCGCCGCCCGCATAACGCGCTGGCAGCACGTCGGGCAGGCTTGGCTCGAAGGTGTCGGCGAGCGCGTGGACCGCGGCCGCGAGCCGGGCGGTCTCCTGCGCGTCGGCCGCGTTCGTCACGACGGCGGCGTTCAAGCGCCGCACGCCGTCGGCCAGGCTTCGCAGCTCGCGCTCGCGGCCGGCAATCCCCGGGTGCGTGCTGGCGCGAAAGCGCCCGTCGGCCTGGTTGATGTGGCGCATCAGGCCAGCCTCCCTCGCCGCGAAGCGCCCGCCAACGATTGGGGCCCCGGCTCACACCGGGGCCCCAGATAGCGGTTCGGACCGAAACCGAAGCTACGCGCCCACGACGCGAACGTTGCGAGCTTCCGGTCCCTTTTTGCCGTCACCGGTCTCGAAGTCGACGTTCTGACCCTCGTGGAGAGTCCGAAAGCCGTCGCCTTCGATCCCGGAGTAGTGGACGAAGACATCCCCGGAGCCGTCTTGCGGGGCGATGAATCCGTATCCCTTCTGGTCGCTGAACCACTTCACCGTTCCATTTGCCACGCTATTTCTCCTTGACTCGCCCGCTCGCAGCACGAGCAACCCGGTCCTTCATCCGGGTACGCTCGCCAGAGTCCGTCATTGGAGCGGGCCGGAATATTCTACGATCGAATGCGCCGGTCGGAACATCAATCTTTTGGATGGGCCGGCCCTGTGCGCTGAAACGGCGGAAATTCGAGCTGTTAGAGTACCGAGTCGCATGTCCAGCTGGCGCGAGATCTACCAAGGAGACCTGCAGTCGCTCTGGGCGCTGCTGCTGATTCCGTCTGCGTTCCTCGTCTACCGCGCCGTCGTCGGCGCACCCCGCCGGGGCGACCGCGAGAGCGCCTTCATCGCGTCGTACAGCCTGGGCTGGACGATCGAGACGCTGCTCGATCCGATCGCTGGCGGCCCGCTCTCGCGCGCGCTCGGCTGGTCGGACGGCATCGCCGGCAGCCTCGTCATGTTCGGCTTCGTCGTGCTAGGCGATCTGCGGGTGTTCGTGCTCCTCTTCGGTCTCGCCGCGCCCGGCGGGCTGCGGCGCGCGCTCGGCTTCAGTGCGATCGTGCCCCTCGCGACCGCGGTCGTATACGGGACGGCGTCGTGGCTTGTGCCGGAGCTGCACGGCCAGGTGATGTGGCTGACCTATGAGCTGTGCTTCGTCGCGATGGCGGTCTGGCTGGCGCGGGTGTGGCTGCCCCGCCAGATCGGGACGGATCGCCCCGAGCTGCGCGCCATGCTGCGCTCGTGCGTCGCCTACGTTGCGGTCTACTACGCGCTCTGGGCCGGCTGCGACGTGCTGATCCTGCTCGGAATCGACGAGGGCTGGGCGCTGCGGATGGTTCCCAACCAGCTCTACTACGCGCTGTGGGTGCCCTTCGTGTACGTGCGCTATCAGGCGATGCGGGCGCGATAGAAGTCGGCCAGCTCCGAGGCCCAGGCCTCGAGATACGCGTCCGCTCGCGCCGCGTCCGCGGATCGCGGATCTCCGACGACACCGCTCGGCGCGTTGTCGCGCAGGCTCGGATAGAAGAGCGGCTGCGCGTCGCCTTCCCCGACGACCAGACCCGCTGCAGCGCGCTCCATTGCAACCGCGCCGGGTGCCAGCGCGAGCAGGATCGAGGTCTCGATCTCGCCCGCGTGCTGACCCTGCTCGGCCACGCTTGCGCCAAACCCCTCCCCCACCCGCGCGAGCCGGCGCGCAAGTGGCTGGTGGTCGTCGTACACGACGAGCGACATCGGAGCGGCCGCCTCCTCGAGCGCGCCGGCCGCCCCGCGCAGGGCGGCGAGATTGCCACCGTGCGCGCTGAACACGAAGGCGCGGCCGAAGCCGTGCCGGGCGAGCGAGCCCAGCAGCTCGCAGAGCACGCGCTCGAGCGTCTCGGGCTCGAGCGACAAGGTGCCGGCAAACGCGGCGTGCTCGCTGGCACAGCCGATCGGGAGCACGGGCAGCTGGAAGGCGCCTTCGATCCGCGAGGCCACGCGCTCGGCGAGCCAGCCGGCGATCCAGCAGTCGGTTGCCAGCGGCAGGTGCGGGCCGTGCTGCTCGATCGAGCCGAGCGCCAGGATCGCGGTCTCGGCTCGCTCGGCGAGCTGCGCGTCGAGCTCGGGCCAGGCCAGCTGCTCGAGCACGCGCGCGGTCTCGAGCCCGCGCGCCAGGGGCGGCGCAGCCGGATCGAGCGGCGGGCTGCGGTCGTAGAGCGGGCCGTCGCAACCCTGGGCGGGCCAGACGCTCGGATCGGCACCGGTCTCTTCCAGCCAGCGCAGCAGCAGGGCGTCGAACATGGCCTCGTGCTCGAACGCGGCGGCCGGTCCCGCATCCTGCGCTTCGAGCCGCACGATCTCGTGTCGCTCGCGGTCGAGGGTCGCCTCGAGCGCCACCGCGAGCGCGCGGTCTGCCGGACGACCCGCGCGCGCCAGGTGCAGCAGCAGCGTGCGCTCGGGCCACAGCTGCTGCAGCCCACCGTGCGCGAGCTCGAGCCCATCCCACAGCGCCGGTTGCGGACGCAGCATCCCCTCGAGCAGCTTGGTGCGCAGGTTCTGCACCAGCTCGCCGTAGCCGTCGGTTGCCAGCAGCACGAGCTCCGCGGACAGACGCTCGGCAAGCGGTGCGGCGCCGAGCGCCGCCTCGAGCGCCTCCGGCGCCGCCTCGACCCGCTCGATCAGACGCTCGCGATCGGGTGCCAGCTCGGGGCTGCGGACGCCGGCTTGCCGGCCGAGGCTGCGGGCGAGCGCGAGCGCGCTCGCCAGACCGAGCATCGGACCGACGACGCGCACCAGCGTGCCAAACTCGCCGGGCGCCGGCAGCTCGACGATGCCCGCCCCGCGGCGGCGCAGCGAGTCGAGCCACTCGGCGCGGTCGCTGGGCTCGCCGGCGGCCGGCGGCGCCGTCACCAGCACCAGTGCGCCCCAGTCGCCGGCCCGCTCGAGCGCGAAGCGGGCGTTGGGCGACAGGCTCTGCGAGAAGACGATCAGCCCGTCGCGCAGCGCACCGGGCGGCGTCCCCGCCGCGAGCGCGCCCGTCGAGCAGAAGCGCGCCGGCAGCCCGAGCGTCTCCCCGAGCACGTGCGCCAGGAAGCGCGCGTGAGCCGCCGAGCTGCCGACCCCGGTGGTGACGATGCGGCGCGCGCGCAGTGGATCGAACGGAGCCGGCGGGTCCGGCCGCGCGAGCAGATCCCGCAGTGCCGCGGGAAGCGCGGCCAGGCGCTCGCGCAGCAGCTCGAGGCCCGCGCTCATTCCGGTCGTACGAGGCTGCGGGCCGCTTCGAGCTGCAATCCCCGCTCGCGCAGCTCGGCCGCGAGGTCGCGGTCGCCGGGCGAGCAGAGCGGCACGACACGACGACCGCGCAGGTGATGAACGAGCAGCTCGACCAGCGCGCCTTGCCGTTCGCTCGGGCTCGGCGCGCCGCTCGCGCTGCGGCGCGCGAACGCAATCACCCCCGACCCGTGGCTGGCAAGCGCCTGGACGACCCACGACCAGGCTTCGCGCGCCGGCGGATCGCGCAGCGGAAAGCGCTCGAGCAGCGGCTCGGCGTGGATGCGGGCGAGCGCGCTCGCGCCATCGCCCGCCTCTCGCGTCAGCACCACGAGCTCGCCGCCGAGCTCCACGTCCACGTACAGGTGGAGTCGCAGCCAGACCGGCTCGGCGCGCGCGCTGCCGGCGTCGCGCGCGGGAAGGATCGGAAGCAGATAGCGCGCGATGCGCACCAGCTCCGGTCGCCCGGGCAACGCCCGAGGCTCGACCGCCTCGACGGCCGCCGGCAGCTCGGCCCGCCGCGTCCCCGACGCATCGGCCAGCACGTGTCCCGAGCGCCGCTTGGCACTCAGATAGTGGACGTTGAACGGCGACGCCGTGCGTTCGAGCCGCTGGAGGCCCGCAATTCGCAGCTTCTCGCGCTCGAGGGCTGCCACCTTGTCGGGGTTGTTCGTCAGCAGAACGAACGGCGCCTCGATCTCGAGCAACGCCGTCATCGCGGCGACCTCTTCGTAGCGGCGAAGATCGGGGCGCAGCCCCATCCGCTCGTAGGCCTCGAAGGTCGTCAGGCGCAGCCGGCTCGCCTGCACGAGCATCCGGTCGCGCGCCTTCGCCGCCAGGCCGGCCCCCCGGCCCTCCTGATCGAGATAGAACACGACACCGCGTCCCTCTGCGGCGATCACCTCGAGCGCCCCGTCGAGCTGCGTCGCACAGTCGCAGTCGCAGGCGCCGAAGAACTCGCTCGTCACGCACGACGAATGCACCCGCACGAGCAGCGGCTCCTCGCCTGCGAGGTCGCCCACGCTGAGCGCGAAGCAGCTGCGATGCGTCTCGAGATTGCGAAACTCCGCCAGCTCGAAGGGTCCGAAGACGGTGTCGAGACGGCGGCAGTCGCTAACGAGCAGCGAGCCGCGCAGGCCAGAGCCGAGATCGGTCAAGCCCTGGTCGTCCGGGCCAATCGGATCTTGTAGTTGCCGCGTCCCTCGTCGTACTCGAGCTTCAGATCGCCGCGATCCTCCGCCGCCTCGAGCAGCTCCGAAAAGAGCTTGAACCCGTACTTCGTCTCGTTGAAGTCCGGCGCGACGCGGCGCATCGTCTGCTTCACGATCGAGCCCCAGAGCGGGTCGTAGTCCGAGTGCAGCGAACGCACGATCTCCGTCAGCTGATCGAAGATCGCCTCCTTCGAGGAGGCCTTGCTGGCGCGGGCCTTGCTCGTCCGCGGCTTGGGGGCCGCCTGGACCAGGTCGTCGTAGAAGATGAACTCGTCACAGTTCGAGAGCAGGAGATCCGATGTCGAGTTGCGCACCCCACAGCCGATCACGCGCTTGTCGTTCTCCTTGAGCTTGGACGCGAGCGGCGAGAAATCGCTGTCGCCCGTGAGCAACGCAAAGATGTCGATGTGCTGCTTCGCGTAGCAGAGATCGAGCGCATCGACGACCATGTGGATGTCGGCGCTGTTCTTGCCGCTCACCTTGGTGTGCGGGATGTCGACCAGCTCGATCCCGTTGGTGTGGAAGGTGCGCTTGTCCTCGCGGTACTTGGTCCAGTCGCAGTAGGCGCGCTTGAAGACGATGCGCCCCTTCTCGAGCAGGCGCTTGAGCACTCGCTCGATCTCGAAGCGGTCACCCTTCTTCGACTGCCGGACGCCGAGAGCCAGGTTCTCGAAATCGACGAAGACAGCGATCCGGGGTTCGTCGTTCATTCCACCTCCCGTGTGAGTGTGCCCGCGCAGGGTACCCCGAATGCCCGCGAGCGACTCGATGCCGCTCGATCGGTCGGAGCGCTCAGCCCTGCAGATCGGCGAGCAGCTGCTGCGCGATGCCCCTGGCGAGGCTTCCGTCCACGTCGCCCTTGTGCGCCTTCATCAGTGCGCCCATCACCTTGCCCATGTCGCCGGGCGCGCCCGCCCCGGAATCGGCGATCGCCGCCTCCACCCAGGCGCGCGTCGTCGCCTCGTCGGCCAGGCTCGGCAGGAACGAGGACACGACCACGAGCTCGGCGCGCTCTTTGTCGGCGAGCTCCGTGCGCCCGGCGCCGTCGAACGCCTCGATGCTCTCCTTGCGCTGCTTCTCGAGCCGGCGGAGGATCGCCGTACAGACCTCGTCGCCGAGTCGCTCCGATCCGTCGCGCTTCAGCTCGGTGAGGAAGGCGGCGCGGATCCCGCGCAGCGCTCCGAGGCGGATGGCCTCCTTGGCGCGCATGGCGTCCTTCATCTGATCGGTCACTGCATCGAAGATCGACATCCCGCCCCTTCCCCCCTTTCGCCACGGCGGCGAGAGTAGTGGCGGATGACACGGCTGTCGCGCCGACCGACACTCGCGGCGTGACCCGCGCCTGGACCACCCTCGATGCGGTCGACACGCCGGACGGCCGCCTCGCGCTGCGCCGCCGGGGCGACGACGACTTCCTGATCACACTGGCCGGCCGCGTGCTGATGAACAGCCGGACCAGCCGCTCCGAAGCGGCGCTCGGCGAGCTGGCGGCGCAGGCTTCGCAGGCCGCGGGCTCGAGCGCAGCGGGATCGAGTGAAGCGGGATCGAGTGCC
This sequence comes from Myxococcota bacterium, assembly GCA_036336835.1. Classification (GTDB taxonomy): domain Bacteria; phylum Myxococcota_A; class UBA9160; order UBA9160; family UBA4427; genus JAYZFK01. Next base: position 3,223 of record JAYZFK010000074.1, on the reverse strand, counting down.
GAGGGCTCGAGTGAAGCGCCGCGCATCCTGATCGGAGGCCTGGGGATGGGCTGCACGCTGCGCGCCGCGCTCGACGCGCTGCCGGCGCAGGCCGAGGTCGTGGTCTCGGAGCTGAACCAGGTCGTCGTGCGCTGGTGCGACGGGGCGCTCGCGCCGCTGACCGCGCACGCGAGCGGCGACGCGCGCGTGTGCATCGAGATCGGCGACGTGGTCGATCGGATCGACGCCGCGGCCCGTCGACGCGGCGAGTTCCATGCAATCGCACTCGACCTGTACGAAGGGCCGCACGCCGGTCGCGGCGCCGAGCGCGATCCGCTGTTCGGTCGGGCTGCGCTCGACACGACTCGCAGAGCGCTCCGCGCGGGCGGTACGTTCGCGGTCTGGACCGAGCACCGGGACGCCGGCTTCGAACGTCGGCTGCGAGCAGCGGGCTTCGGGTTCGAGGTACGACGACCAGGGCGTGGCGGGCTACGCCACGCGGTGTACCTCGCGCGACCCGTCGCTTAACAGCTAGCGCGGAACGTCGGGATCGTCGTCGCGCCGCGGGGGTACGAGCCTTCCTTCGGCTCGAAGCATCGCACGCAGGTACTCGCGCAGCTGTACCTTGAACAGCGGGTGGGCCGCATCCGGAAGCAGATCGGCTTCGAGGAACTCGAGCAGCTCCTCGTCGACTTCGAGGTCGGCGACGTCCTGTGCCACGACGTATCGTCCGTTCCGCTATTGGGGGGGGGCGGGGACACGCTAGCCGCGGAATCGCCAGCCCTAAAGAGCGGAAATCCCCTCATGAGTTGGGAGTACCCGTCGGTGCCACCGACTTCGCGGGCGTCTTCCACTACACGCGTCGGACTCATGACACGCGAGCGAGTTCACCTCTCGGCAGGCGGCCGAGGTGGTGGCCCGGCACGTCGCCCGAACCCGCGCCCGCCCGGAGACCGTGCACTTTGCCCTGGTGCCCGCGCCCCTGGTAAGCTGCGCGACCCCCGACGTCGGGCCGCGGAGTCGCATGAAGATCCTGGACCGACCCGGGGCGACGGTACCGGTCGCCGACCGCCTCTCGCTCGAGACGATCCCCCACGTGGCGGCTGGCGCGAGCTTTGCGGCCGCGGTCGACAACGGGCTGCGGGCAAAGCCCAAGACACTGCCGTGCCGCTTCTTCTACGACGAACGCGGCTCGCTGCTGTTCGAGCAGATCACGCGGCTCGACGAGTACTACCCGACGCGCGTCGAGCGCGAGATCCTGGAGCGCAACGCCGGACAGATCGCGCAGGCGATCGGGCCCGAGCCCGAGCTGATCGAGCTCGGCAGCGGCAGCGCTGCCAAGACGCGCCTGCTGATCCGCGCCCTGATCGCCGAGCACGGCTCGCTGCTCTTCCGGCCGATCGACATCGCGCAGGGCATGCTCGAAGCCAGCTCCCGCGCCCTGCTGGCGGACCATCCGGAGCTCGTCATCCGGGCGCTGGCGGCCGAGTACGAGGATGGACTGCGGAGCCTCGCGCGCTCGCACTCGCCGGGGGCGCGGCTGATCGCCTGGCTCGGCTCGTCGATCGGCAATCTGACGCGCGAGGCCGCGGCCGACTTCCTCGGCCGGATCCGCTCGATCCTTTGCGAACGAGATCGCCTATTGATCGGCTTCGACCGACGCAAGGACCCCCGGACGCTCGAGCGCGCCTACGACGACTCGCAGGGCATTACGGCCGCCTTCAATCTGAATCTGCTCGAGCGGGCGAACCGCGAGCTGCGTGCCGACTTCGATCTGGCCCAGTTCGAGCACAGGGTCCACTGGCGGCCCGAGATCGGCCGGATCGAGATGCACCTGGTCAGCCGCCGCGACCAACGCGTCTGGATCGCCGAGCTGGACGCGAGCTTCGCCTTCGAGCGCGGCGAGACGATCCACACCGAGAACTCGTACAAGTACACGCCCGAAGAGATCGCGGAGCTGGCCGAGCAAGCGGGGCTGCGGGTCGAGCAGCAGTGGACCGACCCCGCGGGGCAATTCGAGCTCTCGCTGCTGAGCAACGTCTGAGAAGGCGAGCCGGATCGGTCGGGGGCCAGAAGCTAGTGACCCCGCGCGTCTTGCGACACGCGGGGCCTCCCTGGGAAGGGGATATTCAGCTGTCTGCCTAGTAAGTGGCCCTCAAGGCCCCTTGGTGTCACGCTGTCTTCAGAATTTCTTGCAAATACTGAAAAAAAACCAGATCTACTTCAATTCCAGATAGTTACAGATCACTATAAATAGCTACAGATAGCTAGGGATCGCTGGGAATCGCTACGAATCCCCCTGGGGACTCAGAAACGCGGCTCGATCGAGACCACGAGCCGCCCGCCGGCGTGCCGCCCGGCTCCGAAGACGAGCAGGTGGCCGCTGCGGGCCCGGGCATCGACCTTGACCGCCCCCTCGATGTCGACCGCCAGCAGGGCACCGCGCTCGTCGATCGACAGCGGGCGCACGCGTGCCTGCCTGCCGTCGGGCAGGCCCAGGCTGAGGACGCTGTCGACGGCCACCCGCTCCCGCTTCGAGTCGAGCAGCTGGAGGCTCTCGTAGCGGAACTCGCGCCTGAGACGCCGATCGATGCGCTCGGCCCGGGGATCGATGGGCCCGGGCTCGTCGGATGCGAGGCAGACCGTCAGATCGAGCTGGATCGAGGTCTGCGCGGCAGCGGGGCCCGCGAGCACGAGGCTTGCGAGCGCGGCCGCCAGAGCGCCTGCCATTCGAGCCGTCCGTCGCACGATCACCTCCCGGCGCCACACTGCCTCAGACCGCTTCCATCATCCAGATGATCGTCATGTCGGCCTCCGCGTCCTCGATCACCATCACGGACGCACCGCCGCTGTCGAGGTAGCGCACCACCCCGCCACCCGGAGCGATCCCGGGAGCGACGATCGGCCGCTCCGAGCCCGGCGCGGGGCCCCCGCTCGGCGGCCCGACGACCACCACCAGCGCGACCGCAGCGGCGGCCGCGAGCGCAGCGGTGCCGACCGCCCAGCCGGGCAGCCGGAGCCAGTGCCGGGGCGGCGCCTCGGGCGGCCGCGCGTACGGGGCCCGCCCGGCGCGCTCTTCGGCCAGCTGGGCGTCGATCGCCGGCAGCGCCGCCGCGATGCCCGACCACAGATCGGGGGCCTCGGCCGGCTCGGCCTGCCGGTGGAGCGCCTCGATCTGCGCCGAGATCTGGCGGAGCGCGCGGAGCTCTTCGCGCAGCGGCGCCGAGCGGGCGAGCCGCCGCTC
>JAYZFK010000073.1:0-25186 GCA_036336835.1 Myxococcota bacterium | reverse complement strand
AACCTGGTGTTCGCGAGCTTCCTTCCCCGCCTCGTCTCGCTCTCCGAGGACTCGCGGGACGAGTCCGAGGGGGCGCGACTGCGGAGCTACTACTCGCTCGAGCTGGGCGGCTTCATGACTGGCTTCGCGATCGTCGCGCTGAGCTGGAACCGACCCTCGATCTTCCTGCTGGGAACGTACTGGCTGACCCTGGGCGTCCTGCTGCATCTCGTCCTGGCGCGCGCGCGCTGGACCGCGCTCTACGCGGCCCTCGCCGTGGTGGCCCTGGTCTCGTTCGACGACCTCGATCGCGGCAGCACGGCACTGCTCTACGAGCACAAGCATTCGGTCCGCGGGCCGGAGGTGCTCTACTCGATCAACTCCCCCTATCAGAAGGTGGAGGTCATCCAGGACAGACGCGGCGAGCTCTATCTCTACCTCGACGGCCTGCTCAACCTGAACTCGACGGACCTCGAGTCGCTCAACTACTACCTCGCGCAGCTACCGGCGGAGCTGGTCCGACCCGAGAAGACGCTCGTGATCGGCAACGGAACGCTCTCGTCCGTGCCCAAGGTCCATCCCTTCTCCAGCGCGGTGACCTCGGTGGAGCTCGACGGCGCTGTGCTCGAGGCGGGCAGACGCTTCTTCACCGACGAGGCGAGCCTCGCCGGCCTCGACGGCTGGCAGCTTCACGTAGACGACGGACGGCACTTTCTCCGGGAGTCGGAAGAGCGCTACGACCTGATGATCATCGACGTGCCCTCACCGCTGACGATTCAGGAGGCCACCCTGCACACCGTGGAGTTCTACCAGCTCGCGAAGCAGCATCTAACCGACGAGGGGGTCATCACGGTCCAGCTGAGCGGGCCGCTCCAGCACAACGACCGGACCCCCGCGCGGGTCGCTGGTGCGCTCTCCCAGGTCTTCCCCGAGGTGCTCGTGGTCAACAGCGACCGCGCAGACCGGGGATTCGCCTACGCATCCCGAGATCTGCCCTTCAACGGGCGCCAGCTACGAGAGACCGCGCAGAACTACGAGCGGCGCCTCGAGCTGATCCGCCCCGTCCAGGTGAAGCGCTACGTGCAGGATGCCGTCCCGCTCTCGACCGATCGCATGGACATCGTCCTGCGGCGCGGCTGGGTACGCTTCTTCGACCGGTATCTTCGCAGCTAGGCGGAACCGCGGAAATGCACGTCGCTCTCTTCGGCTTCGTCACGGGCCTCCATCTGGCGCTACTCCAGTTCGGCTTCCTCTTCATGCTGGTGATGAACGTCAGCTCCACCTACGTGACGTACGCAATGATCGTGCTCTCCTGGATGGGCGGGACCCTGCTCGGTCTGCGCTGGCAGCGGCTCGACGGACGGGCGGCCCTCGCGATCGGTGTGGTCAGCTACTACGCGGTCTACGGACTCGCCACCGCGGCGCCGCTGGCCGACTACACGCTGCCGCTGGCGGCGCTGGGCGTGGCGACGTCCGGCCTCTGGGCCGGTCGCTTCTTCGTCGTCATGCACCCGTACTTCGCACGCGTCGACCGGCTCTTCTTCCACGAGAACAACGGCTTCATGCTCGGCATCATCGTGGTGTTCGTCGGCTTCACGATGCTGGGACGTCCCTTCCTGCTCGCCGGCCCGCTGATCACCGCAGCGGGACTGCTGATCCATCTGGCCACGATCCGCGCGCGGCACGGCGTCGCCGCCCGCGCAGCGTCGATCCCGTAGTGGCCTCGCTGCCCTCCGTTGCAACCGCCTCGCTCCTGACGGACACGGGGCGGCGCCAGCTCCGGCTCTTCGCGGCGTTGCTCCTCGCCGCGAACCTCGTCCTCCCCATCGGCCAGATCATCTACGCGCAGGCGATCGGCGAGAGCTACGCGCCGTTCTTCTGGGGAGAGTGGAACGCGATCACCTGGTTCTCGAGCATCCAGCTGCTGCTCGTCGCCTCGATCTCCTACGCGAACCACCAGGCGATCGGCCTGCTGGACGACGTCGGGCTCGGAACGCGCGGGACACGTCGTTGGGTCTGGCTCGCGTTCGCGGCCGGCTTCGTCTTCCTGTCGATCGACGAGCGATTCCAGTTCCACGAGTATCTGCGCGATGACGTCTTCCGCCCTCGACAGCTCTTCAACGTCCCCTTTCTCCGAGCTGGAGATGTGAGCCTCTACGCCTATCTCGGGGTCGGGCTGGGGCTCGCCTACTTCTTGCTGGTCGAGCTTCGGCAGCGACCGCTCTCCCTGGTGCTCTTCGGCGCGGGCGTGGGTGTCGCCGCAGCGAGCGTCGTGGTCGACACCCTCGCGAAGGACATCACGCAAGAGTGGGTCTTCGGCCAGTTCTGGACATCGGCCTTCGAAGAGGTCGGCGAGCTGTGGGCACAGATGCTGTTCGCCTTCTCCTTCCTGCTCCTGCTCGACGGGAGGCTGCTCCAACTCGGTGCCGCCGGGTCCGGTGCCCGCGATGTCTGAGACGACCGCACCGCCTGGCTTCGTGCCGCAGGTCGGCGATGCGATCCTGGCCTCGGCCCGCCGCCAGGTCGTTCGCCTCGCCGCGGCGGCGCTTGCGGTCAACGCGCTCCTGCCGCTCGGCGTGTACGCGTACGCTCGGATCACCGACCAGGTCTTCTGGCGCTTCTTCTCTGTCGAGGATGGCCCGACCGAGTGGTTCTCGAGCGTGCAGTGCATGCTGATCGCCGGGGTCGCCTGGACCAACTACGCCATCCACGGCGTGCTCCGGCGCAGCGGACGGTCGCCTCTCGCCGAGTCCGGCTGGGTGTGGATCGCCTTCGCCATCGGCTTCATCGTGCTGGGCGTCGATGAGCGCTTCGACCTGCACGAGGCAATGCGCGACTCCGTCCTGCGGCCGGCTGGGATCCTCGTCGATCTCCCCTACATCGTGCCGGCCGATGTCGGCCTCTACCTGCTCTACGCGGTGGGGCTGGCCTTCGCCACGCTGCTCGTCCGCGAGCTGCGTCGCTGGCCTCCGGCGGCTGCCCTGCTGTGCACCAGTTTTGCGCTGGGCCTTGCCGTGGTGGTCATCGACAGCCTGTCGGACGCCACACTCCGCAGCTGGCCGCTCGCTACCTTCTGGGATTATCCCTTCGAGGAGATCGGCGAGCTGTGGGCGCAGCTGCTCTGTCTGCTCGCCTTCCTCACTGTGCTTCACGGACGTCTTGGACAGCTCCAGGCGCGAGGCGAGCAGACGTGAACCTCTTCGAGGCCGTTGCCGAACACGCCCGGTCAGACCGCCCGGCACTGTGCACCGGACCGCGGGTCCTCGACTACGGCGGGCTGCTGAGCCTGGTCGAGCAGACGAGCCGCGCCCTGGTCGCGGCGGGAGTCGAGCCGGGCGCGCGGCTCGTGGTGCTCCTGCCCAACAGCGTCGAGCACGTGGTGGCGATCCTGGCGGCGGGCGTCGTGGGAGCAATCGCCGTGCCCTGCGACCCGCGGGCCGGCCGCGTTCGCCTGGCACGCGTGATCGCGGAGACCTCGCCGCACCTCTGTCTGCTCCCGCCCGGAGCCGAGCCGCAGACCGACAGCGACTCCTTGCAGTTCGAGATCGATCTCGCTGCGCGCACAGCGTGCTTCACGCCGGCCTCGGTCGGTCGCGCCGAGCGGAGCGCGCGGCGGACCGTCGAGACCTGCGAGGCAGTCATCCGCTTCACCTCGGGCTCGACGGGACGGCCCAAGGGCGTCGTCCTCGAGCACGAGCAGCTCGTCGCGACGGCCCGCATGGTCTCGCAGCTGTTCGGGCTCGAGGGCGATCACCGCGAGCTGGTCGTCACTCCGATCAGCCACTCGGGAGGCTGGCAGCGGGTGGCCGCCACGCTGGTCGGCGGCGGCTGTGTCGTGCTGCCCGAGGAGCCCTTCTCACTCCCCGCCATGTTGGGCGACATCGAGGTCTTCGACGCCCACGGCTTCTTCGCACCCCCGCCGGTGATTCGGCTCCTGCTCGCTGCGGGACCGCGGGCCGCCGACGCACTCGCGGGTTGCCGCTCGATCGAGGTCGGGAGCGCGGCGCTGGGTGCCTCGGAGCTGGCCGGGCTGCTGCAGCTCGTGCCCGCAGCGCGCGTCTTCGTCCACTACGGGCTCACCGAGTGCTCCCGTGCACTGGTTCTCGACGCGCGCGCACATCCCGCGAAGCTCGACACCGTGGGCCGGCCGGCGCCCGGCGTCGACGTCGAGGTCCGCGACGAAGACGGCCGGCGCCTGGCTGCGGACTCGACCGGGCAGGTCTTCCTGCGCGGGCCACAGCTCGGCCGCCGCTACTTTGGCCGTCCGGACCTCGATGCCGAGCGCTTCGTCGAGGGTTGGCTCGCGACCGGGGACTACGGAAGGCTCGACTCGCAGGGCTTCCTCGAGCTCCTCGGTCGCCGGGATGACAGGATCGAATCCGCCGGTTACAGCTTCTTCCCGGCGGAGGTCGAGGCCGAGCTCGGCCCGGTGGACGGTGTGGAGCAGTACTTCATTGCCGGCGTACCCGACCCGCGCGAGATCCTGGGCGAGATTCCCTGGGCCTTCGTCGTACCGAGCGAGCCGGAGCACTTCTCGCCGCGCAGCTTCGCGCAGCAGGCGCAGCGCAAGCTTCCCGGCTACATGGTGCCGCGGAAGGTGGTCGCGCTGCCGGAGCTGCCGCTCACGGCATCGGGGAAGCCGGATCGCCGCAGCGCAGTCGAGACCCATGCGCTCACGGGGGACGGATAGGCGATGGACGCAAGCGAGATCAGCGAGCGCATCCAGTGCTTCCTCGAGCGCGAGTTCCCCAATGAGGGCGTCGCGCTCGCCCTCGACACGAACCTGCTGGAGGACTGGTTCATCGACTCTCTCGGCATCACGGAGACGGTGCTCTTCCTCGAGTCGAGCTTCGGGATCCGGCTCTCGCGGGCGGACATCAGCGGCGAGAACTTCAAGGACATCGAATCGCTCTCGGCGTTGGTCGCGCGCCGGTCGGCGGAATAGCTCGGGAGATCCGTGCCCGGCCTGCTGAAGAGTGTTCCGGTCGACGACGCGCTGCGCCGCGCCCACGATCGGCATCGACCGCTCGTGGTCCTCGCGGTCCTCGGAGTGCTCGCGGTCTACGTCTATCTGTTCACGCAGGCCGCCGGCTCCGTGGGCCTGCGCCTACCGGCGGAGCTCGCCGGGGACCTCGGCGTGGAGCTACCGGCCGTCTTCGACGACGACGGCAACGTCGAGTCGAACCTCCAGATTTCGCTGACAGACCGCGTCGATCGCAGCGACGACGAACGCCTGGTCTTCTTCGGAGCGCTCGCCGCGGCGTTCCTGTGCGCCTACTTCTTGCCACTTCGCTACAAGCAGGCTTCGCTGGTGCTGTGGGCAACGGTGGCCATCGTCGTGCTCTACGGAGTCGAGGCAACCTGCGCCCTGCTGCTCGCCCACTTCGTCGTCTATCTCGTCCTGCATCCCGATCGGCGTCGCGGCCTGCCCGTCAGCGCTGCCGCGGGGCTCGCGGCCTACCTGGCCTTCGTGCACGAAGCGGGAGCCGGACTCGACCGCTGGGTCTGGATCGGCCTGCTACCCGCGATCTCCGCCGCGCTCTACCGCCACGCACTGCTGCCGGCGCTCGAGCGCCCGCGCATCGCCGCGATCGTGCAGCCGGCGGCTGTGCACTCGGCGATCCTCACCATCTGCGTCGGCATCCTCGCCGAGTCCCGCACCGGCAACGCCTGGCAGCTGCCACTCGGACTGCTGATGTTCTTCTGGCAGTGGGCGCGCATGACGATGTACTACATCGACCATCGCGACGGTCAGGTCCCGAGCGACCTGCCCCTCCACCGCTATCTCGCCGTCTTCGTGAGCCCTGGAGCAATCCCCAACTGGAGCTGGGGCGTCTCGATCCCCCAGGGCTACGCCTATCTCAACAACAACTTCCTGTCGCGAGACAAGAACGACATCGTGGTGGACGGCCTTCGCCTGCTGGGGATCGCGCTCCTCTACCTCGTATGCTGGGACTGGCTCCGCAACGGCGTGAGCCAGTGGCTCGACGGACTCGGCATTCCCGTCTACCGCTGCAACACCCGCTTCCTGGTGCGCCACTTCGTGGCCGGCGCGGAGGTGGGAACCGCCTCGGTGCTGCTCACGACGCTCCTCGACCTGGCTCGCTTCATGCTCTTCTTCGGCAGCGTCATGCACTTCAAGGTGGGTGTCTGGCGGCTCTTCGGGTACGACGTGGCCGCCTACTACGACCGGCCCTGGAAGGCCACGAACCTGGTCGCACTCTGGGGCCGCTTCGCCTTTCACTACCGAGAGTTCCTGGTCCGCGCCTTCTACTACCCGAGCTTCTTTCGGCTCTTCCGGGGATCCCGCCATTTGCGGGTCTTCGTGGCGAGCATGATGGCGGCAACGGTCGGGAACTTCATCTGGCACGTGAGCGAGCGGGTCTTCTTCCGGGAGCTGAGCGTCGACGACCTGATGCACACGGTCGGCACCTGGCCCTACTTCGTGCTGCTCGGACTGGGTATCTCCGGCTACCAGCTCTTCCGCATGCTGCGCAAGCCGACGCGCAAGCCGTGGACCCGCGATCGCTGGATCGCGGGAGACATCCTCGCCGCGTACTGCACGCTGCAGTTCTTCGGCTTGATCCACATCTTCATGCGGCCCGCCTCGGGCGGCACGGTCGGGGACCTGTTCCGCCTCTTCCTGATCGGATTCGGCATCGAGCTCCCGCGCTGAGCACACCCGGGCGCTCGCGTCAGCTTTGCACAGAGTGCGCTTCCGCCATGCCGAACCAGACCATGCGCTCGCCGCGGAACGCCTCGCGCCCGTGCGCGGCGAGCATGTTGTCGACCATCAACAGGTCCCCGGCGCGCCAGGTAAATGCCAGGCACTCGCGCTGGTAGGCGCCGCGAACGGCGTCGAGCATCGCGTCGTCGATCGGAGATCCGTCGCCGAAGCAGGCGTGGCGCGGCAGATCCCGCTCGCCGAACAGCGCGAGCAGCTGTCGACGCCGTGCGCCCGGGAGGCTCGACACGTGGAACAGATGCGCCTGATTGAACCACACGGTCTCCCCCGTTTCGGGGTGCTCGGCGACGGACTGGCAGACCTGCCTCGTCCGCAGTCCGTTGCCCTCCAGCCACTCGAACTCGATGCCCTGCTCGTGGCAGTAGTCTTCGACGCGCGAGCGGTCGTCGGTCAGGAAGGCCTGCTGCCAGGGGACGTCGATCAGCTCGCCGTAGTTGCGCAAGTACATCACCCCCTTCTCGGCAAAGCGCTCTCGGATGCGCGGGTCGATCGCAGCGTGCACCCGGCGGCTGTCGGCGAGCGGGGTCGCGCCGCCGTGCGCAGCCGCGCGGTGACAGAAGAGCCAGAGCTTGAGCGGCCAGCTGCGCGAGTACGATTGCTCGTTGTGCAGCGGGATCGGGCGGTCGGGAGGATAGATCGTCGCCGTCGAGATCCTCCCACTGACGCTCTCGCGCGGAGTGGAGCCGTGGGTGTACGCGAGCAGCTCGCCGTCGCCGGTGGCCTCGATGAACCGCTCGAAGTCGCTCGCCGCGCTCGGGGCGCCAAAACCGCGGAACAGGATCGCGCCGTACTGCAGCAGCAGCTCGCGGATCGGCTCGCGGTGGCGAACCGCCCACTCGAGCAGCGACGGCTCGTCGGCCGACGGCCGAATCACGAGCAGGAACTCGCTGCCCGGCGCGTGGGGCTCCACGCGCACCAGGCCCTCCGACTCGAGAGCGAGCCATTGCGGCGACTTCATGGATCGAGCGACTTGCTGACGGCGGTGATCGCTCTGGCCGCTTCGCGCCGGATCGCCTGCTCGGAGTCTTCGAGCGCGCGCCGCAGATAGGTCAGGGCCTGTCTGCCTCCGATGGTGCGGATGTCCCCGACCGCCTCGCGCCTCGCGATGGCGCTCGGGCTGTCCAGGCCCCGGGCAACACGCGCCAGGGCTGCGTCCGCCGAGGCATCGTCGCCCAGCTGACGCAGCGCACTCGCCGCCTTGACCGCGACGTTCGGATTCCCCCGAGCCAGCACCTCCTGGATGGTGGAGATCGCCGGGGTGTAGTGCGCCGATACGAGCGCCTGTATGGCGTCCTCGGCGACGTCGGGATCCGAGTCCTGCGCGAGATCCACCAGCAGCGGCTTGGTCTCGGGGCCACCGAGCTTGACCAGCGCCTTGACCAGTCCCTCTCGGACATCCGAGTCCGGATCCCAAACCAGCGGCGCGAGCAGCGCGACGACCGAGCGGTCACCGACGGCACCGGCCGCCAGGACCGATCTCTCGCGCGCCTGATTTCCCGGATCCTCGAGCCCGCGACGGATCGCGTCGAATGCGCCTTCGTCCCCCGCGCGCGCCAGCTTCACCAGCTCGGGAAGCGCAGCCTCGAGCTCGTCTCCCGCGAGGTCGAACGAACGGACCGGCGGCTCCCCGGTGCGGGCCTCGACGGGCTCCGGCCGCTCGCGGGCGATCGCCTCGGACGCGGGCGCCGGCCCGACCGTGCGCTCGGCGGGCATCCCGGGCTGGAGCCACCGGTAGACGACGAAGCCGACGATCAAGCTGGCTCCGGTCGCGAGCGCAAGGCCAACCCTGGAGCCCATCGAGACACCTCCTCGAAGCGAGAGTACTCGCTGGCCGATCCCAGAGCTTGCTGGCAGGAGCCGATCGCGGCTAGCGCTCCAGGGCTTCCGTGGGTCGGAACTTCACGATGCCTTCCGAGTCCTGCGCGATGTAGAGGAAGTCCCCGTCCATCGCGATGCCCTCCGGGTCCTCAGCCGGAAGATCGTGCACGTTCACGATCTTGCCGCCGCGGGTCAGCTCCAGCAGGAGCTTGTGGTCGTCGCTGACGGCGTAGAGCCGATCCGCGTCCGCGTCGTAGTGGAGACCGGACAGCTCGGTGACCTGCAGGCGCGCATAGCTGCGGATCTGACCCTCGAGCTCGCCGTTCGACGTGCTCGACAAGGGCAGCTCGAACTCGAGGACGAGCGGCGGATCGTCGAGGTCCTTCGGGTGGCGGCTGCGGTTCAGCACGAAGAAGGTGCCCCCCTCCGGATGCGCGGGGTCCGGTACGAAGGCGATGGCCTCGATGCCTTCGCCGCCGAGCTGGAAGAGCTTGCGTCCCTCGAAGACGCGCTGCAGATCGTACTCGCGCCGGATCACCAGCCCTTCGGGATCGACCTCGAGCACGTTGTCCCGCCCCTCGATCGCGAGGTAGAGCAGTCCTGTCTGCGAGTGAGCGGTGATGCCCTCGAAGTCCTCGAACAGCAGGTGCCGACGCTGGACCAGGGTTCCATCGGTGCGAAACTCTCCGATGTGCCCGTCATCGCTCACCGTGAACAGCGTCTTGCGCAAGGGGTGATAGGTGAGCCCCGACGACTCGGGAAAGTCGATCGCCGCCTCGTCGTCCTCGTCTCCAACCCGCTCGAAGGGAAGGGGAGTCGCGCCCTCGATCAGGGCCTGCAGTGCCGTTAGAGGGCTCGCGCGCCGCTCGACTTCCTGGCTGCAGGCCGCGGCCAGGAGCAGCGCGAGCGTCAGGACCGCCCAGGGCGAACGTGCAGTCGACACGGCTGGCAGGCCTCGAATCGCCCTCGAATCGCGGAGGGCGGGAGAGCAGGACCGCGTTCGGCGCGGGGGGGGGAGGGCACCGCGCCGAACGCTCCAGGACTCGACTAGTCGTTGTCCTTGTCCTTGTCCTTGTCCTTGTCCTTGTCGGGCACGTCAGCCGGCTGCTCGACCAGCACGGTCGCCGCAGCCTGGGCCATGCACATGCCCGGGTTGCCCGTCACCGTCACGGTATTGATGGTGTCCACAGTGATCAGCTGTGTGGCCATCAGATCCACGGTGGCGCCCGGAGCCAGCGTGGCGATCGGGCTCCCCGGAACCACCCCGAGCACGTCGTCCACGACCGTGATGTCCGTGGCCGTCACACCTCCCGGCGGGCTGATGTTCATGATCCGGTAGGTGTACGTCACGTCACCGCCCTGGTTCGGATCGGTGTCCTTGTCCTTGTCCTTGTCGCCGGCCAGACCGACCCGCGGCAGCGGCACCGTGCACTCCGAGACCAGCTCGGGCAGCTCCGGCGTCAGGGTGGCGACGGTGATCGTCGTACCGTCCTTCAGCACGATCTCGTTGAGCCGCAGGCTGCCGTACTGATCGCCAGCGCCGAGGTACTCCGCCTTGCGGCAATTCGACTTGAACCGGTTGAGCTCGATCCGGGCTCCCGCCGAATCGTAGATCCAGACCTTCAGAGAGCCGCGGAGCGACTTGCGACCAACCGCGCTGGCCTCGACTACGACCTCGTCACCCACGTTGATGTCGGACTGATCCAGATAGGTTAGGCGCTTCCTGCCGTCCTTGACCCGGATGCGCACACCGTTCTGGCCGGTGGCCCCGACGGTATCGTGCCGGGTGGCACCGCGGCACAGGGCCTTGCCCTTGCGCCCCGTCACCAGCTCCGGATCGTAGCCTTGCGGGTTGTTGCTGGCTGCACAGCCGAGACCCGTGTACTCGAAGACCAGGCTCTTGACCCGGCCCTTGCAGACCTGATCGCCTTCGTCCGGGGGATCCGGCGTCCCGTCGAAGTCCTTGTCCTTGTCCTTGTCACCGGGGCCTCCGCCACCGACCACCTCACAGAACTTCTCGACCTTGAGATCGCACTGGCTGACCGGCTCGACGAAGGGACCGACGCAGGTTCCGGGCGCGTCCAGGCTGGCCTGGCCACCGACAGAGACGAGGTTGTCGCTGCTCGAGCCGGGGAGGAGCGGTGAGCAGACGAAGAGCTGGCTGCTGGTCTGACCATTCGCGACTGGCGGCGCCAGGAAGTCCCACTCCACGACGTCGAGTGTCGTGCTGATCACGGTCGCGCTGGGATCGAGCACTCCCGGGATGAAGCCGGCACTCGTGACGTTTACGGCAGCGTTGGCCACCGAGAGGGAGAACTTCGTGAGCGCCGGGACGAACGGGCCCGTGCCGCCCAGGTGGGTCAGCGTGTACAGGTAGGTGTTGTCACCCGCGGCACAGACGCCCGGTCCGGAGGGATTCCCGTCCAGATAGACTTCGAAGCTCTTCTCGATGCTGAAGCACGGCTGCGTGCAAACACCGGGAAAGCCGTTGGGCTCGTTGATGATTGCGGAGCCCGAGTAGTCCGCTTGCGCGTTCGCCGAGGACGCCCCGACAACCAGGGCGAACCAAATGAAGAAACCGAGCAACGCGAAGCAATACTCCGTGAGGTTCGCGACCCGCACCCTCTGAGCGCAGCCTGTCATCGTCGTGGACATGATTCTCTCCTCGCAGCAGTAGCGTCCGCCCGGTGCTCGGGACCGACGCGGTCCGCATTGCCTCCCCCAGAGAGTTCATCCCATACTTTGCAGGCTTGCTGGCGTGGGGGCGGCCCCCCTATCCTCGCTATCTCGTCCTACCGTTGGCGTAACAGCCGCCTGCTCTCGCCAACCGTGGTGACATCACCGCCCCAGCCAAACCATTTCAAAAGACACGCAATGTCCGTTCCACCTTTTGGCCGCCAACTCGCCTGGATCGTATCCTAGCGCATTGCGAAATCATTAAGGTTTTATTGCTCGGGACCCCTGGCTGGCAAACTTCTGCCCTGTCCCAAGGAAAACATATTCCAGTTTGCAACAGGAATACGGAAAACTTTTTCCGTTCCCGCGGGACTTAGTGGCCGAGCAGGCGCGGATCGTCGGGTGTTGCCGCGATTGCATCCAGCAGCCCGCGCGCGCACCGTGTCGCGAGCAGAGCAGGCCGCGCGATCGATCATCGAGGGGAGCAGACGTGCAGCGACGACGATGCAGAGCAATCGCGTGGCTACTCGCCGCGTGGGCAATCGGGACGGGGTGCGGCGATGCGCCCGAACCCGAGACCTCGCGCAGCGAGGCACCGCAAACCGCCGCCACGCGCCCGGTCGACGACGCGCGGCTGCGCGCCGCGGCCAGTGAACCGGAGAGCTGGCTCACCCACGGCGGGAGCTACGCGGAGCAGCGCTACAGCCGGCTCCGCCAGATCGACGAGCACAACGTGTCGGAGCTCGGGCTCGCTTGGAGCTTCGACCTGGCGAGCGATCGCGGCGTCGAGTCCACACCACTGGTGGCCGACGGCGTGTTCTACGTGACGGCGCCCTGGAGTGTGGTGTACGCGCTCGACGCCGCCACGGGCGAGCGTCTCTGGACCCACGACCCGGCGGTGCCGCGAACGCACGCGCGCAAGATCTGCTGCGGCGTGGTGAACCGCGGGGCCGCGCTCTACGGCGACAAGCTCTTCGTCGGCACACTCGACGGTCGCCTGCTCGCGCTCGACCGCGAAAGCGGCGAGCCCGTCTGGAGCACCTCGACCGTCGAGGGCGACTGGTCGTACTCGATCACCGGGGCCCCGCGCGTGGTGGAGGGCAAGGTGGTGATCGGCAACGCAGGTGCCGACCTGGGCGCCCGCGGCTACGTGTCCGCCTACGATGCCGAGACGGGCGAGCTCGTATGGCGCACGCACACGGTACCCGGCAACCCCGCCGACGGCTTCGAGTCTCCCGCCATGGAGCGGGCTGCCAAGACCTGGACCGGCGAGTGGTGGCGCGCCGGGGGTGGCGGCACCGTCTGGGACGGGATGGCGTTCGACCCCGAGCTGCGCCTGCTGTACGTCGGAACGGGCAACGGCTCGCCGCATCCCCGCTGGCTGCGCAGCCCCGACGGCGGCGACAACCTGTATCTGTCCTCGATCCTCGCTCTCCGTCCCGACACGGGCGAGATCGCCTGGTACTACCAGACGACCCCGGGCGACTCCTGGGACTACACCGCCACCCAGCCGCTGCTGCTCGCGGACCTCGAGATCGAGGGCCGGCTGCGCAAGGTGATCATGCAGGTGCCGAAGAACGGCTTCTTCTTCGTGCTCGACCGCGAGACGGGCGAGTTCCTCTCGGCCGATCCAGTGGTCGAGGTCACCTGGGCCACGGGCATCGACGAGAGCGGGCGACCGATCGAAGGGGACAGCGACTACCGCCACGAGGCCAAGTTCATCAAGCCGAGTCCCTACGGCGTCCACAGCTGGCCTCCCATGAGCTTCCATCCGGGAACCGGCCTGGTCTACCTGCCGGTGCGCGACATGGGCTCGGTCTTCGGGGCCAACCAGGACTGGGAGTTCCAGCCCGGGTACTGGAACACGGGGCTCGACACCGTGGCCTTCGCGACCTCCGCCGCCGATGTCGACCTGTCCGTCGAAGCCTTCCTGCTCGCCTGGGATCCGGTGAAACGACGCGAGGCCTGGCGGGTGCCCCACGTCACCGCGTTCAACGGCGGGACGCTCTCGACCGCCGGCAATCTGGTGTTCGAGGGGTCCGCAGACGGGCGCTTCGTCGCGTACCGCGCCACCGACGGCAAGACGCTGTGGCAGTCGCCGGTCGGCACCGGCGTGATGGCGGGGCCCGTCGCCTACCAGGTGGACGGCGAACAGTACGTCGCCATCGCAGCGGGCTGGGGGGCGTCGTTCGCGCTCAGCGGCGGCGACGCTGCGCTCAAGGCCGGCGTGCGCGGCGGAGGCCGTGTGCTGTCGTTCAAGCTGGGCGGCCAGGCCCCGCTTCCGCCCGGGCGCGCGCCCCTGGGCCCGGTCCCCATGCCCAGCTACGAGGTCGCCGCCACGGACGCAGAGCTGCAGATCGGCCTGGCGCTCTACTCCGAGCACTGCACCGTGTGCCACGGCCCGATGGCGGTGGGCGGCGGATCGGGCGTTCCCGACCTGCGCTACAGCACGGCGGCGACCCATGCGATCTTCCCCGCCATCGTGCTGGACGGGATGCTCGAGCCGGCCGGCATGCCGAGGTTCGACGACATCTTCGAGCCCAACGAAACGCGCGCCATCCAGGCCTTCGTCCTGCAGCAGGCGCGAGTGGCCGCGGAGGCGGCTCGCCGCTAGGGGTGCGACCGCTGGACGTCCGGGGACGTTACGCCCGCGAGCCTTGCTCGAAGTGGATGGGCACCGAGACGTAGCCCGCCACGAACTCCGAGCGCTCGGGGACGACCTCACTCTCGTCGAGATGGTACTCCGGCACCGCGGCGAGCAGTTCTTCGTAGAGCACCTTGGCCTCGAGCTTGGCCGCGTGCTGGCCGAGGCACACGTGGGTGCCCTGGCCGAAGGACAGGATCCGCTGCGCCTTGCGGTGGATGTCGAAGCGATCCGGGTCCTCGAACTCGTTGGCATCGCGATTCGCGGAGCGGTACAGGAACATCACCCCCTGCCCCGCCGCGAGCTTTCGTCCGCGCAGCTCGTGATCTCGTCCCACGGTGCGGGTCAGGAACTGGGTCGGCATCTCGTAGCGCGCAATCTCCTGGAAGGCCGTGGGGATCAGGCTCGGGTCGGCGACGAGCTCCGCCCGCTGGTCCGGGTGGCGGTGCAGCTGGATGATTCCGCCGGCGAAGACCTTGGGCAGCGTCTCCGTGCCACCGACCACGAGGATCTGTAGGTGGCTGGAGACCCGCTCGTCGTCGAGCGGGCCTTCGTCGGCCTCGAGATTCATGAACACGTCGAGGGCATCGCTGCCGTCGCCCGGTGTTCCCTTCTTGCGCCGATCCTTCGCGGCCTCCAGGAGGTACTCGTTGAGCTCCGCCGAGGCGACCCTCGCGTCGGGCGGCATGCCGTCAATGCCGGGCACGCGGGTGAAGAAGCGTCGCACGATCGAAACGAGCAGGTCCGAGTCCTCGAGAGGCAGACCGATCAGCAGCGACGCCACCTCGACCGAGACGTGGAGACCGAGGTCCGAGATGACGTCCATCCGGCCCGTCGGGAGCTCGCGGTCGAGGCAGCGCCCCACCGTGCCGCGAATGTGGGCCTCGAGCTTCGCAACGCCGCGCGGGTTGTAGAGACTCGCCAGCGCCTTGCGAATCTGGGTGTGGTACGGCGGGTTGAGCACGAACATCGATTCCCGGTTGAGAGCCTCCTCGTCCGAGGACGTGTTGACGATCGTGCCCAGCGCGGGACCGGGGGACGGGTACAGCTCGGGGTTCTGGCCCGCGTTCCAGACGTCCTCGAACAGCGCGAACGCCCAGGTATCGTACGCTTTGACGTAGTGGACCGGACTCTCGGCGCGCAGCTGCGCGTACACCGGAAAGGGATCCTCCTTCATGACGTCGTCGAAGGGGTCGTAGTGGATCATCTGATGCGCCTCTGCGTTCGAGCCCCGCGGCACTCGCCTGCCCGGGCATCGGTTCCGCCGTTCCCGCTGGCGTCGCCAATGCTATCCCGAAGCCGGCGATGGTGCTCCCGCACCGACCGCTCCCAGCCCGGCGTACGGCATCCATCGAGGTGCGCACGATCGGCGCTTCGCGCCGCCCTCGTCCTCGGGTGGTTGCTCGCAGCGGCCGCCTGTGACATCGGCCCCTCGACGACCGGCCCGACCGCGCACTGCACGGAGTCCGGCGTGCAATGCCAGCTTGCAACGGGGCCGCTCGGGGTCTGCGAGCGCTCGCAGTGCAAAGGCGGCGAGTCGCCGCCGTGCTTCCAATGCACGCCGCAACACTAGGGGCGCGGTTCGACCGAGGCGCCTCGAAAGACTCCGAATTCCATCGCCTCACTATACGTGAGAGGATGCGACGTGGCCCCGCCGCAAACCGAGTCGCGCGCCTACCTGGGCAGGGTGATCGTCGTCCTGTTCTTCATCCAGCTGTTCAGCATCATGGATCGACTGGTCCTCTCGGTACTCGGCGAGGACGTCAAGCGCGACCTGGGGCTGTCGGATTCCGAGCTGGGCTTTCTGCTGGGCTTCGCGTTCGCCGCCTTCTACGCAACCATCGGCATCCCGATTGCCCGGGTCGCGGATCGCCGCTCCCGTCGCGGCGTGGCGGCGATCTCCGTCGCACTGTGGAGCCTGGCCACTGCCGCCTCGGGCCTGGCCCACAACTTCTGGCAGCTGGCGCTGGCGCGGGTCTTCGTTGGCATCGGTGAGGCCGGTGGCTCGCCCCCCTCCCACTCGCTGGTCGCCGACTACTTTCCGCCCGAGCGCCGTGCGCGCATCCTGGGGATGACCAGCGCCGGCGGCAGCATGGGCGTGCTGGCGGGGCTCTTCATCGGCGGGCACCTCGGCGAGTCGATCGGCTGGCGCGCCACGTTCTTCGTCATCGGAGCCGCGGGCCTGGTGTTCGCCGCGATCATCCGACTCACCGTGCGCGAGCCCGAACGCGGTCGCTTCGACCCGCCGGGCATGGAGCGCGAGCAGCAGCCGCTCGGCGAGGTGCTCCGCTTCATGTTCGGCCTGCGCTCCTACATCCACTTGTCGTTGGCGGCCAGCCTCCACTCCTTCGCGGGCTACGGCGCCACGGCCTGGACGGCGATCTTCCTGATCCGTGTCCACGGTCTCGACAAGAGCGAGATCGCCAACACCCTGGCACCGCTCAGCGGCATCCTGGGCATGCTGGGCATCGTGGCCAGCGGGTTCGCCGCCGACTGGCTGTCGAAGCGCGATGTGCGCTGGTACATGTGGCTGCCCGCCATCACGAGCCTGGTCGCCCTGCCCTTCTCGTACGGCTTCCTGCTGGCCCCCAACCTGTGGCTGGCCTTCGGGCTGATGCTGCCGTCCTCCCTGCTCGGCGCCGTCTATGCCGCTCCCACCTGGGCGATGGTGCAGGGACTCGCCAAGCCGGCGATGCGGGCCGTCGCATCGGCAGTGACGCTGCTGCTGCTCAACTTCATCGGCTTCGGTCTCGGGCCCTGGCTGGTGGGGATCCTGAACGATCGCCTCGCCTCCCGCTTCGGCGACGCATCGGTCCGCTACTCGCTGCTGATCATCGGCGCATTCCACATCTGGGGGGCACTCCACAACTGGCTGGCCGCACGCACGCTGCGCGAAGACCTGGCCGCCAAGGACAGCTGAACGGTCGAAGCGGTACGCGCAGACACGAGCCGAGGCCCGCGGGTTAGAATCGTCCTCGATGAACGCCATCCGAGACCAGGCTGCGATCGTCGGCATCGGCCAGACCCCGTTCTCGAAGGGGCTTGGTCGCACCGAGATCGACATGGCCGTCGAGGCCATCCACGCTGCCTGCGCCGACGCCGGACTCTCGCCCCACGAGATCGACGGCGTCGTGCGCTTCGACATGGAGACGATCGACGAGGAGAAGCTGCTCTCGATCCTGAGCCCCGAGCTCCGCTACCACGTCGGTACTCCGTTTGGCGGCGGAGGAGCCGCCTCCGTGCTGGTGCACGCTGCGACCGCAGTGGCCATGGGCCTCGCCAACCACGTACTGGTCTTCCGCTCGCGAGCGCGCGGCAAGAAATCGGTCTACGGCAAGGGCTCGAACCAGGGCGGTCGCTTCTGGGAGCGCCTGGACAGCGACCTGCCAGAGCTCGACCAGTGGCAGGTGCCGTACGGTCTGGTCACGCCGTTCATGGAGATGGCGATGATCGCCCGCCGTCACATGATCGAGTACGGCACCAGCGAGCGGCAATTCGGCGAGGTGGCTGTCGCGTTGCGCCGCCATGCACAGCGCAATCCCAACGCAGTGATGCGCTCGCCGATGACGCTCGAGGACCACCACGCCTCGCGCTACGTCGCCGAGCCCTTCCGGCTGTTCGACTGCAACATCGAGACCGACGGTGCCGTTGCGTTGATCGTCACGTCGGCCGAGCGTGCACGCGACTTGCCGCAGCCGCCGGCGCTGATCCACGCCGGTGCGCTCGCCGCCGGCTCGCATCACCGCCGCCTGTCGACGCTGTTCGGCCGCTCGCGCGACTCCGACAGCGCGGCACGCGTCGGCCGCGAGCTGTGGCAGAGCTCGGGCCTGCGGCCATCCGAGATGAACGCTTTCTTCTGCTACGACTTCTTCACCGCCTTTGCGATCCTCGCACTCGAGGACTACGGCTTCTGCAAGCGCGGCGAGGGCGGCCCCTTCGTCGAAGACCAGGGTCTGTACTTCGACGGCGGCCGGATGCCGACCAACACCAACGGCGGCCAGCTTTCCGAAGCCTTCATCCACGGCGTGAACAACGCCCTCGAGGCGGTGCGCCAGATCCGCGGCAGCTCGACATCGCAGGTGCCGGGCTGCGAGCTCGTGCTGCTGGCCGGCGCGAACACCGATCCCACCGGTGCCGTCATCCTGCGGAGGGATTGAGCGATGCGCGACGCGGTGATCACACAGGGCCTGCCGCTTCCGCTGCCGTCGGTCGACAACATCGAGTTCTACCGCGCAACCCAGCGTGGCGAGCTTCGCTTCCAGCGCTGCACCGACTGCCACGCCTGGCGCCACTACCCCCGGCCCGTGTGTCCCGCGTGCACCTCGACCCGCTTCGACTGGGAGCGAGCCAGCGGGCGCGGCGAGCTCTACACCTGGACGATCGTGCACGGGCCCACCCTGCCGGCCTTCCGCGACCAGCTTCCCTACACGGTGATCGATGTCCTGACCGATGAGGGGCTTCACTTCCAGAGCCAGCTGGTGGAGTGCCCCGCCGATGCAATCGAGGCGGGCATGCGGCTCGAAGCCGTCTTCGTCCCCGCCAACGATGAGATCACGCTCGTCAAGTTTCGACCGGCGAGCTGAACGCGAACGCCGGTACGCGATGGTTCGGGCCACGGCCGAGCCGGGGGGCGGTCAATGACCAGGCAACCGGATGGCGACGGCGTCTCGCGACGCGACTTCCTCGCCGGGACCGCCGCAAGCGCGGCAACGCTGGCGGCACTGCCGGCGGCGGGCGCGAGCGAGGACGCGCCGGTCTGGGATCTCGAGACGGATGTCGTCGTCGTCGGCGCGGGAACCGGGCTCGTCGGGGCGATCGCCGCAGCGCGCGCGGGCGCGCAAGTGCTGGTGCTCGAGAAGCGAGCTGGCGTCGGGGGCAATACGGCGATGTCGGGCGGCGTTGCCTGGGTCCCGAACAACCACGCAATGCGGGCGGCCGGGATCGAGGACTCGCGCGAGGCCGCGCTCCGCTACCTGCGCAAGCTCCGGCTCGGCCAGGCGGACGACGAGCTGATCGAGGCGTTCGTCGACAACGGGCCCGAGATGGCGCGCTTCGTCGAAGCGAGCTGTCCGGTCAGCTGGCGCGTCTCGAAGATCATGGGCAAGGCCGCCGACTACCATCCCGAATGGGAAGGTGCCGTCCCCTACGGCCGAAGCATCGAGCCGACGATCGACGCCGTCGGCATGTACGGCACGCATCTGGTATCGGCCCTGATGGTGGGCGCCGCGGATGCGGGCGTCGAGGTTCGCAAGAACACGCCCGCACGGCGCCTGCTGACGCGCGATCTGGCGGGGGGACGGCGCGAGGTGCTCGGAGTCCTCGCCGAGCATGGGGAAAAGCCGCTGTACATCCGCGCGCGGCGCGGAGTCCTCCTCGCCGCGGGCGGCTTCGACTGGAACTTCGCGATGAAGACGCACTTCCTGCGCGGCATGAGCCCCTACCCGCTCGGCTCGACCGGCAATACCGGCGACGGCGTGCGGATGGCGATGCAGGCGGGCGCCGACCTGCGCAACATGAACGAGGCCTGGGGCATCACCGTCTACAAGGCCGAGGCCGAGGCCGCGCGTGCCAAAGGAATGGGGCCGTCGCTGGCGGCGGAGGTCGAGAAGCGTTCGGCGGGCTCGATCGTCGTCAATCGCTACGGCGAGCGCTTCTGCAACGAGACCGGCGACTACGATTCGACCTGGCGCAGCTACTTCAGCTGGGAGAACTACGGCGATCTGAGACAGCGCAACCTGCCCGCATTCGTGATCTACGACGCGCGGGTCCGGAGAGGCTCGCCCATCGCCGGCAGGCAACCCGACGAGCCGCTTCCCGACTGGGTGACCCAGCGCCCCACGCTCGACGGCATCGCGAGTGAGCTCGGCATCGATGCAACTCGGCTCGCCGCCACGGTCGCAGAGTTCAACGCGCACGCGCGGGAGGGCCGCGATCCGCGCTTCGCGCGCGCGGAGAGCGCCTACGATCGTTGGGGACTCGACGACTCCTCCGCGGTCCTGGGACCGGTCGAGGAGCCGCCGTTCTTCGCAGCCGAGCTCGCGGTGGGGGACCTCGGCACCTGCGGCGGCCCGCGTGTGGACGGGAACGCTCGCGTGCTCGACCCGTTCGGCGAGCCGATCGATCGGCTGTGCGCCTCGGGCAACAACGCGGGCGTCGGAAGCCCCGGAGCGAGCTACGGCGGCGGGGGCGGAACCATCGGCCCCGCCCTGACCTTCGCCTACATCGCCGGTCGCGAGCTTGCGAGCCGCAAAGCCTGGAGCTGAGGCCGGGGCCGCGAAGTCACTCGAGAGGGACGTCTACTCCCCGCCGGCACCCGGAGCCGTCGAAGCGAAACCTCCCCGTGCTCACGCCGACGGAGGCAGTATGGTCACTTCAGACCACGGAGCCGGGCAGCTCACCACACCGCCCGGGACACACGAGAGGCAGGTTCCATGAGCGACCCGCTTGCCGAGTTCAAGTTCGTCTCTGCAGACTCGCACGTAAACGAGCCCCCGGAGATCTTCGCGGAGCGCTTGCCCAGCAAGCTGCGCGAACGCGCGCCGCACATGGAAGAAGTGGATGGCGTGCCGCACCTGATCATCGAGGGCATGCGCCCGCGCAAGATGCCCAAGGGGCGCGTGGTGGTCGAGGGCGAGGCGCTCGAGCGCGCCCAGGCCGGCGGCTGGGATCCGAAGCTGCGCATGACGGATCAGGATCGCGACGGCATCGCGGCGGAGGTGGTGTACCCAACGCTCTCGTTGCAGTCGACCTTCGTGACGCCGGATCCGGAGCTGCAGCTGGGGCTCGCGCGCGCCTACAACGATTGGAGCGCCGAGATCTTCTCGCCCTATCCCGATCGCTTCGCCGTCGCGGCCATCGTCCCGATGCTCGACGTCCAGGCGGCCTGTGACGAGGCGAAGCGCGTGCGCGACATCGGGCATCGTTCTCTATTCCTGCCCGCCCAGGTGCCGACGCGTCCGTACAACGACCCGGCCTACGACCCCTTCTGGTCGCTGGCACAGGATCTCGGGATCCCGCTCACCTTCCACGCGGGGACCGGGCACGAGCCTCGAGTCGAGCGGGGGCCGGGCGGGGCCGTCATCAACTACCTGCTCGGCGCGCAGCTCGACGGCGCGCACATCCTGCTCTACTTCGCGGCCGGCGGCGTGCTGGATCGCTTTCCCGAGCTCGAGCTGGTCACGGTCGAAACGGGGGGCTCCTGGCTCGCCTGGGTAATGACGCAGATGGACGAGATCTACGAGAAGCACCACATGTGGGCCAAGCCGGTGCTCTCGATGAAGCCCAGTGAGTTCGTGCGGCGTCAGTGTCACGTCACCTTCCAGAACGATCCGGTTGCGGTCGCGACGCGCGCGTTCACGGGCGTCGAGCCCCTGTTGTGGGGCAGCGACTATCCGCACCCGGAGGGCACCTGGCCCAACTCTCACCCGCTGATGGCCGACATCCTCGAGGGTGTGCCGGACGACGAGAAGCGCATGATCCTCGGCGGGACCGCGGCCCGCATCTTCGGCTTCGACGCCTAGCGCGACGCGCACCACCCGACACCGAATGGAGTCCCCATGAGCCTAAAGGACCAATGCGCCATCGTCGGTGTCGGCCTGACCCCGTACGGAAAGAGGGGCGAGTTCTTCGAGATCCCGCAGAGCGATCAGATTCGCGGCGCACTGCACAAGGCGCTCGATGAATCCGGGCTCGAGCTCTCCGACATCGACGGCTTCTCCTCGTACTCGGTCGACGGCAACGATCCCGGCATGCTCGCGCCCAGCCTGGGGATCCCGAACGTGAACTTCAGCAACATGGTGTTCGGCGGCGGTGGAGGGGGCACCTGTGCCGCTGTCGCGAATGCGGCAGCCGGCATCCACGCGGGGCTCGCCGAGGTGGTGATGGTCTTCAAGATCATCACGCAGCCCCCGCACGCACGCTTCGGCGCCGCGTACGGCTCCAAGCAGATCGCGGCCAACCCCTACAGCGACTTCCACCGGCCCTTCGGTCTGATCTCGCCCGTCCAGTTCATGGCGATGCTGTTCCGCCGGCACATGCACCGGTTCGGAACGAAGACCGAGCATCTCGCCGAGGTCGCGGTATCCACACGAACCCACGCGAGCCGCAACCCGCTCGCGCTCAAGCGCGAGACGCTGACCATCGAGGAGCATCAAGAGTCGCGCCTGATCGCCGATCCCTTCCGGCTCTTCGACTGCTGTCAGGAGAACGACGGCGGCGGCGTCATCCTGGTGACCTCTGCCGAACGCGCCCGCGACCTCGAGCAGAAGCCCGTCTACATCATGGCGGGCGCCCAGGGCGGCTCGAGCCAGTGGGGCCACGGCCTCACGATGCAGAACCAGCCCGACGACCTGTACGCGAGCGCCGGGCACAAGCACCTCGCCGAACGGCTCTACCGCATGGCAGGGGTGGGACCCGACGACGTCGACGTCGCGCTCTTCTACGACCACTTCAGCGGGCTCGTGATCCTGCAGCTCGAGGACTACGGCTTCTGCAAGCAGGGCGAGGGCGGCCCCTTCGTCGAAGACGGCGGGCTGCTCTGGCAGGGCGGGCGGCTCCCCGTCAACACGCACGGCGGCAACCTGTCCGAGGTCTACCTGCTCGGACTCACCCACATCGCCGAGGCGGTGCGCCAGCTGCGCGGGGAGTCGAGCAGCCAGGTCGACGATGCGGAGATCGCGCTCGTCACGGCCGGGCCCAGCAACCTGCCCACCAGCTCACTGCTGCTGCGACGCTAGCAGCGAAGGAACCCGGCATGACACTGCTCGAGCAACTGGCCTCCATCCACCCCGACCTCCACACGCGCGAATACTGGGAATTCTGCGCGAAGCGCGAGCTGCGCTTCCAGCGATGCGGCGGCTGCGGCGCCTTTCGCTTCCCACCGCTCACCGGCTGCCGCGAATGCGGCGCGACCGAGGTCGAGTGGGTGGCGGTAGCCGGCCGCGGACGGGTGTTCAGCTACACGATCGTCCATCACCCGGCGACGCCCGACGTCGTGGAAGAAGTCCCCTACCCGGTGGTTGCCGTCGAGTTCGACGACGCCCCCGGTGTACGGTTGATCAGCAACGTGCTCGACGTCAGCGTCGATGAGATCGCAGTCGGCATGCAGCTCGATCTCGTGTGGGACGAGCCCAAGCCCGGCGTCGTACTGCCGCGCTTCAGGAAGGCATGACCACCAACTGGGAGCGCCCGTGGAGCTGATACTGAAGGACAAGGTTGCCATCGTCACCGGCGCCGCCGGCGGTTTCGGAGTTGCGTACTCGCGGGCGCTGGCTCGCGCCGGCGCGCAGGTCGTACTGGCCGACATCGACGAGCCGGGAGCCAAGGCGGCGGCCAAGGATCTCACGTCCGAGGGCCTGACGGCGGTCGGAGTCCACACGGACGTGAGCAGCGAGGAGAGCGCCGCCGGGCTGGCCGCCGCGGCGATCGAACGCTTCGGCGGCATCGACATCCTGGTCAACAACGCGGCGCTGATGGCGGAGATCCCGCTCGGTCAGCCGCTGGGCGAGCTGCCGATCGAGGTCTGGGAGAACGTCCTGCGGATCAACCTGACGGGCCCGCTGATCTGCACCCAGGCCGTACTGCCGTCGATGAAAGAGCGGGGCAGCGGCAAGATCATCAACCAGAGCTCGGGCGGCGCATTCAACCCGAGCGGCGTCTACGGCGTCAGCAAGCTCGGACTCGTCAGCCTCACCGCGTCGCTGGCGCGCGAGCTCGCGCCGGACAAGATCAACGTGAACGCGATCGCACCCGGCTTCGTCAAGACCGAGGCCGGCATCCGGGCGACTCCGGAGGCGATGATCCCGATCGTCGAGCAGATGGTCCCGCTCAAGGGCTTCGGCGAGACCGATGACGTGATCGGCGCACTCCTCTACCTGGCGTCGTCCGCCAGCGACTGGATGACCGGCCAGACGCTGAACGTGGACGGTGGCTGGGTCATGCGGCTATAAGGACCTGGGATGGACGCGCTCGGCGGGCTTCGCGTAATCGACCTGAGCCGCGGCTTCTGTGGCGCCGTGGTGTCGCAGCTCCTCGCCGACTACGGCGCGGAGGTGATCCGCGTCGAGTCGCCGCAGGGCGACGTGCTCCGCGAGCAGCCCGCCTACTACTTCTGGCAGCGCGGCAAGCAGAGCGTGACGCTCGACCTGGCTCTCGACCGCGATCGACGGCGCGCGCGCCAGCTCGCGACGAGCGCGGACATCCTGATCGAGACCTTTCGCCCCGGCGTCGCCGAGCGGCTCGGTCTCGGCTACGACGAGCTCTGCAAACACAACCCGGGCCTGCTGTACGCCTCGATCACGGGCTTCGGCCGCACGGGCCCCTATGCGAGCTGGAAGGGCTACGAGGCGCTGGTCATGGCCAAGCTCGGCGGCATGAACCACTCGAGCAAGATGGCCGGGCGCCCGGGTCCGGCCTTCCCTGCGGCGCCGTTCAGCTCCTTCAGCGCCGCGCAGACTGCACTGCAGGGCATCTTCGCGGCGCTCTACGTGCGCGAGCGCTGCGGACGCGGCCAGCGGATCGACACCTCGCTGGTCCAGGGCATCGCGGCGCACGATCCGTGGGACTGGTTCCTGCAAATCGTCGCCGAGCGCTATCCCGACGCCTTCGCAACGGCGCCGCCCTCTTCCGACCGCGGCGTTCCGACTCAGAGCTTCGCCTTCCGCCTGCTCGTCTGCCTGACACGGGACGGCCACTGGCTGCAGTTCTCGCAGACCTCGCCCCACCTGTTTCGCGATTTCATGACGACGCTCTCCCTCGACTGGATGTGGGACGACCCGGAGTGGAGCAGCGCGCCCGAGTTCGACAGCGAGGACAAGCGCGAGCGGTTCTGGGAGTACATGCTCGAGGCGGCCCGCAGCAAGACGCTCGCCGAGTGGCAGGAGTCGTTCGAGGCGTACCCCAACGTCTGGGCCGAGGTCTACCGCACGACGCGCGAGCTGCTCGACCATCCCCAGATGCGGCACAACGGTCACGTCATCGAGGTCGACGACCCTAGGGTCGGCATCACGACGCAGCTCGCACCGATGGTGCGGATGTCGAAGACGCCTGGCGCCGTGCGGTCCCCAGCGCCCGAGCCGGGCGAGCACACCGACGACATCTTGAAGCAGCTCGAGACCGGCGCGACGCGACGCGCTCCCGAGGCGGGCGTTCCGCTGCCGGAGCGTCCGCTCGACGGGGTGACGGTGCTGGACTTCGGGCTCTACTACGCGGCTCCGTTCGGCCCGGCGATCCTGGCCGACTTCGGTGCCCGCGTGATCAAGATCGAGTCCAAGGACGGCGACCCGATGCGCCACATCATGCCGTTTCCCGACGCCGGCGCCATCAAG
>JAYZFK010000072.1:0-13880 GCA_036336835.1 Myxococcota bacterium | reverse complement strand
TTCCACACCGGCGACGTCTCGACCGAAGGCAACCTGCCCACCTCGTTCCAGAACACGCCCACTCTGGTCGACGGCACGCTCTATGTCTGTTCACCGCGCAACAAGGTGTTCGCGCTCGACCCCGAGACGGGGCAGGAGAAGTGGCGCTTCGACGCCGAGCTCGTCGCCGACGGCATCTACATCATGACCTGCCGCGGGGTCTCCCACTGGCACGAACCGAACCCGACCCCCGGCCGCGCCTGCCAGAGCCGGCTGTTCATGGGAACACTCGACGCACGGCTGTTCGCCCTCGACGCCGAGACCGGCAAACCGTGCACCGACTTCGGCAAAGACGGCTCGATCGACCTGACGGAGGGCGTGGGCGGGACCTATCCCGGCGAGTACGGCGTGACCTCGCCGCCGGTGATCATCGGCGACCGTCTCGTCACGGGAACGCTCGTGCTCGACAACATCCGTACGGACTCCCCCGGTGGGGTGGTGCGGGCCTATGACGTCCGCACCGGCGAGAAGCTCTGGGGCTGGGACCCGGTGCCTCCGGGCACCGAGCCGACACTGGACGAAGACGGCAACCCGACCTACGCGCGCGGCACGACCAACGCGTGGTCGATCCTCGCGGCGGACCCCGAGCTCGGGCTCGTCTACGTCCCCACGGGCAACACCTCGCCCGACTACTACGGCGGCCACCGCGACGGCTCGGACTACTACTCGAGCTCGATCGTCGCGCTCGACGCGGCGACCGGCGAGGTGCGCTGGCACTTCCAGACGGTGCACCACGACATCTGGGACTACGACGTGCCCTCGCAGCCGGCGCTGTTCGACTGGCCGGGCCCGCAGGGCCCGGTCAAGGCGCTCGCGCAGGCCACCAAGCTCGGCCACATCTTCTTCCTGAACCGCGAGACGGGCGAGCCGATCTGGCCCGTCGAGGAGCGCCCGGTGCCCCAGGGCGCGCTGCCGGGCGAGACCCTGTCGCCGACCCAGCCCTTCCCGACCCGGCCCGCGCCGATCCATCCCACCCGCTTCACGCCGGACGACGCGTTCGGCTTCAGCTTCCTCGACCGCGCGAGCTGCCGCCGCCAGATCGAGGCGATGCGCTCGGAGGGACTCTTCACGCCGCCGTCGACCGAGGGCTCGATCCACTTTCCCGGCATGGTGGGCGGCTCGAACTGGGGAAGCCTGTCGATCGACCCGGTGCGCGGCATCCTGATCGCCAACTCGATGCGCGTCGCCACCTGGGTGCAGAGCATCCCGCGCGAGGAGTACGACCGCATGGAGGCCGCGGGCGAGCTCGAGCCCGACTGGAGCTACGAGCCCTCGTTCGGCACGCCCTACGTGGTCACGCGCGACTTCCTCGCCTCGATGTTCGGCGCGCCCTGCAACGAGCCGCCGTGGGGCGTGCTCACCGCCATCGACATCGCCACAGGCGAGCAACGCTGGGAGGTGCCGCTCGGCAGCACGCGCGACATGGCGCCCTGGCCGCTGTGGCTCGAGATCGGCGTCCCGAACCAGGGCGGCTCGATCACCACTGCGAGCGGCCTGACCTTTATCGCGGCGACCACGGACGACTTCATCCGCGCCTTCTCGACCGAGACCGGCGAGAAGCTCTGGCAGGCGCGGCTGCCGGCGGGCGGACAGGCCACGCCGATGAGCTACCGCCTGCGGCCGAGCTCGAAGCAGTACGTGGTGATCGCCGCCGGCGGCCACGGCCTGCTCGAGACCACGCCCGGCGACTCGGTGGTCGCCTACGCGCTGCCCTAGCCCGCCGCGCTCCCCGGCCGGCTACAGAAGTCGTAGGATGGGCGCGTGAGCCGAGACGTGCAGCCGCTGCCGGAGGGTCTGGTCGCGTTCGTGAAACGCGACTGCCCGACCTGTGAGCTGGTCGAGCCGGTGCTCGCGCAGCTGGCGAGCCGCGCCGGCGTCACCGTCTACTGCCAGGACGACCCGAGCTTCCCCGCCGCCCCGCCCGCGCTCGACGACCGCGAACTCGCCGTCTCGTGGCACCACGAGATCGAGGCCGTCCCCACGCTGCTGCGCGTCGAGAACGGCGTCGAGAAGGAGCGCGTGCTCGGCTGGCATCGCGGCGAGTGGGAAGCGCTCAGCGGCGTCGGCGGACTGGGCGCCGAGCTTCCCGACCAGCGGCCAGGCTGCGGCTCACTTTCAGTCGATCCCTCGCGCGTCGACGCGCTGCGCGTGCGCTTCGGCGCATCGAGCCTGCGCGCGCGTCGCGTCGAGCTGGCGAGCGACGAGGACGAGTTCGAGGCCATGTTCGCACGCGGCTGGTCGGACGGGCTGCCGCTGGTGCCGCCCACCGAGCGGCGCGTGCTGGCGATGCTCGAGGGCACCCCGCGCGCCCCCGACGAGCTGGTGGCGGTCGTGCCACCGGACCTGGCGCCGTGCACCGTCGAGAAGGTCGCGATCAACGCCGTGATGGCCGGCTGCAAGCCCGAGGCGTTGCGCGTCGTGCTGACGGCGGTCGAGGCGGCCTGCACCGACGCCTTCAACATCCACGGTCTGCTGGCGACCACCATGTCGGTCGGGCCGATCGTCATCGTGAACGGGCCGATCCGCAAGCGGCTCGGCATGAACGCCGGCATCAACGCCTTCGGCCAGGGCAACCGCGCGAACGCGACGATCGGCCGCGCGCTCCAGCTGGTGATCCGCAACGTCGGCGGCGGGCGGCCCGGCGAGATCGACCGCGCGACGCTCGGCAACCCGGGCAAGCTCGGCTTCTGCTTCGCCGAGGACGAGGAAGGCTCGCCCTGGGAGCCGCTGGCCTGCGACTTCGGGGCGGAGCCCGGCAGCGATGCCCTGGTGCTCTTCCCCGGCGAGGGCCCGCGCACGCTGGTCGACCAGCTCTCGCGCGAGCCCGAGTCGCTGGCGCGCAGCTTCGCCGTCAACCTGCGCGCGATGTACCACCCGAAGATGGGCGGCGGCGCCATGGAGGCGATCCTCGCGGTAAGCCCCGAGCACTCGCGCGTCTTCCGCGAGGCGGGCTGGAGCAAGCGCGAGCTGCTCGAGCGGCTGTTCGAGCTGCTGCAGCTGCCGGGCGACGAGCTGGTGCGCGGCGCCGACGGCATCGCCGAGGGCCTGCCGGAGTTCGTGCGCGGCAAGTCGATCCCGAAGTTTCGGCCCGACGGCATCCGGCTCGTGCACGTGGGCGGCGGCGCGGGCCTGTTCTCTGCCATCATCGCCGGCTGGTTGTCGGGCGAAGGCGGCAGCCAGACCGTGATGCGGGAGATCCAGCCATGACCCGAACCCTGCTCGATCCCACCAGCGAGAGCGCCCCGGCGATCCGCCAGCGCCTGGCGCGCCTGGCAAAGCTCGAGGGCGCCACCATCGGGCTACTCGACATCAGCAAGGCGCGCGGCGATCGGTTCCTCGACCGCCTGGAGCAGCGGCTGCGCGAGGCCGGCGCCCGCACCACACGTTATGCCAAGCCCACCTTCACCAAGCCCGCGCCCGTCGATCTGCGCCAGCAGATCGCGGTCGAGTGCGACGCCGTGATCGAGGCCCTGGCCGATTGAGGCAGCTGCACGTCGTGCAGTGTGCACGACACGGTCGACCTCGAGCAGCGCGGCATCCCCGCCGTCTTCTGCGCAACGGTGGAGTTCACCAGTGGCGCCGAGGCCCAGGCGAAGGCGCTGGGCTACGACCCCGCCGCCGTCTACACCTCGCACCCGATCCAGGACCGGAGCGACCCCGAAATGGTCGAGATCGCGGACTCCGTGTTCGACCAGGTGGTGGCCGCGATCACCCAGAGCTGAGATTGCTCGCGCAGGAGCGCACCACCGCGGGGATTTGATCCATGGCCGAGCCGGAGAATCCCCTCGCGTTCGACATCGAGCGCGAGCAGCGCAAGCCACAGTCGTACTACGACCGCATCAAGCAGAAATTCGCCCGGGAACGCGCGGTCCGACTGGCCTGTCGGCCGGACGGCACCGCGCAGTTCACCTCGGACTTCAGCGGCGCGCTGGAGAAGTACTCGATCGATCCCAACGCAACGGAGCGCGCTCCCCGCGCACCGCTGAACGACAGCGTCGAGTGCTTGTTCATCGGCGGAGGCTTCTCGGCGCTGCTGACCTCGGCACGCCTTCGCCAGGTCGGCGTCGAGAGCATCCGGATCGTGGAACGCGGCGCCGACGTCGGCGGCACCTGGTACTGGAACCGCTACCCGGGCGTTGCCTGCGATGTCGAGGCGTACGACTACCTGCCACTGCTCGACGAGATGGACTACGTCCCGACGCGGCACTTCGCCAAGGGACCCGAGATCTACGCCCACTGCCAGGCGATCGCCAGGAAGTACGAGCTGTATGAGCTCGCCGTGTTCCAGACCACGGTCACCTCGACCGTATGGGACGAAGACGACGAGATGTGGAACATCGCCACCGACCGAGGCGATCGGATGCGCGCGCGATTCGTGATCTGTGCGAACGGCACGCTCTCCAAGCCGAAGCTGTCGAAGATCCGCGGCATGGAGTCGTTCGCGGGACACTCCTTCCACACCTCGCGCTGGGACTACGCCTACACCGAGCCCGATCTCTCGGGTCTCGCCGACAAGGTGGTCGGCATCATCGGGACGGGGGCATCGGCCGTCCAGGCCATCCCCCGCCTGGGCGCGGCCGCGAAGCAGCTGTATGTCTTCCAGCGCACGCCCTCATCGATCAGCCTGAAGAACGATTGGCTCACCGATCCCGAATGGGCCCGGCAGCTCGAGCCGGGCTGGCAGGCCGCGCGCAAGGCGCGCGCGCTGGCCGAGCGCGAGCCGAGCCCGGAGCAGAAGGCGAAGCGAGCCGCGCTGCCGCGTGAGGAGAAGATCCGCAGGCAGGAGAACGCCAACATCGACGCCATGATGCGGATCCACGCGCAGATCGACGAGGTGGTGGAGGATCCGGCGACGGCCACGGCCCTCAAGCCCTGGTACATGCTGATGTGCAAGCGGCCGTGCTTCGACAACGACTACCTGCCCAGCTTCAACCGGCCGAACGTCCAGCTGATCGACACGCGGGGCGAGGGCATCAGCGAGATCACCCCGGCCGGACCGGTCTTCGACGACAACGTGTATCCGCTCGACCTGCTGGTCTACGCCACCGGATTCGAAGTGCAGAAGACGGGCATCTACAACCAGATACGCGGCCGAAACGGTGTCGAGCTGAACGAGAAGTACCGCGACGGCATCCGCACGCTGCTGGGAATCCACTCCCACGGCTACCCCAATCTCTTCATCATGGGCGGCTACCAGGCGACGTTCCTGTTCAACCTGACCGACGTCCTGCAGACGCAGGGCGATCACATCGCGGCGTGCATCGACTACACGCGCCGACACGGCCATCACTCGATCGACGTCAGCCATGAAGCCGAGGAACGCTGGGTGCAGGAGGTGATCGCGAACCGCGGCAAGACCACGCGCGCCGCGGACTGCACGCCGGGCTACTACAACTTCGAGGGCGAGCACCAGCGGCGCCAGGATGGCAACTACAACGGGTCGTACCCGAAGTACGTCGCGCACACGAAGCGCGTGCAGGCAGACATCGCAGAGCACTTCGTGTTCACCAAGCGCCCCGAGCCGTCGGCCGGCTGAGGGGAATGCCCGCTACAGATTGGTCTCGTAGTCTCGCTCGATCGCGGCGTCGACGGCCACGACCGCCTCGTCCCCGGCGCCCAGCTTTTTTGCGAACATCTCGCCGAACGAGACCTTGTGGCGCTCGCCCCACTGCTCGTGCTGCCACAGCTTGCTGCGCAGGAAGGCCTTGGCACAGTGGAAGAAGGCCTCTTCGACGGCGACCCGGATGCCGACCACCGCCGGGCGGCCGCGCGCCTCGAGGCGCCGCAGCAGCTCGGGCTGGCAGACGAGCTCGGCGGTGCCGTTCACGCGGAAGGTCTCGGCAGTGCCCGGGATCACGAAGAGGATCCCGACCCGCGGATTCTCCAGGATGTTCTCGAGCCCGTAGGCCAGCTTGTTGCCCGGTCGGTCGGGAATCACCAGGTGCCGGTCGTCTTCCACCAGCACGAACCCGGGCGCGTCGCCCTTGGGCGAGGCGTCCTGGTGTCCGCGGGCGTCGGCGGTGGAGAGCACCAGGAAGGGACAGCGCGCGAGGAAGGCACGCGCAAACTCGTCGAGATGATCGACGTTCTTGTCGCCGAGCCCCGCCAGCGGCGTGCCGATGATCTCGCGGAGCTGTTCGACGGTCTCGATGCGGCCGTCGCTTGCGGGAGAGGAGTCGAGTGCCTGCGCCACGGGGGTCTCCTTCGCACCCCAGGATACCGCGCGGCCCTGCGGTCTGGCAGCCGTCAGAGCGCCGTCAGGGTGCCGTCGGGGCGCCGTCAGGGCGCCGTCGTCGCACGGTGCATCGCGCGGGCGCGCGCCGCGCCTGTTATCTTCGGCGGCCCCCGAAAAGCATCCCCCGGCTGAACGAGTCCCCTCGCCGGGGAACCAGGGCACTGCCGGCTGAAGCCCGCCAGTCGAAGAGGCTCCGCTCGCACCCACGAGGCAGCATTCGCGAATGAAGACGAGGCCTCTCTACTTCGAGATCTTCTGCATCTCACTCGCGGCGATGCTGATGGAGATCGCGTATACGCGGATCTTCTCGTTCAAGCTCTACTACTACTTCACCTATCTGATCATCGGCGTGGGCCTGCTCGGGCTCGGCGCGGGGGGCGTGGGGGTCGCGGTCTCGAGGAGGCTGCGCGAGGCCGACCCGGCGCGCCTGCTCCCCGTCCTGTGTCTGGCCGCGGGCACGCTGGTGCTCGGCGGCTATCTGGTGATCGCGTCGGCTCCGATCAACGCCTCGCGGCTGACACTCGATCTCTGGGAGCCCGCCAAGCTGGCCGGTGTCTGCCTGTGCCTCGCGGCCCCCTTCATCGCCGTGGGCATCGCGATCGCCACGATCCTCGGGGCGCGGCCGAGCAACGCCAGCCGGCTCTACGGCGCGGATCTGCTGGGGGCGGGACTCGGCTGTGTAATGAGCATTCCACTGATCGTGTGGCTCGATCCGCCGCGCTGCGTGATGCTGGCGGGCCTGCTGATGCTCGCGGCCGGCGTGCGCCTCGCACTGCCGCGCCGCGGCCTGCTCGCGGCGACAGCGCTCGCCGCGGCGGCGCTCGTCGTCCCCCTCGTCGCCCCCGGATTGCTGCCCGATCCCGTCGCCGACTCCGGCAAGCACATCGGTGGGCTGCGCGCGCAGGGCGCCATCATCTTCACCCGCTGGAGCCCGGTGTTCCGAGTGGACGTCGCCGACTTCGGCTCCCAGCGCCTGCTGCTCCACGACGGAAACATCGGCTCGATCATTCGCAGCACCGGCAGTGGCGTCTCGAGCCACGATGACCTGGCGACGGACTCCCGCGCACTGCCCTTCTCGGTGCTGGACGAGGGGCCCCGCGTCCTGATCATCGGCTCGGCCGGAGGCCACGAGATCCTCGCCTCGCTCTACTTCGGCGCGAGCAGCGTGACCGCCGTCGAGCTGAATCCGGTCACGGTCCACCTGCTCACGGAGCGTTATGCGGACTTCGCGGGACGCCTGCACGAAGACCCCCGCGTCCGCGTGGTGAACGCCGAAGGACGCTCGTTCCTCCAGGGCGACGACAGCCAGTACGATTTGATCTGGTTCGTGGCACCCGACTCCTACGCGGCGATGAACGCGTCGAGCGCGGCCGCCTTCGTGCTGTCCGAGAGCTACCTCTACACCGTGGAGATGCTGCGCGAGAGCCTCCAGCACCTGGCGCCGGGAGGCGTCATCTGCGCGCAGTTCGGTGAGCCGGACTTCCTGGGCAAGCCGAATCGGACGCTGCGCTATCTCGCCACGGCACGACAGGCGTTCGCCGAGGCCGGACTGCAAGACTTCGCGCACCGCGTCCTGGTCGGTACGGCCCTCGGTCTCCCTCCCTTCACGGAGACCACCATCCTGCTCAGTCCGCTGCCCGTGTCGGTCGATCAGATCCGCGGCTTTGCGTCCCAGACCGCCAAGATCTCTCGAGGGCTCGCCCACTACATGCCCGACGTGGCAGCGAACAGCGCGGTCGGCGAGCTG
Organism: Myxococcota bacterium; assembly: GCA_036336835.1. Classification (GTDB taxonomy): domain Bacteria; phylum Myxococcota_A; class UBA9160; order UBA9160; family UBA4427; genus JAYZFK01. The sequence continues at coordinate 5,859 of JAYZFK010000072.1, read as the reverse complement.
ATCACGCTGCCAGACCCCGACCTCGCCGAGTGGGTCGACGAATACCCCTACCTGATCGACCCGGTGCGCGACGACTCGCCCTTCTTCTGGCACTTCGCCCGGTTCGGCGACGCAATCTCGTCGCCGCGCGGGCTCCGGGGATCGCTCGTGAACTACGAGGACTCGATCGGCGAGCAGATCCTCCTGGTGCTGCTCGGCATCGCCGCACTGCTGGCGGCGATCTTCCTGCTCCTGCCGCTGGCGGCGATCCGCGGCATCTGGCGCGAGATTCCCTACAAGCGAGAGGCGGTGGTCTACTTCGCAGCGCTCGGGCTGGGCTTCATGTTCCTGGAGGTCTCGCTGATCCAGATGCTGACGCTGCTGCTCGGCTATCCGACCTACTCGCTGTCGGTCACGCTCTTCGGCCTGCTGGTGTTCTCGGGGATCGGGAGCATCCTGAGCGCGCGCTACGACATCGCGGTCGCACGAGCGCTCACCGGGCTCGTCGCGGCGCTGGCCGTGCTGGTCAGTGCCTACCTGCTCGGGCTCCCGATCGCGGTCGAGTGGGCGGGCGGGGCCCCGCTCCCGCTGCGCATCGGGCTCGCGCTGCTCTTCGTCTCTCCCCTGGGTCTCTGCCTGGGTGCCTTCATGCCGATCGGACTGCGAACGCTGGCGTCGCAAACCGAGCACCAGCGCGAGTACGTGGCGTGGGCCTGGTCCGTGAACGGCTTCTTCTCTGTGATCGGCTCGATTCTCTCCACACTGCTCGCCATGACACTCGGCTTCTCCTGGCTGATCGCGCTCACCGTGGCGATCTACGCGCTCGGCTCGCTCGCCCTGGCCCGAGTCCCGGCGACGCTCGACCGCGGATAGGCGCTACGCCCCGTCCGGTATGCTGCGAACGCCCGACCCCGGGCGCGACCTGGCGGAGGCTGCGACTGCGAGATGAAGAGGACGACGGCTCGAGGATGGCTGTTGGCCTGCCTGGCTGGATGGCTCGCCTGCGGGCCCGCGGGTGAAGAAACGGTCGTCGAGGAGACGAAGCCCCGCGATCGCGATGCGATCCTCACCGAGGGGACGAGCCTCTACTCGGCGGGCCACGAGGAGCTGATCATCCGGCACTTCTTCGACGACCGGATCGGGGGGTTCTTCCTCGACGTCGGCTCCTCCCACTGGCAGCACGTCAACACGACCTACTACCTCGAGAAGCACCTCGGCTGGTCGGGCATCGCGGTCGACGCGCGCGACGAGTTCACCGAGGGCTACGCCAGGCACCGTCCTCGCACCCGCTTCTTCAGCTACATCGTGACCGACCACTCGGGCACCCTGGATCCCTTCTACCGCACCGGACAGGGGATCCACGGAGATCTGTCGTCCACCGTGGAGGACCACGTCGAGCTGTTCGTCGTCGACGTGGACGTCGAGAAGGTCGAGCGCCCCACGATCACGCTGAACGATCTGCTCGCTCAGAACGGCGTCACCAACGTCGACTTTCTCTCCATGGACATCGAGGAAGGCGAGCCGGCGGCGCTCGCGGCCTTCGACATCGATCGCTTCCGGCCCGAGCTCGTCTGCATCGAGGCCACGCAAACGGTTCGCAAGCGGATTGCCCGCTACTTCGAGCAGCACGGCTACGAGCGCATTCACAAGTACCTCGAGTACGACCGGGCAAACTGGTACTACCGCCCCACGCAGGCGTCGCGCTAGCCGTCGGGGCGAACCGGGACGCAGTCGATGCCGTGGAGGGCGAACCGCTCCGGCTCGCTGCAGACCCGCTCGATCAGCTCCGGACGCGGCGCCACCAGGAACCCCTGCAGACAACGCTGCGCGTCGAGGCGCAGGAACAGCATCGGCACGGGCTCGGTGCACAGCTCCGCGCAATCGCACACCAGCGGGTGATGAATCACCAGCTCGACGCCGCGATCGCGCAGATACTCCGCGCTGGCCGGCTTGTAGTGACCGCGCTGGAACTGCTCGAGTCCGCGGCCGCGCGCGACGCTGCGGTCGTTCAGGCCCCACTGGTCGACGATGCGCAGGCGCGAGCCGTAGGAAAGGCTGCCCGCAAGCGTGGTGGCCACCTGCGTGCCGGGGGGGAGCGCCCGATCGAGCGCGGGACCCACCTCGAGCCCGAGCCGCGTATAGGCGTCCATCTCGGCCAGCGATTGCATCGCGTACTCGTGCTCGAGCACGGTCGGAAGCCCGGCCAGACCCGCGACCGAGACACCGAGCAGCGCCGCCGGCAGCAGACTGCGGCGCGCCAGCTCGGCCAGCCCCCCGAGCCCCCCGGCAGCCAGCACCAGATAGGGCGGCCAGGCGAAGCGGTACTGCATGAAGTCGCCGCCCACCTTCGCGATGTAGAGCGCATAGCCGCCCGTGCACAGCAGCGCGAAGACGCACAGCCGGCGGACGCGCCACGAGCCCGCGGCCCACGCGCCGAAGGCCGCGAGCCCGGCCAGCGGCACCACCTGCCAGGAGCTCTGGACGAACCCGGCGAGGTAGGCGAGTCCCGCGGCAAGGTGCCACTCGTCGGCCCCCTTCGCGTAGTAGGGATTCGGCAGCCAGGCGTCGTAGTAGACCAGCCGGAACACGGTGGTCGCCACCAACAGCGAGACGAGCGGGATCCAGCGCAAGCGGGCGCGCTGGCGCGCGCCCGGCAGCTCGCCCGCGCCCGCGCGCACGAGGTCGGCGAGGCTCACGGCCACGACCGCGATCAGCGCGTCCAGCCGCGTCAGACAGGCGACCAGCGGAAGCAGCACGCACAGTGGCCGGACGGCCGGCGAGTCGTCGCGCAGCAGGAACGACAGGCCGAGCGAGACCAGGCAGAGCGCCAGGAAACCGGTCTCGAGACCACTTCCCGCAACACCCGCGAGTCCGGCCGGCAGCACCAGGCAGGCAAGCGCCGGCAGCAGCCAGCCGCCGGACGCTCCCAGCGCGCCCGCCTGCCGCGCGAGCCCGAGGCCGATCGCCGCAATCGCGAGCGAGTAGCTCGCGACCCCGAGCAGACGAGTCGCCTCGAACGGATCGGCGCCGAGACTCAGCGCCGCCGCCGACACCCCGAGCCACAGCGGATTGCTGAAGCCTTCGACCGGCGCCGCACCCGGCTCGAACACCAGGCCATGGCCGGCCAGCCAGTTCTCCGCATAGCGATACGTGATGTACGCGTCGTCGAAGGCAACCGGCTGCTGCCACCACGCCCAGACGCCGCCGGCCAGCAGCAGCGCGCCAACCAGCCAGGGGGTCACGAGCGTCCAGAAGGTTCGATCCATCGAATCCTCGAGGCTACGCCCCGGCGCCCGGGCCCTCTCGCTTCTCGAGCGATGCGACCTTGCTTCCCAGGACTCCGGGTGCGTACTCGATCAGCTCGATGATCAGACCGTCGGGGTCGCGGCAGCAGACGACGGCCTCGACGCCGAGCTCGGGGGCGGGGCGATAGGGCTCGCGGATGAACTCGATGCCGCGAGCCCGCAGCGCTGCGTAGGCACCGGCGACGTTCCTGGTCCGAATCGCCACGATGCGGGGCGGCCGCTCGGGGCTCGACGCCCGCTCGGCAGCGGGCGCTTCGCGCGGCTCGAGCCACTCGATCAGGTCGATCCTCACCTGGCTCTCGCCGTCGTCGAGCGCCAGCAGCGAGCCCCGCCCCTGGGCACGCTCGAGGCCGAAGTTGTCGGCCACGAACTGGGGCCAGACGACGTCGCGATTGTCGCGCAACAGCTCGAAGCCCAGCCGCTGATAGAAGTCGAGCGAGCGCTCGAAGTCGCTCGCGCTCACGGTGAAGTGGAAGATCGACTGCAGCGCGTAGTCAGCCATCGCCCCTGCCCTCCCCGGCCAGCGCCGGCAACAGATGCTCGGCCGCCAGGCGGATGCTCGAGAGCACCCGCTCCTGCGGCAGCGCGCCGAACGCCATCAGCGCCATCAGGCGATCCACGCCGATTGCCGCGTAGCCGCGCGCCTTGCCGAGACACGCGTCGGGATCGCCGATCACGACCGACTCGAGCGGCTCGAGCGCTTCGAACACCTCGACGGGATCGAGCTCGATGCCCGCGCGCTGTCGGTTGAGCAGCCGGATCACCGCCACGGGATCGTCCAGGTCATCGTCGCGCGGCGGCTCTTCGGGCGCGGCGAGCGAGCGCGTCGCCGCCGGGTCGCTGCTCTGGATGTCCCCTCGGATCGCATCGATCCAGATGCTGCGCGGCACCTGGAACACGCGCGGTGCGGCGTTCACGAACCAGAGCGCCTGGTCGGCGGCGCGGCTCGCGATCGCTTCGTCGCGGCTCTCGGCCACGTGCATGAAGGTGAACACCGCTCGCCGCGAATTGACGCTGCGACCCGCCGGCTCGCGGCACTGCGACAGCCCGCGCTCGTGGAAGGCCAGCAGCTCTGCCAGCGTCTCGAGCGGGGAGAGCAGCGTGGTCGCGAGGGCTCCGACGCCGAGTCGACCCGCCAGCTCGAACGACTCGGGGCTGGTGCAGGTCTGCCACAGCGGAGGATGCGGATCCTGCAACGGCTTGGGCACGACATCGCGCTCCGGAATCTCGAGCAGATCGCTCTTCCACGAGAAGCGCTTCTCGGTCCACATGCGCGGAATCATCCGCAGCGCCTGCTCGAGCTGATCGCGGGAGGTGTCGGGGTCCACGCCGAAGGTGTCCCACTCGGTGCCGCCGGAGCGCGCCAGCCCGAGCTCCAGGCGCCCGCCCGAGAGCCGGTCCATCGCGGCCGCGCGCTCGGCCACGCGCAGCGGATGGTTGATTGCGAACGGCGCCAGGATGCCCGCGTGTCCAAAGCGGATGCGACGCGTGTGCTGCGCAAACGCGGTCACCACCAGCTCGGGAGCGCTCGAGTAGCTGAACTCGGTGGCGCCGTGGTGCTCGACCGTCCACCAGCAGCCGTAGCCCAGCTCGTCGGCCAGCTTCACCTGCTCGAGCGCCTCGTCGAGCACGGCCTGCTCGGGGTCGCCGCGCCAGTCGGCGCGCGCCTTCTGCAGCTCCGAGAACAGATCCAGGATCAAGTCCGCCTCCCCGCACGGCCGCTGGACGACCGGACGCGCATTATGCGCGATGGTCGACCCCCGCCGCATCGGCGCGGCCCGAAGGCACACGGACCAGCAGGATCGGCACCAGCAGCGCACAGGCCAGCGCCAGCCAGCCGCCCGCCCGCGCGGGGGCAGCAGCCCCCCAGCGGTCGATCAGCTCGCCCGCCAGCAGGTTCGAGACAGCCCCTCCGAGTGCTGGCCCCACCATGGCGAGCATCCCCTGTCCGGTCGAGCGCAGCTGCGCGGGGACCAGCGAGTCGACATAGACCGCAAGACCGAGCATCAGACCCCACACGGTGACGCCGTGCAGCACCTGGATCACGGTGAGCAGCGTCAGGTCATCGGTGTAGCCGCTGACCAGCCAGCGAACGGCGGCCGCTGCCGCACCGATCGAGACGACCGAGCGCGGCCCGATCCTCGCGATAGTGCGGCCGAGCGCCAGCACGAGCGGAATCTCGAGCAGCAACATCCAGAACCACATCTGCGCAATCGCGGCGATCCCCCCGCCGTGGCTGCGAGCCAGCAGCGGGAACAGATGCATCGGGCCCTGGATGCCCAGAAAGATCAGGAAGGTGAAGACGCGCGCGCGCGCGACGCTGGGGTCCGCGACGAGCTGCCTCCACTCGCCGCGACGCGAGCGGGCGTGCCGCGGCGCCACGCGTTCGGGGATCGCGAGTGCCACGACCGTGGCCGCGACGAGCGCCAAGGCCGCACACGGAAAGATCAGCCCCAGCCCCGGCGCGCTGACCCGCGCGGTCGGCGCGGCCGTGGGGGGCGCCGCCCGCCGCCCCCGCCGCCCCCCCCCCCCCGACGCCGACCCCCACCTGGCCCCCACCCCCCCCCCCCCCCCC
>JAYZFK010000071.1:0-57017 GCA_036336835.1 Myxococcota bacterium | reverse complement strand
CGTCTCGATCACGCCGCCGTGGTAGCCGACATCGGCCCAGCCGAGATCATCGGCGAGCAGAACCACCACGTTCGGTCGTCGGGTCGCCGCGCCGGCGCTCATCGCACCCAGAGCGGCGACCAGAGCGACGGCGGTTCGAGCCCCGGAGGCGAGTCGATTCGGCTTCACGGAGGACCTCGTGACGTACACAGACGCTGCGGTTGACCGACCATGGTGGATTGGCCGAGCTTCTTCAAGCCGAAATGCGCCACGATCTCGATCCGCTAGCTCGACCCACGGGAGTTCGGTATTCGTGGCCCCATGAGTGAGACGAGATCTTCGCCAGCCCGGTCCGGTCTCGGGCCAGCGCAGCACCGCGAGATGTTGGCGCTGGCCGCGCTCTCGCTCTCGATCTCGATCGTGACGACACTGATTGCGCTCGGGCCGGGTGGCCTGATGGAGCTCGGTGCCTTCTTCGACGGGCACTTCTACATCGAGATCGCGCGCTCCTTCCCACTGCCCTATTCGGCCGAGGGGCGCGACTACCTCGGGCAGGCGCCCGGGTTCTCCGCGCTGCTCTTCCTGATGCGACTCCTGACTCCCGATTCACTCCACTGGGGGCTGCTCGCGCTCGCCGCCACCTGGCTCTCGGGCGTCGCTGCGGTGCTGGCGTTCTACCTGATCTGCCTCGAGCTCGACGTGCCGGCCTTTCCGGCGGCCCTGACTTTCCTGTGCCTCAACCCGGTGTGGGCGCTGGTGACATCCGCAGCCCATCCGGAGCCGCTGGCGGTGACCTTTGCGCTGCTCTGCTTCAGGGCGCACCTGCGCGGCTCGCTCCCGTGGAGCGTGCTGTGGCTCTCGCTTCTGGTGCTGACGCGCTTCCCGGCTGTCCTGCTCGGCGGCGCGCTGGCCTTCGACCTGCTCGTGGTCCGGCGGCAGCTCCGTGTGCGCACGATCGCCTGGCTTTCGCTGCCGCTCGCCGTGTTCGCGCTGCACAACGCCTATCTCTACTGGCGCGTACCCGGGTTCACCGGCATCTGGGATGTCCACCAGGTGCACTGGGTCGCGGAGTGGACCTATCCGTTCGCCGAGCTGATCCGGCAGTGGAGCCGCATGGGCGAGAGCGCTCTCTTTCAGCGGCCCGTGGTCTACGGCACGGCCGGTTTCTATCTGATCGCGGCGTTGCTCGGGCTGCGACGGAGCGAGTGGGGCCACTGGTGGTTGGCGATCTGGGTGGGCGCGATCCTGCTGCTGCACGTCTCGCTCTCGGGCGCGCCCGGGGTGCAGAGCTTCACGCGTCTGGCCGTGCTCGCCTGGCCGGCGGCGCTCTTGATCGCCTGGCGTCTGCTCGCTCGCCCGCCTCCGCTCCCCGTGCTGATCGCCACCTGTATCGCCGCGGGCTCGTTCGGCATCTATGTTTCGTATCAGCAGATCCGCGCAGCGGTCTACGTGCAGACGCTCACCTTGTGGATGAAGCCGAAGCTGCAGTCGATCGGCAGCGACGAGCCCCGCTGGGTCGACTTCAAGGAGATCAAGGATCTCGACCGCGTGCGGCTCCAGCGGCGCTTGAAGCGCGAACGGAGCCGGCTGCCCCCGAACCCGCGACCGCTCAGTCCCGGTCGATCGCCGGTGCGATGAGTCGGGGAGGGCGGCCGCTGCCCGGCTCCCGGCCGACGAAGTAGCGAAACGCGCTCAACGTCGGTGGATCCGCGTAATCGCGCAGGATCAGGTCTGCTGGATTGACTCGCATCGGCGCCAGCCCGCCCTGCCACAAGATCGCGAGGACGGCGAGCGCGAAGCCGGTCAGCAGTGCCGCCGCGGCGCGGCGCATCGCGCGCCCGCGAGAAGCGACGAGATCGAGGCCCAGGGCCGCAAACAGCGCAAAGCCCGTGAGGGCTGGCGACAGATAGATCCCCTTCAGCGCGCCATAGGTCGGGACAGTGCGCGTAAAAGCCACGTAGCTCATGAGGTTGACGACGATCAGCAGTGCGAGTGCCGCGCTCCCCAGCGGCACCGAGCTGGCGACTCGGCGCCGCGCGGCGGCCGCCACGCCCAGTGCGGTCGCCAGGCTGAAGACGGCGCCGAGGCAGAACAGCACGCGCGCAAGCAGCCTGGCACGGGGGTGGTGGACATCGACGACGGTGCCGAACAGATCGAACCAGGTCGAGGCGAAGGTCACCGGCCACACGGCCCGCTGTCCGCTCGTGTCGAGGCGGCCCGGGTCGACGAGCCGAGCGATGTCCGGATCGACGTACGCCTGCCACGGGCGCTGTGGCAGCTGGTGGCTGCGATCGACCTTGGCCCAGATGTCGACCTGCGGGTCGATGGGCGCTCCGTAGCTGGCGACATTGTGAATGAAGTACGGGCTCGACACGACCAGCGCGGCGAGCCCCAGCGCACTCGCGAGCGCGAGCGCTCGCGGGCGCGCGCCGTGCATCTGCCAGCCTCGCACGAGCAGGATCAAGCCGCCCACAGCCACGATGATCCCGACGCTGAGCTTTGCCATCACGCCGAGCCCCGCGATCGCCCCGGCGATCGCCGCATTGCGCGCACTGGGCTCCGCGAGACAGCGCAGCAGCAGCGCCACCGAGGCGGCGCCGAGCGCCGTAGCCATGATCTGGTTGCCGAGCAGTGCCGAGGGTCCTATGTGCATCGGCAAGAACAAGGCGATCGCGAGCGCGTAACAGGCGAGCGCGCTTCGCTGTGGGAACGAGCGGCGCGCGCTCGCCCAGATCGCCGCGCCCACCGCCAGACCGCAGGCGACATTGACCAGCCGCAGCGCGAACAGCACACCGTGTGCGCCCAGCTCGCTCGGAAGGAGCTTCCAGAGCGCCGCGCTGACGGCGTAGTAGAGCGGCGGGTGGTTGCTGAACCAGTGGGGCAGCTGGAAGCGGCCCTCCCACACGATCGCCCCGATGTAGGCGCCGTGGTAGGGCCCGTCGAACCCGGACAAAGGCGGTGCCACCCAGGCGTTGTGGACGCGCAGGACAGCGGCCACTCCGAACAGAGCGAGAGGGATGACGGCCCGGTTCACGAACGCATTCTACGCGGGGCGGGCCCCCGTGCGCCGCCCCCCTGCCGGCCCGATCGTGTAGGCTGCGCCGCCGGAGGAGTCGGCGATGGAATTTCGGACTCTCGGCCAGTCTGGGCTCAAGGTCTCGCTCGCGGGGCTCGGCTGCAACAACTTCGGCATGACGATCGACGAGGCCGCGACCCGGCAGGTGGTCGATGCGGCGCTCGATTCGGGCATCAATTTCTTCGACACGGCCGACATCTACGGCGGCGGCGACTCGGAGATCTTCCTGGGCCGTGCGCTCGGCGACCGCCGGTCCGAGGCGGTCATTGCCACGAAGTTCGGGGTGCCCTCGGGTGCTGGACCACTGATGACGGGAGCCTCGCGTCGTTATGTGATGAATGCTGCAGAGGCGAGTCTGAAGCGTCTCGCCACCGATTACATCGATGTCTACATCCTGCATCAGCCCGACCCCGATACGCCGATCGAAGAGACGCTCGACGCACTCGACACCCTCGTGACCCAGGGGAAGGTCCGTTACATCGGCTGCTCGAATCTGTCGGGCTGGCAGATCTCGGACGCCGTCTGGCAGTCGAAGACACGTGGCCTGCACAGCTTCATCACGGCACAGAACGAGTGGAGCCTGCTCGAGCGCAAGATCGAGACCGAGGTCGTGCCGGCCTGCGAACACCACGGGCTGGGCATCCTGCCGTACTTCCCGCTGGCGTCGGGGGCGCTCACCGGGAAGTATCGCCGCGGGCAGGATTTCGACGAGAGCAGTCGCTTTGGTCGCAGCGAAATGATGCGCAACTTCTACGGCCACATGGTTTCGGACGAGAAGCTGGCTGTGGTCGAGAGTCTCGAGAAGGTCGCGGCCGACGCCGGGCTCGGGATCCTCGAGCTCGCGCTCTCCTGGCTGGGCAGTCGTCCCGTCGTCTCGTCGGTGATCGCGGGCGCCACGAGCCCCGAACAAGTGGAGGCGAATGCCGCGGCGACGCGCGGGGACCTCCCGGCCGACCTGTTCGACGCGGTGGAAGAGGCGCTCGGCGCATAGCTCTCGCGGCGGTGCCGCTGTCGGAGGACGAGCATGAGGGTGGCCAGCGCGAGCAGCGCCAGTGCTCGGCGGCCGGGAGAACGATCGGTTGAAGGTGAGCCGGTGGGTTGCGCGTCGGCCTCGCCTTTGACACGGGTCGTTGCGGCGTGACAGAGTAACGGCCCGCAGAATGGACCCGCCCGACCGCACCACGCTATCGCCCGAATGGGCCCGCGCCTTCGACTGGGTGGAGACCCATGTCGGCCGCATCGTGGGGGCCGAGGCGCAGGCTCGCTGGCGTCCCTGCTTCTATCTCGACGTCGAGCGAACCGACGTCGAGCGGTCCGGCGAGACGCTGCCGCTCTACTTCCGCGGGGATCGAGGCGAGGCGGACCACGGTGTCTACCCGCTCGAGCACGAGATGCGCGTCCTGCAGCTGCTCGAGGAGCAGGGACTGCCGGTGCCGCACGTCTATGGCTTCTGCCCCGAGCCGCGCGGCATCGTGATGGAGCGTTGTCCGGGGCGCGCGAACCTGGCCACCGCCGAGAGCGATGCCGAGCGTGAGAGCGTGCTCGACCAGTACGTCGAATTCTTGTCGAAGATGCATGCGATTCCGCTCGATGCGCTCGACAGCCTGGGGCTCGAGGTGCCGGCGAGCTCCGATGCGCTCGGGCTCGGCGACTTCGCGCACTGGGAGCGTCAGTACCGCAGCTTCAAGGCACGCCCCGAACCGTTGATCGAGTTTGCGATCCGCTGGATCCGCGCCAACGTACCGCAGGGTCGGGAGCAGGCGAGCCTGGTCCACGGGGACGCCGGCCAGTTCGTCTTCGAGGCTGGCCGAATGACCGCGGTGCTGGATCTCGAACTTGCCTATCTGGGCGATCCCGCCGCCGACTTCGCCGGGATGCTATGCCGCGACCTGTCGGAGCCGCTGGGTGACCTGCGGCGTGCGGTCGCGACGTATGAACGATGCACCGGATCGGAGATGGACGTGCGCGCCATCTACTACCACACGATCCGCTTCGGCATGTGCACCCCGATGGTCACCGCCCATCTGACCGCTCAACCGCCCGGGGAGCTGAACTGGCCGCAGTACATGGGCTGGTACCTCGTCTACGGCCGGGTTCCGATCGAGCTGATCGCCCACGTTGAAGACATCGAGCTCGAGCCGCCCGAGCTGCCGGAGCCGCTGCCGACCCGGCACGAGCCGGCAGCGGCCTGGCTCACCTCGGCGCTGACTGCTACTCGCGACACCGCGGGCCAGGGCGCGCTGCACTACGAGATCGATACCGCACTGCGCGCGGCTCAGTATCTCGAGCGGGTCGGCCGGTTCGGAGCCGAGCTCGAGGCCCAGAGTCGCGACGACGCGGCAAAGCTGCTCGGTCACCGCCCCGCGACGTGGGCGGAATCCGACGCTGCGCTGGAGGCCCTGGTGCTCGAGGCGCCGCCGGAGCGCACGGGTGAGATCCTGCGTCTGCTGCATCGACACGCGCTTCGGCAGGAGTTCCTGCTCGCGCCCGCGCTTCGCGAGATCGATGGGGCGAAGGTCCAGCTCCTGGACTGAGCGGCTGTCACGCGCGAGTCGCCCGCTGGCGACGCGCCACCGCGGAGAACGATCGATGTCGACCAGCGGCCGCCGACAGAATTTCGACGCCGTCGTCGTCGGTGCCGGCTTCGGGGGTCTGTACGCGCTCCGCCGGCTGCGTCACAGCGGACTGTCGGTCCGAGTGTATGAGGCCGGCAGCGGTGTCGGCGGCACCTGGTACTGGAATCGCTACCCCGGCGCGCGCTGCGATGTCGAGAGCATGGCCTACTCGTACGGGTTCTCGCCGGAGCTCGAGCAGGAGTGGGAGTGGACCGAGCGCTACGCATCACAGCCCGAGATCCTGCGCTACGCCAACCACGTCGCGGATCGCTTCGATCTGAGGCGCGACATCCAGCTCGAGACGCGCATCGAATCGGCGATCTGGGGCGACGAGGCGGGTCGTTGGGCGATCCGGACCGACGATGGCACCGAGGTCAGCGCGCGCTTCTGCATCATGGCGACCGGCTGTCTGTCTTCGCGCAATACCCCCGAGTTTCCGGGGCTCGACCGCTTCCAGGGGACGCACTTCCACACCGGCGACTGGCCCGAGCAGGGCGTCGAGCTCGAGGGCAAGCGCGTCGGCATCATCGGCACGGGTTCGACCGCGATCCAGGCCATTCCGATCCTGGCCGAGCAGTCTGGCGAGCTCTTCGTCTTTCAGCGCACGCCGAACTACTCGATGCCGGCACGCAACACGCCGATGGACCCCAGCTTTCAAGCGGGTATCAAGGCCGACTATGCGAGCTTCCGTCTTCCCTTCGTGAGCGGAATGTTCGGCCTCGATTTTTCGCCGAATGATCACCTGGGCGCCGAAGCGAGCCAGCAAGAGCGGAACGAACAGTTCGAGGCGCGCTGGGCCGATGGTGGGCTCGGGCTGGTCGGAGCATTCGCCGACCTCTTCGTGAACCCCGAAGTCAACGAATCCGCAGGCGAGTTCATTCGCGGAAAGATTCGCGAGATCGTGCACGATCCCGAGGTCGCGGAGCTGCTCAGCCCGCGCAGCATGCTGGGGTGCAAGCGCCCGTGTGCGGACACGGGCTACTACGAGACCTTCAACCGACCGAACGTCCACCTGATCGACATCCGCGACACGCCGGTCGAGGAGATCACGGAGCGGGGCCTGCGCGTCAGCGGACGCGACTACGAGCTCGACTGCATCGTCTTCGCCACGGGCTTCGACGCGATGACGGGCTCGCTGCTGCGAATCGACATCCGCGGTCGCGACGGTCTGACCCTGGCCGAGAAGTGGGCGGAGGGCCCGCAGACGTACCTCGGGCTCGGGGTCGTCGGCTTTCCGAACCTGTTCACCATCACTGGGCCCGGCAGTCCGTCGGTGCTCGCCAACATGATCCCGGCGATCGAACAGCACGTGGACTGGATCGCCGACTGCATCGGCTATCTGGGCGAACGCGGATTCGCCCGGATCGAGCCGCTGGCGGAGGCTGCCGAAGCCTGGGTCGAGCACGTGAACGAGATCGCCGGCCGGACGATCTATCCAACCTGCAACTCCTGGTATCTCGGCGCGAACATCCCGGGCAAGCCTCGCGTCTTCATGCCGTATCTCGGTTTCCTGCCGTACAAGCGCAGGTGCGACGAGGTCGCCGCGAAGGACTACGAAGGGTTTCACCTCGGGCCGTGATGCTTTTCGCTCGGCTGGCGACGGCGCCACGAACGGATAGGCTCTGCGCTCCATCCGATTCAACCCTCTCTGGAGAGCCCCGTGACCGACTCCTCCCAGCTGCTTTCCGGCGTCCGAGTGATCGAATCGAGCCTGCTCGGTCCCGGTCACCTCGCCACCTTCTTCGCCGACCTGGGCGCCGACGTGATCAAGGTCGAGCCGCCTGCGGGCGACTACATCCGCCAGATGACCTGGCCGATCGTGGGCGGTGTCTCGCTGCTGCACCTCCACACGCATCGAGGCAAGAAGAGCATCTGCCTGAATCTGAAGAGCGAGCAGGGCGTGCAGCTCTACCAGCAGCTCGTCGCCAAGGCGGACGTCGTCGTCGAGGCGATGCGGCCTGGCTCGCTCGCGAAGCTCGGGCTGAGTTACGCGGAGCTGAAGAAGGTCAACCCGAAGATCGTGTTTGCGACGCTGTCCGGCTACGGCGCCACCGGCCCGTACAAGGACATGCCGAGCCACGGCATCGCCTACGACACCTGGTCCGGCATCGTGCAGCCCGTCGAGGATGGTCAGGGCTACAAGCGCATCCCTCGGGACATGCCGAACGTCGGTATCAACGTCGGACCGATGCTTGCCGCGATCGCGGTCCTGGCGGGCGTGATCCGGGCGCGAGAGACGGGTGAGGGATGCGAGATGGAGATGGCCCAGTCCGATGCCTCGGCGTACATGGACTGGTATCGGATCGAGAGCGAGCGCGCCTATCTACGGCCCGAGGACGAGGTCACCGGCAACGCCTCCGACGACTACGAGCGTCGCCCGGCGGGTCTCGCCGGGATGTGGGAGGGCGTCCGCTACCAGGCCTACGAAGCCAAGGACGGGCACGTCCTGTTCATGGCCTCCGAGCAGGCCTTCTGGAAGAACTTCTGTGCGGCTCTCGACCGCGACGACCTCTTCGAGAAGTGGCCGGGCTCGAAGTACGCCGACCACGCGCGCGGCAATCTCGAGCTGCAGGCCGAGCTGCGCGACATCTTCCTCACCCGGACCGTCGGCGAGTGGCTCGAGTTCGGCAACGAGGCCAATACGCCGATCGCTCCGTTCAACACCACGGAGAACATCGGCGACGATCCGCAGTTCCAACACCGCATGGGCTTCCTGCCGATCGAGGCAGTGGGGTGCGAGCAGCTGCCCCTGCCGGTGTTCGTGAACGGCGAGCCGTTGCCGGTGCCGACGATGGCGCCGACCGTCGGCGAGCACACCGACGACGTGATGGCCGAGCTGCTCGGCATGGACGAGGCCGCAATCGGCAGGCTGCGCGAGGACGGCGCGTTCGGCTGAGCGCGACTAGCGAATGAGCGCGTCCGCGAAGCGCTCCAGGTCTGCGATCCGCTGATCGAGTGACTTGCTGTCCGGCTCTGCCTTGTACGGATCGCGGAAGGCGACGATCGATTCGTGGACGCCGATGTCTTCGAGCCGCTTCACGCCGTCTGGGCTGAACGCATCCGCGCTCATCGCCTGGTACTCGAACGGGAGCTGATCGCGACCGTAGTCCTTGCGGTAGCCCTCTATTTCCTCGATCACCGGCGCGAATTGCTCGGCGCTGCCTCCCGCGTGGATGAACCCGTCTCCGAGCCGCGCAGCGCGGCGCAGCGCCGCGGTCGAGTGACCGCCGATCAGCATCGGCACGGGCTTGCTCGGTGCGGGAGACAGCTTGACCGGGTCGAGCTGGAAGACCTCGCCCTGGTAGCCGAAATACTCACCGGTCAGCAGCCCCCGCACGATCTCCATCATCTCGTCCATTCGCTTGCCGCGGCGTTCCCACGGGATCTGAGTCGCTGCGAAGTCATCGGGCCACGGACTGATGCCGACGCCGAAGACGAAGCGGTCGTTGGTGAGCACCGCGACCGACGATACGGACTTCGCGACGACAGCCGGCTGACGGATGGCCAGCTTCATCACCGAGGTGCTGAAGCGGATCGTGCTCGTCACGGCACCCATCGCCGGGATCACTGAAAAAGGCTCCAGGAAGGGCACGCCGTCCAGGAACTCGCGGCTGCCGTCCGCATTGTACGGGTACTTGCTGTCGGACTCCTGCGGATAGCAGATGCTGTCTGGAACGGTGAAGGTGGCAAAGCCCGCCTGCTCGGCGGCAATCGCGAGGGGCAGGTAGTAGTCGGGTGGGCACATCGTGGCGTGGTAGGCGAATTGCATCTCGATCGCTTCCTATGCTCGCTCGCGACCGACCGGCGGGTGGCAGTCGCCTCCCGGCTGCGGCCGCTCCCACTCCCAGAAGGCGCGCAGCGACAGGATCTTCCCCTCGTCGTTCACCTTGTAGACGAAGACCCCTTCGGAGCCGCGCTCCGGGGCGTCGCCGAACGCGTTGTAGACGGTGCCGATGAAGGCGCACTCGTCGGCGCAGGCGTAGGAGCGCGGGTAGTCGAAGCTCACCTTTCCCGGTGCGATGAACTTGTCGTAGAAGGCAGCGATCGCGGCCTTGCCGAGTTGGCCCTCCCCGCTCGAGTCGAGCGGCGAGGCGCCCACCGGGTCCTGGATCACGGCTTCGTCGTCGAACAGCTCGAGCCAGGCTTCACGGTTGCCTTCGGCGACGTGCTTCTGGGACAGCAGGCCTGCTCGGCGGGCGGGGTGCTCATCGGACATGGGCGGTTCTCCTCCACTGGGCTCGGGCCAGTGTAACCGCAAGGCCGACTGCGGATGTACTCAGAACTGGAAGTAGAGGAACTCGCTGGGACGCTGGAGCATTGCGAACGCCACCAGGAAGAATCCGAGCGTGAGTGCGGCCCAGGCCGGTGTCGGTCGCCATCGCACGGGCAGGGTCGTGCCGGCGGGCCGCGGGCGGAAGCCGAGGGCGGGTCGATAGCGGCCGACGAAGTCCTGCGTGGTCGGCAGCAGCAGACAGCCGGCGAGCAGGCCGACGAGCCAGAGCACGGGGGTCGTGCTCCCCAGCGCGACCGTGCCCCCGTGCGAGGAGATCCCGGCCATCCCGCGCCAGACATTCAGGGTGCTCGCAGCGGTCTCGGCGCGGAACGGAACCCACGCGACGGCCACCAGGACGAAAGTGAGCGCCCAGCCGAGCGCGTCGGCCAGCCGCCCGGAGCGAATTCGCTCGGGCACGGCCGCGCGCCACAGGTGGTTGACGACGAGCAGCACCCCGTGCAGCCCGCCCCACAATACGAAGTTCCAGCCCGCACCGTGCCACAGGCCGCCCAGCAGCATCGTCACCATCACGTTGACGTAGCGCCGTTGTGTGCCGCGCCGGTTGCCGCCGAGCGGGATGTAGACGTAGTCGCGCAGGAAGCGCGACAGGGTCATGTGCCAGCTGCGCCAGAAGTCGATGATCGAAGTCGCGCGGTAGGGCGCGTCGAAGTTGAGTGGCAGTCGGATGCCGAACATGCGGGCGAGGCCAATCGCCATGTCCGAGTAGCCAGAGAAATCAAAGTAGAGTTGGAAGGTGTAGGCGAGCGCCCCTGCCCAGGCGGCAGCCATGGTCAGGGCGTGGCCGGCATACGCCGCGTCGAACGCGGGAGGCACGTACTCGGCGACTCCGTCTGCGATCACCACTTTCTTGAACAGCCCGAGGACGAAGATCGTCGCACCGATCGACAGGTCGCGGGCACTCAGCGTCAGCCGCCTGCGTCGGGTGAACTGCGGCAGCATTTCTTTGTGGTGGACGATCGGCCCCGCGATGAACTGCGGGAAGAAGGTCACGAACAAGGCGTAGTGTAGGAAGTGGTGCTCCTCGGTCTCGCCGCGGCTCGCGTCCACCAGGTAGGCGATCTGTTGGAAGGTGAAGAACGAGATCGCGAGCGGCAGAACGATCGTCTCGAGCTGCAGGTTCGAGCCGATTGCCGAGTTGAGGCTGTCGACGAAGAAGTTCGCGTACTTGAAGTAGGCGAGGGTGCCGACGTTCGCGCACACGCCGAGAGTCAGTACCACCGAGCGGCGGCGGCCGGAGGTTGCCACCAGCGCCCGACCGAACGCGAAGTTGGCGGTCACCGATGCGACGATCAGGCCCAGATAGACAGGGTTCCACCAGCCGTAGAAGACGAGTGAGGCGGCGACGAGCCACGCGATCGCCGGCTCTCGTCGGCTCGAGCGCCCCAGCAGCCAGAACACGAGCAGGACGACGGGCAGGAAGACACACAGGAAGACGTACGAGTTGAAAAGCATTCGCCAGGCGAGTCCGCTACGTCACGTGGGGCCTGTTGCTCCACTCGCCATCGGCAGTGCGCACCCAGCCGCTCGACGCCCAGGTCCCCCCGTCCACCGGGATCGTCGTGCCCGTGACGTAGCTCGCCATGCGCGATGCGAGGAACACCACCGGTCCGGCGGTCTCTTCGATCGTGCCGCGTCGCCGCAGCGGGATCGCTCCCTCGATGGCCTTCAGTCGCTCGGGCGCTGGCGGCGTGTCGAAGCCCTCGATCCCCGGTGTCGAGGTGTAGTCGGGGGCGATGCAGTTGACGCGAATGCCGTGATCGCCGAGCTCGAGCGCGAGCGTCTTCGTGAAGTTGATCATGCCGGCCTTGCAGGCGGCGTAGACCGAGAAGTTCGGGGCGGCGCGCGTGCCCTCGATGCTCGAGACGTTGATGATCGAGCCGCCGCGGCCTCCGTCGATCATCGCGCGCACCGCCGCGTCCGTCGGCCCGAACAGCCCGCCGAAGTTGAGCTCGATGTGGCGTTCCCAGCCGCGCGGCTCGAGGTCGAGGAAGCGCGCGTAGCGCGTCCCGCCGGCGTTGTTGACCAGGATGTCGACTCGGCCGAGCTGCGCGACCGTCTGGTCGACCATCGCGCGCACCTGGTCCAGGTTGCGGACGTCGGTCGGGATCGCGACCCCTTCGCGGCCCAGCTCGCGCACCTTCGCAGCGACAGCCGCCGACGTCTCGGGATTCTTGTCCGCGATCACGACGTTTGCGCCGAAACGTGCGAGGGCCAGCGCCGCTCCCTCGCCGATGCCCTGGCCACCTCCTGTAACGATGGCGACTTGATCCGTTAGCAGTGCGTCCGTGGGGTCCATCGCTGCAGTCTGATGCGAGCCCGCGCGAAGATCAACTCGATTCGCAGTCGCTGCGATCGCCGGTCGGCCTTGCGCGACCGCTGCCGCCGAACCGAAACATGCAGTTGACGCTGTGCGTGGCTAAGCTTGCCTCGGCGGGATGGGCAAGTAGCCCGGGCGTCGCGAAGCTCCGCGCGACCTTCGACGCCTGCGGAGGGCCGCTTGATGGACCTCGACTCACTGCGCGAATCGTTGCTCTCGTTCGCGCCTCGGTTGCTCGAGGGACAAGCGGGCTTCCTCGCCCACTACGCAATGGCCGGTGTCGGGTTCATCGTGCTGGCACTGGGCCTCCGCTACACCGCGCCGGTTCTGCGGACATGGGGGCTGATCGCCGGAAGCTTCCTCCTGCTGGCGTACTCCGCGACACCGCTGGTCGCGCTGCTCTTCGGCCTCTACCTGGTGGTGTTCTACGCGGCCGTCGAGTATTTGCCGCGCGGACACCCGCGCACAGCGCTGCTCGTCTGGCTGATCGCGCTTCAGACCATCGCTCCCGTCTACTGGCTCCCGCTGCTGCCGGGCTACCTTGGCGCTGCGGGGACCTTCTTCGCATTCGCCACGAATCTGACGCAGCTGCGCTTCTGGGGCTACGCGTACGACCGCAGCCGGCGCCCCGAGCCGGAGCGACCGCGCTTCGCCGACTACACGCTGTTCATGCTCTTCTTCCCGTCCTTCGTGAACGGGCCCATCCTCTCCCACGTGGATTTCGAGAAGGCCAAGCTCGACTGGTTCTGGAAGGAGGGCGAGCGCCCGAGCCTGCGCGAGGTGCTCCGGTCGGAGCGCAGCTCGCTTCGCCGAGCGCTGGTGGGACTGGCACTCGGTCTGTTCACGATGACCGTGATCTACTCGTTCCGCGAGCCGATGTACCAGACCGTGCTCCGCGGTGGCGTGACCAGCTGGCCCAACGCGGTCTATACCTATCTCTGGTGGTATCTCGCCTTCAGCGCCTGGACCGAGGCGGCGATCGGGATCGGACGGCTCTCGGGGATCCACCTGCCCGAGAACTTTGACCGTCCGCACCTGGCCTACGGGCCAGCCGAATTCTGGCGGCGCTGGAACATCACCTTCATGGTCTGGCTGCGTCGCTATGTGTATCTGCCGCTGGGTGGTGCCTTCCTGCGCGGGCGCGACGGGGAGCGCCATCTCGAGTGGCGCAACACAGCCGCGGTGTTCGCGATGGTGGGTGTCTACCACCTGCTGGGCAGCTTCAAGCTGCTGGGCCCGCACTTCTTCTCGTTCAACGCGATCGTCCCCTACACGATCCAGGCCGGACTCAGCGCCATTGCCGTCATCGCCACGCGTCATTGGAAGCGGCCGCGTCGACTAGGGCTCGCGGGCTGGGTCATCGTGATCGTGACGCTGCTGTACACGAGCGTGGGGCACATGACCTCGATGTACCCGAACAAGGCTCCGCTCTCCGGTCTCGTCACGGTATACCGCGGATTGGTCTGGCCTTAGCACGACTCCTGCCGTCTGCCGAACACGGCCGTCGGAGCATTCTTGCGGGGGATCGAAGCGTCACGCTATGGTCGGCCGGTTGGAGGCGGCGTGGAACAGCAGGAGATCGAAGAAGCGGTTCGCAGGCTCGTCGCCGAGGGCTTGGAGCTCGCAATCGATGAGGTCGACCTCGATGCTTCCGTCGAGGAGGTCGCCAACTCACTCGAGCTGAGCACGATCTTCTACGAGGTCGAGAAGCACTTCGAAGTCGTCTTCGCCGACAGCGACATCGGACGCCTGCGCATCCTGCGCGACATCGCCACCGTGGTACGTGAAGCCAGCTCGTGATGGCGACCGCCGCCGCTACGCGCGGCGAGTTGCCCCAGCTCACCTCCGGTCGTAAGCGAGATCGAAGCGCTTCACCGCCTTGACGAAGATGTTCGCTTCGTACTCGGGGGCACCGGCTGGCGCGAGCCGCGTCAGCCGCGAGGTGAGCTCTTCGAGGACGACGCGCAGGGTGAGGCGCGCAAACGAGGCGCCGAGGCAGAAGTGGGTACCGAAGCCGAACGAGATGTGCGGATTCGGGTCGCGGTCCGGGATGAAGACGTGTGGATCCTCGAAGTAGCTCTCGTCGCGATTCGCAGACGGATAGAGCAGGATCAGCCGATCGTGGGCTCGGATCTGCTTCCCGTTCAGCTCGAACCGGCTCGTCGCACGCCGGAACATGTTGTTCAGCGGCGTGACGTAGCGAAGGATCTCCTCTACCGCGACAGGGATTCGCTCTGGTCTTCTGGCGAGGTCCTCCCAGTGGTGTGGGTGGTCACAGAAGAGGATCAGCGCGTGGGCGATCGCCGTGCGGGTCGTCTCGGCGCCGCCCGAGACGAGGAGCCCGACCTCGTCGAGCGCCGTCGGATAGTCGATGGGTCGCTCGACGCCCGTTGCCTCTCGGGCGGCAGTGGCCCAGCGCGACGGAATGTCGTCCTCGGGGTGCGAGGCGCGTTCCAGCAGAGTGGGCGCCAGCACGGCGCCGAAGTCCCGGACTGCGGCGATCGCGTCGGCCATGACCGGGGGCTCGTGCAGTGCGCGATCGAGCCGCATCAGTCGCTCGGACCAACTCCTCACGTCCCTCCAGTGCGCATCTCCGAAGCCCAGCAGGCGAGCCGTCAGGATTGCGGGAACGCGTGCGGCAATCGCTTCGATGACGTCGACCGTGCTGCCCAGGAAGAAGCGCTCGATCGAGTCGACGACGATCTCTCGGATCTCCTCTTCGCGCCTCGAAACCGCGCGCGGGGTGAACATGTCCGAGAGGAGATTGCGTTGATACAGGTGCTGCGGGTCGTCGCGCGAGATCATCGTGCGCTCACCCGCGTGTGGA
Organism: Myxococcota bacterium; assembly: GCA_036336835.1. Taxonomy (GTDB): domain Bacteria; phylum Myxococcota_A; class UBA9160; order UBA9160; family UBA4427; genus JAYZFK01. The sequence goes on along the minus strand of JAYZFK010000071.1, from coordinate 41,909 downwards.
GTTGCGCGGTGGTGACCCTGGCTCGAGAAGGTCTGTGGATCTTTCTCGACCTCGCGAAGGTCGTCGAGCCTGGTGACGGCCCATAGCTGGTTCTTCTCGTCCCGGTAGACCGGGTCGTGCTTCCGCATCCACTCATAGGTGGGATGGGGGTCGCCCACGTAGAAGTGCGGGTCGAGCAGGTCGATGGGAAGGCTCGGCGTGTCGGTCGTCATCTCTGCTACATCTCCTGAATCCTCGCAGGGATTCTCGTCCGCGATGACCACGTGTGCGCCGAAACGCGCGAGGGCCGGGGCTGCTCTCTCGCCGGTGCCTGGGTGCTGGAGTCTGGTGCGAGCGGGAGCGAAGATCAACTCGAATCGCGGTTGCTGCGACCACCCGCGGGATCGTCTTCGATCGGATACGCTTCCGCACGATGGATTGGCGTGATTACGATCTCTTCGCTCCGACCCCCGAGCATCAGATGCTGGCCGAGACGCTCCGCGAGTTCGTGACACGCGAGGTCGAGCCGCAAGCGGCCGAACACGACCGGAGCGAGGCCTTCAACCACGCGCTCTTCCGGTCTGCCGGCGCGATCGGGCTGCTCGGTGTCACGCTGGCCGAAGACTACGGTGGCGCAGGCCTGGATGCGACGGCAGCTGTCCAGGTCTTCGAAGCCCTGTCGACGTCCGATCCGGGCTTTGCGCTGTCCGTGCTCGCGCATTCGATCCTGTTCGCGCAGAACGTTTCGGCGAACGGCGATGCCGAGCAACGCCGTCGAGTCCTGCCGAAGGCCGCGTCGGGGGAGTGGATCGGTGGCTTGTGCATCACGGAGCCTCAGGGTGGCACCGACGTGCTCGCAATGCGGACCACCGCGAGCAGAGACGGCGACTGCTATGTGCTCGACGGCACCAAGACCTGGATCAGCAACGGTGGAGTCGACGAAGAGACGCTCGGCGACGCCTTCGTGGTCTATGCGATGACGCGCCCACGCGAGATCACCAGCTTCCTGGTGGAAAAAGATATGCCCGGCTTCTCGCTCGGGCAGAAGTGGACAGACAAGCTCGGGATGCGCTCGTCCTTTACGGCCGAGCTCCTGTTCGACGGCGTGCGCGTACCGGCGGAGAACCGCCTGGGCGCCGACGGAGAGGGTGCGCTCCAGTTGATGCGCAACCTCGAGATCGAGCGGCTCACGCTGGCCGCCATCTCGATCGGCATCGCGCAGCGATCGCTCGAGGTGATGATCGCGCACGCGAACGAGCGCCAGAGCTTCGGCGTTGCGATCAAGGAGCACGGTCAGATCCAACGCCACATCGCCGAGTGCTTCGCCGAGTACCGGGCAGCGCGCGTCCTGGTCTATGAGACGGCCCGGCGGCTCGATCTGTCCGCAGCGAGTCGCGGGGTGAACGGCGACGCCGCCAAGCTCGTCGCCTCCCAGGTCGGCAAGCGCACGGCGGACGCGGCGATTCAGGTGCTCGGAGGGTACGGCTACGTAGGCGAGTATGTCGTCTCGCGTCTGTGGCGCGACGCGAAGCTGATCGAGATCGGGGGCGGGACGCTCGAGGCGCACCACATGAACGTCGTCAATGCGCTTGCGCGCAACCCCGAGCTGCTGCGGCGGTGAGAAGTCGCGGTCAGTCTCGGACGGCGCTACCGCCGATCTGGTCGGCGTAGCGCTCACGCGTCGCGCGACGCGCCAGCTTGCCGCTGGTGGTCTTTTCGATTCCGCCGGGCTCAACCAGCAGCACGTGCCGCGCCGAGAGCCCGGTCGTCCCGGTCACCTTGTCTCGAACGGCACGGCGCAGCGCAGCGAGCTTCTCCTCGTCGAGGTCCCGCGTCTCGGCAACGACCGCGAGCTCCTCGGTACCGGTGGCTTCGCTCAAGACGCCGAAGCACACTACGCAGCCCTGCCGGATGCCCTCGAGCTCGTTGACCTGAACCTCGATGTCGTGGGGCGCATATTTTTCGCCGCCGATCACGATCAGATCCTTGTCCCGTGTGATGAAGTAGAGATCGCCGTCAACCAGGTAGCCCCGGTCGCCGGTGGCGAGCCAGCCGTCCCGCAGTGCGCGGTTCGTTTCTTCGTCCATCCGGTGATAGCCACGGAACAGAGAGTCGGTCCGGAGGAAGATGTCGCCAATGCGACGATCGGCCAGCATGGCCCCGTCCGGAGCCCGGATCTCGACCTCGCAGTGCGGCAGGCAACGACCGATCGCCACGGATTCGAGTCCGGCTCCAGCCGTCGGGCGTGCGACCTGCTCGCTCACCATCGCCTGGCGATCGATCGTCTCCGAGGTCGGAACATCGGCGACAGGGTGTGCCGTGGCGATCGTGACGTTTTCGGCGAGGCCCCATGCGGGGGTCATCGCCTCGGGCTGGAAGCCGTAGTCGACGAAGCGCTTCTGGAACAGCTCGAGAGTCGCCGCCAGGACAGGCTCGGCGGCGTTGATCGCGACACGCCACGAGTCGAGGTCGAGACCGTCGAGCTTTTGGTCTGGAACGCGCGAAGCACAGTAGGTGTAGGCGAAGTTCGGCGACCACGAGATCGTGCCGCGATAGTGATGGATCGCCCACAGCCACAACGCCGGATCTCGCATGAAGTCGAAGGTCGGGATCAGAACCGAGGGCGAGCCGCTGAGCAACGGCAGAAGAAAGGCGTCGATCAACCCCATGTCGTGGTAGAGCGGAATCCAGTTGACACTGGTGTCCGCACTCGTGAGCTTCAGTCCATCGCGGACCGCTCGGATGTTGTTGAGCATCGCCTGGTGTGTGAGAAGAATGCCCTTGGGCGTGCCGGTCGAGCCCGACGAGTACTGGATGGTCGCCAGATCCTGTGGCGCGGCGGCGATCGGGTCGGGTGCGTCGCTTGCATCCGGGATGTCCGCCGGTGTTGCCAGTCGAGCGCCCGCGAGTAGCTGCGGCTCTTCGCGAAACTGCTGTGCCACCTCTTCCTGGCAGTACAGCAGCGCGGCTTCCGCGTTCGCGAGGATGGTCCCGACGCGGCGGGCGTAGATGCCCGGCTCGCGCAGGCGGTTCGAAGGAGTGGCCACCAGGCCCGGTGCCCCACCCGCGAGCATCACGCCAAAGTAGGCCGCCACGATCTCCGGGCCGGTCGGGAGCGTCAGCAGGACGATGCCGCCGGGCTGGAAGTCGTGGGCAGTGAGCCAGGCCTGGATGCTGCGCGCTCGATCCCACAACGCTCTCGCGGTCAGACGCGACTCGTGACGCCCGCGGTCGAGAATGATCATGCTCTCCCAGTCGGGGAAGCTCCCGGCCAGGCTCGCGAAGGCTTCCGTCAGCGAGCTCGCGTTGTCCAGCAGCTCCCGGGGTACCGGGCTGGGCGGAAACGGCGCCTGCGTGCGCAGGTCGATAGCGGGGGTCGTCACGAGCGCGCTTCGAGCACGAGGGTCGCAAGATCCCGCGGGTCCACGGCCAACATCTGTCCTTCCAGCTCGGTCCGCTTCACGGGGCCTCCGAAGGCCGCACGATACATCGCGGGATCGCGGGCCTGCAAGAAACGCGAGCTTGGGCGCTCGGCTGGATTGCTGGCGACGCGCCGTGGGTTCGGCATCCTTGGACGGGTTTGCTGGCTTGCCGGCGGGGAGGAGAGGCTATGGCGCAGAAGCCGATGACCGAGTCGGAGTTCAAGCAGATGCGGCGCTTCATCAAGCCGTTCTCGGGCTTCAATACGTTGGTGTACCGCCTGACGGGCGGGCGCTTGATGGGTTCCTTCCAGGGGAGGCCTGTCTGCCTGGTCACGATGACGGGCGCGAAGAGCGGAAAGACTCGCACGGTTCCGCTGATGTACGTCCCCTACAAGGATGGGGTCATCATCGTCGCGTCACAGGGCGGTGCGCCGAAGTCGCCGGTCTGGTTCCACAACCTGGTCAAGCATCCCGACATCGAGGTGCAGTACAAGAGCCGGAAGATGAAGCTCCGGGCTCGCCAGGTCGCCGGTGAGGAGAAGGCGCAGGTGTGGCCGACCTGCGTCGAGCACTACCCGTCCTACGACGACTACCAGGCGCGGACCGACCGCAGTATCCCGGTCTTCGTCTGTGAGCCCTGAGTCGGGCTCGCCTACTGCGATTCCTGTGATTTTTCCTGCTGCCGGAAATACGCCTGAAGCTGGCGATCGTGTCGGCCCATCGCGGCGGGTGCTCCACTGTAGACGTGGGGGTCCCAGCGCGCGGGGCTAGCCGCCTCGGGCTCGTCGCCCATGACGGTGACGCGTTGGATCACCCGCTCCTCGTCGAAGTCGTCGAGTACATAGTGTTGCGTGCAGCGGTTGTCCCACATTGCGATGGTCCCGGCCGTCCAGTGGTAGCGGACTGCGAAGCGCGGGCTCGACGCCCAGCGCGTCAAGTAGCGCAGCAGCACGTCACTCTCGCCGTGGCTCAGCTCGACGATGCGCCGCGTGAAGTGCTCGTTGACGAACAACGACTTGCGCCGCGTCACAGGGTGCACGCGCACCACGGGATGGACCGACATTACCTCCGGCTTGCCGTGTGGATGCGCGTCGTGGAGTGCGCTGAGGCCCTCGCAAAACTCCTGCATCGGCTTCGAGAGCTCGTCGTAGGCCTTGTACATGCTGGCCCACATCGTGTCGCCGCCGACCGACGGGCACTTCACCATGTTCAGGATCGCCAGCACCGAGGGCTGGGACTGACATGTGAGGTCGCTGTGCCACTCGTCCGCGATGGCCCCCTGCGAGGCTCGCAACTCGAACAGTTCCGATCGCTCGGACGAACCGGGGACGTTGGGGTGGCCCTCGAGCTTGCCGAAGTGCCGGCCAAAGGCGATGTGCTCGTCGGCTGTCAGGTGCTGATCCGGAAAGAGCAGCACCAGGTGCTCGATCAGCAGGCTCTGGATGGAGTCGGCCTCGCGGGGGCCCACTTCGGCCAGATCGATTCCGCGGATCTCGGCGCCGAGAGAGCCCGTGAGCCGCGTGACGTCCAGGCTGAGCGTGTTCGTCGCGGTTGCCATGACTTCTCCTCGCTCCCAGTATGTCATCGATCGCGTACAGTTGCGCGCGGCGTTGGGCAGAGCGGGAGGAGAGGCCATGGCGGATGGGGGCGAGCGGAGTCTCAGCGAGCGGATTTCTGCGGGCAAGGGGGATGCCTCGGTCCTGATCCCGGCGGCGACGGTGACACTGCTGCGCGACGGCCCCGACGGCATCGAAACCATCATGCTGCGCAAGAACTCGAAGATCGCCTTCGGCGGCATGTGGGTGTTCCCGGGTGGTCGGGTCGACGACGATGACGGCGGGCCCGGCGACGAGATGGAGCAGCGCGCGCGCATCGCGGCCGCGCGAGAGGCGGACGAAGAGGCGTCGCTGGCGGTCGATCCCGCGGAGCTCGTCTGGTTCTCGCACTGGACGCCGCCGCCGCTCGAGATCAAGCGCTTCTCCACCTGGTTCTTCGCCGCGCGCGCACCCGAGGGAGACGTCCAGATCGACGATGGCGAGATCACCGAGAGTCAATGGGTCCGGCCGGTCGATGCGCTCGCGCAGCAGCGCGAGGGCACGATCGAGCTGGTCCCGCCGACCTTCGTCACCCTCCACGCGCTGGATCGCTACCAGACGGTCGACGAGGCCCTTGCGGGGCTCGGCCGCGAGGGCCCGCGCAGCTACGTCACCCAGATCGTGAAGAGCGACGAGGGGATGATCGCGATGTGGCAGGGCGACGCCGGCTACGAAGCGCGCGACGCCTCGATCGAGGGTCCGCGCCACCGCCTGGTGATGACCCGTGAAGGCTTTCGCTTCGACGATTCGGAGTTTGGCTGAAGACCTCGCACCGTGCGGGTTCCCGCGCCGCTGGGCTGCAACCCGATCGTCGCGCTCGCGAGCAGCTCGCAGGGCGACGCGTTTGCGCCCGCCAGGTCTTCGAGCTCGAGGTCAGCCGGCGCGCGGGAGGATGAAGCGCTCCCGGTACTCGTGGAAGTCGGCGGCCAGCTGCTGCTCGCTGAAGCCGAACGTCTCCATCGTGTACTCGTGGGGCGGTCGGTTCTCGCGCCGGTTCTCGTCGGCCCAGCGGCGTGCGCTGGCCTCCGCCTCGGCGTCCAGCTTGCGACCCGTCGCTTCGTGGATCCGTTTCAGCTGGCTGACCGGGTCCTGCGCGACGTCGCGATACCAGATGTCGACGAAGCGATCCGGATAGCGCGTGTCGCGCATCGCGAGGGCGTGGCGCAGGGCGTGCATCCAGTTGCCTCCCCAGAGTCGGCCGCACTGGTGCGGGTCGGGCTCGTCGCAGCCGAGCTGCCACAGGAACAGCTGCATGCTGCAGATCGACGGGATGGTCTCGAACGGATCGCGGTGCGTCTGGACCACCGTGGCGTCCGGGAAGGCTTCGAGCAGCAGCTCGACCACACCGAGGTGATAGGGCGCCTTCAGCACCCAGCTGCTGGCCTCGTCACCGGCTCGCCGCTTCTGCCACTGCAGGAAGCGCAGCAGCGTTGCGAGATATTCGTAGGCGGGAGTCCGGTCCTGCTCGCGCACCCAGCGGCCGAACTCCGGCACGTTGGCGTGGGACTCGGGCATCCACGAGAGGAAGGTGTTCTCCAGCAGCATGATCTCTTCGTCGGGGCCCTCGGCATCCCACGGGTGGACCGTTGCCAGCCCGGGAACGGCTTCGAGCAGCTGGCCGATTTCCTGCCGCGCCGCCGGGATGCGCGCATCCTCCCGCGTCCAGTCGTTGCCCTCGAGCGGCGCCGGATAGCGGCACTCGAACCAGCGAACGGCGAGCGTATCGGGATCGCTCGCCAGCAGGCGGTGCAGCATCGTCGTCCCGGTGCGCGGCAGCCCGCAGACGACGACCGGGACGCGCAGCTCCTCGTCCTGGATCTCGGGGTGGCGGGTCAGCCATTGCTCGAGGCGCAGGCGGTTGACCAGCAGGCCGATGGTGCGGTCGCGCTGAGCCATGCGGCCGTTCTCGTTGAGATCGGCTTCGCTCTCGTATGCCTCGAGCATCCGGCGCATGGGCTGCTGGAAGGATTCGTCGCCAAATTGCTCGAGACCGGCGCGCTCGCGCGCCTCGGCGATGATCGAGTCGGCATCCAGGCTGAGCGGGTCGAAACGGGTGCTGGCCATGGAGCGATTCTACGCGATCGGACTCGTGCGAAGTGCCGCACGGCCGTCCCCCTCGGATATGATCACCGTCGCGGCCCGACCCGAAAGGTCCGACCCAGAGTCGAGAGGAGGACAGCATGCTGGAGCGAGATGCAACTTCGTTGGATGGCCAGGTGGCGCTGGTCACGGGATCGGGAAGCGGTATCGGCAAGTCGATCGTGGAGACCCTGGCCGCCCACGGCGCCAGCGCAGTCGTCGTCGACAAGGACGAGAAGCTGGCGGCGGAGGTTGCGGCGGCCATCGAAGGCCGCGGCGGCTCGGCGCTGGCCTGCACGGCCGACGTCACTACCGCCGAAGGCGTCGAGCGGCTGACCTCGGAAGCGCTCTCTCGCTTCGAGCGGGTGGACATCCTGGTCAACAACGTCGGCCACTTCATGCCGGGCGCCGGGCCGTTCCTGAGGACGTCGGAGGCGGACTGGGAGGGATTGTACGACGTCAACCTCCGTCACATCTTCCGCTGCACGAAGGCGTTCGCGCCGGGCATGGTCGAACGCGGGTCGGGCTGCATCATCAGCGTGTCGACCATCGAGACGCTTCGCGGCATCCCGGGCAACGCGATCTACTCGGCGTTCAAGACGGCGATCACGGCCTTCACGCGAAGCTTTGCACTGGAGGTCGCGCCGCGCGGAGTTCGCGTCAACGCCATCGCGCCCGAGACCACCGACACGAGCCAGGTGCCGGTCCAAGACTGGATCTCGGAATCCCATCGCGACAAGATCGAATACATGATTCCGCTCGGGCGCTTCGGTCGTCCCGACGACCACGCGGGGGCCGTCTTGTTCCTGGCGTCCGAGCTGTCCTCCTGGGTCACGGGGATCACGCTGCCGGTCGACGGTGGCGCGATCGCGGCGAGCGGCTTCTATCGACTGCCCTCCGGCGGCTGGACGAATGCGCCGGTGATCGAGTCGGCGGGCATCCAGCCGCGATGAGCGACGTCACCACGGAGCGAGGCGATCGTGTCCGGATCCTGTGAGGGCACAGTCGCCCTGGTCACGGGCGCAAGTCGGGGAGGCACCGGGACATCACTCGCGCTCCGCCTGGCCGCCGAGGGTGCGGCGGTCGCAATCACCGCGCGCAACGAGCCCGGGCTCGAGGAGTGTCGGGATGCGATCGAGGCCGTCGGTGGCACCGCCGTGGTGCTGCCCTGCGATCTCGGAGATCCCGACGGTGGCCGCGAGGATCTGGTGGAGCGTGCCGAAGCCGAGCTCGGTCCGGTCGACATCCTGGTGAACAATGCGGCCGTGGGTCCATACCAGCCATTCGACACGTTCACGCGCGACGACTTCCTGGGCACGCAGGAGGTCAACGTCTGGGCGCCCTGGGTGCTGATGCAACGGGCCGTCCCGGGGATGCGCAAACGCGGCCGAGGCTGGGTGCTCAACCTGACTACCTCGGTGGCGGCGCTGCCGGAGGGGCCGCCTTTCGCTACGAACGGACCCGCCAAGGCCGGCACGCTCTACGGCGGCAGCAAGGCGATGCTCGACCGGCTGACAGTAGGCGTCGCATCCGAGGTCGAAGGGCAGGGCATCGCGATCAACGCGCTGACGCCGCAGGCGGCGATCCTCACCCCGGCGCTCGCCCCGGCGCGCGAGTCCGGCCTGATCCACCCCGACCTGTTCGAGCCGCTCGAGACGATGATCGAGGCCGGCCTGGCGCTGTGCAGCGCGTCGCCGACGGCGGCGGAGCCGTTGCACGCGCGGATCGCTTACAGCCTCGACCTGCTCGTCGAGCTCGCTCGGCCAGTGTACGACCTGCACGGTGCGCAGCTCGTCGAGGGCTGGCAGCCGGTCGATCTTCCCGGACGGCTGGCCGCCCAGCGGGCCGCCATGTCGGGCGGCGAGTCGGGCGGCTACGGCCTCTAGCCGCTGCGACCAGCGGCTCGCGGCACACCCGAACGTTGCGTCGGCGAGAGGTCAGGCAGCCTTGCGGGCGACCCGGCTCCAGAGCGGCGGTGCCACTGGATGGTCTCTGGTGTCCTCGAAGCCCGCGGCTTCGAGGAACGCATCCGGATCGAAGACGAGCCACTGTTCCTTGTACGGCTCGTAGAAGCCGCGGTAGGTGTGCAGGTCGTCGTTCGGGGTGTCGCTCAGCACGAGGGTGCCGCCCGGCTTCAGGATGCGGTGGGCCTCCGCCAGGATGTCGGTCTTGATCTTGTCCGGACATTCGTGGAAGACGAGCGTGATCGCGACGGCGTCCATGCTCGCGTCCGGCAGGCCCGTGCGCTCGGCGAAGCCGTGTTCCAGCCGCAGGTTCGGGATGCCCGGGTTCTGGTGACGCGCGGCGACGGTCATGAAGGGCGATGCGTCGAGGCCGAGCACCTCGGCCTCGGGCAGGCGTCGCGCGATCGCGGCCGCGGCGTCTCCGGTGCCGCTGCCGAGGTCGGCCACGCTGCGCGCGCTCTCGGGGATCAGCGTGGCGAGCTCGTTGCGAATTCCGAGCGAACGCTGCGGGTGGAAGTCCTGGTAGATCGCCTCCATCGCGCGGCGGTCTGCGGCGGCAGCCTGCTCCGACAGGTAGCCGCCGGGAACGCTGTGGAAGGGCTGCTGGTAGTAGCTGGGGTACTCGACCTCGGCAAAGGCCGCGAGCTCTTGCGCCCAGTCGATCGAGGAGAGATCGGGCACGTCCTGCGTCCCCATTCGTTGCACGACGCCCAGCATGCGCGTCTTGTCGTCGCAGTCCATTTCGCGGTCGATCTTCTCGAAATGCCAGTCGGGAACGGGCCAGTGCTCGCTGGCTGGGATGAGACGGCGCGATTCGTTCGACACGGGGAACCTCCTGACGCCATTCTAGCCGGTACAGGCACTGTTTCGTCGGAGGATCTCCGTTCGGACGGAGCTGTGCGAGCAAGCTCTCGACGCGAGACCCGCCCGGGCGCATCTTCTCAATCACACGGGTCGGTGTAGTAGACTCCTCGGGTCGAGCAGAAGATCGTAGCGGCGCATCACCAATCCCTGGGGAGGGGGAGGTGAGCATGATGTACGGAAGAGCTTCCCTATCGGCGATCGCTTCGCTGGCGGTAGCGCAGCTAGCGGCGGCGACCCTTACCGTGGACCTGGTCGCGGGTCCCGCCCCCGACCTCCTGATCATCCAGGGCGATTTCGTCGTACCGCTGAAGGTGGAGTACTTCACCTACTCCGTGGCCGTCGGAGACTTCGATGGCGACGGTGTCCAGGACCTGGCCGTCAGTGGCGCCTCCCCGGGCCCCGGTGCCGATTCCGGGGCGGTCTACGTCTTCTACGGGGGGCCCTTCACGTCGCCTCTCGTGATCGACCTGGGCGACCCCGCGGCGTCCGCAGATCTGACGATCTTCGCCGAGGGCGAAGCGGCGCCGGGCTTTGGCTATGCGCTGGCGGCGGGGAACATCGACGGTGATGGCGACGACGAGCTCTTCATCGGCGCGCCCTACGCCACCACGGCAGACGGCTTCTTCCCCCCCGGTGGCGTCGTGGTCGTGCTGCTGGGGCCGCTCGCCACGTCAGGTTCCCGCGATGTCACCAGTCCCGGCGGTGCGCCGGATCTGGAGTTTCAGGCCGTCGGGAGTGCATCCGACGGACTCGGCGCCGCGCTCGCCACCGGAGACATTGGCACTCCAGCTCGGCGTGGCTGCCATTCCGCCTCCGCCGGCCGACAGCTTGCCTGCTGCGGCGACCGTGCTGCTCTTCGGGCTGCTGCTGACTGCAGGACTCGCGATGGTGAGGCGTCGGCCGATCGAGATACAGCGATGACCGCGGGCGACGGTGGCATGCGACGCGGATCGGCCCTGACACTCGGGGCGGCTCGGTGGCCGAGGGGTCTGAGTCATGAGGCCTGAACGAGCAGTACTCTGCGCCGCCTTCGCCTGCCTGGCCGCCGGCACGACGGGCGCGGACGGCATGATCCTGTGGGGCGCGACCTCGCCGCTGGTCCAGGGAACGCGCGCGGTTGCCGCCGAGCAGTATCGACGCGGTGCGGACCTGCTCGAGGAGGCGCTCGAGAGCCGGCTGCCAGCACACGAGCGCTCGCTCGCGCTGGCGAATCTGTGCGCAGCCTACAGCGGGCTCGGGCTCGGGCTCGGGTTCGGCGACGCGGCGCTGGGGCGCTGCGCGGATGCCATCGCTGCCGATGCGAGCAACTGGCGCAGCTTCAGCAACCGGGGCGCGATCCTGCTCGGCCGCGGCCGCTTTGCCGACGCTGCCGCGGATTTCCGCGAGGCGCTGCGCCTCGAGCCCTCGGCCGCCGCCGCGCGGCTCGGCTTGCAGCGGGCAGTCGGCGTGCGCGATACCGCACCCGCCGAACGCGGCATCTGAGCGCGCGATCCCGCGCGGCGGAGGACGAGGTTTTATGACTCGGTGTGGCCCGGCACATAGGCGAAACTGGCTGCACGTCGGCGCCCTCGCCGTGTTCGCGGCGGGTTGCCTGTGGGGTGGCAGCGGTCTGGCCGCCACGCCGTTGACCAGCGAGCTCGTGGTCGGCGGGCTCGACCAGCCGCTGTTCGTCACCGCCGCGCCGGGCGACGAGAGCCGTCTGTTCGTCGTCGAGCAGGCCGGGCGGATCCGGATCGTCGATCTCACGGCCGAGCCGCCGGCGCTGGTCGCCACCGCGTTCCTCGACATCACCGACCGCGTGGTCAACGACGCCAACGAGCGAGGGCTGCTCGGTCTCGCCTTTCATCCGGACTTCCAGAACAATGGCTGGTTCTACGTCGACTACACGGGGGCCGGTGGCACGACCTTCGTCTCGCGCTTCTCGGTTCCCGCCCAGACTCCGCAGCTCGCCGATGCGACGAGCGAGCAGATGCTGCTCACGCTCGCGCAGCCCCAGGGTAACCACAACGGTGGCTGGCTCGGCTTCGGTCCGCTCGACGGGATGCTCTACATCGCGACGGGCGACGGCGGCGGTAGCGGCGACAACGGCGCGGGCCACACACCGGGCGTTGGCAACTCCCAGGACATCACGTCCAACCTGCTCGGGAAGCTGCTGCGGATCGACGTCGACGCGAGCGGCGGCGGCGCCTACGGGATTCCCCCCGACAATCCCTTCGTGGGCGTGACTGGCGACGACGAGATCTGGGCCTACGGGCTGCGCAATCCCTGGCGCAACGCGTTCGACCGCGTGACGGGCGACCTGTACATCGCCGATGTCGGGCAGTCGAGCTGGGAGGAACTCGACTTCCAGCCGGCTTCGAGCGTCGGCGGCGAGAACTGGGGCTGGCGCTGCCGCGAGGGAGCGCACCCGTTCGATACGAGCGCGAGCTGCGCCGCCACCTCATCGATCGACCCGGTCTACGAGTACGCGCGCGGGGGCTCCCCATTCCGCTGCTCGGTCACGGGGGGCGAGGTGTACCGGGGCTGTGCGATCCCCGATCTGCAGGGCAGCTACTTCCTGGCGGATTTCTGCTCGAGCCAGATCTGGAGCCTGAAGATGGACGGCGGCAGCGCGACGCAGGTGACCGATCGCACTGCCGAGCTGGCGCCGGGCGGGGGCCTGTCGATCGGCTCCATCACCTCCTTCGGGCTCGATGCTGTCGGCGAGCTCTACATCGTCGATCGCGCAGGCGAGGTGTTCCGGGTCGTCCCGGACGGGGTGGCGAGCCAGTGCGCGCAGTCGGTGCCGACCTGGCCGCCGTGGGCGACGTCCTTGACCGCGCTGGGCCTCTTCGTCGTTGCGCTCTCGTCGCTGGCGGGCGTCGGGGTGGTGGTGTGGGGGCTCGCGCCGCGGCGCGCGGGCTGAGGCGCTTCCCGCACCCTGGCGGCAGGGGCGGCCGCCGCTAGCTCGTTGCCAGCGACGAGATTGGCACCACCTGAGTGCGCGGCTCCGGGATCTCGCGGGCTCCCACCCAGCGCAGGGCGAGCGCGCCCCGCGCGTGCCCCGCGGTGTCGAGCCAGTTCGCGGTGGCCGGATCGCGGCGGGCGACCACGATGCGCACGTGCCCGTTTGCATCGGCGACGGCCGTCTCGTGGTTCAGGTGAGTCTGGAAGCTCATGAAGTCGAGAGATTCGAGCCAGTGGTTGCCGATCTGCAGGTTCCAGTATTCGCATTCGGGGGGATCGAGGTCGATCACGAAGGCCTCGTCCTCGGCCAGCTCCCAGTAGCTGTAGTGGTAGCTGGTGTTCGGGTCGCCCTGCGCCACGGACAGCAGCTTCGGGTCGAGCGGGCGGATCTCGTGACGGTGCGCCTGGAACGAAGCCGTCCAGCCGAGAAACTGGGCGACCGTTCCCTCGAGCACCCTTCCGGTGCGATCGAGGGCCTGTGAGAACCGGGCCGGGTCGAGCGGCGGGGGTGCTTGCGCCTCGCCCAGGCGCTCGAGCTCGAGCGGTGCCTGGCGTTGCTCGGCGCGGCGCAGCAGGGTCTGCCGCACGTTGAGCGCATTGGTCCGGGCTCCCATCGGCAGCCAGTCGCCCGGCTGCTCGGTCTGGCTGATGGTGATCTCGAAGCCGCCGTCGGCATCGAGCGTCAACGCCCCGCTCTCCAGGTAGCCGTCGCGCTGCAGCCCCTCCGGCGTGCCGAGTGCGCCCGAGAAGCTGCCGATGCCGAGCAGGTGAGCGTCGCCGAGCTCGCCGCGGAGCCGGTAGGTCGCGCTCGGGTCGAGGCTCGCGCCGCAGTAGATGTAGTCCGGATTGTCGAGGCCGATCTTCGGAGATTCCGCGTGGCCGAGTGCGAGCCGGGCGGGCTGCGTGGTCTCGGTGGCGTTCCGCAGGAAGCTGCGCGCGAGCCGGCTCACATAGCGAAGGCCTTCCGCGCGGTCGAGGGCGTCATCCGGGGCCGCGTCGAGTGCTCGGTGCCCGGCCGCCTTGAGCCGCTCGCAGAAGTCGTCCCAGGCGCGCGCGTCATCGGGGCGCCGGACCGCGTCGTCGTCGTTCATGCTGGCTTCCTCGGGATGCAGAACTCGGTTGGCGTATCATTCTACGCGGCGCCGATCCCGCCCGGTGGCTTGCTTGACAGGTCGATGGGCCAGCTCGTAGCGTCGCGCAGTCCGAGACAGCAGGGAGGACTCGTGCGACCCGACCGACTCGTGCTCATCGTCTGCCTGGCATCGTCCGCGAGCGCGAGTGCTGCTTCGGGCGAGCCCTGCGCCGACCGAAGCCCCGAACGCAACGCCTACTGGGGCGAGCTGCACGTGCACACGGGCTTGTCGAGCGATGCGTGGCGCTCCGACGTGCGGACGACCCCGGACCAGGCGTATCGCTTTGCGCGCGGCGAGGCGATCGCGATTGCGCCGCTCGACGCAGACGGAGCGGGCACGCAGACGATCCAGCTCGCTCGGCCGCTCGACTTCGCCGCCGTTACCGACCACGCGGAGTGGATGGGCGTCGCGGCGATCTGCAACGTGCCCGGCCATCCACTCTACGACGGCGAGTGGTGCCGGCTCTCGCATCGGCTGCCCGCCACGCCGGCGTTCAAGCGGCCGGCGGACGTGCCGCCGCGCCGCGAGATCCACGACGCACTGTGCGGCGAAGAGGGCAGGGTGTGCATCGAGGCGATGGCGGGTCCGTGGCGCCAGATCCGCGAGGCGGCGGCCAGTCATCTGGACGAGACGTCGCGCTGTGAGTTCACCACTTTCGTCGCCTACGAGTGGTCGGGCGCGCGCGGCGGTCCGCTGCTGCACCGCAACGTGATCTTCCGCAACGCCACGGCGACGCCGCCCGCGAGCTCCGCGTGGTTTCCACGCCCGCGCGATCTGCGCCGGCACCTCGAGCGCGATTGTCTGCAGGCCGAGGGCGATTGCGACGTACTGGTGATTCCGCACAACTCGAACACCAGCCAGGGCCAGATGTGGACCAGCGTCTACGAACCGGGCGAATCCGAGCTCGCGCAGGCGCAGCGCATCCGCGCACTCGAGCCGCTCGTCGAGGTGATGCAGCACAAGGGCGACTCCGAGTGCCGCAACGGTCTGTCGCGGGTGCTCGGGGGCGCCGACGAGCTCTGCGAGTTCGAGAAGTTGTTTCCAGCCCAGATGCCCGAGTGCACGGGCGGCGAAGCCATCGTGGGCAATGCCGTGCGTTGCACCGACGCCGGTGGCTATGCGCGTTATGGGCTCGCGATCGGCATCGCCGAGCAGCAGCGGCTGGGTGTGAACCCCTATCAGTACGGCCTGGTCGCGGCGACCGATGCCCACAACGGCAATGCGGGACAAGTGGCCGAGTGGGACTGGCAGGGCCACGTGGGCAACCGCGACGCCAGCTTTGCGGCGCGGACCTCGAGCGGTCTCCAGGTGCGCAACACCGTCAACGGGCCGGGCGGCCTGGCTGCCGTCTGGGCCGAGGAGAACTCGCGCGAGGCGTTGTTCGCTGCCATGCGGCGGCGCGAGACGTACGGCACCAGCGGTCCCCGGATGACGGTGCGGCTGTTCGGCGGTTGGAGCGGGGGGCTTCCCGCGGCTCTGTGCGACGAGCCGGACTTCGTTGCACAGGGCTATGCGCGCGGAGTACCGATGGGTGGCGTGCTCGCCAAGCGTGCGGGCGAGCAGGGCGCGCCGACCTTCGCGGTGCGCGCGCTGCGCGACCCGGGGTCACCGGGGCGACCGGGCACCGCGCTCCAGCGCATCCAGATCATCAAGGTCTGGCCGGCAGAGGACGGAGCGATCGAGCAGCGGGTGTACGACGTGGTGGGCGAAGCGCACAACGGCGCTTCCGTCGATCCGGACACCTGCGAGCCGCGGGGCCCGGGTGCCGACCAGCTGTGTGCCGTCTGGAGCGATCCCGCTTTCGACTCGGCGCAGGCGGCGGCCTACTACGCGCGCGTGGTCGAGAACCCGAGCTGTCGCTGGCTGGCGCACGATTGCCTGCGGCTGCCGAAGGACGGCCGGCCCGAAGTGTGTCGCGATGCCGAGGCGAGCCGGCCGATCCAGGAGCGCGCCTGGACCTCGCCGATCTGGTACTCGCCCGACGGCGGCTAGTCCTCTGCGCGCAGCTGGATCTCGATGCGGCGAACGCAGAAGCGCCAGCCCTCGGGCGTGCGAACGAACTCGTCTCGGTAGCTGCCGCAGCTGTTCAGCTGCATGTCGTGGCGGAAGAAGACGAAGTCCGAGGTGCTGGACGCGGTGTCTCCGTCGAGACGGATGTGGGGAACGCCCGCGAGGTGCTTGCCGCGATGCGCTCGTCGCATGAAGCGGTCGATTCGCTCCCGGCCCTCGAAGTCCTTGCCGAAGACGTGGAGCCGACAGCTGTCGTCGTAGAGCGCGAGGTGGTCCTCGAAGCGTCCCTCGTCGAGCGTCAGACAGTAGTCGGCGAGCAGCGCCATGATTTGCCGCAGGTCGTCTGCTTCCGTCGACGCGTCCCGGTTCGGTTCGGCCATGGGTCAGTCTCCGCCCTGCGCACCCTGGATGATCGACCGCATGGCTCCGGTGCTGCCCCCGTCGACCAGGATGTCCGTGCCGGTGACGAACGAGGCGGCGTCCGAGCAGAGGAACTCGACCACTGCCGCGATCTCGTCTTCGGTGCCCATCCGGCCGAGTGGCGTCTTCTCGACCATCACGGCCATCATCGGCTGAGCTGCGTACTCCTGCTTGCCCATGCCGGTGTCGATGATGCCGGGCGACAGCGATACGACGCGGCCGCCGCGCGCGCCCCAGGGCACGGCCTCGCGCTCGGCCAGCCGGATCACGCCGTATTTCGAGCCACCGTAGGCGCCACCCGGCTCGAGCAGGCCGGGGTTCAGCGCTTCGAGTCGCCCGAGCAGGTCCGGCGCGAGCGGGTCGTCGAGCAGATCGGTGAGCTCGGGCGCGGCCGTGTCGCGGGCGAAGTGGCCCGCCTGCGATGCGATCAGCACCGCGACGCTCGCGGCCCGACACAGCGGTCGGAAGGCCTCCATCAGCTGGGCGCTGCCGACCAGGTTGACCGACCAGATGCGATCCCCGTCCGCCATCGTCGGAGACAGCCCCGCGGTATGCACCAGCGCACCGAGCTCGCCGAGTGACGCGACGTGCTCGGCCAGCGCTTGCAGCGCGCTCGGCTCCGAGACGTCGAGCGTCTCGCCCTCGGCATCGAGCCCGGCCTCGGCGAGCTGCTCGAGCGCGTGCTCGAGCCGCTTCGCGTCGATCTCGGCGAGCAGCAGTCGGTGTGTCGCTCCCAGCCGACGCGCGCAGGCCAGCCCCATGTCACCGCCGCCGCCCGTGATCACCGCGAGTCGTTTCGCAGGCATGTCGGGCTACGCCCCGTTCAGCAGCTCGCCCGGCAGGGCGCCCGTGTACTCGCCATCCTCGATCAGGATCTGCCCGTTCACGACGGTCAGTCGATAGCCCTCCGAGTCGACCACATAGCGGCTCGAGCTCGCCGGGAAATCCTCGACGAGATAGGCGCGGCTCGCGCGCAGCTTTGCTGCGTCGAAGCACACGATGTCGGCCTTGGCGCCGACGCGCAGTGTTCCGCGGTCCCTCAGGCCGTGCACCGTCGCGGGCATGCCCGTGAGGCGATAGACCGCCTGCTCGAGCGTCAGCGGATCCGGCACGAACTCCGACAGCAGGCGCGTCGAATAGTCGGCGCCGCAGAACGAGGCGAGGTGGGCGCCACCGTCGCTCGAGCCCGCCATCACCATCGGGTGGGCGACGGCCTCCCGGTTGATGTGGTTGATGAACTGCATCGCCGTCTCGTCCATCTCGGAGTAGAAGTTCATCGCGAGATCTTCGGACAGCGACAGGTCGAAGAAGCAGTCGATCGGGCTGGTCCCGCGCTCCTTGGCGATCTCGCCGATGCTGCGTCCCTCGAGGGCCTTGTTTGCCGCGGTCGTTGCCTGCTCGACGACGAGACGTTCGAAGTCCATGGTGAACGCGCGGCCGGTCGGATCCTCGTTCGCCAAACGAAGCTGCTCGCGCACGGCCGGGTCGCGCAGGGCGTTGCTCCGGTCGGGCTCGGGCAGGCAGAGGGTCTCGCGCCAGAGCGGGCTCTCGTCGAACAGGAAGGTGTCGCGCAGGCGCAGGTGCGCTTCGAGCCGGTTGACCGAGCACATCGGGTGCAGCCGCACGCCCTGGTCGGCCATCTCGCTCACGAATTCGAGGGTCGCTTGCCAGCCCATGGGATAGGTGGTGCTGGGAATCAGCGGGTTGAGCTCGACCGGCTTGCCGGACGCGTGATAGATGTCGCTCAGCAGCTTGCGATCGGCCTCGTCGTAGCCGGCCGCGAAGCTGTGGGGAATGATCTCGATCGCTCCGTAGTCGAACTCGGCGAGCACGCCGCACAGGGCCACTACTTCTTCCGCCGAGGCGTGGTTCGACGGGACCTCACGTCCGTCTTCGCCGATGTGGATGTCGAGCTGCGAGGTCGAGAAGCCGATCGCGCCCTCGCGCATGGCCTGGCGCACGAGCTCCTTCATCGCCTCGATCTCTTCCGCGCTGGCTTCGCGCTCGGATGCGTCGTCGCCCATCACGTAGCGGCGCACCGCAGAGTGGCCGACGTAGCCGCCGACGTTGACGCCGATCTTGCCCTCGAAGCGGCTCCAGAAGTCCGCGAAGCTGCCGCCGCGAAAGCGCAGCCCCTCGCCCAGCGCGGCGCGCGACATGCCCTCGACGCGGCTCAGCATGCCGGCCAGCCAGTCCACATCGTCCGGCTTCGCCGGCGCCAGCGTGAAGCCGCAGTTGCCGGCCATCACGGTGGTGACGCCGTGCCACGACGAGGGGGTCGCGATCGGATCCCAGTCGAGCTGCACGTCGTAGTGGGTGTGGATGTCGATGAAGCCCGGAGCGACCACGAGCCCCTTGGCGTCGAACACGCGCTCGGCGTCGGCATCGACGCGGCCGATTCGGGCGATGCGGCCGTCCTGTACGGCGACATCCGCCGAGTAGGCCTTGAGACCGGTGCCGTCGACGACGCGTCCACCGCGAATGATCAGGTCGTAGCCCATCGCTTGTCTCCAGTTCTGGCCGGGGTCCGCGTTGCGCGGCTACATGCGGCCGATCTTCAGCTTCTCCGGCACCCAGTCCGGCGCGCGTTTCTCGGCGAACGAGAGCATGCCCTCGCGGCATTCGTCGGTCTTGAGCGAGTCGTAGAAGGTCATGTAGTCCACCAGCCCGTAGCCGGCATTGATCACGCGCTTGACCTCGAAGCGCGCGTGTGGCGCTCCTTGCAGCATGTTCTCGGCCGCCTGGATCGCCTCGGGCATCAGCTCGTCGTGCTTCACCTTGCGGCTCACCAGCCCGCAGGCCAGCGCCTCATCGGCGTCGAGCCTGCGTCCGGTGACGAGCATGTCTCGCGCCATCGCGATCCCCACCTGGGGCGGGAGATAGGCGGCGTAGCCCATGTCCGCGATGCCCCGCAGCACCTCGGGTGCGCGAAACGTCGCGCGCTCGCTCGCCACCGCGACATCGGACAGCATGGCCACCAGCAGTCCGCCTCCCTGACAGATGCCGTTCACCGCCGAGACGATGGGCGCGGGACTCTGGCGCACTGCCTCGAACGGAATGACGTCGGCGGCGGTCAGGATGTCGAGCTCCGGATAGGCATCGTCTTGCTGCCCTCGGAGCTCGCCGCCGGGCGCGAATACGTCTCCGGTGCCCGTTACGATCAGGGCGACGGGATCGTCGTAGCTGTTGACGACCTGGACCGCTCGTTTGATGCCGAAGTACATGGCGCTCGAGAGCGCGTTGCGGGCCTTGGGCCGGTCGATGGTGAGGGTCGCGATATGGTCGTCGCGTTCGAATCGCAGATATTTCGTACCAAGGTCTTCGCGGATCACTCTTCCTCCTGGCCGAGTCTGTCGACTCCATCGATCGTATCGATAACGTAGGTCAGCGGGTCGCCGGAGACCCGCACCCGGGCGCCGATCAGACTGATTCCGGCAAGCGAACTGCGGAAGGATTCGTCCGCCCTCGCCGCGACCCGCCGGCCGTCATCGAGCGTGGCCACCACCGGCGCATCCGAGACGCTGCCATCCCGCTGGTAGACGACCGTCGAGGCCACGACTCGAGCGGGGCCGTCGACGCCGTCGGCCGGAGTTGCCGTGGGAAGCGCGGTCGCATCGATGCCCGCCTGCTGCGTTCGGGTGTCGGCCGCGGTGAAGCCTCGCGGCGGTGGCTCGCTGCCGTAGACCCCGATCGAGTGCTTGGAGAGCAGCCCGCCGTTGGCGCCGACGTAGGCGAGCCCGCCCATCTCGGGAAGCCGCTCCGCGATCGTCGCGATGGCGTGCATCGAGTAGTTGTTGCCCGGGCCGCCGAAGAAGGGCAGGCCCCCGGTTACCGTCAGCCCGCGCGGATCGTCGAGCTCGATGCCGAGCGCCGCCGCGCCCACCTCGACCGCCACCGGGAAGCACGAGTAGAGGTCGATCAACGCCAGGTCGTCGGCGCCGATCCCCGCGGCCTCGAGCGCGGCGCTCGAGGCCGCTCGCATTGCCGGGGCCTCCGAAAGATCGGGACGCGCCGTGGTCGTCGGCTCAGTATTGGTGGCGCCGGACCAGACGAAGCAGCAGTGATCGTCGAGCCCGAGCGAGCGCGCCGTTGCCAGCGACGTCACGACGACAGCCGCCGCCTGATCCACGTTCGGGAACGCGTTCATCTGTTTCGGATAGGGCTCCGCGATCAGTCGGTTGGTCTCGCTGACCGTCGAGATCGCTTCGGCCGAGAGCGCTTCCCTGAACCAGGCGAATGGATGTCCCGCGGCCACCTGTGAGAAGCGGGCCATCAGCGGTCCGAGATGAGCGCGTTGCTGCTCGAAGCTTCGGCCCGCCTGGTGCGCGAGCGCGTTCTCGAACAGGGGATACAGCTCGGTCGGGCGGACCAGTCCGATCGCGAGCTCCGGGTCGCCCATCATGCCGGTGATCGGCGGGCCGATCACCGGGTCCGCCGCCGCCTCGTCGCCATCGATGGCGTGCGTACGCATGAAGTCCGCGTCGGGGTCGCCGGCGCGCAGCGAGCGCGTGGCCTCGGCGCCCGCGATCAGCGTCGCGTCCAGCCGGCCCTCGGCGATGTCTCGGGCTGCGCGTGTCACCATCCATTGGGGCAGGTTGCCGCCCGCGGTCGTCGCCTCGACTTCGACCTCCTTGAGGCCCAGGCGCTCGACCAGCTCGCTCGCAGGTCTCGCGCTCACTGGCGAGAACACCACCGAGATCATGCTCACGCGCTGGATGCGCCGGCGCAGGTCCGCGGCCTGGTCCAGCGCGGCCTGCGACGCGCGCGCCGCGAGCTCGACGGCGTCGACGATCTCGTTGCGCTCGATGGCCTGTCCGACGGCGGCGATGACCGGCGTGCGTTCGGCGTCCATGGTTTCTCGGGCTCCCGGCAGCGCGATCAGAAGGGTCGCGTCACGGCCTTGGTCGGGCCGAAGCTGTGGATGGCCAGGGCGTGCAGATTGGCCAGTCCGCCGCAGACGATCACCATCATCTGCTCCGGGGTGGCCAGCAGACTGACGCGGCCGGAGTCGTCTATCCGGTTGCTGTCGGCCAGGATCTCGCGATGCGTCGCCGGCCACCAGTCGAGCGGCAGTGCGGCGTGCTGGCGCAACGTCTCCGCCACGGTCTCGATGTCGGGAAACTCCGCTGCGATCCGGTCGGCCCAGGGCGGTGCGATCGCGACCAGGATCTCGGCGTCCAGTGCGTCGTGACCGATGAAGGCGTTGGTGCCCGGGAAGGCCAGGGACTTGCCGATGATCTCGAGCAGCTCGGCACCGCTTCTGGCGCTGATGTCCGCCACGTCGATCGTTCCGGTGACATCCTTCACCGTGACCGCATCGCCCGCGACGCCGCGGCGCTCGGCGAGGGGGGCCCACGGCGAGCGCTCCTCCCACTCGGCGACCACCACGCCGGTGACGCGCGCCGGCTGTCCGAACACGCTCTTCGAGCTCTGGCCGACCACCTGGCCGCCCACGTTGCGCATCACCAGTCGGATCGCGCGCCCGATGGCGGGCGCCGGCCCCGCCTCGCCGCCGAAGCAGCCCGGGCCGTAGGGGATGCCGAGCTCGTCGCGCGACGGTCCGTTCACGAACACACCCGGCACGACGCAGCAGGTCGTCGTGTTGAGTGCGAACAGGTTGTGGTCGGGCTCGTTCATCGCCTCGAGCGAGGCGCACAGCAGCGGCATCGAGTTGGCCGGTGCGCCCGCCATCACGGCGTTGATCGCCACCTTCTCGACGGTGCAGCGACCGGTTCGCGGAGGGAGATCGCCGAGATGATCGTCGGGAAAGCGACCCGACGCGGCGACGAAGTCGCGCACCCGCTGCTCTGTTGGCTGGATCAACGGAAGCCCATCGCCCCAGCCCGCATCGGTCGCGAACTTGGTGAACGCCACCGGGTCGGCGTCGACCTCGAGGCGGGGGCTGACCAGCCAGTCGAGCTGGCAGCCCTCGGGTCCGCAATCGCGATCGATCGTCACCGTCTCACTCCTGAAAGCCAAGGGTGTCGAGCAGCGGCGCCCAGTGTTGTCGCGCGATCTCGCGCACCTCTGCCTCCGGGAGCGAATCGAGCGGGTAGGGCAGCACGTGCACGCGCAAGCCGGCCCGCCCCGCGTTCGCGGCCATCCGGTGAGCCAGGCCCTCGAACTCCTGCGTTACGACGGCGACCGCCGTCCGACCTCGCTGGAGCGCCGCGACTGCGTCGTGGACGGTCCAGGAGGTGCAGGAGCCTCAATTGCCGAGGCCGACGATGGCGACGTCCACGTCGTCGACGAAGCCGTCGAGCGCGCGGCGCGTCTGCTCGCCCTGCTCGCCGACGCGCCCGGGAGCGTTCCAGCGTCGCAGGGTCGCCCCGGCCGCCTCGAGCCTCGGCTCCCATTCCTCGAGCACCTGGAGAAAGGAGGGCCAGGTCTGGTCGAAGCGCAGGCCAATGGTCTTGCCATCGAGCTCGGTCGCCGGCGGGCCCGGATCGGCGTCGACTTCGGGCGGTGCGGCTGTGGGGTCGAGGATGCGGATTCGGTCCATGTCGGGTCCTCCAAGTGAGGGGTCGCGGGGCTGTAGCGGTCAGATGATGCCCGAGGCGCGCAGCGCTGCGAGCTCGTCGGGTCCGAGGCCGAGCTCGCCCGTGAGCACCTCTGCAGTATGGGCCCCGAGCGCCGCGCCCGTCTGCTGAATCGACGCGGGCGTCTTCTCGAGCCGTGCGATCGGTCCCACCAACGTGAGCGGGCCGAGCTCCGGGTCGCTCAGCTCGACCAGGCTCCCGCGCGCGCGCACGTGCGGATCCGACACCACGTCGGCGACGGTGTTGACTGGCCCGGCGGGGATTGACGCCGCGACCAGCGCCTCGAGCGCGGCGTCGCGATCACAGCTCGCCACCCAGGCCGCGACGTCGGCGTCGAGCTCGAGTTCGTGCGCCTGTCGCAGCTCCGTCGTGCCGTAACGATCCGCCAGTGCGGCCGGGTCCCGCCCCATCGCCACCAGGAGCCGCTCGACCATTCCATCGGTGACGGCCGAGAGCACCAGCCAGTGCCCGTCGCGCGTGCGATAGGTATTGCGCGGCACCGCGCCGGGGATGCGACCACCTGCCCGTTCGGGCTGATTGCCGGTCTTCACGTACTGCATCACACCGTTCGCCAGGAACTGCAGCACCGGCTCGTACATGCTCACATCCACCCGCTGGCCGCCGGCGCCCCTGGCGTCGCGCGCATAGCAGGCGGCCAGTGCCCCGAGGGTTCCGCTGATCGCCGCGAGCACGTCGCCGATCGGAAGCGAGGTCAGCAGCGGCGGGCCATCGGCCTCGCCAGTCAGGTTCGTGAGCCCGCCGAACGCCTCGGCCAGGCTGCCATTGCCCGCCCGGTCGGCATAGGGGCCGGTCTTCCCGTAGCAGGTCACGCTGACCATGATCAGCTCCGGCCGGATGGCAGCGAGATCCTCGTAGCGGCAGTTCCAGCGCTCGAGCGTGCGCGCGGGCAGGTTCTCGACGACCACGTCCGCGCGCTCGACCAGACGGTGCAGCAGCTCCTGTCCGCGGGGCTCGCGCAGATCGAGCGTCACCGATCGCTTGTTGCGGCCGACCGCGGCCCAGGTCATCGATCGGCCGCCGGCCTTCACACCGAGCTTGCGCAGCCCGTCGCCCGCGGGCGGCTCGATCTTGATCACGTCTGCGCCGAGATCGCCGAGCATCGCCGCGACCAGCGGCGCCGAGTACAGCGTCGCGATGTCCAGCACGCGCAGACCGTCGAGTGCTCCCGCCATCGCTCTACTATGCCAGCCTTCTGTACGCAGTGTCGGCTGGAGTGGTAGGTTCCGCCCCAGACTCGAGGAGGATTCCGTGGACTACGCGCAGTTTGGCAAGAATCATCATCTGGAGATCACGATCGAGGATCGGGTCGCGATCGTTCGACTCAATCGCCCCGACAAGCGCAACGCCGTGAACTACGCGCTGCACGAGGGCCTCGAGAACATCTGGAAGCCCCTCGGCACCGACCCCGAGGTCGGCGCCATCGTGCTGACGGGCGCGGGCAGCGCCTTCTGTGCGGGCGGCGACATGGTCGGCTTCTTTCCCGAGGACCCGGGCCCGCTCGATTCGATGCGCGGGACGCGCTGGCTGGTCCAGGAGATGGTCAACTGCGAGGCGCCGATCATCTCGGCGGTGAACGGCCCGGCCGCCGGACTCGGGGCGTCGATCGCGCTGCTCAGCGACGTGATCTACATGGCGGAGGACGCTCGCATCGGCGACACGCACGTCCGGATGGGACTCGTCGCGGGCGATGGCGGCGCCGTCATCTGGCCGCTGCTGATCGGGCCGCACCGCGCCAAGGAGCTGCTGATGGCGGGTCGGCTGATCGACGGGCGGGAGGCCGCGGCCATGGGGCTGGTGAATCACACGGTCCCGGGCGATCAGCTGATGGACGCAGCGGTGGGCTACGCGCGCGAGCTCGCGCAGGGACACCAGGCCGCGATCCGCTGGACCAAGATGGTGGTCAATCAGCATCTTCGGCAGAGCCTGAATGCCACGCTCGACGTCGGTGCGGCGGTCGAGCACCTGGTGACTCACACCGAGGACACCAGAGAAGCGATGACGGCGTTCGCGGAGAAGAGAAAGCCCGTGTTCACTGGGCGCTAGCCCCGCTCCGCGGAGTCGATCGCGTCCGACCAGAAGGTGTGCGTTCTCCGGTCGAGGCCGCGCTACGTGTCGATCGGCGCCATCTCGTACGCGTCGGTATCGTCGGCCTGCGTGCGCTCGCGGTAGATCGTCATGTTGCGCGGCCACTGGGTGACGATCCGGCCCGAAGGACCCCGGTAGTAGCCGTTGCAGCTCGCGTGCCAGACGTCGACGCCGTCGAGCTCGCGTTGCAGCGCCTCGTTGTAGCTATCCATCACTTCGCGCCGGACGTCGATCCAGGCGACGCTCCTCGCCTGCATGCGCTCGAGCTGTCGCATCACGTAGTCGACCTGGCACTCGAGCATGAACAGGATGGAGCCGTTGTTCGTGTTCGGCCCGTAGAGCATGAAGAGGTTCGGGAAGCCGCTCGTCGTGATGCCGAGATAGGCCTGCGCTCCGTCGCGCCAGGCGTCTTCGAGTTGCAGACCGTCGCGGCCACGGACCTCGATTGCCGACAGGTACTTCGTCGTCTCGAAGCCCGTCGCCATCACGATGGTGTCGACGCGGCGCAGCTTGCCGTCGGTCGTCTCGATGGCGTCGTCCGTGATCCCGGCGATGCCCTCGGTCACGAGCTCGACGTTGGGCCGATTGAAGGCCGGGTAGTAGTCGTTCGAGAGAAGCGGTCGTTTGCAGCCGTAGGGATGGCGGGGCGTGAGCTTGCGGCGGACCTCTGGATCGACCACCACCCCGAGGAACTTCTTGTGGACGTGTCCTGTCTTGGCGATCAGCTCCTGATCGTCGAATTGGATGAGATTCTCGAGCCCTTCGAAGATCTGCTGTCGGGAGCCGCTCACGAGTCCCGCGTCCGCGCGGAAGGCGCCTAGCGCCTCTTCGTCGAAGGGATCGTCCTCCTTGGGCAGGACCCAGTTGGCCGACCGCTGGAAGACGTAGAGCTGTCCGGCCTGCTTCGCGATCTCGGGGACGAACTGTGTCGCGCTGGCGGCGCTCCCGATGGTGGCGACGCGCTCTCCGTTGAGGTCGTGATCGTGGTTCCAGCGGGCGGAGTGGAAGAGCGTGCCCTCGAAGCGATCGAGGCCGGGGACGTTTGCCCAGTGGGGCTCGTTGAACATGCCGATCGCGCTCACGACGATCGGGGCGTGTACGACTTCGCCCGCCGTGGTCTCGATCCGCCAACGGCCGGGCGGATCCTCCCAGCCCGCGCTCCGCACCTCGGTCTCGAGACGGAGGTGGGGCGTGAGCCCGTACTTCGCGACGCAGTGCTCGAGGTAGGCCTTGATCTCGGGCTGGGTCGAGAAGGGCTTCACCCAGTCGTCCTTGGGCTCGAAGGAGAACGAGTACAGGTGGGAAGGGACGTCGCACTCGGCTCCCGGGTAGCTGTTGTGCCACCAGGTGCCGCCGACGCCGGCCGCCTTTTCGAGGA
Source organism: Myxococcota bacterium (assembly GCA_036336835.1). Taxonomy (GTDB): domain Bacteria; phylum Myxococcota_A; class UBA9160; order UBA9160; family UBA4427; genus JAYZFK01. The sequence continues at coordinate 15,474 of JAYZFK010000071.1, read as the reverse complement.
TCACGAAGTCGCGGATCCCGGCCTGGAGCAGGCGGATGGCGGTGCAGAGGCCGCCCGGGCCGGCTCCGATGATCACGACGCGTCTATTCTCTTGTCTGCCGCGCTCCATCGGAGTAAGTCATATCACAGGCAGGAGGACCGCATGACCGACGCCATCGCCGAGATGCCCGTAATCGATGTCGACTCCCACTGGACCGAGCCCGCCGACCTCTGGACCTCGCGCGCCCCCGCCCGCCTGCGCGAACGCGCGCTGCGCGTCGAGCGCGACGCGAACGGGGTCGACCGATGGATCGTCGAGGACGGACAGGTGATGGGGATGGTCGGGTACTGCTCGATCCGGGGCGACGGCAGCAAGAGCAAGGCGCAGATCGCGTTCGACACCTTCGAGGAGTGTCATCCGGGCTCGATCGAAGTGGCGCCGCGCCTCGAGTACATGGACGAGCACGGCCTGACGATGCAGATCGTGTATCCCAACATTCTCGGCTTCGCGGGCAACCTGATCATGCGGGTCGAGGACGAGGCGCATCGCAAGTTCTGCGCGACCGCCTACAACGACGCTTGCGCCGAGATGCAGCGCGAGAGCGGCGGTCGCCTGTTCCCGCAGGCGATGTTGCCCTTCTGGGACGTCCCCGCGGCGGTCGCCGAGCTCGAGCGCTGCCAGGACGATCTCGGGCTCACCGGCTTCGTGATGACGGACTGCACGCAGGACTGGGGCCTGCCGCCGCTCCAGGATCCGCACTGGGATCCGCTCTGGGATGCCGCGCAGTCGCGCCGCTTGCCCGTCAACTTCCACATCGGCGCCGGCGGTCCGATCCGCCTGTGGGGCGAGTATCCGCCCGGACGTGCCTTCGCCACTCTCTCGACGCTGGCGCAGATGGGCAACATGGTGTGCCTGGCGAATCTGATGATGAGCGGTCTGCTCGACCGCTTCCCGAGCCTCCAGTTCGTCTCGGTCGAGAGCGGCGTCGGCTGGCTCCCGTTCCTGATCGAGAGTCTCGACTATCAGTACGACGAGAACGGCGTCGACGATCTGAAGCTCCGCCCCTCGGAGTATTTTCGGCGCCAGATCTACGGCTCGTACTGGTTCGAGAGTGACATTGGCCCCGCGCTCCAGAAGATCGGCGAGGACAACATGATGTTCGAGACCGACTTCCCGCACGCGACTTGCCTGTATCCCGGCGTCAGGGAGCAGATGATTTCGAGCGTCGAGGGACTCGAGCCCCGCGTCCAGCGCAAGCTGCTGTACGAGACCGCCGCGCGCGTCTACCAGCTGCCGTTGCCGCAGTGAGCGAAGAGGCCGCGTTCGAGGTATCTCGTCGCTCGCGCATCACTGCTGTCGTGCTCGGCGTCCTGTATCTCGCCTTCTGGCTCTGGTGGGGGGGCAGCGGCGAGCCGCTCAGCGAGCAGGCGGCGGCGGTGTATCTCGGCAAGCTCGAAGCGCTGAGCGCGCAGAGCGAGCATCCCAATTCGAAGACCCTCTCGGCTTTCCGTTCCCTCGTCGGGCAGGACGATGGCAACGAGTACTACATGGTCAACCTGATGAAGTTCCGCGACAAGGCGCTCTATCCGCCGGGCTACGACTACGACGACGATGCCCAGGCAGCGGCAGCGCGTTATGCCGCCTTCGTCGTGCCGGCCCTGGTGAAGCGAGGCTCGATGCCGATCCTGATGGCGGACGTCCAGGGCCGCTTCCTCGACTTCGACGGTGCCGACGAGTGGGACCAGGTGGCGATCGTTCGCTACCGCAGCCGGCGGGACATGTTCGAGTTTGCGCTCGAGCTCGGCGCCAAGGACCAGGGCGTCCACAAGTGGGCATCGCTCGAGAAGACCCACGTGTTTCCCGCGGAGCCGGTGATCAGCCTCGCCATGGTGCGGACGCTGGTTGCGTGCCTGCTGATCGGAATCGGGCTCGCGCTCCACGTCCTGTTCAAGGCGCTGGCTCGCCGATCAGCTCGCGCTTGAGCTCCGCCTTGAGGACCTTGCCGGCGGGATTGCGGGGCAGCTCCTGCTCGCGGAGCCAGATGTGGGTCGGGACGTTGAAGGCTGCCAGCCGCGCGCGGACGTGATCGCGAAGCTCCTGCTCCGACAACGAGACCCCCGGACGAGACACGATGACAGCGCCGACCTCCTCACCGAGGACGCGATCCGGCACGCCGATGACCGCGGCATCCCGGACGCCGGGGTGCTCGAACAGCACCTGCTCGACTTGCGCGCAGTAGACGTTCTCGCCGCCGCGAATCACCACATCCTTGGCCCGATCGACGATGTAGATGAAGCCCTCCTGGTCGATCCGCGCGAGGTCGCCCGTGTGCAGCCAGCCCTCGGTGAAGGTTGCCGCGGTGGCTTCGGGCTGGTTCCAGTAGCCCATGGCGACGTTCGGGCCCCGGATCCAGAGCTCGCCGATCTCTTCGCGCGGCAGCTCGGATCCCTCGGCGTCGACGATCCGAACGTCGCACACCGGAACCGGGACGCCGACGCTGTCTGGGCGCGCGCGGTAGTCGTCCCCGGCGTTGTTGCTGGCGATCGCCGACGTCTCGGTCAGCCCGTAGCCGTTGGAGGGGGTTCGTCCCGGCAGCAGCTCGTCGATCCGGCGCACCAGCTCGGCTGGCGCGGGCGCTCCGCCGTAGCGGACGCTGCGCAGGCTCGAGGTGTCGCGGCGCGCGAAATCCGGCGACTCGAGTACCTGCCAGGCCATGGCGGGCACGCCGCCGAAGATCGTGATGCGCTCGCGCTCGATCAGCTCGAGCGCGCGTTCGGGATTCCACCTGTGCATCAGCACGAGCTTGGCTCCGAGCGCCGTGGTGCTCAGCAGCACGCTGTGGCAGCCGGTGACGTGGAAGAGCGGGACGGACAGCAGGAAGGCCGGGTCTTCTTCCAGCTGATCGATCGCCGAGCGCGGCGCGCCCGAGCGCAGCAGCGTTCGCGCGCGCGCGAACGCGACCGTCAGCAAGTTGGTGCAGATGTTGCGATGCGTTCCGATGACGCCCTTGGGCCGCCCGGTGGTTCCCGAGGTGTAGAAGAGCGTGGCGTCGTCGTCGGGTCGGAGCTCCACTGCGGGCAGCTCGGTCTCGGCAGCTGCGCCTTCGATCAGCTCTTCGAAGCGTTCGAAGCGCCGTGCGGTGCCCGGGGCGGGGGCTCCACGTGCTCCGACCACGGCGCCGAGCGTCGCGAGGTGGGGATCGAGCCGTGCCAGCCGCTCGGCGTCTGCGAACAACAGCTTGGCGCCGGAGTCTGCGAGACCGTACTCGAGCTCCGAGCCGGTCCACCAGGCGTTGAGCGGCACCGCGACGCCGCCGACCGCGGTGATGGCCCAGAAGGCGGTCGGCCACTCCGGGAGGTTGCGCATTGCGATGGCCACGCGATCGCCGGGTCGCACGCCGAGCTCGTCGCGCAGTCGGTGTGCCAGGCGCGCCGCCCTCGCGAAGTGCTCGCGGAAGCTGATTCGCTCGTCGCGGTAGACCAGGAAGGTCTTGTCGCCGTGGGCGGCGCTGCTGCGCAGTACCGCCGGCAGGTCGGGCGGTGCGTTCTTCCAGAAGCGCACGGGCACGCCGTGGATCACGGTCTCGGCCATCTCGAACTGCTCGCCCGGTGCCGTCAGCAGGCTGTGAATGTCTTGGATCGACGGCTGCAATGGCGCTCGCCCCTTCGTGCTTCCGGCCCCGACCGCGTTCGCGACGGAGTAGGATAGGCGACCCGAGGAGGTGACGATGCCGGCACTCGACGGTCTGCGCATTCTGGACATGACGCAGTACGAGGCGGGCACCTCGTGCACCCAGGCGCTCGCCTGGCTGGGAGCGGACGTCGTCAAGGTGGAGGCGCCCGGTCTCGGCGACCCGGGTCGCTGGACGGCGGGTCGCGACGACTACTTCTGGAACTGGAACGCCAACAAGCGCGGCATCGCGCTGAACCTGGCGAAGCCCGAGGGCCGCGAGCTGCTGCTGCAGCTGCTGCCGCGTTTCGACGTCTTCGTCGAGAACTACGGCCCGGGTGCGATCGAGCGGCTCGACATCGGGTACCAGACGCTGGCGGCGGTCCATCCCGCTGTGATCTACGCCCAGATCAAGGGCTTCGGGCTCTCGGGGCCCTACGCGGACTACCTCGCCTACGACATGTCGGCCCAGGCAGCGGCCGGGACGTTCAGCGTGACGGGAGATGCGGACGGCCCGCCGACCCTGCCCGGTCCCACGATCGGCGACTCGGGGACTGGGGTCCAGCTGGCGATGGCGATCCTCGCGGCCTACGTGCAGCGCCTGCGCACGGGCAGGGGCCAGCACATCGAGATCTCGATGCAGGAGGCCCTCAGCTACTTCATGCGCACGCGCATTGCACACTACTCCGACTGGGGCCGCCGGCCGGCGCCTCGCACGGGCAGCCAGGTCGGGGCGCCCCCGTCGGGCCTGTATCCCTGCAAGCCGGGCGGCCCCAACGACTGGGCCTTCGTGATCGCCGTGACGGCCGAGCACATCGATCGCCTCTACCTGGCGATCGATCGACCGGACCTGATCACCGACGAGCGCTTCAACAGCGATGAGACGCGCGTGCGCAACAGCGAGATCCTCCACGAGGAGATCGCCAGCTGGACGCGCGAGCGAACCAAGCACGAGGTGATGGAGCAGGTGGCCGGGGCGGGTGTGCCCTGCTCGGCCACGCTCGACACCACGGATCTGTTCGACGACCCGCACCTGAACGAGCGCGGCTTCGTCCACACCGTCGAGCATCCGACCCAGGGCGCGGTGCGCATGCTGGGGTTCGCGCCGCGAATGTCGCAGAGCGAAGTGCCCTTCGAGCCGCCTCCCGAGCTCGGCCAGCACACGGACGACGTGCTCGGCGAGGAGCTCGGGCTCGACGCCGAGCGGCTGCAGACGTTGCGCGAGGCGGGTGTGATCGGCTGACCCGGTGCGAGGTGGCGTGCGCTTCGAAAGAAAGGCCCGTGAGCCATGACAGCGTTCGAGTACGACCCGACTCGGCTCGAGTTCCAGCTCGATCCGTTCCCGATCTTCAAGACCCTGCGCGACGAGCATCCGGCCTACTGGAACGAGCGGCTGCGCTTCTGGGTGCTCACCCGCTGGGACGACGTGTGGAACGCGGCCAGCGACTGGGAGACGTTCGCCAGCAATCCGGCTCACTACGGAGAGTGCGAGGGTGAACCCACCGAGCTGATGCCTCGCTGGATGATGGACTTCGGCATCTTCTACCTCGATCCACCCCGTCACGACCGGATGCGGTCTCTGCTCGCCCGGACGTTCACGCCGCGCCGGGTCGAAGCGCTCGAGCCGATCGTCCGCCGTCTCTCCAGGCAGCTGCTCGGCCAGGTGGCCGGCAAGGGGAGCTGCGAGCTGATGCGCGAGTTTGCCGCGCCACTCGCGACGCAGGTGATCGGAGCGCTGCTGGGCGTGCCGGAAGCGGATCGCTGGCAGTTTCGCCTGTGGGCCGAGAAGATCGAGCAGCGCCACCCGTCGGTCTCGGAGGAGGTGGCCGAGCGCGAGCAGCGCGAGGCCGTCGAAGCGATTCGCGCCTACCTGGCCGAGCTGGTCGAGCAGCGCCGCACGCGGCCGACCCGCGATCTGCTGGGGGCGCTGCTCGAGGCGGAGATCGACGGTGAGCGGCTGACTGACGAAGAGGTGGTCGGGATCGGCTATCAGCTGATGGTGGCCGGCAACGACACCACGGCGTCGCTGATCGCCAACGGTGCCGTGCGCCTCGCCGAGCACCCGGCGCAGCGCCAGGGCCTGGTCGACGACCCGACCGGCGTGCGCAACGCGGTCGAGGAGATGGCCCGCTACGACGCCCCTACCGTGCAGTCGCCGCCGCGCATCACCACGCGGCCGGTTCGCCTGCACGGGCGCGAGATTCCGCGGGCGGCGCCCGTCGTCCTGGCCTGGATGGGCGCCAACCACGACGAGCGCCAGTTCCCCGGTGCCGAGCGCTTCGACGTTCGGCGTTCGATGAAGCGCCATCTCGGGTTCGGCCACGGTCTGCACTTCTGTGTCGGCGCATCGCTCGCGCGTCTGGAAGCGCGGGTCGCATTCGAGGAGCTGCTGCGCTGCGCGCCCGCCTACGAGCTCGCTGGCGAGCCCGAGCGCTGGGCTTCCAGCTGGCTTCGCGTGCTGGGAGTCGTTCCGATCGAGTTCGACGCGGAGCACGCCCTCGCGAGCCTCGGCGAGCGAACGCTAGGCTCTCGCTCCCTGTCAGGAGATGCCGATGTCCAGTGAAGCGAACAAACGCACCGTCGAGAAGATGTGGCGGGCACTGAGCCAGATGGACTGGGAGACGCTCAAGAGCTGCCTGCATCCGCAGGTCCACTACCAGGACGTCCCGACCGACGATCCCGGCGCCCACGGCCCCGAGAACGTCGTCAAGCGGCTCAGCATCGCCTGGGATCATCTTGCAGAGCAGGAGCAGATCCTGCATCACGTCGCTGCCGAGGGCGACGTGGTCTTCCTCGATCACACCGAGATCTGGACCTTCAAGTCCGGAGAGCGGATCGAGCACACCTTCGCCACGATGCACGAGATGAAGGACGGCAAGATCTTTCGCTGGAGCGATTACTGGGACGTCCAGAAGTTCGTCGGTCAGTTTCCGCCGTGGTTCCTCGAAGAGATGGCCAAGAGCAGCTCCGCGGACTTCAGCGGCTGAGTTCGGGACTGCGGAGGCAGAGCGGGATGGAAGAGCGTCGCGTTTCGTTGGCGGGCCTCGGCTATGTCGGGATCGATGCGCCGGACCCGGCGGAATGGCGCGAGTTTGCGACCGCGGTGTGCGGCCTCACCCCGGCCCGGGCCGCTCCCGGGATGCCGGCGGACGGCACCGCCTATCTCAAGCTGGACAGCCGCCAGTGGCGCCTGGCCGTCCACCCGTCCGAGGCGCCCGGGCTCGCCTATCTCGGCTTCGAGCTTCGAAGCGTCTCGGACTTCGAGAGCGCGGTCGAGGCGGTTCGAGCGAGGGGTGTCGAGATCCGGCCCGGCAAGGACGCCGAGTGCGCGGCCCGCGGGGTCGAGCGACTCGCCGTGCTGCACGATCCAGCGGGCCACCGGCTCGAGCTCTTCTTCGGCCCGGTCGTCGACGACGCCTTCCGTTCGCCGACGGGCATCGAGTTTCTGACCGGCGGGCTCGGCATGGGACACGCCGTGCTGTACGTCCCGGACATCGAGCCCAGCCTGGCCTTCTACCGCGACGTGCTCGGCTTCCGCCGCACCGACTACATGCGCTTCGGTCCGGGGGGACAGGGCATCCACTTCCTTCGCTGCACACCTCGGCATCACAGCGTGGCGTTGCTCCAGGTGGGAGAGCAGAGTGGCCTGCAGCACCTGATGTTCGAGTCGACGACGCTCGACGGGGTCGGCGGGGCGCTCGACCGGGCCCTGGCGGAGCAGGTCGCGATCACCTCGTCGCTGGGTCGTCACCGCAACGACAAGACGGTGTCGTTCTACATGCGCGGTCCGTCGGGCTTCGACATCGAGATCGGCTGGGACGGCGTCCTGGTCGGCGACGACTGGGTCGAGCACGAGTTCGCCGGCGGCGGGGACGACTGGGGGCATCGCGGGCTCACCGCGGAGTCGCTCAAGCCGAAGGAGTAGCGCGAGCCGCGTCGAACTCGATCGGCAGCTGATCGTACCCGTGGAGGAACTCGCTGTAGGCGCGCCGTGCCCGGCCGGTGTCGACCTCGTAGTCGGGCGCGAGGGCGAGGATCTCCTCGAGTAGCACGCGACCCTCGAGCAGGCCGAGATGCTCTCCGATGCACTTGTGGGCGCCGTGGCCGAACGACAGGCTGCGGCGCGGGCGGCGCGCGATGTCGAACTCGTCGGCTCGCTCGAACTCGATCTCGTCGCGGTTGCCCGAAGCCCAGAGGAACATCACGCCCGCTCCGGGCTGGAGCTGGTGACCGCGGATCTCGACCGGGTCCTTCACGAAGCGGCCGAGCAGGTTCGTGGGCTGGTCGTAGCGGAGAGATTCCGCGTAGGCGTGCGGAATCAGCTCGGGTTGCGCTGTGAGCTCCCTGCGCTGGTCCGGGTGCGACCACAGGTAGAAGAGCGTGTTTGCGACCGAGAGCGGGACCACCTCGGCGCCGGTCACGAGCAACGTGAAGACGGCGGCCACCACCGCGCCGAGCGAGAGCGGCCGTCCTTCGGCCGGCGTGCGCAGCAGCACCGAGATGTGATCGTCCCGCGATCGGTCGTCGTCGTCGGTCCGCGCGCTGACGAGCTCGGCGATCCGCGTCAGCAGCGCGAGACGAGCGGCTTCGTTCTCGGGCGTGGTGCCCACCTGGCCCGGCTGGCGCGCGAAGAACTGCGCGACCTGCGCGCGCATCGTGGCAGCCTCCTCGTCGGGCAGGCCGATCAGCTCCGCGATGACGCGAGTCGCTAGCGGCGTTGCCAGCTCGCGGGCCGCGTCGAAGCGACCGCGCGCGGCGAGCGGCTCGAGCAGCTGACGGACGTGGTTGCGAACCTGCGCCTCGCTTCGCGCGATCGCATTGCGCGTGTACGGGGGGGCGAGCATGCGGCGGTAGTCGCGCTGTTGCGGAAGATCCAGCATCGAGAACACCGGCTCGGGCGGCGGCGCCGACTTCAGCAGCACCATCTCCGGCGTCACGCCCCGCTCGGCCGTGAAGACATCCCGCGTCGTGCTCTGCCAGATGTCCTCGAAGCGCGACAGGAACCAGGTGTCGTACTTCTCGTGGTAGAACACCGGGGCCTCGCGCCGCAGCTGCGCGTACACGGGCCACGGGTCGTGCATCACCGCGTCCGAGAAGGGGTCGTAGTCGATCACCGCGGCCCCGCCCACTCAGCCCTGGCCGAGCTCGAGCATGTTGCCGTCGGGGTCGGTGACCTGTGCGACCCGTCGACCGGGCCGGAGCTCGAAGGGTTCGAGCGCGACGCTGCCGCCGTGGCTGCGCACCGCCTCGACAGCCTGCTCGATGTCCTCGACCTCGAGCGTCAGATAGCGGATTCCGGCGCGCGCCGAGAAGCTCACCGCCTCGTCGGGCTCGGGCGGAGTGGTGGGCACCATCACCCGCAGGATGCTCTCGCCACACGCAAGCTTGTGGATCGTGCCCACGTTGGGGATGGTGAGCGGATCGAGCAGCTCGAAGCTCGCCACCGCGCGGTAGAAGTCGAGCAGCGGCGTCGCATCCGCGGTGATCAAGCCGACGTCGAGCGCCGGCTTCGCCATGCGCGTTCCCATGGATCCTCCCCGTCAGGCGAAGCCGCCCGTTAGGTTGATGACACCACCGGTGCTGTAGCTGCTGGCATCGCTCGCCAGGAACAGCGCAGCCCCGACGACCTCTTCCGGCTCTCCGGCGCGCTGCAGTAGCAGCGACTTCTCGAAGCCCTTGCGGACCGCGTCCGGGTCGCCCCAGGCCTTGCTGATGTCGGTGAGGAAGGGGCCCGGCATGATGACGTTGGCACGCACGCTAGGTGCGTAGGCCTGCGAGAGCATCGTGGTCATGTTGTGAAGACCGGCCTTGGCCAGCCCGTAGACGGCCTCGCCGGGGGTGGGGCGCACCGCGGCCCCCGAGCTCACGCTGATGATCGAGCCGCCGTCTCCTGACGCCATGCGCTCGCCCACCAGGACCGACAGCCGGAACGTGCCCTTGAGGTTCACGGCCATCACCTTGTCGTAGAGCGCCTCCGAGATGTCGCCGATCGAGGGATAGATCGGCGACATGCCGGCGTTGTTGACCAGGATGTCCACCTTGCCGAGCTCGTCGTAGACGCGGTCGGCGAGGCCTTCGACCTGGTCCCAGTAGCCGACGTGGCACGCGACGGCGAGCGCCTTGCGGCCGAAGCGCTCGGTGACCTCGTCGGCCAGCGCGACGCAGTTGTCGAGCTTGCGGCTCGCGATCACCACGTCCGCGCCGTGCTCGGCGAAGGCCAGCACCATCTCGCGGCCGAGGCCGCGGCTGCCGCCCGTGACGACGGCGACCTTGTCGGACAGATCGAACAGCTCGGATGCGTGGGGCATGTCGGGGCTCCCTGCCTGCGGCGTGCGACGCGAGTGGAGTCGGACGGTCGGGATCAGTGTCTGGGGCCGGGCTCGGCGCCCCAGACTGACCGCGTTTCGGCTCGGGCCGACTCGGTGACGGGAAGCTCCAGGCCGAGGCTCTCGGCGAGGTCGAGCGCGGCCGACAGATCCTTGAGGCAGGTCTCGACGACCACCTCGCTGAGCGCCAGGCGTTGCCTGCCCTGCTCGGTCTCGTCGTTGCCTTCTCGCACGCTCGGCGAGGACAGGAAGCCGTCGACCAGATTGCTCTGGGCCTCACTGTGGCGAACGATCCTGGCAAACGAGTCCAGGTCGACGCCGGCCTCTTCCGCCAGTCGCATGCCCTCGTACACCGAGGCGCACTGCGCAAAGCCGAGTAGATTCCGGGCGACCTTCGCCTTCATCCCCGCGCCGAGCGGGCCGACCCGGATGACCAGTCCGCCGTAGGTCTCGAGGGCCGGTCGGCAGCGTTCGATCGTCGCTTCGTCGCCGCCCACCATCACCGCGAGCTGTCCGTTCTCTGCGCCCGTGGTGTGTCCGGAGACGCCGGCGTCGATCAGCGAGAAGCCGCGCTTGCGCGCGCTCTCCTCGACGTCGAGCAGCGTCGGGAGGTGGATCGTCGAATGGATCAGGATGTCGAGCGCATCCTTGTCGGCGGCGAGCAGCCCGTCGTCTCCGCACACGACGCTGCGAACCTGATCGTCGTTCAGCACGACCACCGCAACGACGTCAGATCGCTCGGCCAGATCCTTGGGCGAGCTGGCCCGCTGCGCGCCCTTCTCGGCGAGCGCCGCGCTGGCGGCTTCGCTCGGGTCGAAGACGACGACCTCGAGCCCATCCGCCAGTGCCCGCCGCGCCATCGCGCCGCCCATGGCTCCAACGCCTGCGAATCCAATACGCATCGCCGTTACTCCTTCAGGTCGAGCGGATCGCCCATGCGGGCGTAGACGTCGCCGATCGAGCCGCCGTAGAAGCGATCGAGGCGCTCGGGCGAGAAGCCCGACAGCTGCTCGCGGTAGCTGCCCATCGGATCGGAATAGCCTTCGAAGTGGGGAAAGTCCGAAGAGAAGACGACGACGTCGTCCGGCAGGTCGCGCATCAGCTGGGGAATCGGACGGTCCTTCGCCCACGACAGCGGTGTGGCTCGCACGTTGCGCTCGATGAACTCGCTCGGCTTGAGCGAGTAGTGATAGTCGCCGAGGAAGAGCTGGCTGACCGGATCGGTGCGGCCGTCCACCTCGCGATACACCCAGGGCAGCCAGCCTACGCCCAGCTCGGCGAGGAACAGAGTCAGCTTCGGGTGGCGTTCGAACACCCCGTTGAAGATGAACGAGCTGAGCAGTGTCTGGCCGCCGACGTTGCCGAAGCTCGAGGCGAAGTAGCGCAGCGAGTGGGCGTCCGTCCCGAGGTTCGCCCAGCCGGGATCGAAGGCGGTGCGCTCGAACCCGACGTGCAGCATGGGCGTCATGGCGAGGTCCGTGGCCGCCGACCACAGCCGATCCCATTCCGGGTGGCAGGGCGGCAGGCCTGCGACCGGGTAGCCCGGGATCAAGAAGATTCGACTGCCCCGGGCGCGCATGCGCGTGAGCTCTGCCACCGCCCAGTCGAGGTCGGAGTACTCGAGCGTGCTCACGGGCAGCAGGCGTCCGCCCGCTGCGTCGCAGGTGTCGGCGAGCCAGCTGTTGCAAGTGTGGATCGTCTCCCTCAGGAGTGCGCGATCCCGATTCTCGAGTGCGACCGTGTAGTGGAAGCCGTCGAGGCAGATCACGTGCTGGATGTCGATGCCCTGCTCGTCGAGCCACTTCACCCGGGCGGCGGCATCGGCGTCCGCGCGCTGCTGCTTGCCCTCGAACTCGGCGCGGCGCTGGCTCTCGGCGAGCTGCTCCTGGCCGAGCAGCACGCGGGCCCCGGGCGGCATCAGCTCGTCCATCGGGCGCCACTCGTCTCGCGGAACGTTGCGGAGCAGGTCGCCCATGATGCCTTCGATCAGCCCCGTCTCCTTGGGGACCCGAGGCAGCTTCGCTTTCAGCTTCGGGTAGGGCTCGAGCCAGTCTTCACCGGGCTCGAAGTGGGAGTCGATGTCGATGATCAATGCTCTGGCTCCGCGAGAGGCGGCGGGGGTTAGGATACGACCAGTCTACGCGAACCTGGAGACCTGATGGACCGAATCGACTACGCGGGAAGCGTCCACGACGAGCAGGAGATCGAGGCCGTCGTCCGGGTTCTCCGCGGGGGGGCGACCGCGCTGCGGATCGGGAAGAACGTCAAGGAGATGGAGCGGCGGGTCGCCGAGAGCTTCGGCAAGCAGCGCGGCATCATGGTCAACTCGGGCTCCTCGGCGCTGTACCTCGCGATCGAGCTGCTGGACCTCGACCCCGGCGACGAGATCGTCACCTCGGCGGTCACCTTCTCGACCGACATTGCGCCGATGCTTCGCGGCGGCCTGGTTCCCGTCTTCGTCGACGTCACGAGCGACACCTACCAGATCGACGTCGACCAGATCGAGTCGGCCATCGGTCCCCGCACCCGGGCGATCCTGGCTCCGAACCTGATCGGAAACTGTCCCGACTGGGACGCGATCCGCGAGGTCGCGGATCGGCACGAGCTCGCCGTCGTCGAGGACTCCTGCGACTGCCTCGGTGCGACGCTGCGCGGCACACCGACGGGCGCCCGCTCGGACATCTCGCTCACCAGCTTCGCGTTGTCGCACATCATCACGGCCGCGGGGACGGGTGGGATGCTGCTGCTCGATTCTCCCGAGCTGGCCGACCGGGCGCTGCTGCTCCGCCGCTGGGGCCGGCGTTCCGAGCCGACATTCTTCGGCTCGAAGAAGGGGGAGCGGCGCTTCTTCAGCGATCTCGACGGCCTGGAGTACGACGACCTCTTCATCTTCGACGAGGTCGGCTGGAACTTCGAGCCGAGCGAGCTGAGCGCCGCATTCGGCTGCGTCCAGATGAGCAAGCTCCCGCACAACCTCGGGCGCCGGAAGCGCAACTTCGAGCTGCTGAGCGCAGCCTTGGCCAGGCGTCCCGACGTGTTCGTCCTGCCTCGCACCACGCCGGGAGTCGACACGGGCTGGCACATGTTCCCCATCCTGATCGAGCCCGGGTCGGGCGTCGCTCGCGGCGACTTCCAGCAGCACATGGAACGCAACGGGGTCGACACCCGGATGGTGTGGACGGGCAACGCAACGCGCCAGCCGGCCTTCAAGGACGCGCCGCATCGGGTGGCCCCGGGAGGTCTCGACAACGCCGACCGCGTCATGGAGTGCGGCCTGATCTTGCCCATGAGTCACGCAATCGGCGACGACGGAATCGCCTACATCGTCGACGTCGTCGACCAGTTCTTCAGCTAGCGGTGTCGCGAATCAAGCCGAGCACGGTCGCGGCACAGCGCTTGCGCCAGTCTGCGAAACCCAGGGGTCCGGCAGCGGGGCCCGCTCGAGCGCGTGTTGGGCCGATCGGGCCCTTCCGGGCCGCGGCCTGCCCGACGTCGCGGATCGGGATTTCTTTCCTATTCTCTGCCCGCCGCGACAATCCCCGACGAAGAAGAGCATGACGGAAGCCACCCCGAAGATCCTCTACACCTTCACCGATGAAGCGCCGGCGCTTGCCACGTACGCGTTCCTGCCCATCGTCCAGTCCTTCGCCGGAGTCTGCGGCGTCGAGGTCGAGCCCCGGGACATCTCGCTTGCCGGCCGCATCATTGCGAGCTTCCCAGAGGGCCTCAGCGAATCCCAGCGGATCGACGATGCCCTGGCCGAGCTCGGTGCGCTCGCTCGGACCCCGCAGGCGAACATCATCAAGCTGCCCAACATCAGTGCCTCGATCCCGCAGCTGAAGGCGACGATCCAGGAGCTGCAGTCGAAGGGCTACGACATACCGGACTATCCCGACGATCCGCAGACTGACTCCGAGCGGGCGATCCATGCTCGCTACGACAAGATCAAGGGCAGCGCCGTGAATCCGGTCCTGCGCGAGGGCAACTCGGATCGCCGCGCGCCCGCGTCGGTCAAGCAGTACGCCCGGACGCACCCGCACCCGATGGGCGAGTGGTCGAGTGAATCGCTCACGGACGTCGCCCACATGCAGGGCGGAGACTTCCGCTCGAACGAGGTCTCCGTCACATTCGCCGAACCGGATTCGCTGCGCATCGAGCTCGTCGACGGAGACGGTGTCATTACGCTGCTCAAGGATTCGGTGGGAGTTCTCGCCGGCGAGATCGTCGACGCAAGCTTCATGAGCAGGCGCGCGCTGGTCGAGTTCCTCGAGGCCGAGCTCGAGGAGGCGAAGAAGCAGGGAGTGCTGTTCTCCCTGCACCTCAAGGCCACGATGATGAAGGTGTCCGACCCGATCATCTTCGGGCACGCCGTGAAGGTGTTCTTTGCGGACGTCTTCAGCAAGCACGGCAGCCTGCTCGACGAGCTGGGCGCCAACCCGAACAACGGGATCGGAAACGTGCTCGACGCGATCCAGAACGCGCCCGAGGCGAAGCGGGCCGAGATCGAAGCCGACATTCGGGCCGTCTACCAGCAGCGCGCCAGCCTGGCGATGGTCAATTCGGACCGCGGCATCACCAATCTCCACGTGCCGAGCGACATCATCGTCGATGCATCGATGCCGGCGATGATCCGAGCGTCGGGCAAGATGTGGAACGCCGATGGAGAGGAGCAGGACACCAGGGCCGTCATCCCCGACGGCAGCTATGCGGGCGTCTACCGGGAGGTGATCGACTTTTGTCGTGAGCACGGCGCCTTCGACCCGTCCAAGATGGGCTCCGTGCCGAATGTGGGCCTGATGGCGCAGAAGGCCGAGGAGTATGGCTCGCACGACAAGACCTTCGAGATCCCGAAAGCCGGCTCGGTGCGTGTCGTCGATGGTTCGGGCGCGACCGTGATCGAGCACGAGGTCGAGGCTGGTGACATCTGGCGCATGTGTCAGGTCAAGGATCTGCCGGTCCGGGATTGGGTGAAGCTCGCCGTGAACCGCGCCCGCGCGACGGGGGCTCCGGCCGTGTTCTGGCTCGATGAGACACGTGCGCACGATCGTGAGCTGATCGGCAAGGTGAGGCGCTACCTGGGTGATCACGACACCGAGGGCCTCGAGATCGAGATCATGGCGCCGGTCGAAGCCACGCGTCGCTCACTCGAGCGCATCAAGGATGGCCAGGACACGATCTCGGTCACCGGTAACGTGCTCCGAGACTATCTGACGGACCTGTTCCCGATCCTCGAGCTCGGCACCAGCGCCAAGATGCTCTCGATCGTGCCGCTGATCAGCGGTGGTGGCTTGTTCGAGACTGGAGCCGGCGGCTCGGCGCCCAAGCACGTCCAGCAGTTCATGCAGGAGAACCATCTGCGCTGGGATTCGCTCGGCGAATTCCTTGCCATCGCCGTGTCCCTAGAGGATCTCGGCACCAAGGCCGACAACGCCAAGGCGCTCATCCTCTCTAAGACAATGAACGATGCCATCGGCAAGTTCCTTGACGAAAACAAATCTC